>PBRQ01000080.1 GCA_002725995.1 Gammaproteobacteria bacterium
GAAGATCCAAACTTTGCCAATCTGGTCAGGCAGCATGGCATCAACTTTATTGGCCCAACCGTATCCAGCATGGAAACCATGGGCAACAAGTCAAATGCCATCAGTACGACCATGAGCAATGATGTGCCAGTGGTTCCGGGAAGCCACGGTATTGTAGACACGGATGAAAAGGCCGCAGAAATTGCCGAGCAGGTTGGCTATCCCGTCCTGCTGAAGGCAGTGCATGGTGGCGGCGGCAAGGGTATTCAGCTTGTCGAGCGCCCTGAACTTATTCATCGGCTGTACCACCAGGTTACCCGGGAAGCCAAGAGTGCCTTTGGTAACGGGGACCTCTATATAGAGAAATATGTAACTTCCCTGCGTCATATCGAAGCTCAAATTCTGCGCGATACGCATGGCAGTACTCACGTTCTGGGTATACGCGACTGCAGTGTGCAGCGAGACAACCAGAAACTCATGGAAGAATCAGGTTCGACCATGTTGCCGAAGAAGCTGCGGGACAGCGTGCTGCTTTATGCGGCTAAAATTGCTGATGCGGTGGACTACACCGGTGCGGGCACGGTTGAGTTTATCTATGACCTGCCTAGCGACGCGATCTATTTCATGGAGATGAATACCAGGTTGCAGGTAGAGCACCCGGTTACGGAGATGGTTACCGGCGTTGATATAGTTGAACAACAGTTTCGCATTGCCTCAGGTGAATCCATTGAGGACCTGAAGTTTGCTGAAAAAGGGTATGCACTGGAAGTGCGTATTAATGCAGAAAAGGCAGTTTTGAATGCCGGGGGTGAGGTTTCCTTCACCCCCACACCGGGAGAAATAACCGAATGCGAGTTGCCTGAGGAGGATCAGTTTGCACTGATTTCCTTTGCCGGAGAAGGGAAGGTTGTATCACCTTTTTATGACAGCCTGATTGTGCAGGTAATCTGCCGTGGCAGCAGTCGAAAGGATGCCATCAACAAGATGTACGAATATCTTGAAAAGGTAAAGATCCATGGGATATGTACCAACATCAGTCTGATTAAGAGAATTCTGAAGGATGAGATCTTTCTTAAGGGGGACTACGACACAACCTATCTTCCAGATTTTCTAACACGAATAGATGCGGCTGAACTAATCGCAGAAATAGAAGAAGCATCTGGTTCTTCTGGCGCCGGGCTGGATCTTGAAATGCTGGAAATTGAAGGCAGTGATGAACTTAAGGTGCTGTCGCCTTCTACGGGTGTTTTCTACCGAACGCCATCACCGTCCGAGCCGGAATATGTCAATGCTGGGGACGTCATTACCACTGATGATGTTTTGTGCCAGCTCGAAGCGATGAAGATGTTTACGCCGGTCAATCTGAATAGCTTTTCGTCCAGTGTCGGTGAAGTCTATTCTTCTTCGAAGAAATACAGAATCACGCGTATTAACCTGACTTCAGGACAGCAGGTTAACGAAGGTGATCTGTTGTTTGTAATATGCCCCCTGGCGGATGAAGAGGCTGCGGTATAGCTGCTTCCCTTCCTGTTATCGGCCCCTCCAGTGGTTCGGTTATATAAGTTCGTAAACGCCTTTCCCTACGTAAATGAAGCCAATTATGACGATTATGTATCTGCCGACGGTTTTGAACTGACCATCGGAAATTCTTTCGACCAGTTGTTTGCCCATCCAGTTGCCTGCGAGCGCGGCGATGATGATGCAGGGAAATACCCAGACCGGTAGCTCCTCACTGACGACTCCCAACAGAAAAGAATAGTAAACAAGCTTGATGATATGCCCGAGTGTTTGAGTTACAGCTTTAGTGCCCAGAATTTCGTGACGAGTCAGGCTGCTCTTGACATAAAAAATGTCCAGCACCGGCCCTGAGGCACCGGCCAGCATTTGCGCCGTAGTGACTAGGAGGCCGGATAGAAAAGCTACGTGCCCCTTTTGCATATCGAGACTAATTGAAGTGGGTAGTACCAGGGCAATTAGGGGAAATGATCCGATAAGGATAAAAACCAGCCCGATATCGGGTACGAATTCAGTTACAGAAAAGCTGGCCAGCACCAGGAGTGCGCCCAGGGTGTAAGGCGCAAGCACAGTCCAGCGAATATGACGGGCGATGCAGCCACACGCGCGAACCATTGGAGAAGGCCTGTGCTATGCTGTGCAATACCATCGCAGCGGGTACAGACAGTAAGAACCCGAATACGCCCATCAGGATCATTCCGCCTGCCATGCTCAGCACTCCCGATACCAAACTGGTCACGAGCGTAGCGACGATTAGAATGATATAGGTCATGGTGAGTCCATTGCTCAGGTCGGGCAATTGTCTACAATATCAATGGATGAGAAAAGAGAATAGTTGGAATAGAATACTTCTCTTGCTGGAATAGGTTTGCATTCAGTATTGTCTGCAAATGTAAGAATAAAGAGGCTTGCCAAGCACGATGATTGAGAACCTTGAGACCCTGCTCGCTCTTTCAAGAACGGGCACCATGATGGAAGCGAGTACCGAACTGCGTATCTCACAGTCTGCCGTCAGTAAGCGGATAGCGGCGTTGGAGAAATACTATGATAGAAAGCTTGTGCAGAAAAAGGGCCGTCGGGTTGAACTGACCCGACATGGACAAAAACTTGTAGACCGGGTGGCACCGATATTGTCGGAGCTCCGCGACATGTTCATTGATGATGCTGCCAGTGGTAGTGGTGAACTGGTCATAGGTGTTTCTGATGCCATTTTGTCTTCCTGGGGACCAGAGGTATTTTTCAACTGCAAACTGGAGATGCCGGATGTGATATTTGTATTTCATACTCACAGGACGCCGGTAGTACTTGATAGGATTCGCTCGGGTGAATTTATGATCGGCGTCTGTACCGGTTCTGATGATCTGGATACGGACCTTCAATCGGAAGTACTGACGCAGGAGCCAATGGTTATCATCCCATCTGGCTGCGCCCAAATGACGTTTCCGAGGAAAGGTCATTTGGGAGTGATTACTATCGAAGATTATTCAGGTGCCTGGCGGTCCTTTAAGAATGAGGCGCAGCGGCTCAGGATACATCGTGAGGTTTCGCTGGAGTCGTTCTTCAGCGTAGCGCAGATGGCGATAGCGGGATTTGGCCATGGCATGGTACCCATTGGTGTGGCCAGAACCTTGAAAGTACCGGAGGCGTGCTTGATTAACCTGGGTGACAAGGGCTTAACTCGGCCCGTCAGGTTCGTTGCCCGAAAATCAACCTACGCCTTGCCAGTGGTTGCAAATTTCTATCAGTCCCTCGCAGCGAAACTCAAAAAATAGAGCCTTCTTCTTCATCGTCATCCATTGAGACAAGTGACAGACCCTGTAAGCTTCCACCGCCATCATCTTCTTTTGGCTCTTCTACCACTTCAGGTTTTGCTTCAGGTTTGGCTGCAGCTTTTTCCTTGGCCTTTGGTGCCGCTTTTTCTTCGCTTTCTGCTTCGCCTTCGCCCCCGGGGTTTTTCTTGTCGAGGGTGATTCGCAGACGTAGGTTATTCTTGGAGTCGGCGTTCTTCAGGGCCTCTTCGAGAGTAATCTTGCCCTGTTTGAACAGTTTGAACAGCGCCATATCGAAGGTCTGCATACCCTGCTCACCGGATTTCTCCATCAGTTCCTTAAGGTCGCCTACCGCGCCTTGGGCGATCAGGCCAGCCGCTCGTGGAGTACCCAATAATATTTCGATGGCGGCGGCACGTTTTCCATCCACCGTTGGAATCAATCTTTGCGAGATGATGCCGCGCATATTAATGGACAGATCCTGAAGTAGCTGTATGTGACGTTCTTCGGGGAAGAAGTTGATGATTCTCGACAGTGCCTGGTTTGCATTGTTGGCGTGCAGGGTAGACAGACAAAGGTGTCCTGTTTCAGCGAATGCAAGCGCGTGCTCCATTGTTTCCATGTGTCGAATCTCACCGATAAGGATGACGTCCGGTGCCTGCCGCAGTGTATTTGCCAGCGCATCATGGAAGGAATGCGTATCGGTTCCTACTTCACGCTGGTTGATGATATTTCCCTTGTGGGGATGCCTGAATTCCACCGGGTCCTCAATGGTAATAATATGACCCGTAGACTTGATATTTCGAAAGTCGATAAGAGCCGCCATCGAAGTGGATTTACCTGAACCGGTACCGCCGACGAACAGGATCAGCCCCAACTTGGACATGATAAGTTTCGGCAGTACCGGTGGTAACCCAAGATCTTTGACCTGGGGTAGGGAATCACCCAGTCGGCGAATAACCAGGGAGGTCTCATTCATCTGCTGGAAAATATTGACCCGGAATCGGCCCAGGCCCTCTCTTGATATAGCGAGGTTCATTTCCTGGGTTTCCAGAAACTCGGTCGTTTGAGCTTCAGTCATAATGGCCTTGGCAATTTCCATTGTTTCACCGGGTTCCATGGGCCTTTCGGAGAGCTTATTCAGGGTGCCGTAGAATTTGGCGCTGGGGGGCGCGCCGGTACTGTAGTAGAGGTCAGAGCCTTCTTTATCAAATAGAATCTTGAGGCATACTTCTAGATCTGGTTCTCCCAACATACTGATACCAGTTCGGTGAAAAATAGAAGTGTTTAGGATAATACTGAAAGCGCACCTTTACTACTGCCAATATGGGTAGATCAATTTTGAAGGCTAGCTATAGTGAAAGGTGTTCCCGCTGTCATCCGTCAATGTCAGATGGTTGCTATCTGCGGCCTCAGTGAAACCAACCTGCTTGGCAGCGATACCAAACCCGGCTGCGATATCAATGACCGTGCTGACGCTTGGGCCTGGTACATAGACTTCCATACGGTGGCCCATATTGAAAACCCGATACATCTCATCCCAGTTGGTTCCCGACGCTGATTGAATGGCTGAAAAAACTGCCGGCGCTTGAAATAGGTCATGTTTAACAAAGTGGACATTTCGACCAAACTTCAGACATTTTGTTTGTGCACCGCCGGAGCAATGAATCAGTCCCCTGACCTCCTGGGGCATTTCCTGGAGCAGTCTGTAGATAACTGGAGCATAGCTGCGGGTGGGGCTGAGCAGGGCTTCACCCACACTAAAACTGGCGTCGGGAAGATCATCTTCAAGTTTGTATGGGCCGCAGTAGATAAGGTTGCTATCGATGTTGCTGTCGTAGGTCTCCGGATACTTTGTTGCATAGTAGCCAGACAATAAGTCATGGCGGGCGCTGGTTAGTCCATTGCTGCCGATGCCACTGTTTTTCTTTGTTTCATAGTTGGCCTGCCCAGTCGATGCAAGTCCCACTATGGCTAGGTCCGGGGTGATTTCGTTGCGTATTACATCGTTCTTTTTCATGACGGTGACCGCACAGGAATCAACTACCACGGATCCGGTCAGGTCACCTACATCTGCCGTTTCCCCACCGCCGGAATGAATATTTACGCCGTAATCCCTGAGCTGAGCCATGAAGGATTCACTCCCCTCAATGAGAGCCGCGATTACTTCTCCGGGACAGTTGAGGGCGTTCCTGTTGATGGTGTTGGAAATGAGGATACGCCCGTTGACGCCGATGCAAAGTAAATCGTCCAGGTTCATGACGATACTATCCTGGGCAATACCATGAAAAACGGTAGGGTCGCCTGATTCTTTGTATTGCAGGTAGGCGATTATTGACTTGGTACCGCTGCCGTCCGCATGGATGATATTGCATTTTTCAGGATCACCTCCAAGGTAATCCTCGGTTATCTTGCAAAATGCACCCGGTATCGCTCCTGCATCCATGCCGTCGACTACGTGATGGACCTCGGACTTGTCTGTACTGACGCCACGTCCCTGGTAGCGGCCACCATCACTGGCGGTAACAACGTATCCAGACCTGTCCACTGCCCTCACCAGGTCGCGAAATTCCAGTTGCCGCAGTGCCTTGGCAACGGTATTGGTAGCGATTGTGTTCTCGCTGGCAAGTTTGCGAATACTGGGCAGCTTGTGCCCATTCGCTAATTCACCTGTGTTAATTGCGAAATGGATCGCATCGATGATTTGCTGAAATACGGGTATTGAAGACGTGGTGTCGATATTGAGTTTCACACTGCACCTCATAGCTGTAGTACGACAATGATACAGATAACTGATGGGCCTTAACAGCGAATGCTTTGATTACTGATGAATTCAGCTAATTGGGCGTTCGCCAGGCTAATCACCTATAATGCGCGCTCTCAAAATGGACCCAGAGTAAATGGTACATATTGTCGACTATGATGCGGGAAACGTGAGGAGCGTCCAGAGGGCGTGCCAGCATGTTGGTATCGATGCGCAAATCACTGCAGATCCGGAAGCTCTGCTCAAATCCGATAAGGTCATATTCCCCGGCGTTGGCTCTGCCGAGAGCGCTGTGGACACGCTGAAAACTCGAGGGCTCGACGAAGCACTGAAAGACTTCTATCGGAGCGGCAGACCCCTGCTGGGTATTTGCCTTGGCTTGCAAATCATTCTCGAATATACAGAGGAGGGGAGCCGAGACTGTTTAGGTCTTATGGAAGGCGCCTGTGAGCGATTCGATTTTACTGACGGATCAATTAAGGTGCCTCATATAGGCTGGAATGAAGTTGAAATGGTGCAGTCTCACCCATTGTTAAAGGATGTCAGATCTGGTGATGAGTTCTATTTTGTTCACAGCTATTTTGCGAACCTGAAAGAGTCTAGCAGTATCTATGGGGTGACAGAATACGGCGAAAAGCAGTTCGCCAGCATCATCGCCAGTGACAATCTGTTTGCTACCCAGTTTCATCTGGAAAAAAGTGGGGAACTGGGTCTAAGGTTGCTAGCCGAATTTGCTGATTGGCAGGGTGGATCATGTTAAGCAAACGCATCATTGCCTGTCTCGATGTGCGCGACGGCAAGCTTGCTAAAAGCGTACGCTTCGTTGATACGAAAGATATTGGTGACCCCGTAAGTAAGGCAAAGGAATATTATGATGATGGCCTTGATGAGTTGGTTTTTTATGACATCACCGCCTCAAGTGAAGAGAGAAATATCATGCTCGACGTGGTTAGCCGGGTTGCAGAGAAGGTTTTTATTCCATTGTCTGTCGGCGGCGGAATCCGAACGGTTGATGATGCGAATCGCTTGCTGTGGGCGGGCGCTGAAAAGATTAACGTGAATTCCGCAGCCGTTAAGAGACCAGAGCTCATCGCTGAGTGTGCACACTCGATAGGTACCCAGAATACGGTGCTTTCCATGGATATCCTGAAGGTAGAAATGAGCCCGGAATTTCCCAGTGGCTATGAAATTGTCATCAATGGCGGTCGTACCCCAATGGGGATTGATGCGCTGGAGTGGGCGCTCAAGGGAGAAGATCTGGGTGCCGGTGAACTGGTCGTTAACTCAATTGATGCAGATGGTACCCGGGAAGGATACGAAATTAAGCTGACCAGGATGATTGCAGAGGCAGTCTCGATTCCAGTGATCGCTTCGGGTGGTGCCGGTAAACCTGAGCACCTGTATGAAGTATTGACGGAAGGCAAGGCAGATGCTGCGCTGATTGCTTCCATGGTTCATTTTGGTGAATACACGGTGAGTGGGCTTAAAAAGTGGCTCCATGACAAGGGCCTAAAGGTAAGGCTGAGGTATTAGTTCGTATTTTGTGGTAACAAAATACGAACCGCGGCAGCTGTTGCAGCGAAGTGAATCAGAATTTTTGGACGAATGCCATGACTGAAAAACGGCTAGAAGACCTGGAAACAAAACTGGCATTCCTGGAGGATCTGATCCAGAAGCTTGATGATGCCTTGGGTAGTCAGCAGAAGCAGTTCCTGGAAATGCAGCACAAGATGGGGCTGCTGGTTGAACAGGTAAGAATGGTTGAGAAGTCCATACCAGACGAACCGGAACCACCACCACCACACTACTAAGCACATGAGCGCATGTAAGCGCTGGATAGCTGGTACATGAGAACTGGCCAGCGAGGGGACGGATATGAAAGCAGTCGTAATTGATGAAGACAATAGGCCTCAATGGCAGGATTTTGAAACAGCAGTAGCGAATGCCGATGAGGTGCTTATCAAGGTGCACGCAACTGCCATCAACAGGGCGGACCTGATGCAGAGGCAGGGCGTATACCCGCCACCGCCGGGAGCGAGCCCGATTTTAGGGCTTGAGTGTGCCGGTGAAGTTGTTGCCGTGGGTGAAAATTGCAGCAGGCTTAACGTGGGCGACAGGGTATGTGCTCTGCTTGCCGGCGGAGGTTATGCGCAGTTCGCTTCGGCCCATGAAGGTAGTGTTCTTCCCATTCCTGACGGCTTGTCTTTTGTCGAGGCTGCGAGCCTTCCTGAAGTATTTGCTACGGCCTGGTTAAACTTGTTTATGGAAGCTAACCTTCAACCAGGTGAGAAAGTTATCCTCCATGCCGGCGCAAGTGGCGTTGGAACGGCTGCAATTCAACTCTGCCGGAGCTTTGGATCCGCTACTTTCATAACCGCTGGAAGTGATGAAAAAATACGCAGTTGTATTGAGCTTGGTGCTGACGCCGGATTTAATCGACACCAGGGTTCGTTCCTGGAGAAGGCAAAGGAATTCGCGGGAGATGGTGGGGTTAACGTTGTACTTGACCCGGTTGGAGGCGCATATTTGAAGGAAAACCTGAAGTTGCTGGCTTTGAATGGGCGCCTCGTGCTGATTGGGCTGATGGGCGGCGCCAGGGCGGAGATAGATCTGGCGGCGTTGATGATGAAACGTATTCGAGTAATTGGATCGACGCTTCGAGCCAGGCCGACCAGCGAAAAGGCGCAGGTCATGAACCAGCTATTTGAGAAAGTGTGGCCAAAAATAGAGTCGGGGGAAATCAGGCCGATAATTGATGCCACTTTCCCTATAGAAAAGGTGGTCGAGGCACATGACCTCGTCTCCAGCGATGCCACACTCGGCAAGGTGGTTCTTTCGGTGACATAAAAAACCCGCCTCTTAACAAGCGGGTATCACTGTTACGGGTAGGAAGCTGCGAGCCTGTTAGATCTCTGCAACATCTTCCGCCTGAAAGCCTTTGTCAGTTTCGGAAATATCGAACTCAACGCGTGCACCCTGCTTCAGCGTGCGGTAGCCCTCACCGCGAATTGAGCGAAAATGGACAAATACATCCTCACCCTCTTCCCTTTCGATAAAACCGAACCCTTTGGCGTCGTTGAACCATTTTACGGTTCCTGACTGTCTCTCAGACATGGCCAATACCTCTTTATTATTGTGCAGCTCTTCTCACCGCTACCACACTGGCTTCCTGCGCCTCACCTGGGTAAAGCACCTGTCGCGATCTATTAACGCCGGCAGCATACTTCGCATTAAGGCATAATCTTGAAATAGTGTGCAAGACTTTTTTGCTGCCTTTTTAGAGGTTTTCTATGTTGGATTTTTGAAGTTGTAATTTTGTTATTGCAGAAGATATATCTGCCAGCTTGTCTCTTTCCTTCTGGACTACTTCAGGTGGAGCCTTTTTGATAAAGTCAGGGTTATTAATCTTGCCGTCTGCACGCTTCTGCTCCTTTGTTAATCTTTCAATTTCCTTTTGCAGGCGTACAATTTCTGCAGCCTTGTCGATTAAACCGCTCATTGGAACCAGCATCTGCATCTCGCCAACCAGGTGAGTGGCCGATACCGGCAGAGCAGTATCGTTAGCCAGCATAGTGAGCTCCTCTGGCTTGATCAGAAACTCGAGTAAGGAGCGATAGCTATCGAGGAGCCGTTTATCCCTCTCATCGCCATTGTGGAAAAGTACTGGGATCGGTTTCGACAATGAAATATCCATCTCACCGCGAATATTCCGAATGCCGGTGACGACCTCCTTAATCCAGGTCATGTCAGCGATCGCTTCTTCGTCAACGAGCGCGTCCTCAGCTTCCGGATATGGCTGCAGCATGACGGTGTCAGCTGAACCGCGAATAGCTTCAGGGATATGCTGCCAGATCTCCTCCGTCGTAAAGGGAAGAAATGGGTGGGCGAGGCGCAGGGTTCCCTCCAGGATAGTCAGCAGGGTATACTCTGCTCCTCTTTTCTCTTCCGCAGTAGCCTGCTCTGAGTTCAATACAGGTTTACTTAGCTCCAGGTACCAGTCGCAGAACTCGGCCCAGATAAATTCATAGAGTGCTTTCGCAGCCAGGTCGAAGCGGTAGGTCTCCATGGCGAGGTTAACGGCGGCCGAGGTTTTTTGGAATTCGGCTATGATCCAGCGGTCAGCAATTGTCAGCGTTCTTTTGCTGTCGCTATCAAGTGATTCGGTATTGAGAAAAACGAAGTTCGCCGCATTCCATAACTTGTTGCAGAAGTTGCGGTAGCCTTCCACCCGTTTCATGTCAAAACGGATGGAGCGAGCGCTTGATGCGATTGAGTAGAAGGTGAAGCGCAATGGGTCTGTACCGTAGGCCATGATCCCATCGGGAAATTCTTTCCTGGTGTCCTTCTCAATTCGGGTTGCCATGCGTGGTTGCATAAGGTTGTCTGTTCTTTTTTCCACCAGATCGTCAATAGTGATGCCATCAATAATATCCATCGGGTCCAGGCCATTGCCCTTGGACTTGGACATTTTTTGGCCGGCTGCATCAGTAATCAGACCGTGGATATATACCTTTCTGAAGGGCACCTCTCCAATGAATTTCAGTGTCATCATTATCATTTTGGAAACCCAGATACTGATGATGTCGTGACCCGTAACCATGATGTCGGTCGAGTGAAAGGTTTCCAGCTCATGGGTATTATCCGGCCAGCCCAGGGTGGAGAAGGTCCAGAGTGCCGATGAGAACCAGGTGTCCAGGACATCGTCATCCTGGGCGAGTGCTAGATCGTCAGGCAGATTGTGCTTTTCGCGTGCTTCTTTTTCGTTCCTGGCAACATAAATGTTCCCTTCGCCGTCATACCAGGCCGGTATCCTGTGTCCCCACCACTGCTGTCGACTGATACACCAGTCCTGGAGATCCCGCATCCAGGCAAAATAGATGTTCTCCGCCTGCTTGGGAATGAAAACGATATCACCGTCTTCCACTGCCTTGATGGCAGGCTCTGCCAGTGGCTTGATGTTGACGAACCACTGGTCACTGAGGAAGGGTTCTATGATCGTGCCAGACCGTTCACCCCTGGGAACTGCCATCATGTGGTCTTCAATTTTCTTGACCAGCCCAAGTGCTTCAAGGTCGGCAACCACCTGTTTGCGCGCCTCAAAGCGATCCAGGCCCTGGTATTTTTCAGGCACATTTTTGGCCAGCGTCGCATCATCGTTGAAAATATTTATTTGAGCCAGGTCGTGACGGTTGCCAACCTCATAGTCGTTGAAGTCATGGGCAGGAGTAATTTTTACGCAACCGGTTCCGAAATCCCTGTCGACGTAGTGGTCTGCAATAATGGGAATCGTTCTCTCGGTCAGTGGCAGCGCAACTTCCTTGCCTACGAGTTTCGTATAGCGCTCATCATCGGGGTGTACAGCAACAGCAGAGTCACCCAACATCGTTTCAGGACGGGTTGTCGCAACCACCAGATATTCGCCGCTCTCATCCGTGAGGGGGTAGCGGAAATGCCAGAGGTGCCCCTTCTCTTCCGTTGATTCCACTTCCAGGTCAGAGATTGAGGTTTTCAGCTGAGGGTCCCAGTTGACCAGCCGTTTTCCACGATAGATCAGTCCTTCCTCATGAAGGCGCACGAATACTTCCAGAACCGCGCGTGTTAGTCCTTCATCCAGGGTGAAACGTTCCGTTTCCCAGTTCAGCGAAGCACCCAGCCGGCGTAGCTGGCTCGAAATGGTGCCGCCTGATTCTTCCTTCCAGGCCCAGGCGCGTTCCATGAACTTGTCGCGTCCCAGGTCGATGCACCTGATGCCTTCAGCGGCCAGCTGCTCAGTGATGATAAGTTGTGTTGCAATGCCCGCGTGATCGGTTCCCATCTGCCAGAGGGTTTGATCGCCCTTCATTCGGCGATAGCGGATCAGGGAGTCCACCAGGCTATGCTGGAAAGCATGCCCCATGTGTAATGTACCGGTAACGTTAGGCGGCGGGATGGCAATGGAAAAAGGTGTACCACTTCCAGATGGAGTAAAGTAGCCTGCTTCTTCCCACTTCCTGTACCAGGTCTGCTCGAATTCCTGTGGTTGATACTTCTTCATTGTTTGCTGATGGTGCGACGAAAGAGCGCGATTATACACTGACGACCGGGTTTGTCCCCGTGTTAAGCGTCCTTCTCTTCTGGGTCGTCTTCAGAGCTGTCTTCAAGGTCATCTTTTGCCGGCTGGGTCAGCTCATCGAGAATTGAGCCAAGCTGCTCAGTGAGTTCTTCACGAAGGCACCGGCTTATTTCCTCGGAGTATTCTTCCACCAGGCCATCGATAACCTTTGAAGAATCAGCGCGAGGCTCTTCCAGTTGAGGTGGCAGCTCGTCGAAGAGATCAAGTGTTTCCGGGTCATAGTCCGGTCCATGATCTGTTAATGGTCTTTTCAGGCGCTTTTTGGTGGGCTTTGGTGGGGGCTTGAGCGGGAGCTCTGAATTGAACACCATTTCATTCAGCAGGGGAACCTGGGAAATTTTCCCTTGGGGGGTCTCCTGTGGATTTTTTTTGTCGTCAGACATTTTGCTGATTCGCTGCTTGCTTTATTTCGTGGTATTGCAAACTGTACCCCCGATCCCTGTAAAAGCGGTAGTTCTGTCTGGCTGAGTGGCGGCCTTCTTCTCCCAGTGACACAATTTCAGCGACACGATCAAAACGGCTGAAGAAGTCAGGGACTTCCCTGGAGAGATTAATAAGCACCTCCTGGTGTTCATCTGGTTCCACATTGTGCCCTATCTTGATGGGTGCATCGTCGGCGGTACTCTCGAGCGCGTGCGGTATGAATCGGTCATCTCGAAATGACCAGAGCAGATCGTCGAGTTCCGCGGATTGTGCCTCTGACATAGTATGTATGTAGATCTTGTACCCCTTCCGATAAACCTTTTCGATGAGACGGCAGGCAAAAAGCAGTGGCGCCTCCTTCGAGTCTATCTGATAAAAGTCTACTCTGGTCATTAAGTCTCGTTTGCACGATCGTTAAGGTATTGAGTCAGCAAGGTAACCGGACGACCCGTTGCACCCTTGTTTTGCCCAGCCCACTTGAAGGCGGTGCCAGCGATATCAAGATGTGCCCAACGATATTTCTTGGTGTATCGGGCCAGGAAACAGGCGGCGGTAATACTGCCTGCATCCCTACCCCCTACATTCTGCATGTCCGCAAAGGCACTCTTGATCTGGGTCTGATATTCCTCCCAGATCGGCATTCTCCAGACGCGGTCCAGTGTGTTGTTGCCGGCCTCAATCAAATTGTCGGCTACTTCGTCAGCGTTGGAGAAGAGGCCTGTTGCATGGGTACCAAGAGCGATCAGGCATGCACCGGTGAGGGTGGCGATATCGATAACGGTCACAGGGTTGAATTTCTCGACGTAGGTAAGCGCGTCACATAGCAGCAGTCGACCTTCAGCATCTGTATTGAGAATTTCTATCGTCTGGCCGGACATGGTCTTTACAATATCACCGGGCCGAGAAGCTTTCCCGGAAGGCATATTTTCTGCCGCGGCAATCACGCCAACCACATTCATAGGCAGCTGTTGTTCAGCTATGGCTTTCATGGTTCCCAGCACGCTTGCCGCACCGCACATGTCGTATATCATCTCGTACATGGTGGCGCCGGGCTTCAGGCTGATGCCACCGCTATCGAAGGTGACGCCTTTGCCAACGATAACATGGGGTTTGTCCCTTGGTTTTGCCCCCTTGTGTTGTATGACGATTAGTTTGGCGGGCTCGTCGCTGCCGCGGGTTACTGAAAGAAAGGCCCCCATGCCAAGTTTTTCCATATCCTTTTCTTCAAGGATTGTGGTTGTGATCGAGGTGTAATCTTTTTCGAGTTGGCTGGCTTCGGTTGCGAGGTAGGTTGGTGTACAGATGTTGGCCGGCGTATTGGCAACATCCTTGGCGGCGGCAATACCGAGCGTTAGCGCCTTAGCCTGGGCAATTGAAGCCGAAACCTCATCCCGGTCTGCTTTGTCAGCTAGCTGGAAGTCAATAGACTCGATGGTAGGTGGAGATTCCGGTGGTTTACCTTTCATTTCCGTATAGCTGTACAGGCCAGCATCAAACCGTTCAACCATGCAGGCTGTTTTCCAGGCGAGGTCTTTTTCATTCACCTCAGCGTCCAGCAGGCAGCACAGGGTGTTTTTGGCTGAGGTTTTCTTTATCCGTGTAATGGCAGCCATCGTCACCGACGCGAACCGGTGGGCATCTATGGTCTCTGCATTGCCCAGCCCTACCAGTAGGACTCTTGGTGAATTAACATTAGGAACGTCATGGAGCAGCAGGGTCTGGCTTTGCTTACCCTGGATATCACTGCGGCGCAAAACTTTCCGGATATGTCCTTTGCTGGCCTTGTCCAGTAGTTTCGCCGTGGGCGACAGCTGGTTGTCTTCGTATACGCCTACAACGATACATTGTGTCCTGGTTTTGCTGGGATTGCCGGCTCTGGTGCCATATTCCATGTGAACTCCTATAATCTTATGAGTGTGGTAGCCTGCACTATCTGCTGGCTAGCTGAGTACAGAAAAGTGCCACAATTTCATCAAAAACGAAATCAAGTTAAACAAATTGGCTGAATCAGGTAAATCATACAATGAAATACGCAGGCTAGAATAGTTTGATCCTGTTTAGATATTTTGCCCGGGAAGTATTCGTCTCGATGTTGGCGGTAACTTGTATCGTGCTGGCGATATCCATGGGTTGGCGGTTCAGTGGTTATCTGACCGATGCGGCTAACGGCCTGCTCAGTAAGAATGTCCTGTTTCTGTTGATGGCCTACAGGCTGCCAGGGTTTCTGGAACTGATTGTGCCTATTGGCTTCTATCTTTCCGTCATGCTCACCTATGGACGATTCCACGCCGACAGTGAGATGGTCGTGCTGGAATCCTGCGGCATGAGCCCCGCCCGTCTGATCGGCGTCACCTTAATCTTGAGCTTGATTGTCGCCTTTCTGACGGCTCTAGTGACCCTCTGGTTGAAACCCCTTGGTGAGAGAGAGGTAGAGCTACTCTTTACGGGGCAAAGAAATCTGACGGAATTCGACACATTGGCGCCGGGTAGATTTCAGACGCTGCGCTCGGGCAAGCGCGTTACTTATGCGGAGGACTTCACCGCTGAAGGTGAACTGTCGAGAGTCTTTATTAATGAATATAGGGAGACGAACTTCTTTGGCCCAAAAAATGTGAATACGGTTGTATCTGAAACCGGAAGAACCCAGGTCGACGCAACTGGCAGTCGCTTCCTCGTGTTGAACGACGGCTATCGATACAGCGGTCAGCCGGGCCAGAAAAATTATCAGATCATCGAATATGAGGAGTATGGGCAGCTGATTGCCAAGGAAGTTGCGGAAAAACGAGAGCGGCGCCGGCGGGCAAAGAAGCTGGTGGAACTGGTGGGCAGCAAAGACATTAGGGACATAGCCGAATTACAGTGGCGTATTTCGATAATTCTTATGATCCCGGTGATCGCCCTGATGGCAATACCTCTTAGCAGGGTGAACCCGAGGCAGGGAAGATTTACTCGCCTGGTTCCCGGGATGATTATCTGTTTTCTCTACATCATAAGCCTCAGCAGTGCTCGATCGAGCCTTGCCTCCAAGAACATGCCGATAGAAGTGGGTATGTGGTGGGTGCATGGCATTTTCATTCTTATTACCTACGGAATCTTTCGAATGGAATGGTTCATCTCGTTGTTCACCCGCTTCGTTGACAGGATTCGTTCCACGCCGTGAAACAACTTGACCTATACCTTGCAAGGACCGTGGGGGTGACCATGTCAATCGCCGTCTTTGGTATTGTCGGGATGCTCGCTATTTTCACTTTCATTGAGCAGATGGAGGATGTCAGCAATAACTACAAGCTGGTTAATGTCGGCCAGTTTGTCCTCTACAGCCTGCCCCGGATGTTTCATGGGGCTATTCCATTCTCTGCCTTGATTGGTTGTATTGCGGGTCTCGGACTACTGGCCAACAGCAGCGAATTGACCGTTATGCGCTCGGCAGGAGTGTCAACCTGGGCAATTTCATGGGGGGCTATCAAGCCGGCACTGGTTCTGGTCGGGCTGGGTCTTTTTGTAGGTGAATACATCCTGCCGGATTTTGAACGGATTGCCAGAAATGACCGTACGCGGGCAATGTCTGATGAAAATGAGATTACGCCTGAGTTTGGTTTCTGGTACCGGGAAGGAAACATCTACATGCACTTTGACGAGGTTGGTCAGAGTGGCCTACTCGAGGGCATCAGCCATTTCTATTTTCGCGATGGGAAGCATCGGGAACTGGCTAAAACCATGTTTGCCGAGCGCGCAGTGTTCCATGACATGGATGGTGAAGACGACTACTGGTTGCTTGAAAAAGTCATCGTCACCGAAATCAATGGCGACAATAGCGTAAGTGAAAAAATAACCAGCCTGCAATGGCATACAAACCTGACGCCGGAAATACTGAGCAGCGAAATACTGGTCCAGCCTGACAGAATGTCTATCCGGGAACTTGGCTACAAGATTGACTACCTGAGGGGCGAAGGCCTCAACAGCAGTAAGTTTGAACTTGGCTTCTGGAGAAAGGTGCTTCAACCGTTTGCCACTGTTGGGCTGGTGTTTGTTGCCATATCATTTGTTTTTGGTCCCTTGCGTGAGGCGACCACCGGTATGCGAGTTGTGACCGGGCTGGTCATTGGCATTATCTTCAAATTCGTGCAGGACCTTTTGTCACCGGCCAGCCTGGTATTTGGTTTTCCACCTGCGATAGCCAGCCTGATTCCGATTGTGGTCTGTTTCCTCGTCGGCTATATGCTGATGCGGCGGGCAAACTGACCATCGGCCCATATCCGGGCAGGCGCAGTTCCTCGAAACACAGTTAGGAATAAACCAGTTTGAATATTGCTACAATCGTACCTCGACCAGGGACAGGCAAATGTTGGTGCTGATGCAAATATTTAGTGGATGGCGGTTATCAATGATGCGCCTGCTCTTGCTGGTTTTGACGTTCGGCTCTTTCAACAGCCTGGCCGCCTCTCCTGCACCGGACTTTTCCGGGTTTCAGCAGTGGCTGGTTGAAACGGGCAAGGAGGCGGAGAGAAGGGGAATCAGCAGGCGTACAATTGACCTTGCGTTCAACGGGCTGGAACCGGACCCGCGGGTCATTACCTTTGATAGAAGACAACCTGAATTCGTTCAGACCTTTGAGGAATACCTCACTGCCCGGGTCACCGAAAATCGGATTAGTACGGCGAGGCGATATTACGAGAAGGAGCAGAAACTGCTGCTGGATGTGGCGGCGAGATACAAAGTCGACGCAAAGTTCCTGCTTGCCTTCTGGGGTCTCGAAAGCAGTTTTGGTCGCTACCAGGGAAAGTACTCGATCATAAGGTCCCTGGCGACCCTGGGGTATGACCCTCGTCGATCGAAATTCTTCACCAATGAATTATTCAATGCGCTCAAGATCCTTGAGGAAGGCCATATTTCGCCTGAAAAATTTCTTGGAGGCTGGGCGGGTGCCATGGGTCAAAACCAGTTCATCCCATCGAGCTTTTTAAATTTTGCGGTGGATTTTGATGGTGATGGCAAGAAGAACATCTGGTCCAATCGTGCTGATGTCTGGGCATCAATCGGCAACTACCTGAACAAGAATGGCTGGCGGAAAGGTGCCGGCTGGGGGGCCCGGGTAAAGCTGCCGGCTGACCTTGAACCTGAATCTTTGCCACGTCCTGAAGCTGATAAAAGCTGCCGGGCACTACGCCATCACACGGCCAAGCTGCCACTGGAAGAATGGCAAAACTATGGCATTCGACCATCCAAGCCCCTCAGTGATGCGCAATCCTACGCGCTTGTAATACCGGATGACGGGGAGAAAACCAGCTACCTCGTAGGCGAAAATTTCCGCACCATCCTGCACTATAACTGTGCAAATAAGTACGCTGTCTCGATTGGGTTGTTTGCAGATCAGATTTAGCGTCAGTGACAAACAGAGCATAGTCACGATCGAATTAGTCGTCGTGCAGCCTTATGTCCGAAGATTCCTTCTCTCCGCAGCTTGTGGCCCTCCGGGCTCCCCCCACTTAGTTGATAGCCCTTGCCAGGTCTATCTCCATGCGTTCGGCGCTACGCCTGAAGGCTTCGCTAAGAAATTCCCGGACACAGTCTGCAAACAAGTGAATAGAGACTTTAAATAGTGATGCGTCACAAGGATAAGGCTAATCGATTCTCATACCGTAGCCGTTAAAGCGAAGCGCCGAATGACGAAGGAAACCCGGATGGGTTCCTGAGGAAGTGACGGAAGTCAGGGGCGCCTAGCCCGGAGGGCTGCGAGCCAGCGGAGGGAGGGGAATCGGTTAGATTTATCCGAACCAACCCAATCCAACCTAAACAGCCATCATAAAGCTAGCTTCACATTCAGCGACAACCTGGTTGTTGTCATCCCGGGTCATGGTGCCCTGCATAACAGTCAGTCGCCCACGCTGTTTGATACATTTGCCCTCGAGCCTGACCAGCGTGCCGATGGGGAGGGTGTCCTTGTAGCGGATGTCACACTTAGCGGTATAAGCGCGCAGTCCCTTGAGGAACAGCCAGTTTGCCATGACATCATCAAGTGCGCTGAAGACGATACCACCATGCGTCACCTTGTCGTAACCGCAGTGGTTTTCCTGCGGAGTAAACTCACTGAGGCAGACATCATTTTCCAGCCGAAATTTCAGGTGCAGCCCAATTGGGTTGTTAGGTCCGCAGACAAAACAGCCATTGGCGTCTGAGCGAAGCGCATTCATGTCAGGTCCGTCCACTTGCTAGTAGAAGCCTGGTTCTGAATCGATCTTTTCCACATGACTTCCCTGCCTCGCTGCCTTTAGTTCCCTGCGCGCCATGCGCGCCATAAATCCACCGTCGCTACCCAGAGTCACCATGTGGAATCCCTGTTCCAGGTACTGCTGGGTATATTCAACGGACATGGTATGAATGCCGGCAGCGATGTTGTGCTTCCTGCTGCATTCAAAGATCTTGTTAACGGCTTCAACGTGTATCGGCTCATCGGTGTTCCCTGCTGGAGGCAGCCCAAGAGCAAAGGCGAGATCGGCCGGGCCGATGTAGACGCCGTCCACGCCAGGGGTAGACATAATTTCTTCAAGGTTTTCGAGTGCTTCGGCTGTTTCAATCATCACAATGCAGGCGATTTCATCGTTGGCTTCCTGCGCGTAGTTAGCCCCAGCATACATTGCGGCCCTTGTGGGCCCGAAAGAACGCATGCCCTTTGGCGGGTAGCGGCAAGCCGCAACGGCGCGCGCTGCTTCTTCTGCATTGTTGATCAGGGGGACGATGACTCCGTAAGCTCCTGCATCCAGAACCTTCATTATCTCGTAGGGTTCGTTCCAGGGAACACGGACGAGAGGAATTGTATCCGTCGTTGAGATTGCCGGTAACATGCGCTTGACGTCGTTGTAGTCCAGCAGGCCGTGCTGCATGTCCATGCATACCCAGTCAAAACCGGCATTGGCCATCGACTCGGCGACAAAGGGCGAGTCAATTGACAGCCAGGCGCCTATAGTTTGTTTGTTGGCTCGCCAGGCACCTAGAACGTGGTTCGGTCGCATTTTATTTCCTGTTACGTGGAGTTTGTTGTAACGTCGCTAGCTCTCGGCGAGTACCTTGCCGATAACCTGCCTTGTTTGTTCGCCAAGCGCATCGACGTCCTCAAGGCCCAGGTCTTTGGTTGGGATCGGCTCGTGTAGCATAACTTTGACATCACCGGGAGCCCAATCCAGTGTGTCAGATGGCAGGATCTTGCCCGCTCCATGAATGCTTACCGGCAGAACTGGTATGCCGAGTTTCTGTGCCAATCTGAACGCCCCTTTTCTAAACTGTTTGACTTCACCTTCTCTTGACCTGGTACCCTCAGCAAAAAATACGATTGATACGCCATCCCGTATTTTGCTCCTGGCTTTGTTGATGGATTCAACAGCAGCTTTTGTATTGGAGCGGTCAACAATAATCTGTCCCATCCTTTCACAGGCAAGGCCAAAGATAGGTATTGCGCGTAGTTCTTTTTTCATCACCCACCTGATGTTCATCCCCGAGTATCCATAGAGAGTTAAAATATCAACCAGACTCTGGTGATTGGAGACGATGACATACGACTGACCGGGAGCAACTTTTTCATCACTCTCAACTTCAATGCGCATTAGCATGAATAGTGCATTTAGCCTGCCCCAAAAGGCGCCGATACTTGCTGACAGGTTTTGTAGGCTGAAAGTTGATAGGAGGATAATCAGCACACATACCAGCAGCGTGGATACTAGAAATACAGGCACCACGACAAGCCACTTGTAGAACTGAAAAGGTACCCAGAGCAGGTTGGAAGAGGTGGCAAGGTAGCTCTTAATGGATTGCACCAGCAGGCTGCACATTTGCGATTGCAGTGCGCGACTCTTCCCGTGGGTAATCAGTTAAGTTCAGGGACGACATTGTGAGCGGTGTTGTGATGCTCATTCGCTAATAGTACCTCAGCGGGCCATTTGCTGGCCAATTCTATAGGACATTCCTGGAAGACTATTGCAGAAGAGTCGTTCACAAGGACAGGGGGGCTTGTAATTATTTCGTTATTGAAGATAATAGGTAATAAGTTACGTATATTATGACACATATGGACATTTTAAAGAATGCTGGTGCACTGGCCCTCGGAAACAGGTTACGGCGACTGTCCGATCAATTGATGCAGGATGGAATCCTCGTATACCGGGACAGCGGTCAAGACTTTGAGCCCCGTTGGTTCCCCGTTTGTCTCTACCTGCAGAAATCGGGCCCTAGCGCTGTGATGGATATAGCGAGGGGCCTTGGCATCACCCACCCATCGGTGAACCATATTGCCAAGGAGCTAATAGCAGCAGAATTGATCGCCGCTTATAAGGATGCAAACGACAGGCGCAAACGAATATTGGCGCTCACCCGTGCTGGAAAGGCTAAATTGAAGGAGTTGGAGCCCATCTGGTCGGAAATCGAATCTACCCTCCAGGAACTGATTGATGAGACCCAGGTGGACTTTCTTGGTTATATGGAGACCATCGAACGCTCGCTGGCACTGAAAAGCTTTCACCAGCGCTTTCTTGAGCGAAACAGGCAGACGTCTGTGGAAATCGTTGGTTTCAGAAAGGATCTGGCAGATCATTTCTGCCGTCTGAATGAAGATTGGATCTCGGAATATTTCTACCTGGAGGAAACCGACCGGAAGGTTCTCGATGACCCGAAGGGGTCCATCATTGATACAGGGGGTGAAATAGTCTTTGCCAGGGACTCCCAGACCGGGGAGGTGCTTGGCACTTGCGCGCTGGTTAGAAGGGATAAGCATTTGTGTGAACTGGCAAAAATGGCCGTCGTTAAATCGGCCAGGGGAAGGGGAGTTGGCAGATTTATAGGTGAGGCCGTCGTACGCCTGGCCGGCGAAAAAGGGTTCAGGAAAATGTACCTTGAGAGCAATACCAAACTAGCCCCAGCTCTCGGTCTTTACCGAGAGCTGGGGTTCAAGCAAATGGACTTACCCCACGAGTCAGATTATTCGCGCTCGAATGTCTATATGGAACTTGCCCTCTAGTGCTCCGTGCCTTCCTGGGCCTGGATGGGAGGCGCAGTACCGGCCCTTAGACTGTCTATCAGATCAATCGGCAAAGGAAAGACAATAATCGAGCTCTTATCACCAGCTATCTCGGTCAGTGTTTGCATATAGCGTAGCTGTAGGGCCTGGGGCTGGGCTGACAAGGTGACTGCAGCCTCAAGGAGTTTTTCCGATGCCTCCAATTCACCAGTCGCATGGATGACCTTAGCTCTTCGCTCTCTTTCCGCCTCTGCCTGTTTTGCAATGGCACGGATCATACTTTCATCAAGGTCAATATGTTTGATTTCTACATTGGCTACCTTGATGCCCCAGGACTCAGTCTGCTCGTCGAGAAGATTGCATCCCTGCTAGTGGGTGTCGGTCTGACCGGGATCAGAATTGAAAAACTACCGCTTGAACCGGTTTGTGCTGTTTGTGTCCTGGCGTCTGCACCAGCCGAATCCTGAGATGAAAGCAAGGGAGCCAGTGCAAAAAGCATCTGGGTCCCTCGTTTCCAAACTTGAATTATGCCGCTGCAACCTTGGCCGCACCGTTGAAAAACAGCTGTAGGCTCTGGTTGTAGCGAAAGAAAGCGTCAATTTGGAGCTGGTCCGGACCCTCGACCACCATTGGATCATCGGGAAATGTCAGGAAGTTGAGCGTGTGCTCAAGATCCGGATGCCCGTTGCTGATGATGTTGTCGATCATCTCCTGCCAAACTGCACGAGAGGCTTTGACAACGAAGTGATCGGGCGCGGCCTCATCAATACTTTTCAGGCAGCGGATCGACTCCACGCCATAGGATTCGAATACCAGTTCGAAGAGGTCAGCACCTTCGGCTTCGTCAAGTTGAACAACCATGGTGCAGTCGGTTGAACCTAAAGACTCATAGGCCCCACGCTCCTGTTTCATCACATCCGCCAGGGAAGTAAACCAGGCCTCAGAAGGAAAAGTAGTTGCATCTGTCACTTTGATTTCCTCCCTGTGAGTTAGGCTGCAAGACCCAGATCGGGTATTTCCAGCGGAATGGTGATGCGGGGAAGCCGATCCAGGCCGGCTACTTTCAGGCGACTGATATATTCCTTGACTTGCTTCTGGTAGATAAATGCCATTCGCGCCAGGCCCAGTTCGATGTTGTCCATTCCACCACCCGCCAGAATCGCACGCGGTTCGGATGTCTGTGGCTCAATGGTCAGGGCAAAAATAGCCTGCTCTCCCAGGTCCAGAACCTTGTGGATCTCCTCTTCCCTCTCAGGGTGTCTCTCTAGCAGATACTGAAGGTGTTTTACGCCATAGGCGACGTGGCGGGCCTCGTCCTGCATGCACATGCGAAATATTGTTTTTTCGACTTCCGTTGGTGCCAGGAACTCTCCCTGCCTGAACAGGGTGAGTACAAAACCCTCACCAAAAATGTGCATCAGAGCACTTGCAGTTGTGTAATCACCGGCGGTTAGTATCGCGCCCAGCAGGTCCTGGTTAGCAGGGGATGCACTCAGCAGACCACCACCATTTGCCAAGGCTCGCTTGCGAAACACATCCATATGCCGTGCCTCGTCCATAATCTGTGTGGCGAGGAATAGCTTCACCTCATGGAAATCATGATTGATTCGATGCAGCCATTGAGCAGGCATGTCACCGGCAACAAACTCAACTTCAGTCAGACCGGTACACATCTGGCAAACCGATTTTTCAATATCATCAGGGAGCTTTTCCAGCTTATGCCAGGGGATATCGGTGACCGAGTTCCACTGGCGAACGACAGCCTCGTCATAGAGGGCGGCAGCGTTTTCCGACCAGACCTCTGACATTTCATTTAAGGTGTACTGATCTAGCCCAGGGGTTTCGTCGGGGACATAGCAGCCGCGTGGTGCCATGCTGCCATGGCGGGAACCAAATTCCGGGACCTTTGCGTAGTGCCCTTTTTCAATATTTTCCAGCCGCAGGCCATCCTGACTGGGTGTAACCTCCTGTCCCCATCCTTCGGGATTTGAATCCATCCATCTAAGATTGAAATTGCCCTTAGCCATTTCACGCATACCATCAATGCCGTCTTCTACAGTTGCAGAATATTTTGTCATTTCCCCACCTTCTTTTTATTAGTCATCAAAGCTAGTGGGAGAATATGCCCAGAATAGAGCTAAATCAATTCCCCTGAACAAGAAACTGAATATAGAAACGTGAATCTTCAATTGCATCGGCTATGATGCGCGGTGAGACCGAAGCAAGGCTGTTTTCGTACGCGCAGAACTTTGGGCAGGTCCACAACGTTTCTTTATTGAAGGGGCAGAAATGCTTGAAATTATCCTCTACACGGCAACCGGAATCTTTCTCTACATGGTTTCAGATGCAGCGCTGAATCAAATTGAAAAGATGCATGGAGAACCATTGCCTTACAGAAGTGTCATCTTCTTTGTCATTATCTTTCTGCTGGCTATGGTTCTCTTTCCGATGATTCGGATGGGCCTGGGTGCTGGTGCTTAGCTTCCCCGCGGTTGAGCAATGCTCTGATGACAATAATGACAAACAGCAGTCCACCAAGTGAGGAAATGAGGCCGCCCATTCCCATGAGGCCCATGCCTGCAACCCTCTCAATTGAATCGAGTCCCTGAGCGGCACCGGCAACTTTGCGTTGGACACCGTAACCACCGGACCAGACCAGCCCCAATATATGCATGAACTGTCCGGCGGCATATCCCCATAGCTGGATATTCGCCCACTTGAAGTTAATTTTGGTAAAGCCCATTTTTGGTAGTACATCGTAGGCAACACCCATCAGGGCCAGGGTTACACCAACGATGGACCCATGATAGTGAGCGGGTACCGTGACATCATTGCCGGTGATCATGAAGCCGATTGCACCACCACACCCGAAGAGTATCAGTGAAGTCATCAGGGCCGAGTGAGCGGCCCTTTGGCGGTCAGATTCAGTAATCCGTTTTACCAGGCCGTAGAAGACCGCCAGCCCGAGTGGAAAGGTCGCGAGGCTGCCACCGAAACTCATTTGCCAAATAAACATTTGCCTATGTCGGGGGTCGATCACTTCATAGTTGTAGAAAATAAGCGGCGTAACAAATATAGGTAACAGACCAGCCAGAAAGATAACTGAGATAATCCGCTCGCTCATAACCATTTGGATACGGGCAGCGGCGCCAAGCCAGAGCCAGCAAACCATCATTACCAGCGTATACGTATATTGCAGTATGTGTCCGCCCCCCCAGAACAGTGCCTCATAGTAGGAATGTGTGACAAGTTCCTTTGACAGCAGCAACCAGGTACTGAGGAAAACCAGCAGTGCGACCAGCAGTGAGATAGCGGCACAGCTCAGACCCAGGCGGATAACACCGTCAGGCAACAGGCCGCTGCCGACCGATGGTGTAGTAGCCAGGGACATGAGCACCTGCATGCCGATGCCAATCGCAAACACTGTCAGCCCGATAAGGAACACGGGATTATCGAGTACCGGGATATAGTTGCTGATGACAGGGTTGGCGTGTGGTAGGAAACCGGCGATCGCTATCAGTATCGCGGCACAACAGATGAGGCCAAAGATAGCCTTGTTGAGCAAGAGAAAACTGGGCCTGGCTATGAGGCTCCAGAGCAGGCATGCAAAGGACAGATTCCAGACCAGCACTGACATGTTGACGTGAATGACAAGTGCAGTGTGAAAGAAATCAACATAGGGTATCAACTCGCCGAGGTAAGGGGTTCTTGCCATCACCAGCAGGACCGAAAATACACCTGCTGTGGCCAGCGACATGATGCTCAGCCAGAGCCAGGGGGCAGCCATTGATTGCTCCTCCGGGTGTGAGAACTCAAGTGCATAGGAAGAATTTGGGAGTTGATTCATATTGCTTGTCACCATATTACTCTGCCACAATCGCTAAAAAATCAGAACATTAACATCTCAGTCAAGCGCACGCTTATTAGTTTGCCCGAAGGGGGTCACGGATTGCCTGCTGGTGGAGAGATGTCGCTCAAAACCATGGCTCTTGTGGATGGCTCTGTGGAAAGCCTTGTCGGCAGCCCGAGGGCAGTTTTGTAAGGTAGTACTTGAGGGTGAATTATTGCGGTGAGGGCAAGCTTACTTTCGATAAAAAATATAACCCTAAAAAATTAGTGAGTTTAATGCTGACATGCTGTTTACTAATTGATGTGGATCAATTACTCTTCTTGAAAACACGTCGGGCCCCTGTAAAGAATCAAGAATAAATCGGCTGTACCCTGAAAACACCCTGAACATCCACGGCGAAAGCAAACTAGAAAGCTTTCGCCGTGGCGCTCAGAGTATTTTAAGCCAATTGATTGTTGAAGCCTTTACCTGAAACGCGAGTCTGCTAAATACAGTCCCGTTGCCGTCTGACCTAACTTTTTTATTACAGGAACAACTCAGCCATGACGGACGCCGCAACTGTTCATTCCCATCATGAATCCAGCCTATGGCCATTTGTCGTCGGCCTAGGTGTTCTGCTCACCGCGATCGCACTTTTGACCAGCTTTGCCTGGGGTATGCCTGATGTTGGTATCGTTATGGGCGGTATCGTACTGGCCTTGATGGCAGTTGGCCTTGCAGGCTGGGCAAGAGAATTCTTCCAGGCTGATGAAGAGCAGGGGTTGGGACCTGTAGCCGTAGTAGCATTCATTCTGTCTGAAATCATTATTTTCGGTACGGTATTTGTTGCCTTCTGGCTGGGTCGAATCGAGAATTTTGCCGAGTGGGGGACCTATATCCCGGAAGGTCTCGAACTCAGTTTTGCGTTATGGCTGTCGGTCATTCTCTGGGCATCCAGCGTTACTATTGTTCTCTCTGAAAAGGCCTTCGAGAAGGGTGATCGCAGCAAGGCGATTATCTGGCTTGTGGCAACCTTTGGGCTTGGTTCACTGTTCGTTGTATTGCACATGAACGAATGGATGCATTTGGCCGGCGAAGGCTTCGTCCCCGGTGCCAACCCCTTTGCAAATGGTTTCTATGCCCTGACCGGGGTGCACACTTCTCATGTAATCGTTGGGCTCTTTATCCATCTGATTGTTTTATATGTTGTTGCGTCCGGGTTGATGACCGAGAACAGGACAACCCTATACAAGGGTGCCGCGCTCTATTGGCATTTTGTTGACATCATGTGGCTGCTGGTTGCGGCCAATGCATACATCATTGGGGGCACACCCTGAAGCTTCCCGTTGCAATAGTTTTTGCTGTACTAGCCTGCGTCAGCTCAGCCGCGTTCGGCCTGCGTGGAATGGATATGACGGGCGAGCTCGATACTGCATTACTGCGTGTAGACGAGGCAAATTACCTCGGGAAAACCGTGCCGGATGTCAGTATTGTGACCAAATCAGGGTCGGAAAAACTATTCGAAATTATGGACGGACAGCCAACGGTTCTGGTGCTGTCCTACTACACCTGCGGGCACGTCTGCCCCTTAACAGTTCAAAACCTGTCGCGACTGCGCATTGATGCAGATGCGGCAGGTTACCGCGTTGTCATCCTTTCATTTGATGTCAAGGATACGCTGCAGACAATGGCCAGTGTCACGGCCTCACTTGACGAGGTTCCAGGCAACTGGACATTCGGTTTGTTACCGGCCGCGGAGAGTGAGCGCCTGACGGAGTCGGTTGGATTCAAATTCTTTTTTTCAGAGCGGGATCAGACCTTCGTTCACCCTTCGGTTTTGACCTTTTTGTCACCTGAGGGAGAAGTAATGCGTTACCTCTATGGTACAGAGCCGCGTGAACAGGATGTCGAACTTGCTTTAATTGAGAGTAGAAATCGTGAGCCCTATTTGAATGAGATTGCCGATATGGTTGCATTGACCTGTTACCAGTTCGACGCAACTGGGAGCCGCTATGTGCTGCACCCGACGCTCATCTTTGGTGCTGCGGGAATCGGGGTATTAGGATTGTGTGGCCTCGCCACGCTTGCATCCAGAAAAGATTCGAGAGGAGATTCATGATGC
>PBRQ01000081.1 GCA_002725995.1 Gammaproteobacteria bacterium
TGGTGCCGAGGAGAGGACTTGAACCTCCACGGGGTTGCCCCCACTAGCACCTGAAGCTAGCGTGTCTACCAATTTCACCACCTCGGCAAGAGGACGCGAAAGATTACTAGGCAGAAAAGCTGCTGTCAATTATGAGGATCCTAAGCGGCTTACGATGAAGAGCGTAGTTATTAGTGTAATGTTAGCGCTAGAATGGACAGCACAACCATGAAGGCATTGAATTGAACAAAGATCCACATCGCAAGCGAGAAGCTAAAAGGTATGCAAACCCGGTAGCGAGCCGTGAACATATACTGTCGACGATGGCAGAAATTGGCGAGCCCGTTAGTTTTAAGCGCCTTTCGAAGGAACTTGGTGAAAGGCATCAGCATGAAGCTCTAAAGAATCGATTAGGTGCCATGGTTCGTGATGGCCAACTGGTTGCTGACCGGCGTAACGTCTATGCAATTGCTAGCCGTATGGAACTGGTAACTGGAAAGGTGATCGCCCATGTGGATGGATTTGGATTCCTGTCGAGCGAAAACAGGGACGAGGATATTTTTCTATCAAATCGCCAGATGCGGTGCGTCTTTCATGGCGATGTGGCCCAGGTGAGGGTTCGTGGAAGGGACAGGCGCGGCCGTAGCGAAGGTGAGATTGTGGAAGTTGTTGAAAGAAATACTCATCAGGTTGTCGCTCGGCTTTACTATGAAGGCAAACTAAACCTGCTTGAATCCCTGAACAGCAAAATTACACATGAAATTCTCGTGCATAAACTTAACCGGAAAAAAAGCAAAGCAGGGCAGATAGTCATCGCGCAGATCATGGAACAGCCTTCCCTTCATGGCATTCCTACAGCAAAGATTATCGAAACCCTCGGCGATCACCTCACTCCTGACATGGAGGTCGAAGTCGCCTTACGTAATCACGATATTCCATTTGTCTTCGATGATGAGGTTCTCGAGCAGGTTGACCAGATGCCCATTGAGGTAGCAGCGAAGGATAAGAAAAAGCGCAATGATCTCAGGACCTTGCCATTCATCACCATTGATGGCGAAGATGCCAGGGACTTTGATGACGCGGTCTACTGCGAAAAGAAAGCACGTGGCGGCTGGCGGCTGCTTGTTGCTATAGCTGATGTGGCGCGGTATGTCGATATAGGGTCTCCCCTTGACAAGGCCGCCTTCGAGAGAAGCACTTCCGTATATTTCCCACAGTATGTTGTACCCATGCTGCCGGAAAAACTGAGCAATGGCCTTTGTTCGCTGAAACCTGGAGTTGATCGCCTGGTCCTTGTTTGTGAAATGGAAATTTCAGCTAAGGGGCGGATCAGTAGTTTCCTGTTTTATGAAGGTGTCATCCACTCTCATGGGCGGCTGACCTATACAGAGGTAGCGTCCATACTGAGGGGAGATGATAAGACTCGACATAAATATCGAAATCTGTGCGGACATATTGATGAACTGAACAACCTGTATCTGATGTTACTGGGGATGAGAAACTCCCGGGGAGCTTTGGAGTTTGATTCCAAGGAGTTGGGTTTTGAATTCGATGGCGCCGGCAGGGTAACTGGTATTGAGCCAAGGGTTCGTGGCGATGCACACAGGTTGATTGAGGAATGTATGCTGTGCGCAAATGTGTGTGCTGCAAAATTCATCAGCAAACATGAGAAGCCTGGCCTGTATCGTGTCCACGAGCCTCCGAAAGAAGAAAAGGTCGAGGGGGTAAGCCAGTATCTGGCACACCTGGGCATTGCCTTTCCCAGCGAAGATGGCGTATCCCCAAAAGTCTATCGCGGTGTTCTTGACGAGATAAGAAAACGAAAGAGCGGTCATGTGCTGCAGATGGTTCTACTTCGATCTTTGAACCAGGCCGTGTATCAGGTTGAAAACAAAGGGCACTTTGGCCTGAACTACGCGGAATATGCTCACTTTACCTCCCCTATCAGACGTTTCCCGGATCTGATGACGCACCGACTGATTAAATCAATTATTCATAGCAAAAGTGAAAGCTCGTGGGTTAAACGTTTTGGGCGAACGAATAAAGGTAACTGGTACCCCTACAGTACAGACGATGTATTGATGTGTGGAGAAAGATCCAGTTCGACTGAACGACGTGCGGAAACGGCCGTTTATGACGTGCTGGAGTGGATGAAATGCGATTTCATCAGTGACCAGGTTGGAAACGTCTGTTCCGGAGTGATTACCGGCGTTACCAAGTTTGGGCTGTTTGTAGAGCTGGACGAGGTTTATGTTGAGGGCCTGATCCATGTGAGTACGCTCACCGGCGACTATTTCCACTATGACCAGGAAAGCCAGTGCCTTGCTGGCGGACAGACAAAAACCAGCTACGCCCTTGGGGACATAGTAAGCGTACAGATCATCAGGGTAGATGTGGATGAGAGGAAGGTAGATTTTGAACTGGTTTCTCACTCCCCGGTTACTGCCCCTAGAGCGGGCGCAAAGAAAAAACGTGCCCGGAAGGGAGCTAAAACACATCAAAAGAGCAAATCACGGAAAGCCAGGAAAAGAAGAGCAGATGGCTAACGGGAAACTGGTTTATGGTATCCATGCCGTAGAGCAGGGTTTGCGCTCCGCCACATCCGAGCGCCTGTTTGTCAGGGATGGCAGGCTGTCTGGCCGCCTGAGGGGAATCCTTGAATTGGCCCGGGAAAAGGGTTGTCCCGTCGAGAGGGTGAGTGGGGCAGAGCTATCCCGCCTTGCGGGTGGATCGCATCAGGGCGCCTTGCTGCGTCTAGTATCGTCTCATCAGAAACAGGTAAGCCTTGAGCAACTGTTAACCGAGCCACAAGGAAAGAGGCTATTTCTTTTACTTGATGGAGTGACTGATCCTGGCAACCTCGGTGCCTGCCTTCGCAGTGCGGCAACCATGGGAGTAGAAGCGGTTATTGCTCCGAAAAATGCGAGCGCTCCCATCAATGCGGACGCCATCAAGCGGTCCAGTGGTGGAGCGGGGCAGGTACCATACCTTCAGGTTGTGAATCTGGCCAGGTGTATGGAGCAGCTAAAATCGGCTGGGGTCTGGATTCTAGGCACGGTGCTCGACGCGGAACAGGCCATATCGGATATTGACCTTGGTGATCACATTGCGATTGTAATGGGGTCGGAAGGCAAGGGACTAAGGGAGAATACACGCAAACACTGTGATTTTCTTGCCAGAATTCCCATGGTCAACGATGCGCTGGGCTTCAATGTCAGCGTAGCTACAGGTATTTGCCTGTATGAGGTAAATAGGCAGCGCCTGCACCCTTGAGCCAGTTGTGGTCCATTGTGGGCACGTGACAGCCCACTTTGCCTTCTTTTGTAGGCAAAGAAGAGGGACAGTATCGGTAGGATTTGCATAGTTCCTCTTCATTGCCTACAATCCGCCACCCAATTTCTCCTTGCTTCACTGGGTACCGAAACTAGGTATCAAAATCAGGAAGCATTTAACCGAGAGGAGCTACAAATGAGGCACTACGAAATAGTGTTCCTGGTGCATCCTGATCAGAGTGAGCAGGTCCCAGGAATGATCGAGCGATATTCAAACCTAATAGTACAGGGTGGAGGAAACATTCACCGTGTAGAAGACTGGGGGCGCAGGCAACTAGCCTACTCCATCAAAAAAATCCACAAAGCACACTACATTTTGCTCAATGTTGAATGTACGAAGGAAATTCTTGAAGAGCTAAATACAGCCTTTCGTTTCAATGATGCAGTTGTGCGGAATCTGGTCATGGGTCGTAAGAGAGCCGACACGGAAGAGTCCCCGATTATGAAGGCAGAAAAAGAAAGCCGGGAGAAGAAGGGCAAGGATGATACACCCCGTACGGAAAGCCCAAAACCTGAGACTGAAAAGGTAGATGACAAAGAAGCATCAGGTGAAGCGACTGAACAGACAGCACCAGTGGAAGAAACTACGGAAGCGGAGGTATAGACCATGTCCAGATTTTATCGAAGGAGAAAGTACTGCCGTTTTACTGCTGAAGGTGTAGAGGAAATTGATTACAAGGACCTTGAGACGCTGAAGGCCTATGTGTCTGAAACGGGAAAGATTGTACCAAGTAGAATTACAGGAACAAAAGCGAAGTACCAGCGACAGCTGGCAACCGCGATTAAGCGGGCGAGATACCTGGCCTTGATCCCCTATACAGATGCGCATAACTAGATATCATGATTGAACGATGCAGCCCTGAGTTGACCTTGTGACCTTATAAAGGAAACTATGCGTGCCCTTGCTGAGTTTGTAATGCGTGGTAGATCCCATGCGGTCGGTGCCACGCTTGTCAGTACCTCTCTGCCTTTGTTGAACTGGCTGGGTACGGCCATTGTTAGCCTGGTCATTTTACGAAAGGGACCGCTTGAGGGATTGATGGTCCTGATGTGGGCTTTGATACCCCTGGGGATTGCGCTGTACCTGGTAGGGGATCCGAGCCCGGTTATAGCCATGTTGGGCACAGCGCTTCTTGCGTGTGTGCTGCGAGTGACGGCCTCCTGGGAGGTAACACTTGCGATAGCCGTGCTCGTGTCAGGAGCAGGCAGTCTGGTTTTTGAGCTGAGTGCGACGGAAGTGCTGGCTGCTATCGTGGAATGGTATTTGGAATATTCACGTCAGCTTGCAACAGAATTGCATCAGACGGGGGAGCCTACCTTCGGGGAGGCGAAAAGTGCCATCATGGGTTTTTTTGCTATGGGGCAGGCCTACGCTATGTTGGCATTTCTGGTATTGGCCAGATGGTGGCAGAGCGAACTTTACAACCCTGGTGGATTTGGCAAAGAGTTTCGTCAGTTGCGAATGTCCCCACTCCTGAGTGCGGTACTGGTTTTCATGATGTTGATATGTTTTGCCTTTGATGAGTACCTAGGCCGTTGGATCCCGTTATTGACGGTGCCACTGATTATACCAGCGTTGGCTTTTATTCACTGGCTTATTGGTTCCAGGAAGCTGTCTGGTAACTGGGTATTCGGTTTTTACATGTTATTGGCGGTGATGTTTCAGGTGGTCTATCCGCTGCTGGCTTCACTGGCACTGATGGATAGTTGGTTTGATTTGAGAACTCGATTTCAATCGAAAGAGGTTTAAAGAAAATGGAAGTAATTTTGCTTGAAAGTATCGCGAAGCTGGGTGACCTTGGAGATAAGGTCTCCGTAAAGTCGGGGTATGGAAGGAATTTTTTGATACCACAACATAAGGCTGTTCCTGCTACTGCTGATAACGTTGAAGCGTTTGAAGCTCGCAAGGCGGAACTTCAACGCAACGCCGAAGACAAACTTATACGGGCTACTGCAAGGGCTGAGCAGATTGAAGCGCTGGAGCTTTCTCTGACCTCTAAAGCGGGTGATGAGGGAAAGTTGTTTGGCTCAATAACAGTTCGAGATATTGCTGAAGCCGTAGCTGCCCTAGGCGTCGAGATCGAAAAGAGCGAAGTCAGGTTACCAGAGGGTCCGCTTCGTGAGCTTGGTGATTTCGAGATCAGTGTGCATCTACACACTGAGGTCAATGCCGTACTAAAAGTGTCTGTTATCGCCGAGGAATAGTCGCTGGCTTTTCCAGTAACCTAGTCGTTCACCGGGAACCGACTAGTACTCACGTGATTTGTCGAGTAAATTCGCCAACATCCATTTTCATCCTTCCCGCATTGTTTTACTCTAGTGGTCCCGGTGAAAATCCAGAGTAAAACTTGGCAACTGCTGCAGAAGATTCCACGGCGACTTTACTTAAGGTCCCCCCCCATTCTATTGAGGCTGAACGCTCAGTCCTGGGTGGGTTGTTGCTCGATGAGAATGCCTGGGATTCTGTTTCCGGTATTCTTACCGCCGGCGATTTCTATCGCGGTGATCACCGCATCATATACCGCTGCATGCAGCAACTTGTTGAGCAGAATAGCCCGCTGGATATCATCACAATTTCCGAATCCCTTGACGCGGTCAGTGAGCTGGAAAATGTTGGTGGTCTGGCATACATTTCTGACCTCGCTGATGGTACGCCGACCGCATCAAACATCAGAGCTTATGCAGACATAGTCCAGGAGCGGGCCACGGTTCGTAAGCTGATTTCAGCAGCCCATGACATAGCAGATAGTGGCTTCAATCCACAGGGGCGAGATAGCGCCACCTTGATTGATCAAGCAGAATCCCGGGTCTTTAAAATTGGGGATGAACGTCCCAACCGGGGTGGCCCGCAAGCGATTCGTCCCTTGTTAACCAAGGCGGTTGAGAGAATCGATGAGCTATTTCAGAGCAAGGGTGCCTTGACTGGAATAAGTACAGGATTCCGCGACATCGATGACATTACCTCCGGACTTCAGCCTGCTGACCTTATTATCATCGCTGGTCGACCTTCGATGGGAAAGACTTCCTTCATGATGAACATGGCAGAGAGTGCCGTGATATCAGATGGCAAGCCTGTCCTGGTATTTAGTATGGAGATGCCGTCGGATTCACTGACCTTACGCATGCTGTCATCACTGGGTAGAATAGATCAGAGTAAGATTCGCAGTGGCCAGTTGGGAGATGACGACTGGCCGCGGCTGACTTCAGCGGTGACTTTGCTTAATGACAAGCCACTGTTTGTTGATGATACCGCGGCCTTGACGCCCAATGAAATCCGCTCAAGGGCACGCCGGGTCGCCAGGGAATTTGGTTCCCTCGGAATGATTGTAGTGGACTATCTGCAGCTCATGCAGGTAAGTGGAACATCGGAGAACAGGGCAGGTGAGATATCTGAAATTTCAAGATCACTGAAAGCCATTGCTAAGGAGTTCAATTGCCCGATGGTCGCTGGTTCCCAGTTGAATCGTAGCCTTGAGCAACGACCTGATAAACGGCCGATCATGTCTGACCTGAGAGAGTCTGGTGCCATTGAGCAGGATGCAGATGTGATCATGGCTGTATACCGTGATGAGGTTTACCATGAGGATGCGGAGAAGGGTGTAGCTGAAATCATTCTTCTGAAACAGCGTAATGGCCCCATTGGCAAGAGGAAACTCACATTTGTCGGGCAGTACACAAAGTTTGAAGACCTGGCCCAGAATTACGATGACTACTATTAGGGTTTCTACCAGCTCTGAAAATAAAACTGAAGTTAGATACCAGGATTCATGCTGCCAATGCCGATGAACTATGCTTGTGCGGAAATTGATCTAGCGGCGATCTCCAGTAACTACGCAATGGCTCGATCCACGGCTCCCGAAAGCAAATTTATGGCAGTGATAAAGGGTGACGCCTATGGCCATGGCATTGTCGAGGTCGCGCGGCAGCTCAATACTGCAGATGCCTTTGGTGTAGCTCGTTTGGATGAAGCAGTTGCCCTGCGTGATAGTGGTATCAAAACTCCGATCACCCTGCTGGAGGGGGTACTTGATTCAGGAGAGCTGAAAACCGCCGGGTACCACCAAATTGATTTGGTCGTCCATTCTGATCATCAGGTTGCCATGCTTGAACGTGAGTCAGGTTTCAATATCTGGCTGAAGCTGGAAACAGGGATGCACCGCCTCGGCATGTCAATATCTGACCTGAGCCAGAACCTGGCGAGGCTCAAGGACCACAAGGTGCTTGGCGTAATGGGCCACCTGGCAAGTGCTGACACGAATGATACTTCGGTTACTGAAGATCAACTGCGCGTCCTTGATGAGGCTACAAAATCTCTACCCTATGCTAAGAGTCTGGCCAATTCAGCGGGTATCCTCGGTCACCCCGATACAAGGGCAGACTGGAACAGGCCCGGACTCATGTTATATGGTGCGACGCCCTTCGCTGATCTTGAGCCACTTGCCAGCCTTCGGACTGCAATGACGCTCACCGCGCCGGTTATCGCAATCAATCAAGTCAGCGAAGGTGATGCGGTAGGATATGGTGGTATATGGACAGCACCGGCAGATTGTCGCATTGCGGTCATCGCCATCGGTTATGCAGATGGATATCCACGGGAGGCACCGATGAGCACTCCGGTACTGATAGGCGGACAAAAATGCATGCTGGCAGGGCGTGTTTCAATGGACATGATTACTGTTGAACTGGCTGCAGACGATCTGGTTCGGGTAGGAGACCGGTGTGTGCTTTGGGGGAAGGGATTGCCCATTGAAGAAATATCAAGATGTACGGGGACCATTCCCTATACCCTCATGTGTGGTGTAAGTAAGCGGGTATCCAGAAATTATGTGTCTTGAATGCGCCTCGGATATGGCGCGGATGGTAGAACGGAAAACTGATGGCCAAATCTAAAACGGTTTATGTCTGTTCGGACTGTGGCTCAGAATACGCCAAGTGGCAAGGCCAGTGTAATGATTGTGGAGAATGGAACACCCTGTCTCGACTGTCAGTCGATGGTGGCACGAATCATAAAAGGCAGGCAGGTTTCAGTGGGACGCTGACGCCACCAAGAACACTGGGTGAAGTATCCGTTGAGGATGCACCCAGGGTCGGAACCACATTTGACGAACTTGATCGGGTTCTGGGCGGCGGTCTCGTGCCTGGCTCCGCCATCCTGATCAGCGGCAATCCCGGCGCTGGTAAAAGTACCCTGCTGCTGCAGGTGCTGTGCGCACTGGCAGATTCTCTTAACTCACTCTATATCACCGGGGAGGAGAGTCTGGCTCAGATTGGTATGCGTGCCAGGCGGCTGAAATTGCCCCTGGGCAAATTAAAAGTCATGTCCGAAACAAGCGTGGAAACAATCTGCGCAACCTGGGATGAGCTCAAGCCCTCTGTGATTGTCATTGACTCAATCCAAGTCATGCATACGGATGGCGTGGAATCGGCACCAGGCGGTGTAGCGCAGGTAAGAGAATCCGCCTCTGTGTTGATCCAGCAGGCAAAGCGGACCGATACGGTCCTGTTCCTCGTCGGGCATGTAACCAAGGAAGGCAATCTGGCAGGGCCAAGGGTACTCGAACATATGATCGACACCTTCATCATGCTGGAGGGTGATGCAGATGGGCGGTACAGAACCTTGCGCTCCAGCAAGAACCGCTTTGGTGCGGTCAATGAACTGGGCGTCTTTGCCATGTCAGAAAAAGGGTTGATGGAGGTGTCAAACCCATCAGCAATATTTCTCTCCAGGGGCAGTGTACCGGCACCGGGCAGCATTGTGATGGTGGTGTGGGAGGGGACCCGGCCTTTGCTGGTGGAGGCGCAGGCCCTGGTTGATGAAAGTGCACTTGGAAACCCAAGGCGCGTAGCGGTTGGCTTTGAACAGAACAGGCTCGCCATGTTGCTCGCTGTGCTGCATCGCCATGGCGGGTTACAGGTTGGTGATCAGGATGTATTTGTCAACGCTGTTGGTGGTATCCGGGTAGTTGAGACCAGCAGTGACCTGGCGTTGTTGCTTGCCATCGTTTCCAGTTTTCGGAACCGCCCCCTGTCCACCGAGATTGTTTGTTTTGGTGAAGTAGGTTTGTCCGGAGAAATACGCCCCGTCGCTAATGGGCAGGAAAGGTTACGTGAGGCAGCCAAGCACGGCTTCAAAAAAGCCATAGTGCCGACGGGCAATCTTCCCAAGAAGCCCATTCCCGATCTGGCGGTTATTGGTGTCGATAAACTTGTGGATGCACTCGATGCGTTGGAAAGTTGATGCTATTCAGGGTAGAGCAATTCAGTGTCGATCAATCCAGGCTAGAATCAGCCAGAATAGATCAACTGACTTTTTCTTATTGAAGGGCATCGTTGCTATGAAAAGAATAGTCCAGAAAGGTGCCAGCGGTATTGTGTGGAGGTTGCTCTGCTTCTGCGCGCTAATTCTTCAATCTTCACTGCTCCTGGGCGACTCCAGTGCAACTGCTCACTACCTAGCCAATGAGGGTGTGATGGTGGTGCATGGGGATACCAAGGTGGTCTTTGATCCGTTATTCAATAATGACTACGGCCGCTATCAGTTGCTGCCGGAAAACATGAAGCAGGCACTCTATTCAGGAGAAGCACCCTATAACGATATTGATGCAGTATTTGTAAGTCATAGCCATCAGGATCACTTTTCGCCACTCGACATGTTAAAACTCATGCGTCTCAGACAGGGTATAGTGCTTTACGCACCCGCACAGGCGGTTGATGAGTTGAAGGCATCGGCGCCCGATGATGCAATCTTCAAGCGGGTAACCGGGCTCCAGCTTGCGTATGGGGACAAGCCGGTTGTCTATAAGGCTAACGATCTGATCATAGAGGCGGTATATATTCCCCACTCCGGTTGGCCCGAACGGATGCTGGATGTCCAGAACATTGCGTTTCGAATTACTCTGCAGAATTCCACTACGGTACTCCATCTGGGTGATGCGGATACCAAGGATGCTCACTACGAGGGTGATGCGGAGTATTGGAATGAGCGTGAGATTGACATGGCCTTCCCACCCTATTGGTATTTTTCTTCAAAAAACGGTCAGCATGTCCTTGAGAACAGGCTCCGGCCGGGTCATGCAGTGGGCATCCATGTTCCAACCGCCATGCCTGCAAAGGTGCAGGATCGTCCGGAGGATTTTCGAGATCGCGATCTGTTTACTACCCCGGGTGAAATCCGAGTAATAGATAAGCACTAGCATCTGACATGTTGTTCAGGTTTTGCTGAACGGTTTTCTTTGAGCTGGCTCTTGTATCTGACTCGATGACCTGACTTCCTGCAGACAGGGAGCGGGGTCAGAAACCGATCATCCTGTTTCTTCGCTAGAAGTCAGGCCAGTTTCTTATAGTGAACGCGGGTGGGAGTTATTTCGCTTTCTCCGAGCCGTTTCATAAGATCTTCTTCATATTCAGTGTAGTTTCCCTCAAACCAGACGGCTTTGCTTTCACCCTCAAAGGCAAGCATGTGAGTTGCGATACGGTCCAGAAACCACCGGTCATGGGAAATTACCATGATAGTGCCGGGAAAGGACTCAATTGCAGTTTCCAGTGCCCGCAGGGTTTCCACATCGAGGTCATTGGTGGGTTCGTCCAGGAGCAGGAAGTTTGCACCCTTCTTCAGCAACTTTGCCAGGTGGACCCGGTTGCGTTCCCCGCCGGACAGGTCGCGCACAAGTTTCTGCTGGTCTGCACCCCTGAAGTTGAAACGGCTTACGTAGCTCCTGGATTGGGCTTCATATCTGCCAATCTTTATAACTTCGTTGCCATCAGATATTTCCTCCCAAACGGTTTTTTCACCTGCAAGTGATTCCCGGCTCTGATCGACATATCCCAGTTCCACGGTTTCGCCAAGGCGAATTTCTCCACTATCCGGCTTTTCCGCACCACAGATCATGCGAAACAGCGTCGATTTGCCTGCACCGTTGCCTCCGATAATACCGACGATTGCACCCTTTGGTACCGTAAACTCCAGGTTGTCAATCAGCACCTTGTCTGCAAATTGTTTGTGGACACTGCTAACTTCCAGAACCAGGTCGCCAAGGCGGGGCCCGGGTGGGATATAGAGTTCCAGGGTTTCATTGCGAGTTTGAAATTCCTGCGAATTTAGTTCTTCAAAACGCGCCAATCTTGCCCGGTTTTTTGCATGCCTTGCTTTGGGTTGTGTTCTAACCCAGTCAAGTTCCGCCTTTATGGATTTCTGCCTGGATACTTCCTGTCTCTCCTCGACCTCAAGGCGTTTTTCTTTTGCTTCCAGCCAGGCGCTGTAGTTACCCTCATAGGGGATGCCACGTCCCCGGTCGAGTTCCAAAATCCAGCCAGCGGCATTGTCCAGGAAGTATCTGTCATGGGTGATGGCCACCACGGTACCGGGAAACTCCTTCAGGAAACGCTCCAGCCAGGCGACACTCTCTGCGTCCAGGTGGTTGGTTGGTTCATCCAGTAATAGCATGTCTGGGTTGGACATTAACAGGCGACACAGGGCAACACGGCGTCTTTCTCCTCCGGACAGGTTGGTTACGTCTGCTTCAAAGGGAGGCAGGCGCAGCGCATCAGCAGCGATTTCCATCTTTCTTTCCAGATCCCAACCATTGCAGGCATCTATTTTTAACTGCAACTCACCTTGTTCTTCCAGCAGCTTGTTCATTTCGTCATCTGACATGGGTTCAGCAAACTTGTCGCTGATTCCGTTGAACGCCTGTATGAGGTCTGAAATTTCACGAACGCCATCTTCCACATTTCCGCGCACGTCCTTTTCCGGGTCCAGTCCTGGCTCCTGCTGGAGGTAGCCGATTTTGATATCGGGTTGTGGTCTCGCTTCACCCAGATACTCCGTATCCACACCGGCCATGATTCGTAGCAGGCAGGATTTACCAGCGCCATTCAGACCAAGCACACCGATCTTTGCACCGGGAAAGAAGGAGAGCGAAATATCCTGAAGAATTGTTCGATTTGGGGGGACAACCTTTCCCACACAGGACATCGTGTATACGTACTGCGCCATTTCCTGATACTACTTTTGAAGTCTGAATGAGGCCAGCATTCTAACATCTTCCCTACTGCTGTGAGTCGCATCAACGGTACCGGTGAGCTCCTTGTGCGGCCTGCATCATGCCTATCCAATACTGAAGCAACGTATTTTCGATGAATAGAGTAAAATGATGCTCAAATGAACAGAAGATTCAGAAATGCATTGCCCTTTTTGTTCTGACAAGGAGACCAAAGTCATAGATTCACGTCTCGTTGCAGAGGGTAATCAGGTGCGGCGGCGGCGCGAATGTACACAGTGTGGTGAGCGGTTTACAACATTTGAAACTGCTGAGCTTGTTTTGCCCCGGGTTATCAAGAGTAACGGAAATCGCCAGCCATTTGATGAAGACAAATTGAGAAGTGGTTTGGCCCGGGCTCTTGAAAAAAGGCCGGTTACCCTGGAGGTCGTTGAGTCTGCTATTGATCGAATAAAGCACGAACTCAGAGCGACTGGAGAAAGAGAGGTCAAAACCAGGGAGGTGGGGGAAATCGTCATGGAGGAACTTCGTGACCTGGATGAAGTAGCCTATGTCAGGTTTGCATCCGTATATCGAAGCTTCCAGGATGTTAAGGAATTTGGTGAGGAGATTGAGCGTATGGACAAGGAAGTCAGGAAGGATTCATGAATGGCCGATGACGCCCATTTTATGGCCAGGGCAATTCGCCTTGCAGAAAAGGGGCTGTACACTACTGACCCGAACCCCAGGGTAGGTTGCATTCTTGTCAAGAATGATCGTGTTGTTGGTGAAGGTTTTCATTTGACCTCAGGGGAGGGCCATGCGGAGGCAATTGCGATTGCTGATGCGGGGGGTGAGGTACAAGGTGCTACCGCTTATGTCACTATGGAGCCATGCAGTTTCCATGGGAGAACACCTTCCTGTGCGAAGGCTCTTGTCACCGCGGGTGTGAAACGTGTCGTAGCGGCTATGATGGATCCCCATGACCGGAACGCCGGAAAAGGGTACCGAATACTGCAGGATGCAGGGGTCGAGCTGACTAGCACCTTGCTAGAGTCTTCCGCCAGGAAGCTGAACCCCGGGCACGTGAAGCGTTATGAAGCTGGCCTGCCCTATGTTCGGCTCAAACTCGCAATGAGTCTTGATGGCAAAACCGCTCTGGCTAATGGCGCCAGTCAATGGATAACGGGTAGCGAGGCGCGGCGGGATGTACAAAAACTTCGCGCCCGTAGTTCAGCCATTGTTACTGGTGTGCAGACAATTATTGATGATGATCCAAGCTTGACCGTAAGAGCCAAGGAGTTGGATGGAGAGAATATTGAACTTGCCGTTTCCAGGAAGCGCCCGGTCTACGTTCTTGATTCAAAGCTTCGAGTTCCTGCCAATGCGAAGATCGTCGATAGTCCAGACAATGTGCTTGTATCCATTGCTGGTGCAGCAGCAGGCAAGTCGTTCAATTGCAGACTGCTTGAGCTTGAAGGTGATGATACAGGGCGCGTGCCCTTGAGCCGGTTTCTAAAGCAGCTCGCATCGGAAGATTGCAATGAGGTGCTATTCGAATGCGGCCCCACTCTTGCCGGTAGCCTTGTGGAACAGGGACATTGTGATGAGGTCGTTATCTACATGGCACCCAAAATTATGGGCTCAGGTGCCAGGTCATTACTCAAGGTGCCAGAAATTGATACTATGGGCGACCTTTTTAATGTGAATATTACAGATTTTAGGTTCATCGGTGACGATATCAGAATCACTGCTGTTCCAAACTAGACTAGGATGGGGTCATGATCAGGGAAATTGAAGGCGACTTTTCCGCCAATACAGCTAGATTTACGATTCTAGTAGCGCGTTTTAATGGGTTTATCGTTGAGAGCCTGCTGTCAGGAGCTATCGATACACTCCACAGGCATGGTGTTTCAGAAAACAATATTACCGTGGTGCGTGCACCCGGTGCTTTTGAGTTGCCCTTGGTTGCCAAGAAGGTAGCAGTGAAGAACGATTGTGATGCGATAATTGCCCTCGGTGTCGTTATTCGAGGTGGAACGCCACACTTTGACTTTGTGGCCGGTGAGTGCGCCAGTGGTTTGTCCCGCGTTTCGGTTGAACATCAGCTGCCAGTTGCATTTGGTGTTTTGACCACGGATAGCATTGAACAGGCGATAGAGCGATCTGGCACCAAAGCAGGAAACAAGGGCGCAGATGCTGCGATGACATCTCTTGAGATGGTCAGTCTGATTAGAAACCTTGAATGAAACCCACCACCGCTGCACGAAGGAAGGCACGAAGGTTTGCGCTGCAGGCTCTTTACCAGATGGAACTTACTGGTGATTCAGCCTCTGTAGTTGAGCAGCAGTTCCTGTGCGATCATGATATGAAGCGCGTCGACACGGCTTATCTTCATGAGCTCCTGGTGGGAATTGCTGCCCAGGAAGATGCCCTGCTGGAAGTCATCAAGGCAAAGCTTGATCGGGATATTAGTGAAATAAATCCTGTGGAGAAAGCCATCCTCCTTATCGGGTGCCTTGAGCTGTCTGAAAGAATCGACGTCCCATACAAGGTGGTTATCAATGAGGCGATTGAACTGGCGAAATTGTTCGGTGCCAGTGAAAGCTTCAAGTATGTGAATTCCATATTGGATCAATTAGCGGTGAAGTACCGTGAGGTTGAGCAGAGGGTTCAAAACCCCTCGGGCCAGGGCTGATCCAAAAGAGGCTCCCATGGTTGATGATGAATTCACGATAATCGATCAATATTTTTCAGCGATTGGATGGCGATCTGATCTCGTTGCCCTTGGCCCCGGCGATGACTGTGCGGTGTTGAAGGTGCCGGAAGGTTTTGAGTTGTGTGTGTCGACGGATACGCTGGTCTCCGGGGTTCATTTCCCAACTGACTGTGATGGGGGCATGGTTGCTAGGCGAGCCTTTGCGGCTGCGGTGAGTGATCTGGCTGCAATGGGTGCTTCCCCCTATTCATTTACCGGTGCCTTGACGATGCCAGGAATAGATCACACCTGGCTTTTTCCGTTTTCTTCAGAACTCTCAAGGCTATCGGTAGAATTCGAGATTCCCCTCGTGGGTGGGAATCTGTCCAGGGGTGAGTTGGCCTTGACCTTTACTGTCATGGGATTAGTCCCTCCTGGGCAAGCCCTGAGGCGCAGTGGGGCGAGTGTGGGCGATGATGTGTATGTTACCGGGCACCCGGGTGATGCTGGTGCTGGATTACTGCTCCTGGCGCAGGCCGGAGGAGAATTTCCAGCCCTGATCGATGCCTACCAGTCACCGCAGCCTAGAGTCAAAATAGGCCAGCAATTGCGCAAGATAGCCAGTGCAGTGATTGATGTATCCGATGGCCTTCTTGCTGACCTGAAACATCTGACAGATAGCAGTGGGGTAGGTGCAAAAGTCGATGTGAATAAAATGCCGCTGTCAGAAGAAATGCTTCTGTTTACATCCCCAGGCAAGGCATTGTCTCTGGCGCTCGCCGCTGGAGATGATTATGAATTGTGCTTCACCGCCAACCATTCATGCAGAGACCAGGTCGAGGAACTGGTGTTGTCCGCAGGCGTAGCCATTACAAGAGTCGGATCAATTGTGGATACGCCAGGAATCGCACTGTTCGGTGAAGGTGTCGATGCTCTGGATTTGGAGCACAATGGATACCAGCACTTTTGATATACGAACCGCTGAGGGCTCTTTATAAGAACTGCTGAGGGCTCTTTAGAACTTAAATTATGAAAGCACATTACAAAAAGGCATTTACTCATCCAATCTACTTCGTGGCCTTTGGCTTTGGCAGTGGATTGTTCCCTAAGGCCCCTGGCACATTCGGCACAATCGCCGCTATACCTCTTTATCTTTTGCTTGCCGAACTAGACCCACTTCGTTACGCGGGAGCCGTCGGGGTTGCACTCGTTGCTGGCATATTTATTTGTGGTTGGGTTGCGCTCGATATGAAGGCGAAAGACCCGGCTGCTATCGTGTGGGATGAATTTGTAGGCCTGTGGATAGCGCTTTTCATGATACCGGCTGGGTGGTATTGGTTGATGGCGGGCTTTCTGCTCTTTCGTTTCTTCGATATTCTTAAACCCTGGCCAGTGAGTTTTTTTGACAAAAAGGTGGCCGGTGGGTTGGGAATAATGATGGACGATGTGGCTGCCGGTTTGTACAGTCTGCTGTTGTTGCAACTCGCAGCTTACGGAATAGCAACTTACGGAATAAGAGTCGCGCTATGATATGTAGACAAATGATCAAGAGATCATTACTACTTATTGCCCTACTAATCTCGTCCCCCGGGTATGCTGAACAATTGGAAATTGAGGTAGTGGGGCTCTTTACCAATGCCGCCCTATTGCACATTGATGGCAGGCAACTGCTATTGAAAAGCGGAGAAACGTCACCGGAGGGAGTCATGCTCATTGAGGCCAACAGTAGAGAAGCGGTCGTTGAGTATCAGAATGAACGTTCCACCCTGTTCCGCAGTAATCGGATCGCCTCTGAATTTAAAAAACCTGAAGTAGTAAGCGTTTCAGTGCAAATTAATGAGCGGGGCCAATACATCACGATGGGAAGCATAAATGGCAGGCCAGTCCGTTTCCTGATAGATACGGGCGCAAATGTAGTTGCGATGAATTCAGAAATGGCAAAGAGTTTGGGAATTGACTTGAGCAGTGGAAAAGGGGCCGCCTCCAATACTGCAGGTGGTGTCATCAAATCCAGGGAAATAACCCTCGAGTCGGTCCAGGTGGGTGAAATCAAGGTAACGAATGTGCGGATTGCAGTGCTTGAAGGCAAATTCCCTACTGACGTATTGCTCGGCATGTCCTTCCTGGAAAGTGTCAAAATACAAGAAAGTGCTGGCCTTATGGTACTAACCAGCCAGTTCTAGCCACAATACAACTAAAGCCTTCGTCCTGTTAAAATGAACAATCTACACAATATCAGCCCATTGGGATATTCCGAGAAATATCCGGGTTAATGGTTACTCTGGAGGAGTAATGCCAGTTCAGTACGTTGCATCGTGTCAGCTACCCACCCTCTTTGGTGAGTTCAGTATGCACGGCTTTGAAGATCCTGATACGGGTCAGGAGCATGTGGCGCTCGTGTTGGGTGATGTTTCGATAGCCGATAGTGTGCTTTGCCGTATTCATTCCGAGTGCTTAACGGGAGACTGTCTTTTTAGCATGCGATGCGATTGTGGATCACAGCTTCAGGCTGCAATGCAGAGAATTGCTGACGATGGCAATGGCGTCATTCTATATTTGCGGCAGGAAGGTAGGGGAATTGGTCTCATCAACAAGGTTCGTGCGTATGAATTGCAGGACCAGGGAGCGGATACCGTGGAAGCAAATGAGCGTCTGGGGTTTGACGCAGATTTGCGAGACTATACTGTGTGTAAGTATATGTTCGCACATTTGCAGGTGTCCAGAATTCGCCTTATGACTAACAATCCTTTAAAGGTGAATGCCATGTCCAAGTTAGGTATTGAAATAGTTGAGAGAGTGCCGATAGAAACCGGGCAAAATGATCACAATGCCAGATACCTGGCAACCAAGGCGGGTAAGCTGGGCCACCTGTTGGGGAAGCAGTAGTCTTTCAGGAAACGATATTAGCGACTGCCTCATCGACATTTAGACGCGTCTTGATAGAACGTAAAATGCCATCACCATCTAATCCACAGGCCGTCAGCATCTTGCCAGGTTCATCCTGGTGAATAAAACTATCTGGTATGCCCAGATTTAGGATGGATGTATTTAGGTCCAGGCTGGTAAGGTACTCATTGACGGCAGAACCTGCTCCTCCCATAACAGAATTCTCTTCAACCGTTACCAGCAAATCGTGAGAGCATGCCATCTTCCTAATCAAGCCTTCGTCAAGGGGTTTGATGAAGCGCATATCGATAAGAGTGGCGTCAAGGTTGTCCGCTGCTATGGTCGCTGCTTGAACAATAGAGCCAAACGCCAAAATTGCTACTTCTTTACCTTCACGTACCAGTCTCGCCGCACCTATCTTCAGTCGAGTCATTTTTGCACTGGGTGATACGCCAGACCCTGACCCCCTCGGATAGCGCACGCAGGCAGGGCCCTGATGGAGAAAACCCGTGTACAGCATCTGCCGAATTTCATTCTCATCAGAAGGCGCCATAACAACCATGTTAGGAATGCAGCGAAGGTAGGACAGGTCAAATATACCGGAGTGAGTGGGTCCGTCTTCCAGTAGCCCAGCCCTGTCTATGGCAAAAAGGACATTAAGGTTTTGTATAGCAACATCATGGACCAGTTGGTCATATGCCCGCTGGAGAAATGTGGAATAGATCGCAACTACTGGCTTAATGCCTTCACAGGCAAGACCTGCAGCCAGGGTCACCGCATGCTGCTCGGCGATAGCCACGTCAAAATAGCGATCCGGGAAACGTTCAGAAAACTCGATCAGATCAGAACCTTCCCTCATAGCTGGCGTGATGCCAACCAGGTTTTCATCTATCTCGGCCATATCGCACAGCCAACGGCCAAATATGTTGGAATTGTCTGGTAGTGTCTTGGGTACCTGGCTTGGTGTCTTCTCAATCTTCGACAGAGAGTGAGTTCCAACGGGTGAATCTTCTGCGGGCCCAAAGCCTTTCCCCTTCTGGGTAACGACATGCAAGAACTGCGGTCCCGTCAAGTCTTTGATGTTCTCTAATGTACTGATGAGTGTCTTCAGGTCGTGACCATCAATCGGCCCCATGTAATTTAGTCCCAACTCATCGAAGAGGGTGCCGGGCATTACCATTCCTTTCATATGTTCTTCAGTACGCCTTGCCAGTTCCCATACATGAGGAATTCGGCTGAATATCTTCTTACTGCCCGCACGAAACGTAAGGTAGAAGCGGCTGGACAGTATTCTGGCAAAGTATTTGGCGAGACCACCGACGTTTTCAGATATTGACATGGCATTGTCATTCAGAATAACCAGAAGGTTCGCGTCCGTATCTGACACATGATTCAGCGCTTCAAATGCCATGCCAGCCGTCATAGCCCCATCGCCGATTACTGCTACCGTTCGCCTTGCCTTGCCTTGCATGCGACTCGCAACAGCCATACCCAGCGCCGCACCGATAGATGTTGAAGAATGACCCACTCCAAAAGTGTCGTATTCGCTTTCCTTTCTTACCGGGAAAGGTGCAACTCCGCCTGGTCTGCGCAGGTTGTGCATCTGCTCACGTCGACCGGTTAGTATTTTATGTGGATAGGCCTGGTGGCCAACATCCCAGACTAGCTGGTCCACGGGCGTGTTCAGAACGTAGTGCAGGGCTATTGTCAGTTCGACAACGCCCAGTCCGGCGCCGAGATGCCCCCCGGTCTGTCCCACCGTGAATAGTAGAAATTGACGCAATTCCGCTGCCAGGGTCACCAGGTCATCTTCATCAAGCTCTCTGAGGTCAGCAGGGAAGTTCACCGAATCAAGTAACGGCGTTGCTGGTCTCTCCATTGGGATCTGGTCAAGTGTCAAGTTAAAGCTCTAATCTGGTTTTTGTACCCTTGGGGGACGAGATTCTACACAATTGGGAGAGGTAAATTCTATACGGACTGGCTGGCCCGCGACTAGAGGTTTCGTCTGATGATAAAGTCCGCTATTTTATGCAGGGGTTTTGCCCGGCTGCCAAGTGGCTCCAGCGCTGCCTTGGCTTCCACTAATCGCTGGTTGAGCTTGCAAGTGGCTTCCTCTAGGCCGTGTACTGAAACAAAGGTCGACTTCTCATTCCCGGCATCGGAACCGATCGGTTTGCCGATGGTCTGCTCATCTCCAGTCACATCGAGGATATCGTCCTTAATCTGGAAAGCCAGGCCAAGGGCAAGGCCGTATTGATGCATTGCTTCCCTTGTCTGCAGGTCGGCGCCAGCGATGATAGCGCCGAATTTCAGGCAAGTGCTGATGAGATCTCCTGTTTTTCTGCGATGCATATTTTCAAGCCCTAACGCATCGATCAGTTCATTTTCAGCAGACAGATCAATTACCTGGCCGGCTATCATCCCGCTGGCACCTGCTGAACGGGCCAATTCGCTGATAAGCGATAGCCTGGTGTCTGCGGCGAGTAGCGTCTCGCCAGCCAGAATTTCAAATGCCAGCGTCTGTAGAGCATCACCGGCCAAGATAGCAGTCGCCTCATCAAACTTTATGTGGCAAGTAGGCTTACCGCGTCTAAAATCGTCATTGTCCATCGCTGGCAGGTCATCGTGAATAAGTGAATAAGCATGCACAAGTTCTATGGCGCAGGCCGCCTTGTCCGCTAGCACCAGATCGGTACCCAGCACGTCGCAGGAAAGGTAAACCAGTGTAGGTCGAATACGTTTGCCGCCGTTCAAAACGCCGTAGCGCATTGCCTCCAGAAGAGGGTCCGGCACATCGGACTGATTGAGAACTAATTCGAGCTGCTGGATGATCCTTTCAGCAAATGACTCAAAACCTTCAATCATCCCCGGGTTCCGCCGCAAAAGGCGTCTCTTCAACGCTTCCATTTTTTTCTATCAGCAGCTTCACTTTTTGCTCCGCAGTCTGCAGCGCCAGCTGGCATTCTCGAGTCAGTTTAATACCCTGTTCGAATGTCTTGAGTGATTCTTCAAGAGACAGGTTTCCATCTTCCATCCGTTCAACCAAGGCTTCAAGTTTGGTGATGGATTCCTCGAAAGGGAAATTTTTCTTTCCAGCCATGGTCTTTTCTTTTTGATACGAGTGATCACGATACTGTGGTGGCCCGAGCAGGTCAATCCAGATCACGGTATGACGGTATACAAAACAACCCAAGAACCAGGGCAATAAGGCAGGAGGCAGATAGGCCTACAGCCCATTGTGGTCCCAGAACATCTGCGAGGACGCTGACTGGGTAGAGGCTGATCATCAGTACAGCCATTTCAAGCATGTAGATACTCATGACGCGGCCACGATAGGCATCATTCACATAGGACTGTATCAGAACATTGGACAGGGACATTCGTGCAGCCTGACCCAGACCAACCAGGGTTAGTAGCCCCACCGAAACCCAGTATGAGGTGGACATTGCAAACAGGAGCAGGGCAATTCCCATTAGAAGGGAGCCAGTTAGCAGTATCTTTGCCCGGTTTCTGTTTGGTAGCGTAGCAACATAAAGCGACCCGATGAGGGAGCCCGCACCAGAGATGGAAATAATCAGACCCAACCTATCCGGACCTGCATCAAGGACCTGCTTCACGAAGCCGGGTAGCAGCAAGAAATAGGTCAGACTGAAAAATACCATCAGGAAATTACAGGCAAGCAGCATCAGAATTGTTGGCGTACGAAGCACATAGTCAAAACCGGATTTTAGTTCCTGTAACAGGGGCCCGTCGGGGATATCCGGTTGTGCTCTGTCCTCTACATTAACCATGGCCATGACCAGAGCAGAAAAAAGATAAAGGGCAGTCATCAGAAAATATACCCATTTTGCTGGGTCGATATTGCCATCCCCACCACCAAGGGCCGCTACCAGCCCCCCCGCCAGACCCGGCAACATGAGTCTCGCGGTATTCATCCCTGATGTGCTGAGGGCGATGGCATTGGTCAGCCGGGTTATTCCAACAACATCTCTCGTCAGGGCTTGCCGTGAAGGCATCATGGCATTCATGACAAGGCCCTGCAGAATTGAGGCAAGTAGAAGGTGCTCAAAGCTGAGGGTACCCATGGTTATAGATAGTGCCATGCCCAGCGTAACGAGTGCATTCGCAAAACCACCAATTTGCAGTACGTGCTTTTTCTGTCTGACTCGATCAGCCACGACGCCACCGAACGGTGCAGCAAAAAGCCCGACAATGCCTCCGGCGGCTGTGATCCAGCCAAGCTTTTCATAGGAGCCGGTGATTTCAAAGACCAGCCAGCCGCGAATGAACATCTGCATGTTCATTGATGCAAAGTTTCCGCAAAGGGCTGCGAAGAACCACCGGTAATTGATTATGCGAAAGGCATCAAATGTGCTGTGCCAGGACTTTTCCCACAGTACATCCTGGCTATTGGTCAGTAGGGAATTGTCTGGCGTTGGCTCATTTGGTGTCAGAACTTCGCTCATTTGCCTAATATAGCAATTTGACGTGAGCTACGTCATGCCAGTCTACGAGAGGTGTGAACAGTAAGTCGTTGCTACACCTCAACTAGTCACAATATCTGTTGCTGTCACCAACAGATATTGTGAGTGGTGATATCATTTGTCAGAAGAGGTAAGTAAGTGCCTGGCCGTGAAGTGGCTTCTCGTCACTGTTACAGTTCGTCACCTTGCCCTGATCGAACACAAGCACCCTGTCCTGTCTGGCCTCACGGTTTGTCTTTTCAAAAATGGGTTATCTTTTCCTTGGAAGGTAAGGTTCGGAGCGTAGAACCATAGGCACACAGGGGCAGGGAAGAGGAAGTCACTTTTTCAACTTGGGTTGATATAGGGGTACTGGGTGAAGAAAAGGGCGATACGAAAGTCCCTGAAATAATCCACATAGAAAAGTATGAAGTCATAGAAAATTCCAAACATTTCAAGATTATTGTCGACAAAGAACCTATCTCAGTGGGAATTGATCCCCTGAACAAGCTGATTGACCGCAACCCTTCGTATAATATTTTTGAAATAAGCGGCTAACCAAGATCTTTAGCGAAGGTGCGAGAGCTAGAGCATCGCGCCAGTAACGACAACCCTGAGGTTAGTCACTGTATCAGTCTCTGAAAAGCGAAAACCAGAGGAAGCCTGAATGCTCTGTCCAGCTCCCAGGGGGCCGAGAGAAACAGACCTTTGAATATTTTCGCCATTGGCGTTGGCGGCAAATGTCACATCAAGGCGGGCGATGGTAAGGCCGGTCCGATTCGTCAAGGTGGCCGCGAGCCTGCCTTTTGACAGGAAAGGGGCTACTTCAATATAGTGGGCCGGGTTGTCCGGCAGGTCGAGCCGGGTAAAAGCGTCTCTGGCAGCTGCACCCGTTTCACCGCCGGCATTCATGGCACTTTGAAAATAGTTCTTGGCCCCGGTGGTGTCACCCTCCGCCAGTGAAAGTTGTCCAAGTTCATTCATCGCGATGGCGGTTGGCAGGAGTTCGTTGCTACGCTCCAGGTCCCGCTTCGCATTTTCCGCTTGACCCAATCGTGCCATGGAAAGACCACGCCCCAGGTAATAAGCAAAATACTTCGGGTCCAGTTCAAGGGCCCGGTTGTAGTAAATGTTGGCTGGGCGGTACTGCTCTTTTTCGAGGTGGATATCGGCTCTTAGTCCATAGAATCTGGCTTCACCAGGTTCTTCTTCTACGGCGCGGTCAAGATGTCGAAGCGCAGAACCAAACTCATTGTTCTTTTTGAGCGTATCGGCTTTGTCAAAAGCGCTGTATGCCTTTTGTTTTTGTCTCAAGTAGGCGATCTGCTTCTGATATCGCTCCCTTCCAAGCTCCAGATCACCGCGTAGTAGCGGTGATAATGCCGAGACACTTGCCCGATTCGCGTCAACGCGTTCCTGGGAAGGAGGATGGCTGGAAAATAATCCTGTCAGCCAACTGCTGTCTTTTCCGGCGGACAGCTCAACAAAAGTCTGTTGAAGTGTAATGGCCGCGCTGGGGTCATATCCTGCAGCTGCCATGTACTGTATGCCGTAGGAGTCAGATTCGAGTTCTGCGGTGCGCCCGTAGCGTTGCGTTAATAGTTGGGCGCCCAACTGGGCACCACCAACGATGTAGTTGCCATAGTCTGAATTTGATGCGCCGATTGTGGTTGCCAGGAGAACTCCCTGAAGAATCAAGCCCCGCTGCATTGATTTTGCGCCATGCTTTGCCGCTGCGTGGACAACCTCATGGCTGAGTACTGCTGCTAATTCAGCCTCGTTGTCCAGCTCCAACAGCAGACCCCGATTCACTGCAATCTTGCCGCCCGGTAAAGCCCAGGCGTTAGGTTGGCTGTTATTGAGCACGACGAACTCATAAGGTAACTGGCGGTCGCTCACGTTTGCGATTCTCTGCCCGACCTGGTCTACGTACCTCGTCAGACCAGGATCAACCAGGTAGATACCACCCTGGGATTGTTGTGATGGCAGGTATTGTTCACTGCCGATGGAAAGTTCCTGTGCGTCCGATACGAAAGACAATTCATTCTTTCCTGTTACAGGATTGACAGCACAACTTATCAATAAGCAGTTGAGCAGGAGGAGCGAGAGTAGACGGTACATGGAATTCCTCTTTGTTGGTCGTGGAGTCAATTTGAGTGCAGAACACTTTATCACCATACTAGTGACATCAATCTTTGAAATCGGTTCGAATAATGTCCCATTATGATGTCCTGATCTACCGGAGAGTTATCAATGCCTAAGACAGCTGCCTACTCCGCGGAAATCGGATGCCACTAACAATAGAACGTATAGCAAAAGTAGTATCGGATCACGAGCCCGCCCATTATGAAAGGCATGCTGACACCCGGTGGGCTGCAGTCGCTATTATTCTCAAGCAATCCGATGATCATACAGAGGCGCTATTTATTCTGAGAGCGAAGCACGATGGTGACCCCTGGTCCGGGCACATGGCATTTCCGGGTGGGCACCGTGAACCAGCAGATGAAAACCTCAGGCAGACAGCAGAGCGAGAAATTCTGGAAGAAATCGGCCTGGACCTTGTTCAGGACGCACGTTTCATTGGCGAGATTGATTCTGTCCGTGCCAATCCAAGAGGCCGAAATCTGGACCTGGTGGTAACCCCTTTTGTATATGCGTTGGAGAATGAACAGGCCCAATTCAAACCAAATTATGAAGTAGCTAAGATCCTGTGGGGCTCCCTGAACGATATGTATTCCGGTGACTCAATCACCGTTGGTGAATTTCACGTACTGGGGGAGCGTCACCGGTACTCTGGCTATGATGTCCATGGTGAGGTGGTCTGGGGTTTGACCTACAGGATGCTGGATCTTTTCTTCGGCGTACTCGACCCTGACTGGGACCCACACGATGATTTTTAGTTTGTTCCAGCCCGGACCCAGAAGCGAAGCGGTTTAGTCACAGAATTTGAAACTGAAACCGGTGCCAGCATCCTGAACATATCCAGCGAACGAAGGCCCAAAATGGGCTGGCATCATGAGTGAATTAGATTCGACGCAGCGTTCAAGCGTTGCTCTTCGTGTACTAATCGCTTCATCGGGCATCTCACAGAAGGCGCTGTTCCAGTGTGGTTCGTAGACCTGAATTGGATGGTGGCAAATATCACCCGTAAACAGTGCTTCACTGTTCCTGGATGAAAGGGCAAGGGTGATGCTCCCCGGGGTGTGTCCCGGTGCTGGTGAAATGTGTAGCAGGTCGTCAATCAGGTCAACCTCACCATCAATCATTTCCGCAAGCCCCACAATGGGCAGAATGCTGTCATCGTAGACCTGGTTATTTACCTTCTTAAATACATCCGGATTTTCAGCATTTCGTTCCTCTTTCCAGAATTCGAATTCTATTTCTGAGAAAACATATTTGGCATTGGCAAAGGTAGGTACCCATCGGCCATCCTTGAGTTGAGTGTTCCATCCAACATGATCTATGTGGAGATGGGTGCACATCACAAAATCAATCTGATCCGGGGTCACGCCAGTTATCTTGAAATTATTGAGCCAGGGTGACTGCATTCGATGCCAGTCTCGATAAGGCATACGGTCTTTGTCATTTCCGATGCAGGTGTCAACAAGCACCTTGTGATGCGGCGTTTCTATAAGCCAGGAATGCATGCTTGCGATGATGTTGCCTGAGGCGGAATCGATATGGTTGGGGTAGATCCAGTCTCGATGTTTCTCCACTATTTCGGCCGAGTAGTTCGGGAAAAAGGAGACGGGGTCAAATAGTGGCCCTGTCAACTCTTCGATTCGCGTTATTCTCGTATCACCCAGGTTCCAGTGTTGCATAGCTGCTCCTTATTAAGTCGTATTTTGCATATATCTACCTGCAATACTCGATATTAATTCTTGAGACGGTCTGTCAGTATAGAGCGTTCTAAATTTACAAGATGATTACAGGAACTCAATAACTATGGCAGGAAAAGATAGCGCTGGTAAGAAGAAAGTAGCTTTGCAGGTACCGGCTGTAACCAGGGAAGGACCCATGTCCGAGAGGTACGCACTTGAGCTCGAAGCTTTGGCTCCGCTGGCTGAACTCGTAGAAGTTGACGGCGCTGATGCCGATGCCTTTCTTTCAGGAGCATCCGATGCTGATGCCCTGATAACCTCCTGGGGCATCAAGATTGATGAGCAAGTCATTGCTGGTCTCGACAAATGTGTCGTGATTGGTCTAGGCAGTGTTGGTGTTGATATGGTGGATGTTGATGCTGCGACAAGAGCCGGGATCGTCATTACCAATGTGCCGGATGTCTTCATAGAAGAAGTGGCTGACCACACCATGGCGCTGCTTTTGGCCTGTGCTCGGCGCGTAAAAATAATGGACAAGCTTGTGGGTGAAGATGGCTGGCACAAGGGAAGACCCGTATTGAATCAAGTACCGCGCCTCTGGGGCCAGACATTGGGTTTGATTTCATTTGGCAATGTTGCACGGGCGGTTGCCCGGCGGGCCAAAGCTTTTGGATTGCAGGTCATTGCCTATGACCCTTATATTTCGGAGCTAAAGATAACAGGAGAGGGAGTAGAGCCTGTGTCATATGGTGAATTACTGGAACGATCTGACTACCTCTCGGTACATCCCGGACTGAACAGGGAGACTAGGGGTATGTTGAGTAGTGAGCAATTTGAGCGGATGAAACCAGGTGCGGCGGTAATCAATTGTGGTCGTGGGCCGGTGATAGACGAGGCTGCGCTCATTTCAGCGCTACAAAGCGGGAAGATCGCCGCCGCCGGACTGGATGTACTGGAGAAAGAACCACCGGGCCAGGATAGCCCACTGCTGGGAATGGATAATGTGGTGCTGACGCCTCACGTTGCTTCCGCGACCACCAGGATGCGGCCAGAAACTAGGCGGCGGGTTGGCCGGGAAGTCGCACTGGTGTTAGAAGGAAAATGGCCGAGGAGTTGCGTTAATCCGTCGGTGTTGCCGAGGGTTGAACTGGAGAGGTGGCAGCCATACCCGATGGAGCGAGGACCGAACCGATAGTGATGCAACCAGCAACAGGAAGGGTGAAGAGGCGGAGAAAAATATGCTTGTAGCTAACGCAATTGCGGAGGTTTTAAAGAGGGAAGGTGTAAAATTCATTATTGGCTATCCAGTCAATCCCATCATTGAGGCGGCTGCCGAAGTTGATATCAGAACTATTATCGTTCGGCAGGAGAGAGTAGGTCTTCATATGGCTGATGCCGTAAGTCGCCTGAGCTCCGGAAACGATATCGGTGTGTTTGTCATGCAGCATGGACCCGGCGCGGAAAATTCATTTGGTGGCATTGCCCAGGCCTATAGTGAATCGGTACCGGTTCTGGTGATGCCTGCAGGCTACCAGCGTCGCCTTGCCAACTACTTTCCAAATTTTAATTCAACCCAGAACATGAAGCATATCACCAAGTGGGCTGAGCCATTGACCATGGGACGTTCCCTGCCGGATGTCATGCGGCGGGCCTTCTGGCAATTACGAAATGGTCGCCCGGGGCCGGTGCTGATTGAAATACCCCTGGATGTCTTCGGTGAAGAGGTAGACGACAATTTCAACTATGTACCGAGCTTCTCTACCCGGAGTGTGGCAGACCCGGCTGTGATTGAAGAGGTTGCGGACGTATTGTCGAAGGCCAAGAAGCCTGTGATATATGCTGGTCAGGGAGTTCACTATGCCGAGGCATGGCCAGAGTTGAAGCAGCTGGCGGAGGAATGGAATATCCCGGTGACTACAAGTTTGGAAGGAAAGAGCGCATTCCCAGAGAATCATCCTTTGTCCCTGGGTTCAGGTGGACGCAGTATTCCAAAAAATGTTCATGAATTTCTGCAGGAAGCAGATGTGATTTTTGGCATTGGCTGCAGTTTTGCGCTCACAGGGTTTGGTGTGCGGATTCCCCGTGGCAAGACCATCGTTCATGCGACGCTGGATCCAATGGATCTAAACAAGGATGTTCCTGCTAAATATGCCCTCGCAGGAGACGCAAAGTTGATATTGCAGAGCTTGAACTCTGCACTGGATAGCAGGGACAGGTCTGAGTCGGAAGCCCGAAAGGTGCCAACCCCATTGCGGATTAAGGAAACCAAGGAATCCTGGCTACAGGAATGGATGCCGAAATTGACCAGCCAAAACACTCCGATTAACCCTTATCGAGTGCTTTGGGATTTGCTTCATACTGTTGATATTGACAACACAATTATTACCCACGATGCGGGTAGTCCAAGGGATCAGATAACACCCTTCTGGGAAAGTACGATACCCCTCAGTTATATTGGCTGGGGAAAAACAACACAGTTGGGCTATGGTCTTGGGCTTGCAATGGGGGCAAAACTGGCCCGCCCGGATGCGCTTTGTATCAATGTTTGGGGTGATGCAGCTATCGGTTTCACCGGCATGGATTTTGAGACTGCTGTACGTGAACAAATTCCAATCCTGTCTATTCTCTTCAATAACTTTTCCATGGCCATAGAAATACCCATCATGCAGGTATCAACAGAAAAATATGGGAGTACCAATATTTCCGGGAACTATGCCAATATGGCGAAAGCCTTTGGTGGCTATGGCGAGAGGGTGACCGATCCAAATGAGATCATTCCAGCCTTAAAGCGTGGCATCGAGGCAACGGAGAACGGGCAGGCCGTGCTGCTGGAGTTTATTACCAACAAGGAATTATCCGCATCGACCTTTTGAAGTGAGTCATATTCACAAGGCTAATAGTCCAACATCCATAGAATATTGGTGCTAGAACTGAGATTGGCGTAGATGCCCGATTTCAGTATTATCGCTGGCGTCAATCGACTTGGAAACTGCGATCTATCGTTGAAGGCATAGAATGACACGGAAAACCCGAATCTTTTTGCTGCTGGGCATCAATACCCTGGTCCTCTATGGGCTTGTCTTGTTCCTTCTCCCCGGAAGGAATATGCAGCAGCTCATCGTTATCGGCATCACGATGGCCTTGATGATGGTAGCGCCCAATCTTGTCATTAATCGTGCCCTGGACAGGATGGAGCGAGAGCTAAAGGAGGCGAACGATGAGCTGTCCGGTACTCGTGAGGAATTGGATGCGATTAAGGCAACCCTCTCTTCAGGCACGACCCTGGATGAGCTAACCAGGTGCTATAACCAGTCACACTTCCTTGAAGTTCTCACTCAGCATCGTGGTATGAGTGAGCGGGGCACCTACTACTTCAACCCTTGCTGTCCTGCAGGTCGATCAGTTTAATGATGTTGTAGACAAGCATGGGCTCAGCAGTGCGAACGAGGTCCTGCAATTATTTGTGCGTATTGTCAAAGCTGCATTACGTGAAGTGGATGTCGTATCAAGGCAAGGGTCTGATACCTTTGGACCGTTGTTGTCCGGGGCTACCGAAGATGATGCGGTTCTGATTATAAATCGCATCAGTCAGCTGATTCGACAGATCACGGTTGCTAATGACGAAGATGCTAAGGTTACGACCTCCGGTGGAATCACATCACTCCATGGGACGGAATCTTCTGAAGGGCTGGTTGAAAATGCATGTAAAGCATTGGAGTTCGCTGTTGAGCAAGGTCGCGACCGGGTCGCGGGTTTTTTATTATACCAGCTGCCAACCGATGACGATGAATTTTCACCCCAGTAGCCAGAAGAAGGTGAAAATGGCTAGTTTCTGTCCGTTTTCTAATATCGAGGAGGTTATCCTAGTGGGCCCCTTCCTTCTTAAGTGATTTTTTTTGTAGGCTAACGGTTTATGTGTTTTGTAAGCCTCGTTCGCGATATGGCATTTACGGACAGGAACTAGCTAGCGCTCAACCATGAGCAAATGGTCATTAATAATATCCGCCACCATGGCGACATGATCGTCGGTCGCATTCAGTGCCTTCACATATCTGAAAGCTGTACCACCAGCCTGCATGAAAATCCCACGGTTTAGCAGCTTAATTTCTTCAATTGTCTCAAGGCAGTCCGTCGCGAATCCAGGGCAGATCATCAGTACCTCTGAGACGCCTTCGCCAGGAAGATTGGCCAGTACCTCGCTGGTGTAAGGGCGCAGCCATTTGGTTGGTCCGAAACGGGACTGGAAGGTTAGTGTCCAGTCCCCATCCTCCAGTCCTAGATTGTGGGCGACAAGATCTGCCGTGCGACGACACTGATCCGCATAGGGGTCACCTCCGTCTGCTTGAGCTTGTGGAATACCGTGGAAGGAAAAAATCAGCCGGGTGCCATTGGCCAGATACTGGGCGTATCGTTCTATAGCTTTGGTCAGGGCGTGAATATAAGCCGGATGCTGGTGGTAGTTGGATACGAATCGGAAGTTGGGGATAGTCCGGGACGACAGGGTAAGGCTTATCTGACTATGGGTAGCCGCTGTCGTGGCAGTCGCATATTGTGGATAAAGGGGCAGGAACAAAAAATCTGAGACGCCGTCACTCTCCATCTCTCCGATGACCCTGTCCACTGACGGTTCACCATAGGTCATGGCGGACCTGACGGTGATATTGCTGTCCTGGTGATGCCGCGACAGGAAGTGCTGTGTTTTCTTTGCTAGGGCCCTGGTGATATTTCTAATGGGTCCATCGTGGGTTCCCCAGACCAATTGGTACTTGTGTACCAGTTTTCGTGGCCGGAAGGTCAGGATAAACAGGTACAGAATAGGCAGCCAGATGAAGCGGGGTAGGTTCACTACATTTGGATCGGACAGAAATTCCGCAAGGTAGCGTCTTATTGCTGGAGCTGTAGGAGCATCTGGAGTTCCCAGGTTAAGTAGAATTACTGCCAGCTGTTTGTCTGTTTTTGCCATAGTGATGCCATGCGATTGCCCCGCACATTATGGCTGTCATTTTGTGTGAAGTTAAGAACAGGTTTGTCGCGGATAAGAGGCCGATATGTACTCAAGTTACATAATTTGTATGAAGGCGTACAATCGCCCTGTCAATTCTTGCGAATGCAGTAGAAAACAACGACTATATGCTGATCGCCGAAACTAGACGCTTTCTACAATAGAATGGTTTGATACCCTTGGAGTTCCGTCGAAATCGGAGAGTGCCGGGGCTATTACACTGCAAAGAGGAGAAATAATGAGCGCAACACAAATTCCTAGACCAAATTTTCTGCAGGAGGACAAGTGGGCTGCCCTGATTGGCAATCGCCAGTGGGAAGACACCCCCGATGGCTGGGTGGAGGTTACCGAGCATAAAAAAGAGGACCTCGTGTTGAATCCCGCCATGCTGGCGAAGATGGAGGTTGACAGATTCAACGCAACCAAGGGGCAATGGTCAACGCAAGGCGGACCCAGTCTGTTGTTGACTTCTATTGGCCGGAAGTCGGGAAAAGAACACACACTTGCCACTAATTATATGCCCTATGGCGGGTCCTGGATTGCCGTAGGTTCCCTTGCCGGATTGCCTGTTGCGCCCCAGTGGGCGCTCAATCTTGACCAGGTTGGGCGTGGCAAGGTACAGCTTAAGGATCAGAACTGGGAAGTCTCGGTACGCACGATGAGTGAGCAGGAATTAGATCGATTCTGGCCAATCCTGACCAGCCTGTTTCCCCTGTGGCATTACTTTCAGAGGCATTGCCAGCGAAAATTTAAGGTCTTCGTGCTGACACCCACGAAAATGATCGCAAATTGATACAGGAATCGACTAATTGCCATGCAGTGGACTCGCTGCTGGTGTAAGAATAATCAAAGACATACACGGTGTTACAGAGCCCATTACACTGGCCTAAGAAATGCCGAGCAGAAAGCTGGAGGTAGAATATGCAAAACACAGAACATGTAACCCTCGTTAAACAGGGAGCAGAGGCGATATCCAAGTGGCGCCAGGAAAATCCTGGGGTCAGGCTGGAACTTCAAGATGCTGATTTAAGTGGCGCAAAGCTGGCAGGAGCCGATCTCAGTGAAGCCAACCTGGCTGGTGTATTGTTCACTGGTGCCAATCTTGAGGGTGCTCACCTCTCCGAAGCAAATGCCTCTGTAGCAGACTTTACGGGCGCTAACCTCACTGGAATTACGGCGGTTATGGCAAACTTCAGAGGTGCCCACTTAAAGGGGGCAAATCTCCTCGGTGCCCAGTTCGGCGGCGCGGACCTGACCTCAGCTGACCTCAGTGAAGCTGATCTCAGTGAAGCCAGTTTTTTCAGTACCAACCTCAGGTGGACCCTGATGACGGGATCCAAGCTGGCAGAGTCACATTTCGGCCGCACTGCTATCAGTGATTGCGATATAAGTGAGTGCCAGGGACTTGAAGCTGTGATTCATGACATGTACAGCTCCGTCGGCACAGACACGATTATTCGTTCCCTGGCGCAGGTAGACGGCGGTAACAAGGCAGCTTTGGAGACCTTCTTCAGCAGTGCCATTGGGCCGGATGTGCTGGATTTCTTGCCCAATCTGTTTGCTTAGTAGGCCTACAGCTTCAGCATCGATGCCAGGTTGTTCTTCTGCATGTCACTGGAGCCACCGACAATGGGCATGCCGAGAGAAGGTCCCTCACATTGCGCTCGATGGCATAGGCATCAGAGAGTGCATAGGCGCCCATGACCTGCTGACAGGTTAGCGCGATCTCCATACCGACGTCAGCAACAAACAGCTTGGCCATCGATGTTTCAACAGAACAGGGGAGGCCTTCATTCGCCAGCCATGCGCCGTGATAGAGCATGTGTCTTGCAGCCCGCAGCCTGGTCTTCGCTGTCACCAGTTTATGTCGGATTGGCTGATGCTGGGCACTGGGCTTGCCAAACTGCACACGATCCTTTGCATACTGCCAGGCTTCCTCTACCGCCGCCCGGGGTGTGCCAAATGCACAGGCGGTGACCTCGATTTTCTCGACATCGAGTGCCTTGCCGGCGAGCAGTTTTCAGCCCTGGTTCCACATATCTGGTCCACCAACTATCGCATCTGAATCAAGGCAGACATCGTCAAAGTACACATCCATGGACACTGTGTATCGCAGGCTGATATGTTCAATCGGTTGCATGGTGACGCTTGGTGTATCTGTAGAGATCAGCAGCATTGACAGGTTGTTGTGACGGGCATCCTGGTTGCCGCTTCGAACAAGGCAGTAGATGTAGTCGGCCCAGTCCGCCTCGGTACACCATCGCTTGGCATCTTTGACGATTATCTGATCACCCTGTCTTTCTGCGCTTGTCTCAACGCTTGCTAGATTGCCACCAACATTTGGTTCAGAAAGTCCGTAGCTGAGTAGCAGTTCTCCAGCTGCGATCCGTGGCAGCAGCGCGTGCTTTTGAGCCTCGGATCCATTTTCAGTCAACATACAGCCACCCAGTACCCAGCCGGCATTCTGGCTTCCCGATCCCACTTGCCATTGACCTGAGACTTGAAAACCGCCATCGACTTTCTCTGCATGGCCTGTTGGCGCAAACACGCCTGTGATGAGTGTTTCAGGGCGGCGGTACCCTTTGCGCCTTTTTTATCTCGTCAGTCTTCTCATAAAAGCTTCGACTCAATACCTCTGCTGACTGCAATAATACATCTGCTTCTGACATCACGTGCTCCTTAGCATCTGTCTATCAGGTTTGATCATTCTGTCGGCACTTGGCTAAATCGCTGCCTGACCTTACCCAACAAAGTGTTTATTATGCTTGCTTCCGTCAAAATATTTATGGATTTCTCCCATGCCTGATTCTTCCATGCCTGTTTATGAAGCCATGCGCACTTTGCGTGCAGTACGGCGCCTGCGTGAAGATCCCATTCCTGATGACGTACTCAGCAGAATTCTTCAGGCTGCAGTCTGGGCGCCAAGCGGGGGCAATATCCAGCCCTGGCGTGTCATCGTCGTGAAGGATTCTGTAAAAAGGCAGCAGATTGGTGATCTCTACAAGCCGCAGTGGCAAGGGTTTGAGAAGAGCTACCGTAAGGGCCTGGCGGGTCTTGAGGGTGAAGCCCTGAAGAAACAGGAGCGTATACTGGCCGCGAGTAATCTTCTGGGTGACAATCTGGGGAAAGCACCGGTGCTGCTGGTGTTCTGCTTCAACCCAAAACTTATGGCTATTACCGATGCGGGGCTTGATCGCCAGTCCGTTGTGGGCGGAGGGTCTGTCTACCCGGCTGTTGAGAATCTGATGCTGGCCTGCGTTAACGAAGGCGTCGGCTGTACACTGACCACATTGCTTTGTATTGAAGAGGTAGTCATGAAAGATCTTCTGGACATTCCTGAAGACTGGCATACATGCGCTGTTATACCCCTTGGCTATCCAAGGGGCAAAGGACATGGTCCAATTACGAGGCGCCCGGTTGAGAAGATGTGCTTTTCAGACAGCTTTGGTCAGCCGCTGACAATTTGAACCAAAGAACACGCCTGTAATCCCTGGTAAGTTATATCCACTGCGTCGGCCGTCGCTAAATCTTGCGAAAGATCAACAGCATGCGATCTGTAATGTAACGCTTTCCGGCCGGTGCGTAGGCGGTGTAGTCGTCACTTTCACGTCGTAACATGTCGGACTCTCCGACAAATTCAAACCCGCCTTCTTCAAACTCTTTGATGACAGTCTGTTCGCCGCTCCTGTGCGACGTATGGTCATAGCCAATGGGTTTGCCGCTTCGAACCTCTACCACGGCCACGCTACCGCCCGTTTTCAGCATGCGATGGACATTTGCAAGATAAACGGGATGATCAGGAGCTAGGTGGAATTCACGAATCAGAAGCACAACATCAGCAACACCATCTGGCACAGCGGTAGCTTCTTCAGTTATCACCACATTGTTGGTTCCCGCCATATCGCCATCTGCAATCCGTTCCTCAAGAGCAGCACTACCACGTACCGCATAGACCATACCAGTTTTGCCAACGAGTGGTATCAGCTGCGAGGTGTTATAGCCACTACCGGCTCCCACATCCACCACCACGCTCCCCTCGCTGACACCTGAAAAGACAAAGACTTCCTGAGGTTTTGAATACTGATCCCGTTCATGTGCTGTCACAATCGCCTGATCATCGATGCTGTCCTGTTCGGGCTTCCCCTGGTCCGCAGGGCCTTCTTTTGCGGCAACAACCTTACGTTCATCCACCGTGGACTGGTTAGATGAGTCAGTACCGGAAGGGTTGGGTGCCGAGCATCCTGATATAGCAAGTATCACGCTAACGACAGACAATATAATCAACCTCAACGACGTTGCATACTTTTGTGCTGAGAATTCGGGATACTGCTTCTTCTGCATACTGCTCCTCCAGTTAAGCGAGGATTTAGATTCCTCTACTCGTGAATGTAAGATATTTGGAAAGGTACATCACCTGTACTTTTGGGTTCGCCTTCCTCTTCCTCTTCCCCTACAACATTGATTGTGCCACTAATTCACCGTCAGATCACAAAACCAGCAGTCCATCACAGTTTCATTCCAGGGATCGAACCCGATTGGGCTTCCCGGCGGTGGGAGTATTGAATCATGCAACGTTTGCACAGGTTCGGCAGGCCGCGCCAGGAATCGAGTGATCGAAGATTTCAGGCTTTCATGATGGTCCTTCCAGCGCTTGCTGGCACGACTGCGCTTCAGAGTGGCATTCAAGCCGGACAACTGACTGAGAATAGTATTCTCAGATTCAGTGGCCAAATCCGACTTGGATAGCAGCTGCTGCAACTCCTTGACATAACTTGCCTGAGTGACTCTGCGCAACGCTTCGTGCCTCACACTTTCGTTCTTTGGCTTCTGAAATATCCTGGCTTCAATGGTATTCATAACCTGACTAAGTGAAGGAAATGCTGCGTCACGAATATTATGTTCGACCAGCCGCGCAATCCTTGCTGGATTCAATATGGCTTGCAGTGTCATTGAGGAGGCTACTTCAGCAGCCGCCAACAGGTCAAACATGGGTTGACTCCGCTCAGGAAAACGTTCACGCAGCGTTATGGGGCCTACAAAAAATCCGGGGTTCAGTGATCCTAACAGCTCTTCGCCAAGATCGAGATGGACAGGATCAAGCGAAGAAAGCACGGCATTCAACGCTCTCATCTGCTGCTCTGGTGGGACAATGGCCATTGTCGGTAGACTGTCACCCCGACTTTTGTAGCTATAGTCCACACCACCTACCGATTTCACAGCAGAAGCCAGTTGATATCGATGAAAGAGGTAGATCGGCACCAGTACATTCTTCAATTCCGTCAAGGGTCTTCCTACAGCGACTTTGTTTTTACCGAATCGATCGAGGGCTAGGCGGCGAATCTGCATGACCTCCTCGAGCTTCGCCACCGGGTTTTCGCCATTGTCCCAGACACTGCCAAAGGGGTGGGCTGCCGATATGGGTCTTGAATGAGCATCGGAGACAAATCTCAATCCCTGTTCGAATCCGGCTGTTACCATGTTATCCAAATATGTCTTCTCATCGACGTTAGAAGGGATTTCGCTGTACAGCCAGCGGGTGGTAAAAAGATCCCAGGCACCAACGCCCCTGCCGTATGCCTTTTCCAACGTGATCTGTCCGTCCTTGTCGATACTTGGATCCGGTGCTGGATAGTCCATCACACTCGATTTACCCAGCACCGTGCTGGCAGCCATGTTGTGGCCGAATCCGAGGGTGTGGCCAATTTCGTGTGCAGAGAGTTGACGAATGCGCTCCAGCGAAGCTTGGATCGGATCATCTACTTTGCCGGTACCCGTTTTGTCAGAGCCTACGAGCCCTTCAAAAATCATTCGATCCTGGCGCACCCTGAGACTACCAAGCAGGACATGCCCCTTCAGTATCTCCCCTGTCCGCGGGTCGACGATAGTCTGACCGTAGGACCACCCCCGGGTTTGACGATGCACCCAGTTCACGACGTTGTAGCGAATATCCAGTGGATGCATTTCCTCAGGCATCTCTTCTACACGATACGCACCCTCGTACCCTGCGACCTGAAATGCATCCTTCCACCAGTTTCCTCCTTCAATCAGGGCAGACTTCACCGCCTCAGGTGCTCCGCGGTCGACATAATAGATGATGGGCGCAATCGGCTCCGACAAATCGGTGCCGGGGTTCTTCTTGATCAACCTGTGTCTGATGGCCATTTGCCTCACAACGGGTTTGTCGAGGGGCGCTGCATAGTCGCGGACTGTTCTGGCCAGTACACCCACTCTTGGGTCCGCCCAACGTATACGGTAGCCAGCCTCTGGAAGGGCTGCCAGACTGTGGTGAACTCGTAAGCTGAGAGATCTGGGATCAGGAGTGGTACCGACTACCTCGATACCAGGCTGACTACTTTCAAACGTTAGTACAGCCTCCATCTCGATATTCCTCGGGAAAACCAACACTGCCAGGGGGTCTACATAACTCAGTTGGTCTGCCTTCTTGAAGGCCCCCTGTCCGGTTTTCTCCAGGGTTGATGCAATACCGTGGGTATCCCGCAGCAAAAGGGAGGATATATCGATCAGCAGTTTCCCGCTCTTTGAAACCGATTCAATCTCACCGGCCCAGATAGTAGAAAACCCAAAGCTGTCTCTGGTTGCGACTCTTTCCAGCTGACTTTTGGTGACAGCGGTATATGCGGAGTTTTCCAGGGACGCGTATACCTTGGAGCCAACCTTTCGGAACACGAGAACATGCGCCTTGGAAAACTGACTTCGATCTAATCCAACGGGGTTCGAGCCCAGACCGGAGGCAAGATACTCGGTGTAAATCAGGCGACTGATGAAACCGGTCTCATCGGCGGGTGGCAGTGAAATCAGGATCCGTCCTTTTTCAATGTCCTGATGAACATCAAGAAGCCCCCCCAGTGTCTTCAGTCCCTCTATCTGCTGCTCATAAGGCGGAGCTTGTTCATCTTCAGCCCCTCGAGCGTCAGAGAACAGGATCAGAAGAAAGATCAATCCAATGAATCGCATGCGTTTCTCCAGCTCGATGGAAGGTATTCCCACCCGGTTAGGCTATCGGTAACAACAGGATATACACTGCTCTCATCATGCGATACAAGTAGATGGGCATTATTTTCAATCGCTGAACGAAATGAAATCCAGGAGCTGATCATGACGATAGAAATGGAGACGCGTGCTGAGCAGACGGAAAACGGCTGGCTAGATCAGGATGGCTTTGAAGGGCCATTTCGACCCGGCAACGGCCCCCGGTCAGACCCAAAGGGCAAATTCCCAACGGGACCCTCGGTCGGTGAGCACATGCCCGATGTGCGTTGTATTGATGCTGACGGTGAAGCCTTCGATCTGCATGCGGACCGTGGCGACAGCCCAGCGATATTCCTATTTTTCCGCTCCGCGGTATGGTGACCCCCCTGCCGATCGCAACTCGTGCAGTTGCAGGAAGGTATGCAGGAACTAGCAGACGCTGGTGCGCGGGTCTACGCCTTAAGTTATGACGAAGCTGATGCGCTCAAAGATTTTCAGCAGGCATATGGAACGACCTATAAGCTTTTGTCTGACCCTGACTCCATGGTGATTCGACATTTTGGCCTATTGAATACGTTGATAGCAGAAGACGATCACCCCTGGTTCGGTATTCCTTATCCGGGTACCTACGTGCTTGATGCAGAAGGTGTGATTACCCATAAATTCTTTGAGAATAACCTGGCCGTGCGGGTGGGTCCGGAGCAATTGGTTCGTGCTGTGTGCGGCGAGAGCATCTCGGTCGAGGCAATCGAGCAGGTGGCACCTACTGAGGCGAATGCCCGGGTTTATCTGGACGGTGATAATCTGCCCGCCTGTGTGCAGCGTGACCTGGTAGCAGATCTGACTGTACCCCCGGGCCGCCATGTGTATGCCAGTCCCGCACCGGAAGGTACTGTAGCTGTCACGCTCGAACTCGATGCCAACCCGCGGATCGTGAAGCGAGAGCTGATTCGACCGCCGAGTGAACCGCATAGTTTGGGCGCTTCGGGCGAGGAGTTTCAGGTGCATCACGATCGTGTTCGTTTGCGGCTGCCGGTAACGATTAACGGCGGGCTAACGGTCGACAATGACAGTCCTGCGGTGACGCTTTCCGGCATATTGAAATGGCAGACCTGTGACGATGAGGTATGCGATATTCCAGCGAGCGAACGCTTTGAATTATCGATACCCGTCGAGGGTCCAATAATGCCGTCGTTTATGGGGCCCGATGACCAGGATTCTCCAGAGCCCAATGCGGGGAAGCACTTTCAGCGCATGATAGAGCGGCGCCAGGGGTAGGGTGGGCGTTGGCTTTCGCTGCGCTGCAACAGCTGTCGCTATAGGTGTTTTTGCCTTCAGCAAAAGCCACCTATCTGGTGGAGGTGGCGTTGTAAACATCACCTTTTTAGGCACACATCCAATTAGAGTATTCCTGGCTTTGATATTTCTTCAGATATTCAAACTGGTTACGAATTTGCCATGGTCTGGTCAATCCACGCTGTCCGAGCCTCCCAACGAGGTATTGGGCGCGCCCAAAAACTGGTTAAGCTGGTTTGCTATTTTGACTGCACGAGCGTTGCAATGGCCGCAGTATGTGAAGCAAGCGTACCGCAACAACCACCAACCAGATTAGCGCCATCTTTGATCCACTGATCTACGAACTTCGCGTAAATTTCTGGTGGCAAATCATCCCTGAGCTGAAGAGTCCGATCCGTTGGCTTTTCTCCATCCAGTAACCAGTCTTCCGGAACGTGTGTAAAAGCATTGGCATAGCCGCCAATTAAAGTTGCTCTAGATTTTGAAAGTATTGGGATAGCGTCGGTAATTCGTTCGGGAAGAGAGCAGTTCACCGAAAGTCCCTCAAGATCAAATTGAATGAGTTGTGCAATGGCATCTTCAAGAGATTGCCCGCTTCTCAGAGTACCCGATTTTTCATCGTGTAGTGTGAAGGAGACAATGACGGGTTTCCCTGTTCTACTGGCTGCGCTGGCTGCAGCAACAGCTTCATTGATGTGTGACATTGTCTCGCAAAGAAACACATCGACATGCGCAGCCAGGATGGTGGCCTGCTCTCGGTAAAGAGGCTCAATCTCATCCAGAGGAGGTACGAGATCGGGTCGATAACTACCATTTAGGGGAGGCAGTGATCCTGCGATTTTGACCTTTGTACCCGTCTCTTTGACGGCTGCTTTTGCAAGCTCAACCGCCTGAAGATTGAGCGACTCAAACTGGTCTTCAATACCGACTTTTTTCAGGTCAGAGCGTATTACCCCGTATGTGTTGGTAGTAATCATGGTAGCACCGGCGCGGATATTTTCTTCATGAATCTCCTGAACTTTCTCGGGTGCGACCAGAAGTGCATTGGCTGACCAGATGGTCCCCGGTATTTCGACGCCCTGCATTTTGAGTGCTTTTCCCATCCCGGCATCAAGTATGGTGATTTCCTGATTCATGTTTTGATCCTGTTTTTGTGGTTCTGGGAGTTCCAGATTCAGTATGTGAAAATGAAGGTAGCATTGCATCGTGAACCGGGACGATCATACAGGTCAGATAGGTTCACGTGCCTGCCCACTCTATCTGCTATTTGACTGGATATAACCCCACAAGACACGTCAAAAAAATTAATGTATAGATAAGAATTCTTCGTTTGATGACGCGGGCCGCACACCTCTAGTCTTTGACGCTGGACCAGCAACGGATTGGCAATGACTACCGGGACGATATTGAGATCATAGATCACTGGGACCAAGTGCTACCGGGCAGGATCCATCGGGTTCAGTATGAAGAGATGGTCAGTGATAACGAGAGCTAGGTGAGGCAGCTTCTGGGATTATTGCGAGCTGGAATTCGAGCCCGACTATCTGGAATTTTACAAGAATGATCGCACTATTTGCACAGCAAGTTCTGATCAGGTCAGGCAACCTAGTTATCAGCGGGGAACGGGGGAGTAGCGGCCGTTTGATGAGTGACTTTCACCTTTGAAGAAAGCTCTAGGGCCGATACTCGAACGGTATCCTGTTCCTCTTTAAACCCTGAGGGTGGGGTCGTCAGCAACCTCAGTTTCTAGCCAGGTCCTGAAGGTTATCAGTTTAGGCAGATTTTCTTTTTCCTTCCTGCATACCAGATACCAGTGATTAGGATTCTTAATCCGTCGCCCGGGGAAAAGTTCTATGAGCAGGCCGGAAGAAATTTCCTGTTTAAGATAGGGTTGCTGGCCTAAAGCAACACCCATACCCTGTACGGCGCTGGAAAGCGCAACATCATAGCTTTCAAATTGCAGACCCGTATCAGGGTTGATGTGCGGCGCGGCATTAGCTTCCAGCCAGACCTGCCAATCCGCAGCTGATGGAAATACCTGTAGCAGATTGGCACTATCCAGATCTGACGGTGCCGAGATTGCGCCATGGCGCTCCAGGTATCGGGGGCTGCAAACTGGAAATAGCTCGCAGGCAAACAGCTGGTGGTAGCTTAAATGTCTATCCAGTGGCTGCCCAATCATGATGGATGCATCAGTATCGTCTTTGGCAAAGTTCACATCATCCTGGGATGTATGAAGCCTGACCTGGACATCTGGGTGGAGCTCCTGAAATCGAGTCAGCCGGGGCAACAGCCACCTGATGGTAAATGTCGAATACACATGAAGAGTCAGGATTGCACTGGATTCACCTTCTTCTATCAGTCGGGTGCCATCCGCAAGACGGTCAAAAGCATCCCGCAACACCGGGTAAAACAACTTCCCCTTGAGGGTGAGTTCAACCGCCCGGGTCTTTCTGACAAACAGGTGTAGCCCTAGATACGTCTCCAGTGTTTTGACCTGATGACTAATGGCGGATTGAGAGACATTTAGCTCACCTGCAGCCTCCTTGAAACTCATGTATCGAGCAGCAGCCTCGAAGGCTCTAAGTGCATTAAGTGGCGGCAGACGTCTGCGTTTGTTCAGGACGGTCATGAAATGAGAATAAGTATCCTATAAAGGGGGTGTAGCTTTTTATTTTGTGAGATCCGCTAATATATTGATGAGCTATTCTAATCTATCGCTGCGAATATATCATTTGCCCGCTGTCGACCATGATTGCAGCATTGCTGGTTTACAGTGCTGAGGAGAGTCAGCTATGCCAGAGAAACCTGTTGCCTTGATCACTGCCGGTGCATCTGGTATCGGCAGGGCTATTGCAGACTGTCTGCTCAAAAATGACTACAGGGTACACCTAAGTGATGTTAATCCAGATACCATCGGTGAATGCCTTGAAGTGTTGACCACAGCAACTGCATCGCAGGCGGATGCTTCCAAAGTAGGGGACGTCGATAGGGTCTTCGAGGATCTTGAATCACACTATGGTCGACTCGACGTTCTTGTGAACAATGTTGGTGTTGCAGGCCCTACAGCTCCCGTCGAGGAGATTGATCCTGAAGAATGGGATAGAACCATTTCAATTGACCTTAGTAGCGCATTTTATGCAGTTCGCCGGGCGGTGCCACTGCTTAAAAAACAGGGCGGGTCGATCATTAATATCGCATCTAATGCAGCGATGTCTGGATTACCCTTACGATCGCCTTACACAGCTTCCAAGTGGGCTTTGATCGGGCTCGCCAAGACCTGGGCAATGGAGCTTGGATGCAACGGCATCCGGGTGAACGCGATTTGTCCCGGCAGTGTGAATGGTCCTCGTATTGATGGTGTGATAGATAAGGATGCACAGCAGCGCGGATTATCGGCTGATGCGGTTCGAGACGTGTATCTGCGACAAAGTTCGATGCGCGTATTCGTTGATGCAGTAGACGTCGCGGAAGCTGTTCGCTTTTTGTGTTCTCCCGCGGGGAGATACATCTCAGGGCAGAGTATTGGTGTCGATGGGCACACCGAAGGCCTGTCTAACTGGTTAGATTAGGAGGAGTACTTCATGAAAGCAGCCTGGTTTGAGAAATTTGGTGCGGCATCAGAATGTATTGTGATTGGAGAGTTGCCGACGCCCGTTGCGGGCAACGGTGAAGTGCTCGTGCGTCTGAAATCCAGTGGCGTTAATCCGTCTGATGTGAAGAAGCGGGCGGGCGCTTTTCCGAACCTTCTGGATGAGGGACTGGTAATTCCTCACAGTGATGGTGCCGGTATCATCGAAGCGGTTGGCGGCGGCGTTGATCCATCTCGTGTCGGTGAGCGGGTATTTGTCTACCAGGCCCAGTTCAACAGGCGATTGGGTACTGCTGCCGAATATGTGTCGCTGGAATCTTCCAGAGCTGTACCTCTACCAGATCAGGCCTCATTTGATGTCGGTGCGTGCATCGGAATACCCATGATGACAGCTCATCGTTGCGTCTATACCGACGGTGACGTGAATGGACAAACCATTTTGATCACCGGCGGCGCAGGACGTGTTGGATACTATGCGATTCAATGGGCAAAGAAGTCCAGCGCAAGAATTATCGCAACTGCGAGTAGCGCAGATGATGAAACGCTGTGTCGGTCCTTGGGTGCGGAAGCAGTGGTGAACCACCGCGAACCCGGTTGGGGAGATACTGTACTTGAGTTGACTGGGGGTGTGAAGGTTGATCGGGTGATTGAGGTGGAATTTGGTGCTAATCTTCATGAAGTTATGAAATGTATCCGAACTGGTGGAACCATTGCTACCTATTCATCAACCCAGGTCCCGGAACCTCGCCTCCCCTTTCGGGACATCATGTTTATGGACCTGACGATACGAACCGTCATTGTGTATGCAATGCCTGAACATGCAAAGCGATCTGCTGCCAACGATATTAGTGAGGCGTTGACGAATAATCAATTTCAGCATCGTTTAACTCATTGCGTCCCACTTGAGCAGACAGCTCATGCTCACGAGCTGATTGAACAAGGTGGATTTGGTGGGTGTGTTGTCGTTAGGATTGCGTGACCAGTGATACGCTATCTGGTTGCTTGCGCTCTGGCCATGCTGACGTCGTGCAAAGGTGTGCCTGATGATATTGATTCCTCGATTTTGTACATTGATGGTGCCGAATTGCCGTATGTTTTTGGTGCCCACGATGAGTGGCTTCCAACCGAAGCAGGGGGCTATCAGATTGGAGAAGCGATGATGAGCTATTGGCTGAATTTTGCAGGGACAGTTAATCCCAACGACCTTGGAGTGCGGGGTTGGCTACTTTATTCTGGAAGGAGTGCGGATGTTCTACAGCTCGACACCAATGTGGGTCCCATTGTTCACACCGGCCGGAATCCGTGTAGTCTGTTGAAAAAATATTGGGTGTGAAATGACTGAATCCGATAGACAATCCAGCTCTGAATCCGGAACCATCGATTGGTGGGTATTCGCTGCATCCACACTAACGATTCTCATCATGTGCCTGCCTTTACTATTTGCTGCCAAAGAAGCAGCACTTGTGATTAACCGGTCCTATGATGTCATTACCAACAATCTGGGTGTCTTCTATCTATGGTATGCCATCGGTGCGCTCGGTTTTCTCGTCTATTTGGGTGCGAGCCGATTTGGCGGGATCAAATTGGGAGAATTAGACAGCCAGCCGGAGTTTTCAACAATTAGCTGGATCGCGATGGTTTTTTGCGCGGGTATTGGTGCCGGCCTGCTGTATTGGGCAGTCATTGAATGGGGTTACTATCTGGATTCGCCTCCATACGGAATTGAACCACGGTCAACCGGTGCCGCTGAATGGGCAGCCAGCTACGGTTTGTTCCACTGGGGCATCAGTGCCTGGGCGATTTATTGCTTGCCCGCCGTGGCTATTGCCTATCCATACTATGTTCGAAAGGTGCCCTACCTTAGGTTGAGTACCGGCTGTCTGGCTTATCTTCCTGGTGGTGTTAACAGCGCTCGGGGCAGGTTTCTCGACTTTTTATATATGATCAATTTGATAGGTGGGACAGGTACATCACTAGGTTTGTCAACACCAATGATTGCAGCGAGTCTAGCCGAGATCATCGGCGTTGCTCACGATTTCCTTCTTGAGGCTATCGTTGTGATGCTCTGTATCGTGATTTTCGGTACAAGCGCCTGGCTTGGTCTTCAGAAAGGCTTTAAGAAACTGGCGGACCTCAACCTATGGATCGCGCTGACTCTCGTGTTCTACGTCCTCGCTGTGGGACCAACCCTGTTCATACTGAAAACATCAACCAATAGTATTGGTTTGGTTCTGCAGAATTTCATTCACATGAGTACCTGGACTGACTCGTTTACCAACAGCAGGTTTGTTGAGGACTGGACCGTTTTTTATTGGGCTTGGTGGATAGCTTATGCTCCTTTCGTCGGTATATTTGTCACGCGTATTTCCCACGGTCGTACGATTCGCGAAGTAATATGGGGAATGTTGGTGTTTGGCAGTTTGGGTGCCGGGATGTTCTTTATGGTATTTGGCAACTATGCACTGCATTTGGAACTTTCAGAAATTCTTTCAGTCACCAGCATCATGGCCTCTCAGAGTGAAGCCACCGCCATAACCCAGGTGATGCTGACATTGCCATTCGGGAAGGTAGCACTATGCGCGTTCTTTGTCGTCGCTGTCGTCTTTCTTGTCACGACCTATGATTCTGCTTCTTATACGCTGGCTTCGGTCTCAACGCGTGAGCTACGTTCGGGTGAAAATCCGACTCGATGGCATCGTGTTTTCTGGGCTTGCGCACTTGGTCTTCTGCCAATCTCTCTGATGTTTGTCGATGGTGGTCTCAAAGTTGTGCTCTCCACGACTATTGTCGTTTCCTTACCGTTGATAATCGTCGGAGCGCTGCTTGCGAGCTCCTTGATGAAAATGCTCAAAGAGGATGAGGGTCACAAAGAAGTTTGATTTAGGTGCTCTGTTTATCTATAGATGGAAGCACTCAAGTACAGTTTCATAGCGATTATATTTCTAAAGGATACAGGCTACGCCCCTGGACCGTGTTATGAAAGTTCCTACGGGACACTTCACCCCTATTGTAGTTTGACTTGGGTGATGTTTCGCTGCGCTGCAACAGCTGTCGCTATAGGTGTTTTTGCCTTCGGCAAAAGCCACATGTCTGGTGGAGGTCAAAACCTGCAACTTGATGGCGGCTCCTACAGTGGCCTGATTTAGGGGAATCCTATTGAAACTTAAAGTCATTGCCACCGCGTTCGTTGCACTGGTGCTGGACTGTGTGACGTCAGCCCATACGGCACCACCTAGCCCTGTTTGCTAAGAGACACTTCTGCTAATTTAA
>PBRQ01000082.1 GCA_002725995.1 Gammaproteobacteria bacterium
AAAGGTACAAAACCTGAGATTAGCGGGATAGACTGGAGCAACAATGAGCAGAAAAGTGTCTCTTAGAATTTAGTGCCAGTGGTCCCATATGGGCTGACGACGTACAGTACGCCCTCGGCGCTATCAGCGGTGAAAACACTGTAGCCTTCTCTATCAAAGTGAGCAGCCAACTGTGACCTTGTTATCGGTTCATCTTCAACGATGGGTATTGTTGCTGCTCATTCAGTCATTTTGGCAGGTGCTCCCCGGTACTGGGGTTTTTGATCTGATCACAGGAAGCTTACCGGTAAATATCCACAATTGGTATTATCGCAAATCGGGGCGGGCTGGCAGGTGGTACGCCCAAAATGAAAAGCATCAATTTTATGAAAATACCATGGCAGTCATTGTCTGATTCGGCTCTCTCGGGGTTAGTTCAGGAGTTTGTGACGCGCGAAGGCACAGAATATGGGCTGCAGGAGGTTCCGCTTGAGGCTAAGGCCAGTCAGGTTCTGGATCAGCTGCGATCCGGAGAGGTTGAGATAGTTTATGATGAGAAAACGCAGACAACGTCCTTATCAATAATTGAGCCCTGAGTATGTGCGGGAATCTTTTCGCTCTGTTGTGGTGGGTTTGAATTTGTTTGAAATGACCTTCGGCTGATCGCGCATTCTATTGGGTCGAAGGGAGAGCCTTGGTTGTGGGAAATTACCCCCTGGTCAGCTTGCGGCAGTCTTTCTCCTCAAGTAGCCTTAGGCCGCTTTTCTCAACCTAGAGCCTCTGGTATTTGATTACAGGGTTCCAGGCGGAATATTGGAACGCCCTAGAGTGTTCATTTTTGCTGATTGAGGACGTTGCTACCATATGGAAGGCATATCTGAGGCGCGCTTTCCACGGCTGAGTCGTTTATGCGTAAGTTGTATTGGCGTGGCATTTGGTATGCCCAATTATTAGATTGAATAACAGGAAGTAGAATGAATCCAGTTCTGAAGTGGTTCCTGATTGTCACAGGTGGCCTGAGTGCTGTCTTTGTATTGTTGGTACTGTTCGTGAAATACTATGTCATTGTAAATATCCCCATCATTAGTGGTGACCTTGATACTGATAAACTCAGTAACCAGATTAAGCTGCCTGATGGTTTCTCTATGGGGGTTTATGCGCCAGAGGTTCCTGATGCTAGAATCCTTCGCTTCACTGAACATGGCGACCTGCTGGTTGCCAATCCGTCACTTGACCAGGTAATGATACTTGGCAGGGATGCAAATGGTGATGGTAAAGCCGACGGTAGCAGAGTACTGATTGATGATCTAAACGGCCCCAATGGGCTCGATTTTTTTGATGATTGGCTCTACATTGCAGAGACAGATGCTATTGGAAGAATAAAGTTTGATCACCTGACAGGCGAAACCAAGGGTGATTACCATCGAATTGTTCGAGGGTTGCCATCCGGAGGGGGGCACTGGCGGAAGACACTGCGATTTGGCCCAGATAACCTGATGTATGTCTCCATGGGTTCCTCATGCAATGTCTGTATTGAAGAGGATGAACGGTACGCGGCGATGGTTCGCTATCAGCCGGATGGCTCGGGAGAGAAAATATTTGCCCGTGGAATGCGGAACAGTGCAGGTTTTGACTGGTCACCCGATGATGGACATATCTATGCAACTGATAATGGCCGTGATTTGCTGGGTGATGATTTTCCACCCTGTGAGCTAAACAGGATAGAAGAAGGTTCCCACTATGGCTGGCCTTTTGCCAACGGAAGCAAGGTGCCAGACCCGGACTTTGGTGAAGGCCAGGAAGATGCAATCGCGACTTCAATTCCACCTGTCCATGGATTTCGTGCCCACAATGCGCCCCTTGGTATTGAGTTCGTCAGGGGAGATGTCTTGCCGGAGGAATATCGCGGTGCAGCTATTGTCGCTTTGCACGGTTCTTGGAACAGGGCTGAAAAGGATGGCTATAAGGTGGTCTCACTGCACTGGGACGAGCAGGGTAATGTTGTAGAAAAAGATTTCGTCAGTGGTTTTCTGCAGGGAGATGACGTGATCGGCAGACCCACTGAGGTCACACAGGGTCCTGATGGAGCTTTCTATATTGCCGATGATTTTGTTGGAGCGGTTTATCGTGTGGCTTATGGCGAGGAACAGAAACTAGAGATAGTTGTAGCAGAGAGCAAGCCTGAGTTTAGCGCTGAGGAAACGCTTGTTTCTTATTCAGCGGATGAAAGGTCAACCTTGTCCGCCCAGGGTGAAACGATATTTCGGGCAAAAGTCTGTATCAGCTGCCACAATCCCAATGGCAGCGGTTTGAAAGTCCTGGAAAAAATCGGTGTAAAACATAATATTCAGACATTGGCTCAGCTTTTTGCTAAACCAACGCCACCAATGCCGATTTTCCCGCTGTCAGACGCAGAAAGGGAAGCATTAGCTGTCTATTTGATTGAAAGCTATTAGGTTGGCGATGTTATTAAGAAAAATGATGGTCGCTGGAGAATATGGCAATTAAGGTAGACATTACAGTTGACGCGAGCGGGCTTCGATGCCCGGAACCCTTAATGGTGACGCGAAACAAATTGATGGATATGGCATCCGGAGAAGTAATCAAGATAATAGCGACCGACCCTTCAACCTCCTGGGACTTTCCAAACTTCTGTAAGTTTCTAAATCATGAGTTGATCCAGCAGGAAGAGACAGGGGACCAATACTGCTACTGGATCCGCAAAGGCTAAGTGTCTTCCATATCATACTATTTTGCCTATGGCAGCAATATGAACCCGGACAGGGTTCGCCAGCGGCAAATGCAGTTTGATTATTTTCAGGCTGGCAAGCTTCATGACTTTCGTCTTGTTTTTAACAAGCGCTCGGTGAAATACATCGGTGCTGCGTCCGCCAATGTAGTGATGCATAAAGATGCGGTAACCGAAGGCGTGGTCTATCGGTTAACGAATGCGGATGAGATTAGCATGATGGATCCATATGAAGGTTTCCCGGTTCGCTATGACCGGCAGCCCTTGGAAATACTATGTCCTGACGGCCCTGTTAATGCCTGGGTTTATCTCGCCCAACAGGAATACGTTGACAATAATTTGAAGCCAACCAGGTGGTATTTGGATCACCTGCTGGCAGCTGGTGAGCTTCTCTCAAGTACATACATTGAAAAACTGGCAGCTGTTGATTGTCTGCCTGATACCGATGTTGAGCCAGACGAATATCCGCTAGAAACTGAAAAGATCGACTAGCCTGCTCATGACGGGTTTAGGCCTTTTCGTAGACTAGCTAGCGGCGCGAAATTTGAGGAATAGGTATATGGCATTTCCAGATGGCTATGAGACTGATCCTGGGTTTGACCCAGCCGAAGATCACATCGGCCCCTTTTACTATAAGCAGGCACCTGACAACAGGACCTATGCGTTCGTAGCTGAAGAAAAACACTGCAATGTCGTCAGTCTGGTTCATGGGGGTGTTCTGATGACGTTTTCTGATTTTTCACTTTGTATGGAGGCGACAGACCACTACAGGGAAGAAGATTGTGTTTCAGTGAGCTTCAGTTGTGAATTCGTGTCTTCAGCTCGTGTTGGTGACCTGATTGAATGCCGTACCAAGTTGATCCGCAAAACGCGTTCGTTGGCATTCGTGACCGGTGAGGTGTTCGTTGGGGATGAAACCATTTTGACCTTTAGCTCTGTCGTCAAGAGGTTAAAGCGCGAACAGAGATGAATATCGGGCGGCTGCGAGTAGGACTGGTAATGAATCCGCTAGCCGGGATCGGCGGCCCCGCTGCGTTAAAAGGAAGTGATGACCGGGAGCTTATTGATCGAGCGAGGCGGTCAGGTGCAGAAAGTAAAGTGCTTCCCCGAACCTGTATATCACTGGAAGCTCTGTCCGATGTTTCGGACAAGATTGAATTTGTTGCTTACGCTGGAGATATGGGCGAGACGGCTCTGAAAGGTAGCTCTCACCACTACAAGGTCGTTGGCGACGTTGCGCAGCATATCACGAATGCGAAAGATACCAGGCGGGCAATCGAGCTGATGCAGGCGGAGTCCGTTGACATAATCCTTTTTGCGGGTGGTGATGGTACCGCCGGGGATATTTGTGATGTTATAAGGCCTGGCCAGGTAGTGCTTGGTATTCCATGTGGCGTGAAGATGCATTCTGGCGTCTTCGCCAATAACCCGCTAGCTGCCGGGAAAATTGTCAGCGACATTGCCCTGGGGAAGCTCACTTCCGTCACGGACGCGGAGGTCAGGGATATTGACGAGGAAGCATTCCGGCGAGGAACTGTGCTGGCAAAGTATCGCGGAGAGATGACCGTACCGGAAGAGCTGCGCTATATCCAGCAGACCAAATCCGGTGGAGTGGAGGTGGAAGCCTTGGTTTTGCAGGAAATTGCAGCCGAAGTGATCGATAGTATGAAAGCGGGGGTTCAGTATTTTGTCGGCTCGGGAACCACGACGGCTGCGGTAATGGAGCCCCTGAATCTTGAGAACACTTTACTGGGAGTAGATGTGATTAAAGATGGTGAATTGATTCTTTCTGATGCTACCGAAAGTCAGATTTTTTCGCTGGTAGAGTCCACGCCGAGTGGCATCGTTGTCACCGTAATCGGTGGTCAGGGACATATTTTTGGACGCGGCAATCAACAATTTAGCCCGAGGGTGATTCGTGCAGTGGGGCTGGAAAATCTGCATGTCATCGCAACAAAGACAAAACTTGAGAGTTTGCAGGGCAAACCATTGTTGGTGGATACGGGCGACCCTTCTCTGGACAAAGAACTCTCTGGGTTGCGCCGAGTCACTACCGGCTATGAGGATTCCGTGTTGTGCAGAGTTTCTTGAACCTGCCAGAAACTCTTGTTCATCATATCCGTTCAGGAATGGTCCTGAAGAATATGCAACACAACCTTGTTTATGGCGATTGAGTCCCCGCTTCGCAGGGCATTTCGCAGTTGATTGATAACCAGCTTCTGATCTTCAATCACCGAAGGGCTTGGTTCACCAGCAGGTGCTATTCGGACCAGGTTCGACTCATCCACCTTGTAAACTGGTGGTACGTAAATTGGGTCGGATAGGCGTGTAAGCCTGAGAAAGGCGTTGTGCGTCAGGGCCGCCTGGTCTATTCCATCCTGGCGAATCGCGTCTGAATATCGAATGTAGCCCTCATCCGCTAACCAGACGAGGGCAAAGAAACCAGCCGTGTAGTGGGGGCTGTGCAGGCCATATTCGTCCGGCTCATCTATGCCCGCCACGTCATCAACATATACGGGTGCCTTGGTCGGAAACAGTTCGTACAAAATGCTGAGAATCTTCCCGATATGCTGATAAAAATTCTCAATATTGATGTCAGCCATGACTTCGCTCAAAAATGGATTCCATCATTATAGCGGTCCGTGGTGCATGGTTACATGCCGGTATTGTTGATTTGCTGGCTTCAGTGGTCGGGAGGATTAGTGGGCAACTATCAGCGCCCTGGAATTCACTCCTGTAGTTTAAAAGCACGTAAGGCGAGAGCGGCCCGCAGCTATCAAAAACAGAAGATTGCCGGTATGTCCAGCAACCAGATAAAAATCGTGGTGAAGTGGCGGTGGAACATGTGATGATTAACCGGGGCCATATATATGGCCTTGACTATGAGAAGATTGCCACATCGACCATTGGGGGTATCCTGTAAACTATCAAACACCTTAGCGAACAACGCGTGATCGTGGTCGATAGAACGCTGACTTCATTCGTCGTCAGGGGCATGTTTTCAACCATCAACATTGCCAAGGCGTTACATATCAAGTTTGATGTCGAACCACAGGCAAGAACTTTCTTTGAGCTTGAACAGGTAGTCCTGCACCATCACATGAACTGATCATTTTGAACGAATATTAGCGTCCCGATACGCCGAACCAGCAAGAAACTAGATAGCATCTTGATTCGCGTCAATGCTGCCACCCGTGTCGTGCCTTGATACTTGGTTTTTTGTTGGCGGGGTGAAGGTCTGGTCATGTCAGAGGCAGCGAAAGGCAGAAATCGTTTTCCGGCACTGGCGAACCGCGATTTTCGTATCCTCTGGTATGGCATGCTGTTTGCTAGCGGCACCATGGCGTTTCAGTATTACGCCCAGATGTGGCTTATCTACAGTATTACCGATTCGTCCTGGGCACTGGGGCTGCTGGGTGCCATACGCGGCATCGCGACGCTCCTGTTTGGTTTGTACGGGGGTGCTCTAGCTGATCGAATGGACAGGCGTCTCCTGCTGATCGTAACAGAGACGGTTGCGCTGATCGTTAGCCTGGCGCTCGGCATTATGGTGATACTTGGCTATCAGTCGCTGTGGTTAATATTCACCTTGATCTTTATTGGTGCTGCGACAGCATCAATAGATGCACCGATCCGTCAGGCACTTATCCCCGAACTTGTACCACAACAGCAGATTTCCAATGCGGTTGCCCTTACCACAGCTGCACAGATGGGGTCCTTCGCCGTGACCCCTATTCTTGCAGGGTTTGTTATTGATGCCATAGGTCCGGGGGGTGCATACGTCGTGAGCACCATTGGAAATGTAGGTATTATCCTGGTCCTTCTAATGCTGAACTACCGTGGTGTTGCCAGGGCAGCAGCCAGTGAGCCTGTAATCGCCTCAATACAGTTTGGCGTCCGATATGTACGCCAACAGCGAAGAATTATGTGGATCATTGTCCTCATGTTTTTTGCATCAGCATTTGGATTCGCACTTTTTCATGGCCCAATCGCCAGGTGGGCAGGAGATATCCTTGGGCTAGCACCCGGCCAGTATGGCCTGCTTGCTGCAACCTGGGGTGTCGGTACCTTGATTGCATCCTATTGCCTGTCGGCCACTAGCAGTGTTCGTCACCTGGGGAAAATCATGGTTATGGGTGCCCTCCTTTTTGGTGCCTCCTTTTTGATGTTTGGCTTGGTGAGGTCAATTCCTCTTGCTGCCATAGCCTACTTTATAAATGGTGCCGCCTGGACCTGCGCGAGTATCAGCGCTACTTCACTGGTGCAACGGGAGGTGAGCAATGAAGTGCGTGGCAGGGTGATGTCCCTGTTTATGATCAGCGGAGCAATCGCCCAGATGAATTCGCTGCTACTAGGGTTCGCAGCTGACCTGGTCGGTATGTCGGTGATGCTGCCATCGGCTGGGCTGCTGTGTACGCTCGCTCTTATGTTGCTGCTGATCTTTGTTCCTGTCCTGAGAAAGCTAGATCAACCATTCGCGAAATGGATTGATAAATAATGATGATGAATTGAGATACTTTGATCTCGATCAATTACGAAGGAGATTGATAGCCACACATTAGCAATTCTGAAGTTAGCAATGTAAACATTGGTATCAGGTAATCAGTTGGAGGAGAATTAATGTCAGCAGTGATTAAAGAGGATCAAATTTATAACGGGTGGGAAGATATCTATCGCAATAAATGGGAATGGGATGAGGTTTATTGGGGTTCACACTGTGTGGATTGTTACCCTGGTTCTTGTCCGATGCGGGTCTACGTCAAGGACGGTATTGTATGGCGAGAGGAGCAGGCCGGTAGCTTCGATACCATTGAAGAAAATGTACCTGATTTCAATCCCATGGGCTGCCAGAAGGGTGCATCCTGGAGTCAGTCACTCTATGGGCCTGACCGTTTGCTCTATCCACTTAAACGGGTTGGTGAGCGTGGTGAAGGCAAATGGAACAGAATTAGCTGGGATGATGCGCTGACCGATATAGCCGATTCCATGGTTGACGCAATCGTGGAGTATGGTCCGCATACCATTACCCATGAGGGGACGCCAGAATATGCAACCGTACACCCTACAAGTAAGTTTTTTGGCACTATAGGTGGCGCCAACCTTGATCTGAATGGCTCCATCAATGACTTCTCAATTGGCCTGTATCAGACCTTCGGCAAATTCTCACCGGTAAGTTCAGCCGATGACTGGTTTCATTCGGAACTGGTCCTGATCTGGCATATGAACCCGGTCTTTACCCGCATTCCTTTCTACCATTTTATTGCGGAGGCACGCTACAACGGTGCCGAGGTGGTGAATATTTCACCTGATATCAATCCTTCCCATACACACGCGGATTACCAGGTGCCGATTAACGGTGCAACGGACCCTGCCTTTGGCCTGGCTATCGTCCAGGTCATTCTTGAAGAAAAGATTGCGGATTGGGAATTTATCCGTGAGCAGACAGATATGGCTTACCTGGTTCGCAGCGATACGGGTCGGTATCTCAGGGAAACAGAAGTAACCGGAGCGGGTCGTGAGGATCAGATGTATCAGTGGGATCCTGAAAAAGGACTCATGAAAGCCAACCGTGGTGACTGCCGGCTCAATGGGCTTGAGGTCGCACTTGAAGGAACCTTTGCAGTAGACTTGAATGACGGTGCGAAAGTTGAAGTACGTCCTGTGTTGGAAGCGCTAAGGGATCATCTCAATGAGAATTTCACCCCGGAGAAACAGGAGCCGATTACAGGTGTTCACCCGGACACTATTCGCTTGTTAGCGCGCAAAGTCGCATCAAAACGCACCAACATCATGCTCGGTTATAACGCCTGCAAGTTTTATCATGGAGACCTGATCGAGCGCGCCATGTGTCTTGTGTTGGCAGTGAGTGGAAACTGGGGCAAGCAGGGCACGGGGATTCGCTGCTGGGCAGCAGGCATGCATGAGGGACAGTTTATTGCCCAGGATAAACCTGGACCTGGTGCTCAGGCTACTGAAATGGTCATAGCTTCCCAGGAAGCTGGTTTTGACGCGTTTAAGGCCATTGACCCAACCGCAACGATAGAGATTGCCATCAGGGATAGTGTGCGCCTAATGAATCAACCGGTTGCAGATATTCCGGCGTTCTGGTGGTACAACCAGTGCGGCTACGAAGATCGGTGGAATACGCCTGAATGGGGTGATGAATCTCTGCCGCGCACTTTCAATGAATATATGAAAGAGGCCCTCGACAAGGGTTGGTGGGATGAGCCATCGAAGGATCCACCCCAAGTGCTCATTGAGTGCGGCGGCAATATGCTGCGACGCACGAGAGGCGGTAAGACCGCACTGCTTGATACACTCTGGCCGAAACTGAAGAAAATAGTCACCATCGACTTCCGTATGAGCCAGACGGCGCTTTATGCGGACTATGTGCTTCCAGCGGCGCAACACTACGAAAAGATCGGCTTCAGCATTCCTACACCGCATGTGATGAATCTGAACCTGTCAGACAAGGCTGTAAAACCGGCAGGTGAAGCAAAGAATGAGTGGGATATATACCTTGCGCTGGTCGAGAAATTTGTTGAACGGGCTGCTGCACGTGGACTCAAGGAGTATAAAACCTACGGAGGCGATTCGAGAGTAATTGAGGAACTGGTCAGTCGCTTCACGATGGGAGGCTACTACAAGGATGAAGAAGGTACATTCGATGAAGAAAAGCTGATTGATGAAGGTGTCCGAGATTCTGTCTTGGTAGGTACCTTGCCAATGGGCACCACCCTTGACAGTGTCCGAGACAGTGGTCCAGTCAGGTTTATCGATTTTGGTGTGACGGGGATGGGCTCAGCCCAGGCTTCACCCATCGAGAAAGACAAGACCCATGTGCCATTTCGAAATCACACTGAATCGGGGCACCCGTTTCCTACCTATGCACGCCGCGCACAATTTTTCATTGACCATGAGTGGTTCATGGAAGCGGGTGAACAACTGCCCACTCATAAACCTGATCCGAAGGCAGGTGGAGACTATTCTCTTGGTATGACCTCTGGGCACAACCGTTGGTCAATTCATACCATGAATCAGGCGAATAGCGTGATTCTAGGTACCCACAGGGGGGAACCCAATATGATGGTTAATCCTGATGATGCAACTGAACGTGGCGTCGAGGATGATGATCTGGTGCGTGTCTATAACGATGTTGGTGAGTTCAAGGTCAGGGTCAAGGTTGCCGCCAATGTCAAACCGGGCCAGGTGGTGTCTTACAACGGCTGGGCAGGATCCCAGTACAAAGACTGGAGTGGTGCGAATGAGATGGAGCCGGGCATGGTGAAATGGATCGGTTTTGCCGGCGGTTACGGACATCTGAATTTCTTCCCAACCGAGTGGCAACCGGTACCTGTGTCTCGATGGACGCGATGTGAGTTTGAGAAAATAGTGGATGCCTGAGCGGAAAGCACATAAGCAGCAGTACCAGGATCGACTGGAATTCGATTCGGTTAAGTGGGGAACGCACTGTGCGGACTGCTATCCTGGTAATTGCCCGATGCGGGTATTTGTTAAGGACAACAAGGTTGTCCGCGAGGAGCAGTCGGGAACCCTGCCAGCCGTAGAGGAGGGAGTCCCCGATTACAATCCCATGGGGTGTATGCAGGGCGCCTGTTGGAATCACTCCCTGGATGGCCCCGATCGGATTTCTCATCCCCTTAAACGGGCTGGTGAGCGGGGTGAGGGTAAATGGGAGCAGATTTCCTGGGACCAGGCACTAACCGAAATAGCTGACAGTATGCTCGACGCTATAGAGGAGCACGGTCCGCGCTCCATTGTCCGGGATGGTACGCCGGAAACTGCAGTAGTTGGGCCAACCGGTCGTCTTTTTGAAACTATTGGCGGCTTTGGGCTGGATCTGAACGGTTCCATTGGGGATTTTAACCCCGGACTGTATGTTAGCTTCGGCAAGATGCAGATAGAAAGCTCTGCCGATGAATGGTTCTGTTCTGAACTGATTCTGTTTTGGCACAGCAATCCTGTGTTTACCAGAATTCCCTTCTATCATTTCATTTCAGAGGCCCGTTACAACGGTTGTGAAATAGTTAATATTTCGCCTGATATCAACCCATCCCATACGCATGCGGACTACCAGATAACGGTCAATGGTGCGAGCGATGCAGCCCTGGCCCTGTCAATGGTTCAGGTTGTGCTCGAAGAGGACATAGCCGACCTCGAATTTATCAGAGAGCAGACCGACCTCAGTCTGCTAGTCAGGAGCGAGACGGGCAGGTATCTACGAGAGATTGATGTCAGCGGAGAGGGCAGGGAAGATCAGTTGTATCAGTGGGATCCTGATTCTGGCCTGAAGCAGGCGGATCGCGGCAATCTGCTGCTGAACGGGCTGGAAATCGTGCTGGAAGGGGAGTTTGAAGTAAAACTCCACGACGGTACCAGTGTTTGCGTCAAGCCGGTGCTAAATATTCTCAGGGAGCAACTGAACCGGGACTATACACCGGAGAAACAACAGGCCGTGACCGGTGTTCACCCAGACAGTGTGCGCATGCTGGCGAGAAAGATTGCCACCAGGCGCACCAATATTATGCATGGCATGAATGCGGCCAAGATTTATCATGGTGATCTGATTGAGCGCGCCATGTGCCTCTTGTTGGGTGTAACAGGAAATTGGGGGCGTCGAGGATCTGGCATTAGGGGTTGGGCGGTCGGACTTATGGATGGCTCCCAGCTTGCCATGGGCAAGAACAAGCCGGGCCTGCTGGCGGCCGATGCCGTATTGAGTTCAAGGGAAGGGGCTATCTCGGGGCTGCAGCAGTTGGATCCCACCATGACTACCGAACTTGCAATGAATGAGTTGACCAAGGGGCCAAGGGGACTGCTTGGTCAGCTGCAACAGGTACCAGAGGGTACAGAACTTCCATTTGCCGCACATTCAATACCCGCCTTCTGGTGGTACTACCAGGTTGAATTCGGCAATCGCTGGAATACGCCTGAGTGGGGAGATTCATCACTGCCGAGAACGTTCGATGAGTATATGCAGGAAGCTCTCGACAAGGGCTGGTGGAACGGGCTGGATCACCCAAGAAGAGATGAAGTGCCGCAGGTGTTGATTGAATGTGGCAGCAATATGCTGCGCAAGGCGCGTGGTGGAAAGGAAATGCTGCTCAAGAACCTCTGGCCTAAACTGAAGACCATTGTTGATATCGATTTTCGCATGACCGCTACGGCCAGCTATTCGGACTATTTTCTGCCGGCGGCTCAACATTATGAAAAGGTCTGTTTTGCTATTACCGGACCTCAGGTGATGAATCTCACGCTGGCGGATAAGGTGGTTGAACCTGTTTGTGAATCGAAGAGCGAATGGAGAATGTTTTCAGAACTGCTTGCAGCCATGTCACGCCGGGCTGAAGAGAGAGGGATCAGTGAATACAGCGACCCAGAGGGAAAGATACGAAGGTATGCTGAACTTGAGCAAGTTTTTACCATGGATGGCTACTATGAGAATGAGGAAGTCGTAGCCGATGAGCAGGTCAGGGACTCAGCCTATGCTGGCACGCTGCCGGAGGGAACGACGCTGGACAGTCTTAGGGAAACAGGGTTTGTAAGGTTTACTGACTGGGGAAAAATGCCCGGCGCCCTGCACCAGGCATCACCCTTTGAAACAGACAAGGTACACACACCCTTTCGCCATCATGTGGAGCGAGGTGACCCATTTCCCACCTATTCAAGGCGCGCACAATTTTATATTGACCATGAGTGGTTTCTTGAAGCAAATGAACAGCTCCCGATTCACAAACCAAATCCTGCGATGGGCGGGGACTATCCCATGGGGCTGACTTCAGGTCATAATCGCTGGTCTATTCACTCAATTAATCATCTTAACCGGACCGTGTTAAGTACCCACCGTGGGTCACCGAACGTAATGGTTAACCCGAGTGATGCGAAGGCGCGTGGCGTGCAAGACGATGACCTCGTCAGGATTTTCAATGATGTCAGTGATTTTTACTGTCATGCTAAGGTTGCCCCAAATGTGCGGCCGGGGCAGGTTATTTCCTATAATGGCTGGGAGCCATTGCAATATAAGGATTGGAATGGAGCTAACGAGATAGAACCAGGCATGGTCAAGTGGAATGGTTTCTCCGGTGGGTATGGGCATCTGAACTTTGCCTTCCTTGGCTGGCAGCCGATTCCTATTGACCGTTGGACCCGGTGTGACTTTGAATTGGCAATGAATTGAACTGGCATAGAAATACAATAGAGAACTATTGACTAGGTCAATAGTTTAACTTTGAGAAAGTGGAGAAGGTGTTATGAAAGTTGAACGAATGGATAATGAAGCTGCGGACCTAAAGGATCCGGCTTCGGCTGTCTGGAGCGGGCTAACAGCGGAGAATATATCGCTTGCACCTGTACCATTGGCTGCGCAACCAACGGAGTACATCCGGGTTAGCCGGGCTGATCAACCCTATGGAGAGACAGCGGAAGCCAGTGCAACAGCAGTTGGCAGTGGTGATCAGTTATATGTTCGCCTTGAGTGGCAGGATGATGAAAGGCCGAATGGAGAATTTGCGGATGCGGCAGCTGTTATTCTTGGCTCAGGCGACAATATCGCGACACTGGGCAGTGACGATACCCCGTTAAAGCTATGGTACTGGGCTGATGATCGTGACGGTGCCCTGAATCTCTCGTCCAGCGGGCCTGGTGTGGTACTCAAGAATTCGGGTGTCTCGGTCAGTGCCGCAGCAAGTAGGGATGACAACCGCTGGGCAGTCGTATTGTCGGGCCCTGCGAAGGAAGTAAGTGATTCCCAAATGGGTGTTGCGATCTGGAATGGATCAAATGATGAGCGGGCGGGTCTTGCGGCTGTAAGTGGATGGCTATCACTGGATATGGAGGCGTCATGAACGAAACGAGTGAAAAGAGACAGATCGCATGGGTTATCGATCTGAACAAATGTATTGGCTGTCAAACCTGTTCAGTTGCCTGCAAGGTACTTTGGACTCGTGAAGAAAGCGAGAAGGCGCAGTGGTGGTGTTCTGTAAACACCCTGCCAGGTAAAGGCACACCGAAGGATTGGGAAGGTATGGGCGGTGGTTTTGATGACGCGATGGCGCCTAAAACGGGGCATCAGCCGACACCCGCTGACTTTGGCGGTGGCTTTGATTTCAATCATGAAGAAGTCTTTTTTGGTGGTTCCGCCGGTAAGGTGCACCTCGAACCACAGGCCCCAAGAGAGGGGCGCTGGGCGATGAACTGGGATGAAGACCAGGGTGCCGGTGAATGGCCGAATTCCTATTACTTCTACATGCCAAGGATGTGCAACCACTGCTCCAAGCCTGCCTGTGCAGAAGCCTGTCCATCCGGTGCCATGTACAAGAACGATGATGGACTGGTGGTCCGGGATGAAGAAATTTGTTCTGGCAGCCGATTTTGTATGGAAGCATGTCCCTACAAAAAGATTTATTTCAATTATGAGAGGCAGGTAGCACAGCATTGTATTGGTTGTTTCCCGCGTATCGAGAAAGGTGTTGCGCCCGCATGTGTTCGCCAGTGTCCAGGGCGGGCAATGTTTACGGGCTGGTTGTCAGAGGATGGACCAGTGAGAGACCTGGTGATGAAACACAAGGTGGCCCTGCCTCTGCATGGAGAATATGGGACCTCACCAAATGTTTACTATGTGCCGCCCCTGTCTCCGCACCCCTTAAATGAAGATATGTCAATCAATGCGGAGAAACCGCGTATACCGCCGGAAGAACTTGAAGCCATGTTCGGACCTGAAGTACACGATGCCTTGTCAAGGTTGCAAGCCGAAATGGACAAGGTTCGAGAAGGCGGTTCGTCCGAGTTGATGAAGACCTTGATTGCCTACAAGTGGCAGGAGCTCCTCGGTCCCTTTACCGAAGATCCAGCGAACATCATTGCCACTGGTTAAGGAGAAAAGAGATGTTTGTATATTCATTGGACGGCCTTGAAATCGATGGTGATCTGGCAAACGATGTAGAGATCGAAGATAACGAGATTACAGCCCGTTCCGGGGTGTACCAGGTGCTGGGCCGGATTTTCAGTATTCCGGATGATGATGCTCATCAGGTGGCGGTTGAAGGGAAATGGCCGGAAAAGCTGCGCGAAGCAGCCGACCTGCTGGCCTTTGATTTTGACTTTGGTGTCGCCGCGCTGGCATCGTCAGTCAGTGCGGAAGAGTATCAGGCCGAATATTTGTGGCTTTTTGAGGTCGGTGACGGTAGCGGTTGCCCGGCGCCCATCTACGGAGGGTTATACACGGGTGGTGATCGACGCAAGCAAATGGAGGAAGTATCACGATTTTTTGAATACTTTGGCCTCAAAACCTCTAAAGATGATAAACGTCCACCTGACCATCTTGCTACTGAATTTGAATTCATGCAGTATTTAGCCTTCAAGGAAGCAGCATCGCCATCACCTAGATTGGGTGGTTCATTTCATCGTGCCCAGGAAGATTTTCTGGAACGGCAGCTAATAAGCTGGCTGGATGAATTTGCTGCGAATTTGGCTGCTGCGGATGCTTTGCCCGTCTTTATATGGGCTAGCCGCACAGCGGCTGAGTTTGTAAAGGCAGATCTGCAATATCTTCAATCATGAGCAGGAATACGGATTGTGACGAAACCATCTGGTGGCGAGGGGGTAGACACTGTTGAAAGTGGCTATCGTGATAAATGGTCCTGGGATCAGGTTACCTTTGGTACGCATTGTCTAAACTGCCTGGCTAGTTGCCCGTACAGGGTCTATGTCAAGGATGGTGAAGTAATTTTCGAAGAGCCTGCTGGTATGTTTGAGCAGGTTAGTCCCGATGTACCCGATATGAATCCCATGGCCTGCCAGAAAGGCAGCGCCTGGAGCCAGCAGCTTGATGGGCCAGATCGACTTAAATACCCGATGCGTCGTGCAGGTGAAAGGGGTGAAGGCAAATGGGAGCGAATCAGTTGGGATGAGGCGCTTCATGAGATTGCTGAATCGATTGTTGAAGCAATTGACATGGAAGGTCCCGAGTCAATCGTCTTTGAGGAAACGGTAGAAGGTGGCCTGTTAACCCAGGCCGCATACCTTAGGTTCGCTTCGCTGATAGGTGCGGTTACGCTTGATGCGAACGGGCTGATCAATGATTTTCCGGCCGGCCATCACATTACTTTTGGGAAATTCTCCTGTGCCAGCAGCCAGGACGACACCTTCAATGCCGAGGTCATACTGATTTGGCACTCCAATCCGGCTTACACATCGATTCCCTACGCGCACTTTATAACCGAAGCCCGGTACAACGGTTCCAGCGTTGTCACTATTGCACCGGACTATAGCGCCTCTGCGGTGATTTCTGATCAGTATCTGCCCATCAAGGCCGGGACTGATGCCGCCTTTGCGCTTGCCATGTGCCAGGTAATGATTGAAGAGGATATCTACAACAAAGATTTTGTAATTTCGCAGACCGATTTGCCACTGTTGGTTAATGCCGAAACACGAAGGTTTATCCGTGGCAATGATCTTGATGAGGACTCCCCGGAAGACCAGTTTTACTGGTGGGATACAGATTCGGATGCCATGGTAGAAGCACCCAGGGTTTCACTGGAGGTGGCAGGGGTTTCGCCAGCATTGGAAGGTACCTGGACCGTAAAATTACTTGATGGTAGTGAGGTTGAGGCAACCACTGTTTTTGAGCTAACGAAGGCACGGCTCAAGGACTACACCCCCGAGCTTGCTGAACCGATTTGTGGTGTGAACCCGGACTCGATCAGGCAGCTTGCTCGGCTGATTGCCGCGAAGCGGACCAAGATTGTTGAAGGCTTTAATACGCCAAAATACTTTCATGGCGACCTGATGGAGCGTGCCATGATTCTGGTGCTGGCTTTGTCTGGTAACTGGGGGCGAAAGGGAACGGGGATACAGGGTCTTGCCCTGGCCGGTCTTGATGGCTACCAGATCTGGGGGATGAAACAGGACCGTGGTGTTGATGAGACGATGCGCATCATGGATGGTATCGATGGCGCCATGGACCAGTTGCGGGAGATGAGTCCTGACTCCACCGAAGAAATGCTCGGCAATGAGTTGCTGCTACGCGGTATTGCCGCCGGTACAGCATCACCACCGGCCTTTTTCCACTACTATCATTGTGGTTATGAAGAGACCTGGAACAATAAGGCATGGCAGGATCCAGCCATGACCAAACCCTTTGATGACTACCTGCAGGATGCTGTCCGTCGGGGCTGGTGGGGCGGCCTGGTAAAACCAGGACCCGGCACAGATCCAACGGTGTTTATTTCTGTTGCAACGAATCCCATAAGGCGTCAACGGGGAGGCAGTACTGGCTTGCTGGAAACCCTCTGGCCAAAGCTTGAGAAAATAGTCGTGGTCGAAAATAGAATGAGCTCGACTGCACTTCAGGCAGATATCGTTTTACCGGCAGCCATGCAGTATGAAAGAACAAACCTGCAGTATGCGATAACCCATAGTTTCAATCTGGGTTTTTCTGATAAGGCCGTTGAACCTCAGGGAGAAGCAAAAACAGAGTGGGAGATATTCTACCTGCTTTCCCAGAAAGTAGCGGAGGTCGCTGAAGAAGAGGATTGTGAAGAGTACCTGGATGGGCGCAGACAGCCTCGCTCACTGGCGGGTCTTGGAGACCAGTTTACCGCCCAGGGTAATTTTGAAGATGAGGAAGTCATTATTGGTGAATGGATTGCTGATAGTGTTGAAGCGGGAACCCTGCCGCGTGGCGCCAGCCTTTCAGAGTTAAGGGAAAAAGGAGCCGTGAGGTTCACCGGCCTTGGTATGTTTGCACCGGGTCTTTCCCTTGCGACTGACGTCAAGGAAGATGAGCCGGTAACAGCTTTTACCTGGCATGTCGAAAAGGGCGTACCATTTCCAACCCTGACACGACGGGCACAGTTTCTGATTGATCATCCCTGGTTTGCCGAAGCGGATGAAGACATTGTGCGACACGAAAACCCGCCTCAGATGGGGGGGGACTACCCACTGCTGTTAACCAGCGGGCACTCCCGGTGGACTGTTCACGCATCAGCCATGGGCAACCAGGTGCTGGCAGAAACTCACCGCGCGGAACCCGTAATTGTGCTCTCTTCAATTGATGCGAAAGAGCGGGACATCGAAGATGGTGACCTCGTTGGCATGGCGAATGACCGGGGCTCGGCAAAACTCCGTGCCAAGGTTACTGGCAGGGTCCGACCTGGTCAGGCAATCGTTTATAATGGTTGGGAGCCACACATGTTCGAAAACTGGCAGGGTCCAAATCAGGTAGAGCCGGGCATGGTTAAGTGGCTGCACCTGGTCAGTCGTTATGGCCATCTGCGATACGTGCCCTTTGGCTGGCAGCCCGTCCCCGCAGATAGAGCCGTTTATATTGAAGTAGAGAAAATAGCATCATGAGCGATACCAATGAAAGGCCAATTGAAATCACACCCGAAGAGCAGGCTGCTCTTGCACGTGCTTTCGAGAGTACGCCTTCCGTTTTTAATTTATTGTCGACCCTGCGTACTCGGCGAATGGGAAAAGGTTACCGCAGTGAGTCTGGTGAAGATGAAGAATTCAGTTGGTCCAGCGGACAACAGGCCAAACAGGCAACTGGACCGCTTGCCTACTCTTCGACCGAGGAGCCGTTGCCCTTAACGGAGGTTGAGGAGGCAATAATTGCCTGGGCTGGACTTGGACCGAATGGCATTGTGGCCGCAGATATACCAACCCGTGGCGATCTTTCGAGCCTCCTTTACTGGGCTGGACGCACCGCTCCTGGTTCGAGTAACGACAACTCTGTTGATCTGCTGATAGTTTCTGATCGGGGGGTGGACCTATACCGTCCAGGAAAGGCGCGATCAAAGCCAGTTGAGATTGAGGGTCCGGAGGACTACTGGAAAGTTCTTCATTGGTATCGTACCGGACTACAACACTTATCGGACTCAAGACCCGATGTTGACTGGTCAACGGCTCCTCCCGGTACTCACAATGTGCGTCCAATGGGAGCACCGCAATATAATCTGAACAGACCAGGAAGTACCTGGTTTCTTCCCATCGGGGATCTTGGTCTCGAGTGGGTAAACCTCCTGCTTTCGTCCTACCACTTCGGTGGGTTTTACCTGGAAGACATTAACGGAAACAAGCCGGCCGGATGTGAGCAGTGGATTCGACCGGGCTTTCTTGAGGTAGGTTTCCCCCTGCCGATTTTTGATGAGCTGGTGCTCATGTTTCATACCAGCCAGGTAGGCGCGGTTGTGCAGAATATGCGACTTGCCTGCGAAGCGCTGGGCCTCGGTGGCTGGACCATGGGAAATTACTCGGATGATATGCTTCTGGGAGCGTACCCTGAAGTGGCACAGGGGCTTGGGTTCAGCTTTATGGAGAGAGATCTTGAGCGAAATCCTTCACGCACGGCAAGCTGTCTTGGCCTCGAAGGCGTTCTTGAAGCTGTCTGTGTACCTTCTCCCTGGTTCGCCAACGGTGAGGCCGCGGTGCGACACGTACTTGAATCCCGTTACAGTGCAGGAGGCATTCTATCGAGGACTGAAGGCGGTGATGCGCCCTTGAGCCCATTCAATGCTGAGACCCTTGAGCTCATCAAGGAAAACCCGAAAGCGCATGTGCCGGACTGGGTGGTTGATGCCGCCATTGATACCATTGACTATATTGTCGGGGAGTACGATATTGTGCCCCCAAATATCTCTCCGGTTCGTGCCAAATTTTCACTGCAGGTGCATCATGTCGATGAGGCCTACTATCAACGGTTTCATGTTGGTGATGAGCGCCCATTCCTGATTACTGATCAGATTAAACAGCATGAGAAGGATTGGCATAGCTAAGCCAGGAAAACGCTCTCAAACAAAGCTAGGCCAGGCAAAGCCCTGTTAAACAAAACACAGCCAAACAAAGCTAAGCCAGGCATTTCAGCGAGTAAGAACATTTTAAAAGGTAGTTATCTAGATGGATTGGTCTTTATTAGTTGCAAGTTTTATTCATGATCTGGCGCTTGCCGCCTATGTAGGTGGTGCGATCGCCATGGAATTTATTCTCGCCCCGGCGCAGGCTTCTATTCCTCCGGCCCAGGCTCAAATAATGGGTGAGAAGTCCTCCGGTCGTTTCTTGATTTTGGTTTGGGTGTCATTGATCCTGATCCTGCTGACGGGAATCTATCGGCTCTATTGGCGCGGGCTACTGTTTGGGGAGTCATTCCTGGTCGCTCCACTGACCTGGGACTATAGTTATGGCAGGACGCTCCTGGTGATGACTGTTTTCTGGTGCATTCTAATGATAAACGGGGCCCTGATAACCTTCGTATTCCGGCCCATATTAAGTGGCAAAATGCAGGCTGGTAGTAGTTCATCCCAGGGCCGTGAAGCGATGGATGCGAAAATGAAAGCGGCGACCTGGGTACAGAACCTTACACGCGTCGATGTCGGGCTTGCAGTTGCCACACTATTACTGGGAGCATCACTGTCACGTGGAGGGCTTTTGTGACGGGAGTGAATGACCCGGGTGGAGAATATTGCTTACAATTTGCTTTCGATAGTGCATGCGCTCAGCTGGAGCATCTATGCGGGTGGCGCGATTTGCATGGAACTGATACTCCGGCATGCCCAGGAATACATGAAGCCATCCCAGATTGCGGTGGTTTGTGAGAATTCAGGCAAGCGTTACAGGTGGTGGTCGCTATTTTGCTTGCTGGGACTGGTCGTATCCGGGATACCACTGGTTGCTCTGGGAACCCATGAACTGGGAGTAGATCGTAAGTACTCGGTTTTACTAGCCTGTCTGACATTGTTATGGTTGGTGCAGGTATTGTTGCTGGCCGTGCTGTCATTTCGTTTTCACCCGGAAATGCATGCTCGGCTTTCTTCCTCAATGAGTGCCGAGGAAATAAAGCGTGAGCGGCAGCGGGTGGGTGCAGCAATAGTAAATATGAACATTACTGTTAGAATCGAGCTTGGGTGCATAGTTCTCGCATTAGCGCTCGGAGCGGCTTTACATTTGGTTTAATGAGCCCTAAATAGTCTACGTGAGTCAGGAAGATAAATAGATGCCAAAGACAATAGCAATTACACCATCGTGGTTCTGGCCTGAATCTGTTGATCGGGTTGCTGGCATTCCACCCTACGGAATCTCTGAACTCTGTGTTTCCCGTCATGCCAGATATAAGCCGGATTCACCGGCAATTATTGCCGGTACCCAGGAACTTACTTTTTCTCAGTTGCACGCTCGTGTTCTAACCCTCAGTGAGAAGCTCCTGAGCAACGCAGAGGACAGTAAGAGAGCCGTGTTGAGTGGCGCGATGGACGGGGCGAATATGATCCGTCTTTTGGCCGCCCTCAAGGCTGGCTTTCATATTCGAATTGTTCCCGTTGATGAAGATCTTGCTGACGCCAAGAACTTGTTCTCCGCCTCCGTTAACCTTGGTGAAGAGGCAGTGGAATCAGAGGCTGTCAGTGAAGCTGTTCAGCCAATACCGGAACTTGAAGCGCTAAGATCACCCGCGGTAGCGATCCCCGGAGATGCGTGTGTAATAAATCACAGCCATCGCTCCCTACTGGCTGGTGTCATTTCCACCGTTATCTTCCTGCAACCTCAAGACCGGCCCTGGCTGGCAACGATGGGACTTGATCGCTGGGAAGGGTTGCTTAGTGCCCTGACTCCACTTTACCTTGGTGTCCCACTTATCGTGAGCGCGGATTCCCAGGGATTTGCCGAGACCATACAACAGCATCAGCCGGGTTATGCGGTTGAAGACCTGAGCACGGCGACGGCCGTTACCAGGGAAGACAAGCGAGCAGTGAAGAAAGCCCGTGGCATTCTTGAAGCCGTTTTGCTCAGCACACCTGGCGTGTTTAATTCTGGAGATCGACAGCGGGTAGCAAAATCATTTCGTTGCTCCTCCCTGACATTTTTCGGTAAACCTGAGACGGGGACCATCTTTGCTTCACATCCGCAGTGGTACCTGGATGAATCTGTTGGTATCCCGGTCACCAATGCGCATGTTGTACCATCAGATCCGCGAAACGGAGCGCCGATCCAGGCTCTCTGGGAGCTCGTTGAATCTGCTGAAGTTACGGTGAAAGGTCCAATGTTGATGTGTGGCTATGAAGGTGGTGATAATGAGGACCACTATGTTGATGGGCGGTATCGAACGGGTGTCATCGCTTCATCAGATGCGAACGGGATGATTTACGTATTGCCCGATTGATAAATGAGCATGAACTAGTAAGGATACAGAGAGAATAATATGGCGGAGAAGCCAGAAACCCCACCTAACTATCTAAAAACGCAAGCACTGGTCACGGAACACCTGTTTGATATGGCGATTGAGATCCGCGCACCCCTGGAGGTTGGCAATATCCCCAAGGGTAATCGCCAGATTCTCCTTGGTGATGGTGGCGAGTTCAAGGGCCAGCGAATGAGTGGCGAAGTCATGCCCTACGGGGCGGACTGGTTTCTGATCAGGAGTGATGGCGTAGGTGAGCTCGATGTGCGTGTCACCCTGAAGACAGATGATGGTGAGTTGATTTATATGCAGAGCGGGGGTTTTCTGAGCTACTCCCGTGAGATGGCAAAAAGTGTCTTTTCAGGGACGGCTGACCCTTCAGATTATTATTTCCGGGAAAGAACAATTTTTGAAACTGCCGCTGATAAATTTAACTGGTTGAACTCTATTGTCGCCGTCGGAACAGGCTGGTATCAGCCGGGTATGGTAGGGATGTCAATATACGAGATTAAGTAAAAGGGGTATCGGTTCATGGAAAGCCAAAACCGGCAGATAGCAATGGTCTTTGACCTAAACAAATGCATCGGCTGTCAGACCTGTTCTGTCGCATGCAAGGTCTTGTGGTCACGAGATGAAGGAACCGATTACCACTGGTGGTGTACCGTAAATACCATCCCTGGAAAGGGCAGCCCAAAGGACTGGGAAAAGATGGGCGGTGGCTACGACAAGGGCCAGCTCATCCTTGGTCATGTTCCGGAGAAAGAAGAATACGGTGGTGGCTGGGACTTTAACTACAACGAAGTCTTCTATGGTGAGGCAGATTCGCGAAAACCACTGAGAGTTGTTGGAGAACAACCAACCTGGGGGCCAAACTGGGATGAGGATCAGGGTGGTGGGCAGTATCCCAATAGTTTCTACTATTATCTGCCCAGACTTTGCAATCACTGTACTCACCCAGCATGCGTTGAGGCCTGCCCTTCTGGAGCCATGTCAAAGCGCGAACAGGACGGCATTGTCATCAGAGACGATGATAAATGTCAGGGAAAACGCCAGTGTGCAGCTGCCTGCCCCTACAAAAAGATCTACTTTAACTATGAGAAGGGCATCTCCCAGCATTGCATCATGTGTTACCCGCGCCTTGAGGACGGTGTCGCACCAGCCTGCGCGCGGCAGTGCCCCGGGCGCCTGGTGTTTGTGGGTTACCTTGATGATGAAAATGGGCCAATACACAAGCTGGTGAATCAATGGAAGGTTGCTGTGCCGCTGCACCCGGAATATGGCACCCAGCCCAATATCTTTTATGTGCCACCTATCGCTCCCAAGCCAATTAATGAAGACGGTTCAATCAATGAAGATCAGAACCGTATCCCGGCGGCACTTCTCGAGGAACAGTTTGGACCCGACGTGCATCAGGCCCTGGCAACCCTCCAGGCGGAAATGAAGAAGACAAAAGAGGGTGGGCAGTCTGATCTGATGGATATGCTGATTGCCTATGACTGGAAAGAACTTTTTTCTGAATTCACCGTCGACCCAGTTGATATAGAGCAGGCCGGGCAGGAGTGAGCGCGACAGCTTCTTTGTATCGCCTGTTTGCCGACGTTTATTTATTTCCTGAGGCCAATCGAATCCAGTCATTCATATCGGGAGAGTTGCAACGGAACTTCGAGAAACTGGCCGGTGCAGCGGGCTTCCAATTTGACCCCTCCTACAGCTTGATCCTGGATACAACAAGCGAGGTCTTCGAGAGTGAATTTATCGCTTTGCATGAGGTTGGTATGGGCGGTGCTCCCTGCGCCTTACATAGTGGTCACTATATGCGTGACCGGTCGAAGACGATGGAAGAAGTGCTCAGGTTTTATCGGTTTTTTCATTTCAAACATGAGAGTACGACGGATCACTTTCCGGATCACCTGAGCAAGGAACTCAAGTTCATGGCCCATCTGGAAGGTCAGTTTGGCGCAGCTGAACTGTCCGATGGGGACTTTCTGTCTCCACTCTTGGCACAAAGGGATTTCATCACACGAAATTTAAATTCCTGGGTTGGTGAATTAGCTGCATTTATCGAAAACAGAAGTAGCATCAGTTTTAACAAAGAGACAGGTCACCTGTTGGTTGAGTTTGTTACCTATGAAACTCAGCGGTTGAATCAACTGGCTGACCAGTTCACCGAGTCCCCAGAGGAGTACAAAGCATGAGCGAGCAGGCGGAGAAAGGTCAGTACAGAGGTGTAGATGACATTTACCGTGAAAACTGGAAATGGGACAAGGTAACCTGGGCATCCCACTGTATCGATTGCTATCCAGGCAATTGTCCGATGCGTGTCTATGTCAAGGATGGTATTGCCTGGCGCGAGGAGCCAGCGGCTGTCTTCCCCACGATCGAAGAGGGAGTACCGGACCTCAATCCCATGGGCTGCCAGAAAGGTGCCGGCTGGACCCGAACTCTCTATGGCAAGGAGCGGGTCATGTATCCCCTCAAGAGGGTAGGTGAGCGCGGAGAGGGGAAATGGAAACGAGTCAGCTGGGATGAAGCCGCAACAGATATAGCTGATTCAATTCTCGATGCCATTGAGGAAAAAGGTGCTGAATCAGTGATCGCACCCTCCGGGTGTAATACGCATACCTGGGGTACGGTAGGTCGCCAGATGTTCATGAGCAGCATTGGTGGACTTACCATGGATGTCAATGCTGAGATGAATGACTTTGCACCCGGACACTACCTTACCTATGGTGTTTTTGATCCGGTCAGCAGCATTGATGACTGGTTTCATGCCGGCGTGATACTGATCTGGAATGGTAATCCGGCTTATACGCGTATTCCTCATTATCATTTTATTGCAGAGGCACGTTACAAGGGTGCAGACATTTACACCATTGCGCCGGATGCATCACCATCGGCAGTGCATGCTGACTATCACCTGGGTATCAAGCCGGGAACCGACGCAGCGTTTGCGCTTGCAATGGCCCAGGTTGTGGTTGAGGAAGGCCTGATTGAAGAACAGTTCGCCAGGGAACAAACGGACCTGCCATTGCTGATGAACCCGGATACCAGCCGTTATCTGCGTGAATCTGAAATGGAAGAGGGCGGGGCTGGCGATCAGTTCTATGTCTGGGATGAAATCACCCAAAAAGCCGTAAAGGCATCTAGAGGGACGCTCTTCTGGGGTGACGTAGAGCCTGCTCTGACCGGTGAATTTACGGTCGACACTATCGCAGGCCCGGTCAAACTTCAGACAGTTTTGTCAGCGATGATACCGAGGCTTCAGGAATATACACCAGAAGCTGCCTTTGAGATTTGTGATATACACCCAGACACTATTCGCAAACTTGCGCGCAAGATTGCAGAGCGCCCAACCAAGGTTGTTTGTTCCCTGTCGAATGCGGGTAAACACTATCATGGAGACCTGATAGAAAGATCGATGCTTCTTCTTTTTGGTTTAACGGGAAATTGGGGGCGTAAGGGCACTGGTGTGCAGGCCTGGACCACAGGCATGTTTGATGGCTGGTTTACGGTTGCAATGAAGCAGCAGCGCGGCCCCGCCGAGGTCGCTGCAATTGCGGATATGCAGGACGCGATGTTTGAGAGCGCCAAGCAGCAGGATCCGACGATAACAAGGCCTATCCTAGCGATTGAGATGGCAAAAATGTCGACCAGTAGTGGCATGGTGCCTCCCTTCTTCTTCTGGTTTCACCATGCGGGTTGTGAAGGAGCATGGAAAAATAGGGATTGGCATGACCCTTCGATGAAACGATCCTTTGAAGAATATTTTGACGAAGCGGTTGATGAAAATTGGTGGGATGGCGTTGATTACCCGCGCAAGGAGCAGACGCCAAGAGTACTGATTGAATGCGGTGGCAATGTGCTGCGCCGTACCCGTGGTGGCAGCAAAATGTTGCTCAAGCATCTGTGGCCGGACCTGAACATGATCGTATCCATGGATATCCGCATGAGTATGACTGCATTGTACTCAGACTATGTGCTGCCCATTGCCAATCAGTATGAGAAGATTGGCTTTGGTATCCCCAGTACCCATACGATGAACCTGACCTTCTGTGATCGTGCCATTGAGCCACCCGGTGAAGCGGTCAATGAATGGGAAGCATTCCGGCGTCTTTCGGAGAAACTTGAACAAAGAGCCAAGGAGCGGGGTTTTGAAGGCTATGCGGATGCCCGTGGCGGTGAACACCAATTGCAAAACTGTCACTCAAACTTTACACGGGATGGCCTTTTTGTCGATGAGGATATCATTGCCGATGAAATGATCCGGGATTCGGCAATGCTGGGCTCTCTGCCAGCTAACGCGAGCCTTGAGGAGATAAGACGCAAGGGCTACTTTCGCTGGGAAGGCCTCGGTGTATCTGCCAGGGCACTGAATCAGGCAACTGACCCTCAACCCGATGAGACTTTCGCACCATACCGGGACAGGGTTGAAAAGGGTGAGCCCTGGCCGACCTTATCCAGACGCGCACAATTCCTGATCGAACATCCCTGGTTCATTGAAGCTGATGAGCACCTGCCGACCCACAAGAATCCGCCAAAAATAGGCGGTGATCATCGGTTCCAAATTTCGAGTGGGCACAATCGCTGGAGTATTCATTCGCTGAATACGGCTAATCAATTGATGCTTGAAACCCACCGTGGGGCACCGCATGTCGTTATCAATGACCAGGACGCTGCAGATCTAGGCGTTGAGGATAATGAGGAAGTACGGGTGTATAACGATCAGGGTGAGTTTTTTGTGCCAGTACTGATCAGCCCCAGTGCACAGCCAGGCCAAGTCGTCATGTATAACGGTTTTGAGCCTTACCAGTTTACCGACTGGAAAAGCCCCAATGATGCGGAGCCAGGAATGATCAAATGGCTGCACATGGCGGGTGGTTATGGGCATCTAAAGTACTGGGGAACCCAATGGCAACCCTGTCCGGTGATGCGGAATACCTATGCCAGTATTGAGAAAATTCAGCTGTCAGAATAGTAACTCAAGAATTCTCACTAGATCCTGGGAGTAGAGCCAAGTTATGGGAAGTTTGACTCGGTGGTTCACTGGCTCATTCACCTGATGGTCAGTTGGTAATGGGAGAGGTAGCACTTCCACATTTTTTTTCGCGATACTGAATGTCCGATACTTCCTCATCCAATACTTCCTTTATACTTTGCCGATGGAGAAAATCTTTCAGCAAGCTGAAGAAGCAGGACTCAACCTGAGTGCTGTGTTTGATCTGTCTACTTTGCCTGCTGAAATAGTTGAATCCATCCTGGCATCCTACCCTGGTGCGCTCGAGTTTGAATCGCTTGCACTTCTTGGCAGTTATGGCAGCCGATATTGGCATTACCTCGGTCAGGTTGATGAGCGGGAGCGCCACCCGGTGGACGAATATGTCATCAGTCAGGTTCAGGACATCTTTTCGCAGTTTCAATTTCAGATTCTCTATCCGGGCGACCACTTGCTACCTCTGGTAGGCCTGGGTCAGCTTGCTGGATGGCATCACACTTCTCCCCTAGGCATTGGGCTTCATCCTGACTATGGCCCCTGGTATGCCTACCGGGCTGTTTTTCTGGTCAATGGAATAGGTCCCCTGGCGAAGCCGGTCGGGTCTCACTCTTGTGCTGCGTGTGCGTCTCAATCCTGTTTATCGGTATGCCCCGGTGGTGCAGTAAGGCTGCAGGGATTTGATGTAAGCGCCTGTTCCCAGAGTCGCATCCAGGTTAACTCTCCCTGTACAGAAACCTGTGCGTCGCGACTCGCGTGCCCGGTTGGCAGGGTCCATCAATACACACCGGAGCAGATTCAGTACCATTATCGCCATTCACTCGATGGGTTGCGCGGGTAGAAAGAAGCGTGGCGAAGTCACTTATGTATCGCTTATTCGGGGCTGGCAAGGTCCCGAAGGACGCGTTGTCAAATCTCCGGGTACCAGATTGTTCCCTAACCTTCCGTTGCTTTCCTGGCTCCAGCGATAGCGCCGGTGTAGATGCCATGTACCAGTTCTTTTACGTCTTCTTCTGGTTTCCCCTTGGGTTCAAAACTACCCTCCCAATTGACGGTGCAGCCATCACCATCGGCGGTAAGTTGAACGGTTGCGCTGTAGTTAGAAAGGGGTAGCGGGCAGTCATCATTGATGATGGCGTAGGTAAAGCTGAGATTATCAGGATCATAAGCCTCCAGGCGTTCCACAATTAAGGCGCCACCCATGGTGATGGATCGAACTGCTCCGACGCCTTCCCCCGTTACTTCAACGGCCGTAATGGGTCCACCTACTTCGACGCCCGCAAAGTCTCCCAGAATATCCCATACTGCCTGTGCATCAGCTTTAATGCTTTCTACTACCAGAACGTTTGTCACGATTCGATTACCTCATAAGTTAAGTTAGATAGGGAGAGGCATGATAGCAGCCATAGTCACGCGGGCAAGCCTCAGCTAATCAGCGTAGTTTCTTTGCGATTTCTTCGACTTCGCTAAGTTCTGCCGACCGCCGGCCAATAGCGTTCAACAGGGGACACTCCTTTTCAAACCACTCAACCCCAGGGCGCCAATCGCGCATCACCAAAAAATAGAGGTCAATAGAGGAGAACATTTCATCCAGAAACCAGGGGGCTCCGGCATGCTGCTCCAGGTAGCGATAAAGGGTCTTACGATGAGTATCCGTACCTTCCACGAGCTTTTCCGCTGCAGTTTCATCTCCCGACACCCACCTGTCGGGAACATCGCCGTAGGTAAATGTAGGATAGATTGCAGAGGCCAGGAATATGAGCCTTCGCAGGAATGCTGGTCGATCAGCGTGATCCAAGGCGGGTGCCCAGCTTGATGTGGCGGAACTGGATCTCTCGATCCCGGAATCGGTTCGACAGTGTGCAGACAAATGGCTTGAGAATCATGAGCAACTTCACCTCCTCATTAACAATGCCGGGGTGATGGCATGTCCGCTTACCCGGACCAGCGAGGGCTGGGAAATGTAATTTGCGGCCAATGACCTTGGTCACTTTGTTTTGACAGGGCGTCTGCACCCGGCTTTGATTGCCGGTGGCCTTGGTCGAGTAGTCAATTTGAGCTCTGGTGCACATCGACTGGGTAATATTGATTTTGAGGACATTCACTTCAAAAATCGGGAATACAACAAGTTCGAGGCCTATGGCCAATCAAAGACCGCAAACATCCTGTTTACTCGAGAGTTGGACCGCCGCCTGCAGAAGCAGGGCATACGATCCTTTGCGGTTCATCCCGGAGTCATTATGACCAAGCTTGGTTGCCATATGACGGAGGAAGACATACAGCAGCTGACGACGGGGCGAGCCCTGACCATGAAGTCGCCGGAGGCTGGTGCAGCAACCTCACTTTATGCAGCAACTGCGCCAGAGCTTGAAGGGCAGGGCGGGCTCTATCTAGAGGATTGCCAAATAGCGCCCCTGGCTGAGTCAGCGGATGCCACTGCCGGCTATAATGACTATGCCTACGACATGGAGGCCGCCGCAAGGCTGTGGGATGTGTCCGAGAATCTGGTGGGTGAGAAATTTGCAATATGAATGGGGAGCAAGTCCTGGGGATCAAGTCCTGCGGATCACTCCGAAGTCCTATAAGCCAGACGTTCCCGGATACTGTCAAAGTAGTTACATAGGCCGGTGAACAAGTCTTCATTCGCCGTAGACAGTTTGCGAATACCTATGTCCAGCTTCTGGATATCTTCATCGTCAAGGCTTTTGAAGTAAGCTTCTCTCTCATCCTTATCTTCTGGCAACGGCCAGTTGGGGATCCTGGAGACCAGTTCATCAAAATATGTTGCAGTCTTTTGTGCACCAATGCGGCGAAGGCATTCAGCCATTTCTTCTGCAAAACGTATATCAGAGCCGAAGATCAGCCTGTTTATGCCGTGATTTGAAATTTCCCAGTCCAATGCATTGACATGAATAATCACCTTCTCCTCCATGGTCAGATTCTCGTAGCCTTCTGCTTCAACTTTGCGAAGAACCCATTGGTTTAGATTAGTAACGCCCACGGCACTATTTTCTTCCTGCGCAATATTCCTTAGCTCATTTATTGCTGACATAATTTTATTGCCACATTTCCTGCGATCAGAGTAGTGTGCCAGATTAGATAATTATTGCCGTAAGAGTAAAGAAAATCCCCTTCGAATTGCCAAGGAGCATTAAATGGAGTTCAGTGTCGCGGTTGCATCGGAAGTTGATTCCTGGAAAGTTGTTAAACGTGCCGAAGAGCTGGGGTTTACCAGCAGTTGGTTTTACGACACCCAGTTGCTTAATCCTGATGTATTTATATGCATGGCATTAGCTGCTGCCAACACCAATACCATACGGCTGGGAACCGGTGTTCTGATCCCATCCAATAGAATCGAACCTGTCGCAGCAAACGCCTTTGCAACACTCAACAAGATTGCACCCGGACGTATTGATTTCGGTGTCGGTACCGGATTTACCGGGCGGCGGACCATGGGTTTGCCAGCTATACATCTTGAAGACATGAAGGCCTATATTCAGCGAGTTCAGGGGCTACTGCTGGGCGAAACCATAAGCTGGAATTTCGAAGAGAAGGACAGGAAGATTCGATTTCTGAATCCGGACTTTGGCCTGATAAATATCGAGGACCCCGTTCTCCTGCATGTATCTGCCATGGGGCCAAGGGCGCGTGAGCTTACCGCTGAACTTGGGGCGGGTTGGTTGAATTTCAGTGGTGACAAGGGGACTGCTCTGCGGGACCTTGATCATATGCAAGGTGTCTGGACTGAAGCAGAACATGATCCTGAGACCCTCAAGAGTACACTTTTCTTCCTTGGTGCAGTTCTGTGCGGTGATGCCGAAGTGGATGGGGAAAAATTGATGAGTCAGGCCGCCCCTTCTACAGCTGTCATTTTCCACAACATGCTGGATTCAGTGCAGCCGATGCCCTTGGCCCTGCCCCAGGGTATGGCTGATGTTCTGGAAGCCTATCGTGTTGAGCATGCCAAATACTCCCCGACAGATGCCCGCTACCTCGACAATCATCGAGGGCATTTAATGTTCTTGAAGGAGGAAGAAAAGGCACTGTTAACCCCGGAGATGGTCAAGGCCACCACCATGAGTGGTACCCAGGATGAATTGGTCGAAACCTTGGGTGAATTGGGAGAAGCCGGCTACACGCAGTTTGCCGTTCAGGTAGTATCTGGTGCAGAAGGTGCACTGGAGGAATGGTCAGAAGTGTTTGAAAGACTCTAGAAATAACATGAAATCAAATCGATCTATTGTCCTTGAGCATTTCTCCAGATGGCGTGATTATTCTGGATATCTAATTGCATGGGATGGTGAATCATGCCTGAAAATAGGGAAAAAAGCAGGGAACAGCTTTTGGAAGAACTCCAGTTGTTGCGGGATCAGGTCGAAGCACTTGAGAATCAGAAAGTAGAGCAGAGGCAGGTTGAGATTTTTGAGGGTGATGCTGAGGCGGATAGCCGTGCCTGGCTGGAGCACTCACCGGTTTATACCAAGATGGTAGATCTTGATTTCAACCTCCAATACATGAGTACTGCGGGCATTATTGGCCTTGGGATTTCCATCCCACAGGCTTCACATTGGGATAAGCTTTCACCTCCTGCCAACTGATCGCGAGCACGCTTGACGGCCTCTTCTATGCTGATGTCAATTTGATCTTGAACCGCCCCGTCTCTGGCCCAACCGTTCGCCATGTGGTGACCTCCATAAATCGCTCTTCAAATTGTAGTTGGCCTGGAGCCAGCATGCCAGCTCATCAGCCTGTCCTGGACCGGTTCTCTAGTACCAGTGACCCTGACCTAAATCCACTTTATTTGTCCCTTCACGCTATTTGGTCAGCCTGAGCTTACTCAGATCCACCAACTTCAGGGTATACTCCGCTCACAATTTTTTACTGGAACGGTTTATGGATATCAATGGCAAGGTTATCGTCGTCACGGGTGGTGCTCAGGGTTTGGGGCTGGCAATGGCGCAGTCGTTTTCGGCCAAGGGAGCTAAGCTCGCGCTGGTTGATTTGAATGAACATCGTCTTGAAGAGGCGGTTGAAAGCTGTAAGAAAATCGGTGGTGGTGCCAAGTGCTACAAAGCGAATATCGCTAAAGAGGATGATGTGATCGGTCTCTTTGACCAGATAGTCAATGACTTTGGTTCCCTGGATGGCTGTATCAACAATGCGGGGATATTGCGTGACGGCTTACTCGTCAAAGTAAAGGACGGCGAAATAGCTAAAAGAATGTCCCTTGCCGAGTGGCAGGCGGTGATAGATGTTAACCTGACCGGCGTATTTCTATGTGGCCGGGAAGCCGCATCACGGATGATTGAGCTGGGGTCAAAGGGCGTGATTATTAACATCTCCAGTGTTTCAAAGTCAGGAAATATGGGGCAGACAAATTACTCGGCAGCCAAGGCTGGCGTCGCTTCTATGGCGGTTGTCTGGGCCAAGGAGCTATCTCGTTATGGTATTCGGTCGGTTGCTATCGCTCCCGGGTTTATTGAAACGGAAATGGTCGCTGGTATGAAACCGGAAGCACTTGAGAAAATGGCTGCAGGCATCCCGCTGAAGCGACTTGGCCAACCGATTGAAATAGGGCAGACCGCCGTGTATATTTTTGAAAATGACTATCTCACGGGGCGTGTACTTGAGGTGGATGGTGGTATTCGTATCTAGTCTAACCAAGCTGCATTCTGGCTTAGCCTGGAAAACAACGGACATTGGGGATGAATGGAAAAGAGTTACAAAAAAATTGCAAAATCGATATAAAGAGCCTTTAAGATATTGATTTTATTGAGGTTTTAGACAATGTAACTGTTGAGTGGGAATAAAAAAGGATGAAGTCTTTCTTAACAATATTTGCTTACCTATGTATATGGGCGACTCCCTTACAGTTATTTTTTATTACTTGGGGTTTAGTTGTTGTTTTCAATACAGAACTTACAATACTATCTTTAAGCAATGAGATTTTCCTTAGCGAGAACTTACCTTGGCTTTATTCTTTAGTAAAATCTATTTGGTATTTTGTTCTTCCTGACGTCTTTGCGAGTTGGCTTTTAGCTTTACCTTTTACAATGCATGTACTGGCAAAGGGGATTTTTAGCACCTGGTTAGGGGTGTGGTTGCTTCCCATCGCTAAAAAAATGTCCTAATTTTATTGCCGCTCTAGACACGGTAGCTATCGAGTGGGAATCACGGAGGATATTCAGGAGAAGATATTTGATCCCTTCTTTACTACCAAGGATACGGGCAGTGGATTAGGTTTGGCAACCAGCTTTTCGGTCATACAAAAGCATGGCGGTCTACTCAGTGTGACATCGAAGCTAGGTCAGGGGTCAAGGTTCGATCTTTACCTGCCAGCACCGGCGTAGTATCAGGTACTTTGCTCTGGCCCACTGTTCTAACGGCTACTTTTTACAACATCTGTATTTAGAAGAATGGAAGGGTTTAGTCGGGCGTAAGTTGTCTTGGTTCACACATGACTATATCCTGCGAAAGGTGCTGGCAAATTATCGTATGATTCTAAACGCACATGCGCCAGTACTCGACATCGTGGTGTTGTGGTAAGCAAGTTTTGTTCAATGCCGGTTTTATAGAAGTGATCAGATGGCATCCATCATGGCCGAAATGAATACGCTCAAGGGTCCAGCTAATCCATTTGATGACTGGCGATCTATAGGTATCGCCATATTCATGGCCCTGGTGGGCTACACCGTGATGGTGAGTGTTCCCGTACTTAGCACAGCCCTGGTGCATAAGGTAGGCTTCACCGAGGAGCAGGTTGGACGCATTTGGGGCGCTGATCTGGGCGGCTTGTCACTTGGCGCTATCATATCTGCAATGCTCGTTGCTCGCATGAACAGGCGGCACTTGGTTTTTATCGGCGTGGGTTTGTCTATTGGCGCCAATGCCCTGTGTATGTTCTATTCCGATTATGAGATGGTTTTAGCGCTTCGCATCTTGGCCGGTGTGGGTAGCGGTATTTTCACGGCCGTTGCTGTAGTGACACTGGGGGGAACGACAAATCCGACGACTGCCTATAACCTGGAGCTTATTGGATTCGCCTTCTCAACGGCTTTAGAGTTGAACTATTTACCGCAACTATCCATGAACGAGATATACCTGTTTTTTATGATTTTGAGTGGACTTTGCGCCGCCCTCGTTTTCTGGATACCGGCGAGGCCCCTGAATAAGGAACAGCTTGCCGAACAGGAAAAACACCAGGCTATTCACGAGAATTGGAATGTGCCAAAAATCATACCGTGGCTTTGCCTGACCGCCGTCTGCTTTACCTATATTAATATTGGCGGCTATTTTACCTATATTGAGCTGGCGGCCCTCGCAGATGGTGTCTCCCAGGAGTGGTCAGGTTCCGTTCTGACCTGGTCATCGTTCCTGGGCATTGTGGGTTGTCTTATCGCCTATGTGTGCACGCGCTATGGCCTTTTCAAACCTTTGTTTATATCCCTGATCACGATGGCCGTAATAGTAGCTATGCTCGCCTTGGGAATTAACGATATCAATCTTGCAGTGAGTCTATTTGGCTTCATGACGCTATGGACTTTTGTTGATGTATACCAATCAGCTATGGTCGCCCATATGGACCGAAGTGGGTCTCTGGTTGCGTTACTGCCCAGCGTACAGGGTTTTGGACAATTCGTTGGTCCCAACATCGCTGCGTCGATTGTGGGGGCCGGTCTAGGTTATCCAGTCATGTTCATCGCCAGTGGCAGCATGGCTCTCGTTGCGCTGGTTCTCTACATGGGCGTATCGCTCTATATGCATAGATAAAAACCGGTACTCGCTGAGGCTACATCACTGCCAGACCAAGCAGCGCGTTTACATTTTTCATCCCATTCTCCTGAAGTTACAACTGCAATGCAGGGTACTGAACGTCGCAGCTTCCGTTAGGTTCACGCGTTGTTCCGCTATAAGACAGATTCAACAAGTACAGTCGTGGTTTCATTCGATTCGGTCGTGCAAAGATATAGCCCGCCATCGATCTACTCTCGACTATCCTCTGCCTCTGCAGTTCATGTAAGAGAATGTATGAAACTGGTGACTGGCAGGCTAGACTGAAAAACATGGATCTATTTACCATGACAATTGCAGTCAGTATTTTAATCTATGTTGCCATTGGCAGTTATGCCGGGCGTAGCATAAAAAGGCTGGAAGACTATTTTGTTGCCGGGCGACAGGCACCGACGATTTTGATTCTGGGAACGCTGGTTGCCAGCGTGATGAGCACATCCATTTTTATGGGCGAGGCAGCCTTTACTTACGATGGCCAGTTTGGTGCCTACATGCTCTTCCCCGGCATCGCCGTAACCGGGTATATGCTTGGCGCACTATTTTTCGGAGTCTACATACGGCGCAGTCGTGTACCAACGGTGGCTAACTATTTTGGGCACCGCTTTCAGAGTCGCCGTATACAACAGTTTGCCGGATTCACCATTATTCTGGGACTCGGCGGCTACCTGCTGATCGTCACACAGGGTGCGGCGCTTCTATTGTCCGATCTAACGGGTATGCCATTTGTCACCAGCTTGATCATCGCCTGGTTCAGTTACACGATTTTTACGATGTATGCCGGATCCAAAGGTGTGATTATCACCGACACGCTGATGTTTCTGCTGTTCATGACAGCAACGGTGTGTTTTGTTGCCTATATCGTAGATGGCTTCGGCGGCATCGGTACAGCAATTACTGAGATAGCGCAACTGGAAAGCAAGTCGGGTATTGCCTCCTGGACGGGTATTATCGGTGAAGGAACCGATTGGCCAACACCGCTGGACTATGTGATTTGGGCGATAGTCATGGATATTGCTTGGGCTCTTGTATACGCGGTCGGCCCATGGCAGGCCAGCCGTCATCTGATGGCGCGTGATGAACATGTTGTATTGCGTGCTGCCATCCTTGCCTGCTTTTGCGTGATTGTTCTGCAAATGCTGGTCTACGGTATCGGTGGGCTTATGAACTTGGCGAAGGTGGATATCACGCCGCCTGAAAGCGTCCTGATATGGGCGGCGAAATCGATGGTTCCGGAATTGCTGGGCGCTTTCCTGCTGGCGGGCATAGTGGCTGCTGCTTTGTCGTCTGCGTCCACGTTTCTGTCGCTGGTAGGATTTAGCATCAGTAACGATATAGGCAGCAAGCCGCTTGCGCTTACGGTGGACACATCTCGCAAAATCATGCTGGTTACGAGCTTGATTGTGCTGGTCTGTTGTTACTTTTTCCCACCCAACATCTTTTGGTTCATGTTATTTATCGGAACAGTTTTCGCATCCAGTTGGGGGCCAGTAGGTCTGATGAGCATTTGGAGCAAACGCATCACAAAAGATGCAGCCTTCTGGGGCATGCTCTCAGGGTTCTTCATGAATGTAATGCCCGCAACTATTAATTATCTTGGCATCTATGTAATGCCCGAGTACTACCCTGCAGTTATCGGCACCGCGGCCAGCATTGCCGTTATTCTGGTTGTTTCCGCTCGCGGCAAGGTCAGCCGTGAAGAAAAATTCTATCGCATGCGTCTGCATCGGACGCCGTCTTCCGATATCGACAGGACCAAAACATTGGTCACCTTGGCGGCCCCTTTGGGTCTGATTGTCTACGGCAGTATGATGCCAATGCTCCTGTTGCACTATTATGTGATCCCCTATCAGATTGGAACCGGCGAAATTCTCCCCGATGGGTCTGTAAACTGGGCAACAGGTGAGGCATTGATAACGCTGACAGTCTTTATGCTTCATGTTCCCCTCGCCCTCATGGCGATGAAAGTGATTTGGGATCGCTATAACCCACAAACCAAGAGCAATCAGAAAATACTACTTCGCGCGCGCTTGAAAGAAAGGAACAATCAATTATGAGCAAACCCATTATTCGTATGAATGCCGCAGATCTTAGCAATCCCAATTTTGGTCCGGCTCCAGCAGACTATATTATAGAGGGTGAGCCAATTGAGTCGGCGCATGAGTATTACGAGAAAGATGGTTGTGCAGCTGGGGTCTGGGTTTGTTCGCCGGGGCGAACCCTGGATGAGAACCACAACGAGGACGAGTTCTGCACTATTATTGGCGGCAAGGTCGGCCTGATCGACAATGAGACAAACAGTGAAGAGATTTTCACCGCCGGAGATAGTTTCTTCCTGCCGAAAGGTTCTAATCTTACCTGGGTAATTTACGAGACGGTATCGAAGTACTATTTCACTTCAGGATAGTCAGTCTTGTTTGTAGAATTGTGTTTTGGTTTTGGCTGCCGATCTGTGCACGCAGCGGTCGATAAGAACGGCAGCTTGCGGGCGGTCCTCTTTTATTTCCTATTTCACTCCTTATCGAAGTTGCAAATGAGTTGAGATGTAGGGTACAAAGTTCGATCAGAGCAAAACGGAATTAGCGATACCCTTACATGTCGCACGATTTCCGTACCGATTAGTGAAAACAGGAGAAGAGATTATGGGTGTCACAGAAGCCGAAATTGAAGTTGGCCGGAGGCTGTTCGTCGAAGGTTGGGGAGGCGATACACCAGAGGCGCCACTGCAATTCATGACCGAAGATGTTGTGATGCGAGATATCCTCGGACACCCCAATGCAATGCACGGTCACCAGGGAGTTATTGACTTCTGGGGGAAATCGGCAGGTCACCTGAAGGTACCGCCGGAGGAATTCTTCGTTTCTGACAATGGTGCATCGCTGACCTGGATGGCATACGTCCGTATCAGGAAGGATCGTCTGGGAGACAAATTCCCAGATAAAATTGGCTGGTGGGCTTGTGGAGAGGGCATGTCACGACTCGAATTTCGCGATGGTCTGGTGTGCCTCGAGGTCGATTATTGGGCTGGCCCTCAGGGGGTCTGTCAAGATTGGGAGGCACATCTCAATGCTAGGGCGGTCATGTCCAGGGCAGAAGTAGGGGCAATAACAGGTGGTGAAATCAAGGGTACCTGAGGAACCGCCCTTAGGGAATAAAACCGGGGCGCAGATACGATCACAGGGGCGGGAAAGAAATCCTGCCGGGGTCCGTCCATGAAAAGCAGTGCAACCCGGACATTTTCCCGTGGTATCCTGGATGTCCTACCGGAAGCCATACTTCTTCACCGTTGTTCTTGAAGGTTGATGGCACAACCCTTGATGACGCAACTTGACGATCGACCCGATGGGGAGTAGTTATGTCCGCAGCCACCGAAACCTACGAATCCTGATTTCAATACCGAAGGGAGGTCAAAACCATGTCAACACTTGATCAGTCAGCACTTCAACTTTTGCTGGATGAACGTGATCTACGCAAGCTCTACTTGCGCTACGCGCGGGGCGTTGACCGGCTTGATGCGGAGTTGCTGCGTGACTGCTTCCATGAAGATGCAGTGATCACCACACACCGTGAAGAACTTCGAGACGATTTTGTTCACAACATCATGGCAGGTCTCGCAGGTTTCAAAATAACACAGCACCTGACGTCGAATATCTGGGTAGAAGTCGAAGGCAATCATGCCAGTGGTGAGGCCTATGCCTATGCAAACCACCGCGCCCCTGGTAAAAACGGTGAAGTTGACACGGACTATCGCTGGGGCGGTCGATATGTCGATCGGTTCGAGAAACGCGATGATGAATGGCGCTTTATCAGCCGTGTAGTCATGCATGACATGGACCTCGTCGTAAAGGTCGATGAAACCTGGCAGCCTCCGGGACTTGGTTATACGCAAGGTCTTCATTCGACAAGTGACCTCGTTTATCAGAGTAGTTCCGACACCGGCGTATTAGACCCTGAGAATTAACCTGTGCCACCTGGCTCAAAGAAACTGGCAATAGAAAAGGAAGAGCAATATGGAACAGCGCATTCTTGGCAAGACGGGTTTTGAAGTATCCGCGCTCGGTTTTGGTGGAGGTCCGGTTGGTTTTCTCGCAACCGATCGCCAGCAGGTAGCGGAGATACTAAACCCTCTCCTCGATCAGGGAGTCAACCTGATCGATACGGCAGCAGGTTATTTTGGTTCGGAAGAAGCAATCGGCGAGGCCGTCGGTCATCGTAGGGATGACTATGTACTGGTCTCTAAATGCGGTCAGGCATTTAAGGATATTGATGGTGAAGCCTGGTCCGCCCAGGCCATTGGGCAGACAATAGACAGGTCCCTTGAGCGTCTCAAAACAGATCATATCGATGTCATGCTGCTACATTCCTGCGATTTGGAGACCCTGAAAGAAGGTGAGGCGCTTGGATCTCTCATTGCGGCACGCGGTGCCGGGAAAGTCCGCTTTATTGGTTATTCCGGTGACAATGAGGCAGCGGTTTATGCTGCAGGTCTGGACGACGTTGCGGTCATTGAAACCTCCGTCAATATCTGCGATCAGGCGAACGTTGATGCTGCTCTGCCGGAAGCTCAGCGGAACAATGTTGGCGTGCTGGCCAAGCGTCCAATTGCTAACGCAGCCTGGAAGGATGCATCGGAGCAACAGGGAATCTATATCGACTACGCGCGTACCTATTCTGAGCGACTGGCGAAGATGGGGATCACGCCGGCAGATCTGGGTTTTTCAGGCACGGTTGGGGAAGCCTGGTCCGAGATCGCACTGCGATTCACGCTATCGATGCCAGGCCTTACAACCGCGATCGTCGGTACAACAAGACCGTCCAACATCAAATGTAATCTTGAAATCGCGGCGAAGGGAATACTGCCGGAGAAAATCGTCGTTGAATTGCGCAGTGCGTTTCGAAGTGCTGAGAACGATGCCGCCGAGCCCTGGCTTGCCCAAACTTAACTGCCAAAGCGACGATTTGGATACTGGTGGAAGCCTGCCATTTTTGGTGGCAGGCTTGAGTATTGGGTGTAGTGTCACCTCATTTATAAATAGCCGGTAAGCAAAATGTAGCCCCCTGCGCTACATTATTGAAGGGCTGGCTATTGTAATTGTGCTCGTGGACCTTATAATCGCCGCCCTGCCTGACCCATGCCTGACCCATGCCTGATCGCGACTTTTTCAGAGTGTCCATGGGTTTCTACTCCTCATCCGGAACAATCCAATGTCCAAAGCCGAATCTGCCGTTTCAAGTTTTCGTGACCTGAACCTGCCCGAATCACTAATAGCTGCTGTAGAAGGAGTTGGTTACGAAACTCCCTCACCAATACAGGCAAGCACGATCCCTCATCTCCTGGAAGGGTCGGACCTTCTGGGCCACGCGCCTACCGGGACCGGCAAGACCGCAGCATTTGCTCTGCCCTTGTTGTCCAGGGTCAAAATGAAGGCTAAACCTGTTCAGATTCTGGTGCTCACACCTACCCGTGAACTGGCGATTCAGGTTGCGGAGGCTTTTCAGCGTTATGCCTCTCATATGAAGGGGTTTCACGTACTGCCGGTCTATGGTGGTCAGGCCTATTCAGGACAGATTAAGTCCCTGAGACGAGGTGTCCACGCGGTTGTGGGAACGCCAGGAAGAGTAATGGATCACATGCGCAAGGGCACTTTGAAACTTGATGGTCTGCAGGCAATGGTACTCGATGAAGCGGATGAAATGTTGCGAATGGGATTTCTCGAGGATGTGAACTGGATTCTTGAACAGACACCGGAAAATCGTCAGATGGCGCTATTCTCCGCGACGATGCCAAAGGAAGTTAAGAACATCGCAAGACGTCATCTCAACTCTCCACATGAAATCAAGATCGAGGCAAAGACCGCGACGGCGGATACCATTCGACAACGATACTGGCTTGTCAGTCACTTGCATAAGCTGGATGCTCTTACCCGGATTCTTGAGGTCGAGCCCTTTGATGCACTCCTCATGTTTGTCAGAACAAAAATTGCAACCGCAGAGCTGGCAGAAAAGCTCGAGGCTCGAGGATATGCAGCCGCCGCACTTAACGGTGATATGGCGCAGAAGGATCGTGAGCAGATGATTGATCACCTGAAGAAGGGGGCTCTCGATATACTGGTCGCAACCGATGTGGCGGCGAGAGGGCTCGATGTTAATCGTATAAGCCATGTTGTGAACTATGACATTCCCTACGATGCAGAAGCCTATATCCATAGAATTGGTCGGACTGGTCGTGCCGGACGACAAGGTGATGCGATTTTGTTCGTGTCTCCCCGGGAAAGAAGAATGCTGGGTGCCATAGAAAAAGGGACCCGACAGAAGATTGAAGCCATGGAACTGCCCACGACTGAAATGGTGAACAACAAACGAATTGCCGATTTCAAACAAAAGATTAGCGACACCTTGGCGCAGGGTGATCTGAAATTTATGCAGGGTATTCTGGAGCAGTATCAATCTGAGCATGATATCCCCGCGATTGAAATGGCGGCGGCGCTTGCCAGAATGACAATGGGCGAGAAATCTTTGCTGTTGTCAGAAAAACCGGCGAAAAAGCCTCGATCTTCGAAGGATCCGTCTTCAAGGGAAAGGCCTTTGAGGTCTGATAGGAGAGGCTCCAGGGCAGGAGCCAGAAAAACGGCTGACCGCAAGTCATCAAAACCGGTTCCCCCGGATATGGAGCGATTTCGAATTGAGGTGGGTCATGATCATGAGGTGAAGCCAGGTAATATCGTTGGCGCCTTTGCCAATGA
>PBRQ01000083.1 GCA_002725995.1 Gammaproteobacteria bacterium
ATAAAGCGGAATACTTCCTTTTGTCTGGGCAGCAAATCCTGCATGCCCCTTACGGCTTGTATTTTCACTAGTATTTACTCTACCTGCTCAGGGGCTCTCGTTGATAGCCCGGTCCGGCACCGCTTCATCCGCGAGTGCCGCATTCACCTTTTCGCGTATCATTCGCTCCAGGTCATCAAGCACTGCCTCGTTAGGCACCTTATGATCCGGTGCCCCTTGACAATATATAAGATTGTTTGGAGAAGCGCCGGTAAGCCCGATATCAGCCTCCTTCGCTTCTCCCGGCCCATTAACGATACAACCCATAATGGCGACATCGAGTGGGGTTATGATGTCTTCAACTCGGCGTTCCAACTCGTTTACCGTATTGATTACATCAAAATTCTGCCTCGAACAGCTTGGACAGGCTACAAGGTTTATACCCTTGCTCCTGAGCTGAAGACTTTTCAGCAAATCAAAGCCAACCTTAATTTCTTCCACCGGGTCCGCGGCAAGTGAAATCCGAATCGTATCTCCAATACCTTCCATCAACAGAAGACCAAGACCAACGGCACTCTTTACCGTCCCGGACCGCAACCCACCTGCCTCTGTTATACCCAGGTGCAATGGCTGCTCAATCTGTGCCGATATGGTCCGATAGGCATCAATTGCCATAAAAACATCGGAGGATTTCAGACTCAATTTATAATTTTGGAAACCTTCAGCATCCAGCATATCAATATTGCGCATGGCAGATTCGACCATTGCCGTTGAATTTGGTTCTTTGTATTTGCGCAAAAGATCCTTGCCCAGTGAGCCGGCATTGATGCCTACCCGAATGGGGATATCCTTGTCTTTACAGGTGCCGACAACGGTCTGTACCCGGTCCCTGCCACCGATATTGCCGGGGTTTATCCTCAGGCAATCCACCCCGAGCTCAGCTACCCGTAATGCAATCCGGTGATCGAAGTGAATATCTGCAATCAGCGGCACCTGAACCTGGTCACGGATGCTGCCAAATGCATCCGCCGCTTCCATGCTCGGCACTGAAACCCGAACAATATCCGCTCCGACCCGCTCCAATCTCCTGACCTGGGCTACCGTGGCTTCAACATCAGTCGTTTCGGTATTCGTCATGCTTTGTACCGAGATCGGTGCATCACCACCGACGGGTACAGAGCCAACCATTATCTGTCGGGTCTTTCTGCGTTTTATATTTGACGCCTGTCTCATCGGCCAAGTATGACCTTGGCTGTATCCTTACTGGTGATAGACCTGCTGATGTCAATCTCTTCACCATTGAACAGGATTGTCACGGCTGGTGCTCGCCCAAGCAGCAGGGTAAAAGGCGCTGTACCCGATACCCGCAGTACATCTCCGGACCTGTTCAGGTCACCGTAAATCGATTCACTATTTGCATCTTCAATTTCCAGCCAGCACTCATCCGAAAAGGTAACCTCAATTTCATCAACGCCGTTCGCATCAACGGTTATTCGGTTGATGCCATCAACATTGTTTCGCTCCAGTTTGACCGTATCTGGCTGAAGCCCAGCATCACTTTCAGTACCCTCCTGGTCCGTCTCGCCCACCTGTTCATCATACTCATCGGGCTCGCTCAAGCTCTCATCCATCACCGCTGGCTCTATTGAATCTTCCGCAGCCGTGACAGAATCCTCCAAGCCTTGCTCCTGAACAACAAACTCAAAATCGGTGCTTTCCAAGAAACTGGCATCGCCGCCGGGAGCCGGAACTGATTCAGGCTGACTAACCACAACGCGGGGCTTGCTCCTTCGGGTATCCTCACCTGGTGATGCAATCCACCAGGCCAGGGCAATAACAACAATCACACCAACCAGTCCAATCATCCCCGTCTGTAAAATTGGCCCGGTGAATTTGGCACTGCCCACCGCCTCTTCCGTTACGTCTCTTATCCTGACATTCTCTTCCACTGCCTGAAGCACATCGTCATATCTGCTGACGACTTCATCACTGCTGGCCTCTACGACCCGGGCATAAGACCTCAGGTAGCCCTTGATAAAGGCAGGTCTTGGAATCTTGTCGAAGTCCCCGTCATCAATGTACCGGATGAAGGAAACTGTCAGGTAAAGCTCATCCGCAACTTCCTTTTGGGTCAAGCCAGCTTTTTTCCTCGCTGCAACGAGTAGCTCAGACGCTGAAAGTGCAGGCTGCCCCGCTACTACTTCCGAGTTAGGTTCAAGATCAGCCATACTGGTTGTTAGCCTTTAACGTGTATTTTGATACTGCTTATATTCCGCAGATGCAGGAAAGATATTCCTGAGGACAATGCTGCAACTCGCCTCCTGATCTGGGTTGTCGAATACCCTGGCCAGGCGGATACACAGCCAGGCGCTGCGCGCGGATTGCTGCGATACGCCCGCATGCCTCAGGTACAACCTTCTCGATTCAGTAAAATGCTGCTGCCCAAAGCGGATGTCAGCAAGCTCAAGGAGCGCCCTGCCCTGTGAGAAATTCAACTCGATGGCACGAATGAAGGCATTTTCAGCCAGTGTCTCATCTCCGAGGCGAAGATATGCCACTCCCAGGTTTTCAAATACCTGCGGGCGTTTCGGGTAAAACCGGTCCTTTGAAGCTGCCAGCAACTGGACGACGGCATCATCAAAACGACCCTGGGCAAACAGGAAGGCTCCATAATTATTCCTAGCCTGGGTGAAATCCGAATCAAATTTAATCGCCTTTTCAAAATGCTCTTCAGCAAGTCTGTGTTCACCTTCCAATTGGAAAAGCACGCCGAAGGTTGTATGTGCAAATGATGACCTGGGGTCAATCTCCACTGCCTTCCTGAGGTTTTCCTTGGCGCGTGAATAGTCCCGCTGGCGCAGATAGCCGACACCAAGGTTGATCAGCTTTTCAAGGACGTCTTCCTGGTTAACCTCCTTCTTCTTAACGCCGGTGGTTTCTGTTACACAACCTGAAAGCAAAAAAAGACTAAGCAATGTGATTAAGAAAGGGGTTGTTCTCATTTACGCTGCCCCGGCTGAAATTTGTTGATATTGTCGCTGGCGGTTTGTCCTGTCCGCCACTTCACCCACCAGTTGACCACAGGCTGCCTGTATATCCTGACCACGTGTCGTTCTAATCATCGTTGCATACCCGGCCTCTACCAGTTTGTCCTGGAAAGCCCTGACTGCCATCTTGCCCGGCGTCCTGAAGGTCGTCCCCGGGAATGGATTAAAGGGAATCAGGTTTATCTTACATGGAAAATCACGCAACAGGTCAATGAGTTGTGCTGCATGTTCGTTCTGGTCATTGACCTTACCAATCAGGAGGTACTCGACGGTCACGGTTCGTTTCTCACCAAGATTGCTGGCATACTTATTACAAATATCTAACAATTCAGCAATGGGGTATTTCTTATTGAGTGGAACAAGTTCGTTTCTCAATTCATCGTTGGGTGCGTGAAGAGAGATCGCCAGCGACACATCAGTTGTTTCGCAGAGCTTGCGTATCCCCGGAACCACACCAGCGGTTGAAATGGTCACCTTTCGTTTTGAAATCCCATAACCGAGATCATCCATCATGATGGAAACAGCCGCTATCACGTTATCAAGGTTGAGCAACGGCTCACCCATGCCCATCAGTACCACATTGGTGACCACACGCTGACGGTCCGGGTAATCAGCAGCCAGAATTTTCTCAGCAACCCGCAACTGACCGACTATCTCACCAGCGGTCAGGTCACTGTTAAAGCCCTGTTTGCCGGTTGAACAGAAAGTGCAATCGAGGGCGCAGCCGACCTGGGATGAAACACAAAGGGTACCGCGCGGGCCTTCCGGTATAAAAACCATCTCCACCAGACTGCCTGACCTGGACTTCATCAGCCACTTTCTTGTGCCATCTTCTGACTGTTTCTCACTGCTTACCGCTGGTTCATGTATCTCGGCTATTTCAGCAAATTTAGCTCTTAAGGATTTGCTGATATCTGTCATTTCACCAAAGTCGTCAACATAGCGATGGTGCAGCCACTTCATTATCTGTGGTACACGATAGGGCTTTTCGCCCAGCTCAACCAGCAGGGTTTCGAGTTGCTCCCTCGTAAACCCCAACAGATCAAGTTTTGGCTGTTGACCAGGTGATTCAATCATCTCGCGCAGATCTGATCATCCGTAAAGAAGTAGGCTATTTCCCTGACAGCTGACTTGGGTGAATCCGAACCATGAACCGCATTGGCATCAATTGACTGAGCAAAGTCAGCCCTGATTGTTCCTGCGTCCGCTTCCTGTGGGTTGGTAGCCCCCATCAGTTCGCGATTTCGGGCAATTGCGTTCTCGCCTTCAAGAACCTGCACGACAATCGGTCCGGATGTCATAAATGTGACCAGATCCGGAAAAAAGGGCTTACCATCATGTTCCGCGTAAAAGCCCCTCGCCCGACCCTGGTCCAAGTGCTCCATGCGGGACGCCACAACCTTGAGACCCGCTTTTTCAAAACGGGACACTATATCGCCTATTACATTTTTCCCAACAGCATCGGGTTTGATGATTGAGAATGTCCTTTCGATCGCCATTATGACTTTGCTCCAACTAAAAATTTTAGGCCGGCATTATACGCGTGTTTTTCGGGTTACCGGTAGGAAAAAGGACGAGTGCTTTTTCGGGTATTCCGGCAAAAAGCGAGATCCTTCGACTGCGCTCAGGATGACTCCGCCTGGTCATTTCGACCGAAGCGGAGAAATCTCGCTAGTCATTCACAAACTGTCATCTCGACCGTCATTCCCAAAAGCGAGGTCTTTCGACTTTGGCGCTACGCGCCTTCGCTCAAGACGAAGGGGACCGGAGTGGAGAGATCTAGTCTATCTCATCCAGCCAGGCCATCTGAATAGCCTCAAGGATGCGCTCACTGCAATGCTCCTGGTCATCATCAAAACCTTCCAGGGCCATAACCCACACCATCAGATCCGTGAACCTGATGCTCAGGGGGTCAACATCCGCATGCGCCTCAATGAGTTCAATGGCAATGTCATTGCTGTCAGTCCATCTCATGACAATCCTCTTTCAAGTCTTAGGTAAAACCGGTCCTACTGACTCTCTGAAACCTGGTTAATCGTATATTTAGGGATTTCAATGACCAGGTCTTCTTCACCAACCTGCGTCTGGCAACCCAGCCTCGAATCCGGCTCCAGACCCCAAGCCTTGTCGAGTAAATCATCTTCCGTCTCTTCGGATTCCTCAAGTGAATCGAATCCTTCTCGCAGGATAACGTGGCAGGTTGTACAGGCGCAGGCCATTTCACAGGCATGCTCAATATCAACGCCGTTTTCCAGTGCCAGCTCAATCAGGTTGTCCCCCGGTTCGGCTTCAATAACAGCGCCCTCGGGACACCTTTGCTCATGGGGCAAAAAAATAACCTGCGGCATCAACTTGTCCCCTCTTCCAGTTCATCAATTTTGTGCCCAGCCAGCGCCTTTCGAACAGATGCATCCATGCGTAGACCTGCGAACTCTTCGCTCGCCTGACCCAGCATCTCAACACCCTTATTAATCGCCACAGCATCATCCTGATCAGCCAGGGATGCCAGTCTCTTCATGGTTTCCTGCAACAACCAGATCTCCTCTGCAGACAGGAGTTCCTCGCCATCGGCGGCAAGCGCACTGGTCAAGGCTTCAACGACACGACCTGCCTCAACCCTCGCCTCATTGAGCATGCGCGACTGTGCATCTGCCTCTGCATAGGTAAAGGAATCTCTCAGCATGCTGGTGATTTCCTCTTCATCCAGCCCATAGGATGGCTTAACTTCGACCCTGGCAGCCACACCGGTACTCAATTCCGTTGCCGACACGGAAAGCAATCCATCAGCATCCACCTGAAACACCACCTGTATTTTTGCAGCACCAGCCACCATCGGCGGAATGCCGTGCAGTTCAAAGCGGGCAAGGGACCGGCAGTCAGCGACCAGTTCCCGCTCACCCTGAACGACATGCACCAGCATCGCGGTCTGACCATCCTTGTAGGTTGTAAATTCCTGGGCGAGGGTGATGGGGATGGGAGTATTTCGAAGAATGATCTTTTCAGTGAGCCCGCCCATCGTCTCCAGACCCAGTGACAGGGGCAAAACATCAAGCAGCAGCATCTCGTCATCCGGCTTATTGCCAACCAGCTGATTCGCCTGTGCCGCTGCTCCGATCGCCACCACCCTGTCTGGATCAATATTGCTCAGGGGCTTTGTTTGAAAATACGCACCCGCAGCCTGTCTCACCGCCGGTACACGTGTGGAACCGCCGACCAGAATGACATTATCGATATCCGACAATTCAAGTTTTGCATCCCGCACAGCCCGGCGGCATGCCTTGATAGATTTCTCCAGCAGGGGTTGTATCGCATGTTCAAACTGAAGCCGCGAAAATTCGCCTGAGAAGCTCAGCCCCTCAATTTCAATATCAACATTTGAGGCATCACGTTCGCTTAGGATCTCCTTGGTTTCCCTCGCCTTCAGCATCAAAGAGCGAAACTGAACGGGACTGATCTCACCTTCATAGCCCGACTGGCTGATGATCCACTCGGCGATCTTCTGATCAAAGTCATCCCCACCGAGGCTTGAATTTCCACCCGTAGACAGGACCTCAAATACGCCTTTACTCAGGCGAAGCAAGGAAATATCAAACGTACCCCCACCCAGGTCATAAACGGCAACAACACCATCAGAACCGGTATCCAATCCATAGGCTACCGCCGCTGCCGTAGGCTCGTTGAGCAGGCGCAACACCTCTACGCCAGCAATACTTGCGGCATCTTTCGTCGCCTGCCTCTGCGCTTCATCAAAGTAGGCCGGCACCGTAAGAACAATACCGTCGAGGTCACCTGCCAGGGAAGCGACTGCCCGTTCCACCAGCTTTTTTACAATTTCAGCTGAAACCTCAACCGGGCTCTTATCACCACTAACGGTTTTTATTCGTGGCATACCGGATTCACTCGGCGCAAATTCATAGGGCAGGCGCTCACCGAGTGACAGAAGGTCATCGATTCCCCTGCCCATCATTCTCTTTACCGATATGATCGTATTCAGAGGGTCCCTGCGCGCCATATCGAGCGCCTTATGACCAACAATTGTTTCGCTTTCAGCATAGCGAACGACGGAAGGCATCAGGCACTCGCCTTCCATGTCAGGCAGAGCTTCTGTAACGCCACTGCGCACGGAGGCGATCAGTGAATTCGTGGTGCCTAGGTCAATACCGGCCGCACGTTTTCTCTGGTGAGGGTCAAGGGCGTGACCCGGTTCTGTAATCTGCAATAACGCCATTGATAATCCGGTAACTAGTAATCCAGTAGCTTTTCTTCGACTGTGTTTGCAGCCAGTAATAACTTGCTCATAAACTGTAGTTTGTATACTGCCTGCGCTGCCTTCGCCTGACCCCCGTCACCGTAGCAAGTGGCAAACTCCCGCTCCAGTGACCGCACAACAGTTTCGACTTCGACCTTAAATTCATCCAGCTTTAATAGCGGCCCCTCCATCTGCTCTATTTCTTCTAGCTGCTCTCGCAAATCAATCTGCTCCATCAGGAATACCGGATCGAGTACCGGATTGTCTGAAAGGTCCATCCCGTCAAGGCTGAGCAAATAAACCGCCCGCGACAAGCCGGATTTCAATGTTGCGTATGCAGCATTAATCTGTGTCGCCCACTGCATGGACAGCATCTTTTCCTTACTGGTACCGTGGCTGAACTTATCCGGATGCACACTTTTCTGCAGCTGTCGGAAACGCTCCCCTAACTCCGCCAGATCCAGGTCAAACGCCCGGGGAAGCTGAAATATTTCAAAATAGTTTTGTTTGAAGTCCACGCTAGCTGCAACCCGCAAGTTCCCTGCCCAGTATCGCTCTGCCTAAGCAGCCCAACTGGAGGTTTCTTCCTTAAACGGTGAAGCTTTCACCACAACCACATTCACTTTGGACATTGGGGTTCTTAAATTCAAAGCCCTCATTCAGGCCCTGCTTTACATAATCCATCTCCGTACCATCAATATAGACCATACTTTTTGGATCAACGAAAACATGTATACCAAGGCAGGTAAACTCCAGGTCTTCAGCTTGGGGTTCATCAACTGGCTCAAGCACATACATCAAGCCAGAGCATCCTGTGGTCTTAACTGCAAGGCGAATACCCATGCCTGAGCCCCTGCTTTCAAGATAGCTGGTAACGTGCTTTGCAGCGTTCTCTGTCAGGCTAACACCCATATATATCTCCGCCTAATTGGCCACTGCAGAAGCGTTGTCTTCAATCGCATCAAGATGCTTGTCGCGATAGTCTTTTACAGCAGCCTTGATTGCATCTTCAGCGAGGACAGAGCAATGAATCTTTACTGGCGGCAGCGCCAGCTCCTCGGCAATCTCTGTGTTCTTTATTCCTTCCGCATCATCCAGAGTACGACCTTTAACCCACTCGGTCAGCAAAGAGCTTGATGCTATGGCCGAACCGCAGCCATATGTTTTGAATTTTGCATCTTCAATCACGCCATCTTCTCCAACTTTTATCTGCAGGCGCATTACATCACCACAGGCCGGAGCACCAACCATTCCTGTACCCACATCTTCACTGTCGGCATCCATCTTTCCAACATTGCGTGGGTTCTCGTAGTGATCCAGTACTTTTTCACCGTACGTCATATCTGCTTCTCCAACTCCTCTGCCGGGTCTCAATCAGACCTAATTACCAACAACTCTAGTGAGCTGCCCATTCTATCTTGTTTATGTCAACACCGTCCTTATACATGTCCCAAAGCGGTGATAAGTCCCTTAGTTTCTGAACCGCATTCCTAACACTCTCGATTGCGGTGTCTATATCTTTTTCAGTAGTGAACCTGCCGATTGAAAAGCGAAGAGAGCTATGAGCAAGCTCATCATTCAGGCCCAGTGCGCGCAACACATAGGAAGGCTCCAGGCTCGCCGAAGTGCAGGCGGAACCGGATGACACTGCGATGTCCGGCAGCGACATGATCAGGGACTCCCCCTCAACAAAATTGAAACTGATATTGATGATCCCGGCGACATGGTGCTCCATATTGCCGCTGACATAGATTTCCTCCAGATCCTGAAAACCATCCCACAGTCTCTGCCGCAATGCCCGGATTCGATCCGCCTCTTCATGCATCTCATTCTTCGCAATCCTGAAGGCCTCACCCATACCCACCAACTGGTGAGTGGCCAGTGTGCCGGAGCGCATACCCCGCTCGTGTCCGCCACCGTGTATCTGTGCTTCAAGTCTCACTCTTGGCTTGCGCCTTACGAACAGGACACCCACCCCTTTAGGGCCATATATTTTGTGGCCTGAGAATGACATTAGGTCGACTTTCTGTTCACCAAGATCAAGATCAATTTTGCCGGCACTCTGAGCTGCATCGACGTGAAAAAATACTTTCCTGGCGCGGGTGATCTCACCAATCGCAGCAATATCGTTTACGACGCCAATCTCATTGTTCACATGCATGATGGAAACAAGGGTCGTATCCTCTCGGATCGCATCCGCAACACGCTGTGGTGGAATCAGACCATCACTGTCCGGGTCCAGGTAAGTGACTTCAAAACCTTCCTTTTCGAGGGATCGGCATGAATCCAGCACTGCCTTGTGCTCGATCTTCGAGGTGATGATGTGCTTACCTTTTTTCTTGTAGAACTGGCCCACACCTTTAATCGCCAGGTTGTCTGACTCAGTAGCGCCCGAGGTCCACACTATCTCCCTCGGATCGCAATTCACCAGATCTGCTATCTGGCGACGCGCAACCTCAACCGCTTCTTCTGCTTCCCAGCCGAACTTGTGTGACCGGCTTGCCGGGTTTCCAAACTTGCCTTCCGCCAGAAGGCACTCACTCATTTTCTGCGCTACCCTTGGATCAACGGGAGTGGTAGCAGCATAATCAAAATAAATCGGGGTCTTCATCTACCTCACTCCATCACATTTCATTTGCCTGCAACCTGACAAGCTCATCCTGAATAGCATCCTGCCGCGCTGCTATTTTCTGTACCTCACGTTTTTCGAGGATACTGGCGAGATCAATGCTACTGAGGAAATCGTGTATCTGCTCACTCAGGTCCGACCACAACTCGTGGGTCAGGCATACCTCGCCCTGCTGGCAATCAGCTCGCCCCTCACACCGGGTGGCGTCTACATTCTCATCAACTGAATCTACTATTTCCGCAACACAGATATCCGCCGAGTCTCTGCCCAGCCGATAACCACCGCCAGGACCGCGAACACTGGCAACGAGCTGGTTGCGTCGTAATTTGGCGAATAACTGCTCAAGATAGGACAGGCTGATACCCTGTCTGTGTGAGATTTCCGCTAGTGTAATCGGGCCATCTTCCACATGAACCGCGAGGTCCAGCATGGCTGTAACTGCATATCGTCCTTTTGCCGTTAGTTTCATAGCATCTCTGTCTTTTTCATTGGGGTCACTTCAAATTTATGTTGACCAGCCCTCCTTTTTAGAGGACTGCGTAGTATACCCGACTATTTCGGTCAGATAAATAACCTATTAAATTAGTCGGGTATATACATTACCATTCTAGTCAGGTATGAGCAAGCCGTCTGCTTTTTATCGGATTGAAAAGATATGCGTAAATATCGGGTCTGAATATCATGTTTCAAGTCGCAGGGAGACTAGTGGTGGAAGAGCTTTCAGAAGACATCTGGGTTCATGAGGATGGAATCACCGTGGGGGCTCAGCGCTTGGGCTGCGCATAACCATCGTGCGCCTGGCACAGGACGGGCTCTGGATCCATTCACCCACGACCATCAGCGATAGTCTCATCGATGAAGTAAACGCCCTGGGTGAGGTGGCCTGTACTATTGGCCAGAACAATGCCCACACCCTGTTTCTGATGGAATGGCACTCAGCTTTTCCCCAGGCAGAACTCTATGTCAGCGGAGGCATCCCCGAAAATCTAAAGCTAACGACTGGTTTTACCCCTCTGGATGCTGATTTCGACAATATCTGGGAAGACGACTTCGCCTGGGTTTTTCTGCCGGATTTTAGCTTCTTTGATGAATCGGTATTCCTGCACAGGAAAAGTAGTTCCCTGCTTGTTACGGACTATATTCAGGATCATACGGATGCGGAGCAGACCCTGATGCAGCGGTTTGTAATGGGTCCACTCGGATTCAAGGGAATTTGCACTGCACCGCCATTAAAGTTGGGATTCTTTCACAAGGATAAGGCCGGCTTCAGCGAAGCACTGACCCGTGTCGGGCAGTGGGAGTTTGAGCGAATCATCGTAACCCACGGAGATATCATCGAGGCCGATGCAAAGGCGACCTTCTCTCGCCTCTCAAGCCGCTTCACCTGACTCGATTGTTAATCGCAGTTAGGAAACCGCGAAGAATATTAACCTCCATCTGGTCTGGGCGAATACGATTGAACATTCGACGCAGTCGAGTCAGCAGTTGCCGCGGGTTCGTGGGATCGTGAAAATCAACTTCTATCAAGGTCTTCTCCAGATGTTCGAACAGGTGTTCCATGTCCTGTGCCGTAGCAAATGCCATGTCCCAATTTTCACCTGCTGAGCCCCGTCCATCAGTACCCATCACCTTATCGTCACCAGGCACCTGCTGCAGTGATGCCTGCAGGATCTCATAGCAGATCACCTGGACCGCCATCGCAAGGTTCAATGAAGAATAGGCTTCACCGGTGGGGATATTCACATGGTAGTGGCACTTGTGCAGCTCTTCATTCTTAAGCCCGCGGGACTCCCGGCCAAACAGAATTGCAACCTTATTACCCCTGACCTGCTCTGATACAACTTTCTCAGCACAGCTCTTTGGATTCAGCATGGGCCAGGGTATCCGCCTGTCCCTGGCTGACGTGCCGATAATGAGCTCACAGTCAGCCAGTGCCTCATCCACGTTGCTCACGACAATCGCGTTTTCCACCACATCGGCAGCACTGACCGATCGGTACACCGCCTGCTTACTGGGGAAATCGCTTGGGTTCACCAGATAAAGGCTGGTGACACCCATATTCTTCATTGCCCTCGCTGCAGCTCCGATATTCCCAGGATGGGAAGTCTCGATGAGCACAATACGGACGTCAGGAAATAGGCCTTGTTCATTCATGGCCCGAATATTACAGCCAAGTCAGGAAACTTTCTCAAAACTTTGCTCTGTTCTGCTATGATGCGCGACCGCAAAATGCTTCTTACCGGATTCCTGCATGCAACCCATGGCTACAATCGCACTTCGTGCCGCTAGAGAAGCCGGACTCACGATCTCCCGCGCGTTCGATAGACCGGACCTGGTGAAAATTGACGAGAAAGGTCACAACAACTATGTGACCAACGTGGACCGGGATGTGGAGCGGATCATCGTTGAGGCGCTTCATGAAACCTATCCTGATCACAGCATCAGCGGTGAAGAGCAGATTAGCAATATCATCTCAGAGGATGCCGAGTACGAGTGGATCATCGACCCCATTGACGGAACGATGAATTTCGTCCGACAGATTCCGCATTTTTGTGTATCGATTGCCTGCCTGCACAAGGGCAAACTGGAACACGGCGTTATCCTCGACCCCATTCGTCAGGAAGAATTTGTTGTCAGTCGCGGTAAGGGTTGCCAGTTAAATGGTAAACGCATACGTGTCAGCGCCAAAGAGGTCCTGGACGGCGCGGTGATAGCCACCAGTAGCCCTTCCCTTGCTGATGTCGCCGATGCAAACGGTCAACTGGCCCGGAAATTACTCGATGAACAGGTCATTATCCGCCAGCAGGGCAGCGCCTGTCTTGAGCTCGCCTACGTTGCTTCAGGACGCCTGGACGCCATGTGGATGGGTAATCTCAAGCCCTGGGATATGGCCGCAGGTGCGTTGATGGTGATTGAATCCGGCGGTTTGTTGGGTGATTTTACCGGCGGTGCAGGTTATATGAAGTCCGGCAATCTCGTCGCCGCTTCCCCCAAGGTATTCAAATTATTTGTGCCCATGGTGAAGCAACACCTGGGTGGGATTTAAGCTCAAAAGCGAGACTCTTCAACTTCGTTCAGGGTGACAGTTTTTGTCATTTCGACCGAAGGCCACCCCGAGGCCGCAGTGGAAAAACCTAGAAACCCCCACCAAGATCCGGGTCATCGGCACCCTCTTTAACCGGGATAGCCAGGTCCGCCTTGGTGATGTTCAGCATCAGCAGGACATTGGCAGCGATGTAGATAGACGAATAAGTACCGACCAGCACACCGATAATCAAACCCGTTGCAAACCCGCGAATCAACTCACCACCCAGTATCAAAAGTGCAAACAGCACCAGCAGGGTTGTAAAGGACGTGATCAGGGTTCGGCCAAGGGTCTGGTTCAATGACGTATTGATAATATCCACGGAGGATCCACGTCTAATCTTGCGGAAATTCTCCCGGATTCTATCCGACACCACGATAGTATCGTTGAGGGAATAACCAATAACCGCCAGCAGTGCAGCCAGCACGGTCAGGTCAAAATTCCAGCGCGCGATTGAGAATATCCCAAGTGTGATCATTACATCGTGAAACAGGGCAACCACCGCACCAACGGCAAATTTCAGTTGGAAGCGAAAGGCGACATAGATCAAGACAACGGCGAGGGCCGTCAGCAAACCGAGACCACCCTGATTGGTAAGCTCCTCTCCCACAGCCGGGCCAACAAATTCAGAACGTCGCAGGCTGACATCAGATGATGACGTTTCCCTCAGGGACTCAAGAATGCGATCACCCAACTTTGCATTCTCTTTGTCGTTCAGATTTTTCTGTGGCGGCACACGCACGAGCACGTCCTGGTCAGAGCCAAAATACTGTACTACATGGCCTTCATACCCGGCATCGTCAAGATCAATTCGAATCTGCTCCGGATCAACCGACTGCTCATAGAATACTTCAACCAGTGTGCCACCAGTAAAGTCGAGCCCCCATTCCACCTGGTTTATCGCCAAGTTCGAAAAGGCCAAAACCACCAGCGTCGCGGAGACTACTGCTGCAATCTTGCGGTAGCTCATAAAATCAAACTTGAGGTCATCGAGTCGCATCAGATCATCAACCTTTTAA
>PBRQ01000084.1 GCA_002725995.1 Gammaproteobacteria bacterium
GCACAGCATCGCCAGAATGGTGGAACTGTTGCGCGCATCCCCGGAGAAGAAGGGGCTCATCACGGCGAATGGTGGCAACCTCTACAAGCACGCCCATGGGATCTATTCCGGCCAGCCTCCTGAGAAAGACTTCCAGCATGACGACGTGCAGGATGATATCGATGCCCTGCCGGCGCGAGAATGTCTGCCGGAGTATGTGGGGGATGCCACAATTGAGTCCTATACTGTCATGTACGGAGCAGAAGGGCCTTCGGTTGCACACATCTCGTGTCTGACACCCGCAGGTCAGCGCCTATGGGTCAATTCCGAAGACGTTGATCTGATGCAGGCCATGACAAGGGAAGAGTTTTGCGGCAGGAAATTGACAATAGATCAGGCGCAACACATTAAGCGTCTGGGTTAACAAGTCCCACACCCGGCTCTGCTTGTTACAGGCATCGGTAACTTCTACAATCAATCCAGCCACTCAAACCAGACCACCTGTCTCGTTTTCAATTGAGGAGTTTCAATATGGTGTACGACCCTAGAATTCCAGCACGGGAAGAATGTGTACTGCGCAACCTGCTGGACAAATGGGCAGTGGAAATACCAGACCATGTGGCATTTGTCTTCGACGATGGCAAAGAATGGACCTGGTCGGAAACACTGTACCTGACTCGCCGCGTCGCCGCCGGTTTCCTTGCTGCAGGCGTCAAGCAGGGCGACCATGTATTGTCCTGGCAACCCAACTGCAAAGAGGCGGTTCTAACCTGGTATGGCCTTAGCTACATCGGCGCTGTCTATGTGCCGATCAATACCGCCTATAAGGGTAACCTGCTACAGCATGTGATCGAGCTATCCAATGCCAGCCTGATGATCTGCAACAGCCAGTTCGCACCGCGGCTGGCTGATATCGATCTCGGGGAGAAGTTGACGGACGTAATACTCATCGGAGAGATGGTCGAGCTCGACGGGCTCAAGATAGATTCCTTTAGTGATTTTATGGCTAACGAGGGAAAGATTGACCAGGAATTTCAAGTGGAGCCTTGGGACAGCATGTACATCATCTTCACATCTGGCACAACCGGCCCATCAAAAGCTGTCCTCTCATCCTATATTCACGCCTATACCACGTCGCTCAACGGGAATGGAGATACTGTCCAGGAGGACAGGATACTGACCAACCTGCCCCTCTTTCATGTCGGTGGCACGGTATTTCTATACCTCGCGGCTGTCCGGGGTTGCACTACTGTGCTCGTGGACAGCTTCCGAACAGATGAGTTTCTTCCCATCATTCGCAAACACAGAATCACCTATACCTGCCTGTTGGCAGCGATGGTGCCATTCCTCCTGAGAAGGCCGCCTGACGAGGGTGACAAGGATCATAGTCCGCTAAGGGGAATAGTCATTCCATGGAACGAAGACGCGAAGGCAGTCACAGAGCGTTATGGGTTTAAGATGAAGGTCGTATTCAACATGACCGAGATCTGCTCACCCCTTGGGTCAGATTACAACCCAAGCGCCATAGGCGCCTGCGGCAAACCTGTTTCTGGCATTGAGGTCAGAGTAGTCGATGCTAACGATTGCGAGGTGGCGCCTGGCGAAACAGGGGAACTGATTGTACGCACTGACCGACCCTGGGCAATGAACCACGGTTATTATGGAAACCCGGAGGCGACAGCAGAAGCATGGAGAAACGGTTGGTTCCACACGGGAGACGCCTTTCGCTACGATGAAGAAAACAATTTCTATTTCGTCGACCGCATTAAGGATGCCATTCGCCGCCGGGGCGAGAATATCTCTTCCTTTGAAGTTGAATCAGAGGTAACTGCCTTCCCTAGTGTTGGTGAAGCGGCAGCCATCGCTGTGCCAAGTGAATTTGGCGAGGATGACGTTATGATCGTCGTGGCACCTGCTACGGGGCAGGAACTTGATCCAACGGCATTGTTTCACTTTCTTGAACCGCGTATGGCTTACTTTATGTTACCCCGGTACATCAGAATTATGCCTGACCTGCCGAAAACTCCCACTCAAAAAGTGCAGAAGAACCTGCTCAAGGAAGCGGGTATCACAGCGGATACCTGGGATCGGGAGGCAGAGGGTATTAAAGTTAAGCGAGAAAGCCAGCGCTAGGTTTGAAGTGGTGTTTAGTATTGGGTCGCGCACGACGAAGCCGAAGGGACCGAAGTGGAGAAATCTTTGCCAGTAACCAAAAAGCGAGCCCCTTCGGCTTCGCGGTCTTCGCCGCTCCGCTCAGGGTGACAAAAAACAGTTAACGGCTTAAGTAAGTGGCATTCTACCCCGACCCTACTAACTTTTAGTTATTGCCCTAATTCCCCTTAAACTCAGGCTCCCTTTTTTCAAAAAACGCGCTTATGCCTTCAGCACGATCATCAGTCATAGCCGTCAGGATATTTTGATCTGAATCCATATGCATGATGGCATCATCCAATGCACCACTAACGGCATTGATACTTTGTTTGATCATTTGCACAGCGATAGGCGGCTGCCCGGCATATTTTTCAGCGAACGCCCTGGTTGCATTTTCGAGTTCCGCACGGGGAACAAGTTCATCGAGAAATCCCCAGTCAAGTAAAGTCTGCGCTTCCTCCCTGGCACCCAGCATGATCATTCTTTTCGCTCTGGCAGGGCCAATAAGGCGCACACAAAGTGGCAGCGAATGCCACTGCAGGTTAATGCCTAAATTGACTTCCGGGTAGCCGCAAAAACAGTCATCTGAGCCGATACGAAAATCACAGGCCGTTGGTATGCAGGCACCACCACCAAGGGCCGCCCCATGAATGGAGGCAATGGTGACCTGGTTTATCTCGGTAATAGCGCGGATCATCCTGCCACCAAGCGCTGCCGATCTTCTCAACATCACCATGCTCTGTTCTGCTGCAGGTTGTTTTAAGTCAGCTCCGGCGCTGAAATGCCTGCCCTCCCCCCTGATTACGACAACCCGGGTCTGTTCGTCATCAAGGAAGGACCGGGATACCTGCTCAATTTCCTGCATGATTCCAGAATTCAGGGCGTTCATGTTCTCGGGGCGATTCAACACCACCGTTGAAACATGCTCAGTTTGTTCAATCCTTATAAATTCATACGACATTTTGGTCACTCCCAATTCAGATATATTCAAACATAATTTTGGGGCAAGCGTAGAGTGCCTAAATATATCAGCAATCACTCTGGCACTTGACCCAGGCACTTGACTCTACTATCGATACTTGGTCTGCTTACTGCAAGATACAGTGACTGTCCAATTTGTCATGCATTCTGTGGTGACGCTTACCCTGGGGAATGAAATGAGTATTCGTGTTGCAGGTTGTGATCTCGGAAAGGCGACGGCATGTTTTGCAATTGCCTCGATAAATGATCAAGGCCAGGTCAGTATTGACCAGGTTGAGCGCCATGATCATGAGGGGGCACCCTTTGAATTTTTTCAGCGCTGGTACAAAGAAAACAATATCCATACCTGCGCCCAGCTGGGTGCTACTGGTGTCTATGCGGACGAGTTAACCGGGTCAGTTCTGATCCTCCCGGAGGATACCTGCCAGGAAGCTGCACTCTCTTCGAGCACGGATCTTGAGGACACGCTGAACCTGGTCAGCGTCGGTGCTAGGGGTTACAGCGTTCTTACGCGATCTACCGCTCAGTCAGACGAGGATGCGGACGGTAAGAAGTATCACTTCCAATACCTTGAAAATGATAAGTGTTCATCCGGCACAGGCGAAAATATTCAGAAAATAGCCGGGCGATTTGGTCTTGATCTGGAAGAGGCTGATGAGCTTGCAAAATCAGCCAGTGGCAGTATTCCCATCACCGCACGTTGTTCTGTTTTTGCAAAGAGTGAAATGACTCACTTTGCCAATCAGGGAAAAGACACACGAGACCTATTTAATGGCTATTTTGCTTCGGTGGCCCGGAACACCCGCGCCCTGGTTTCGCGCAATGAGGTCGACGGCCCTGTTTATCTCATCGGAGGCTGCACGCAAATCGAATCCTTCAGAGATGCATTTGCCGAGTTCATGGGGCGTGATGTAAAGCTACCTGAGAATGCGCTGACCTATGAGGCTGTTGGTGCAGCCCTGATAGCTGCAGGTCAGAAAACAGCGGCCCAGGAGCAAACGATGCCTGAAGACCCCGCTGATTTAATCTCCACCAGATCCGCCAGATTTTCAGTACTTGAGCCTGCCAGTAACTGGCAAGACCAGGTGACTATGATGGTTGATGAGCCGCCAACGGACGACTGGCAAGCCGAGCCAACGGTTCTTGGTCTCGACCTCGGCTCTACCGGCGCGAAGGCGGTTCTCAGCTCGATCAGAACCAGAGAACCGGTCCTCGATATCTACGATCAAACGCGAGGGAATCCAGTAGATGCTGGCCGCCGCCTGATTCAAGCCATCCTCGATATGGGAACGCCGGACATCAAGGCAATCGGTGTGACCGGCTCTGGTCGTGAGGCGGTCGCTACCCTGCTGCGCGCCGTATTCCCGGACCTGGAAGACAGGATTATCGTGATGAACGAAATTGTCGCTCATGCGACAGCCGCAACCCTTCTCGATCCGGATGGCGGTGAAGACCTATCGGTAATAGAAATCGGCGGGCAGGATGCAAAATTCATGAGCATCAAGGGTGGCAGAATCATCGAATCGGATATGAACAAGGCCTGCAGCGCGGGAACTGGATCCTTCCTTGAGGAGCAGGCAACCTTTTACAACGTCAAAGACATTCAGGAATTTGTTGATCTGGCAGAAGTTGCCAAGCGTCCACCTAACCTTGGGCAAATGTGTACCGTTTACGTGGCGGACGCGGGTTCAGAAGCACTCAAGGAGGGATTCGAGCTCTCCGATATCTTCGCTGGATTTCAATATTCAGTGGTCCACAACTATCTCAACCGGGTGATGGGTCAAAGGACCCTGGGCAAAAAGATCTTTTTCCAGGGAAAGCCTGCGTCTAACCCATCCCTCGCCTGGACACTGGCCGCCGTTAGCAAACGCGAAATTTATGTACCACCAAACCCTGGTGCAATGGGCGCCTGGGGAATCGGTCTTTGTGCTATTGATCAACTGGGTATGGACACGCTGGAGGCAGCGAGCCCGCTTAGCATTGCGACCGCTCTCAAAGCAGAAATTACTGAGCGCTCAGAGTTTCAATGTAACGACAAGGATTGCCAGATCCTATGCCCCATTGAGAAAACGGTTATCAAAGTTGGTGATGAGATAAGAACTGCTATATCAGGGGGTGCCTGTCCAAAGTATGAGGTTCCCACCAAAAGTATGCCGAAGCTGTACAAAGACGCACCCAATCCATTCGAACTAAGGGAAGAACTGCTCAAGCGTTTTATCAAAGAAAATCCGGAAGGAGCCGCTGTTGCCGTACCACAGACTGGTGCACTTGCCGGGGTGATGCCATTCGTAACCACATTAATCGGTGAACTCGGATTCTCTGTAAAGCTACTTAAATCAAACTCCAAGTCACTCGCTAGGGGCGAGCAGATGTGCTTCTCCTTTGATTCCTGTGGACCGGTTAAAATCGCTCATGCAATTTGCGATACCGATGTGCCGATCCTCTTTTATCCCAAGCTGGTCACATTGGCCGATCCCCGCGGCAGAGGTGGAGACACCTGCCTCACGGAGCAGGCTGAACCGGAAATCATCGAGCAGTCCCTGAAGGCTAGAGGCAAGGGTGTACGCGTCCTTCGACCGGCCCTCTCGTTCCAGGAAGGTATGAATACAGAGGACAACCTCGAGAATCTACAGGGTCTCATAACCGATCTGGGAGTCGATGCCTCGAGCCTTGAGAGCGCAGTTGCCAAGGCTAGTGCGGCACAAGAGCAATATGATGACACCCTTTTGCGATATGGCGAACAGGCGATGGCCTACAGCCGTGAACGGAATATCCCCATGGTCCTGGTGTGTGGTTCACTGCATGTCGTTCACGACCCTGCGATTAATGCCAATATTCCTAACTTGCTAAGGCAGAACGGCGCCATGGCAATTCCTACGGACTGTTTTCCAGTAAGCAAAGATGCACCAGCCATGATCAAAGTATATTGGGCAGACTCCAACCGCTATATGAGAGCGGCCTATACAGCTCGTCAGATGCTGGATGTTTTTCCTTTGCAGATTTCATCCTTCGGCTGCGGTCCTGCGTCAATGATGGAATCTGCACTGCAATCCCAGCTTGAAGGCTACCCGCATACAATACTTGAAAGCGATGGCCATGGTGGTGCAGCAGGTTTTGTGACCAGAATTCAGGCATTCCTGCAATCGGTCCGGCAGTTTATTGCCGAGGCCAACGCAGATCATTCGAGCCTGAGCCTGCCTGACAACGAAATGGCGGTATCGTATGTTGGCACCACTAACAGGCGCGGTGGATTTTTTCGGGACGATGTTAAATATGTGTTCATGACCGGTAGTAACTATCTCGGTGACTTGTACGCAGCCAACTACAGATCGCTAGGGTATGACGCCGATGCGTCGGAGCCTTTTTCAGAGGAAACCGTGGAAACAGGCAAACAGGATTGCTCCGGCAAGGAGTGCTTGTCCTATCAACTGGTATGGGGATCGTTCCGCCACTATCTTGAAAACAACGCAATCGAGAAAGAAACAAGATTGATGCAAACAACCGCTCGAAATTGTCGTGCAGGGATGTATTCCGCCAAGGACAAGATCAGCGTTGAAAAGATGGGTGTTGACCACATGGTTGTTGTAGATTCAATGAGGGTCTCCGCAACCATGCCTATGTTCTACCAGACCTACACGGGCATGGCCGCACTCGATGTGATGAACCAGCTATATTACTACCACCTACCGGTCGAAGCTTATCGAGGGCAGTCGAAAGAATACCGTGATAACTTCTGCGAGCAGGTGATCAAAGTAATCGAAACACCGATCGATGACGGGGAAGACATTACAAAAATTGAATGGAAGCTAGACAAACTTACTGAAATTGTCAGTGAAGCCAGCCAGGCGTATAAGAATATGGATAGTGCCTTTGCTGGGGACAAATCTTTCCGCACTGTTTTTGCGTCAGGAGATGGGCTGACTAAAGGCAATGATTTCGCAAACTGTGGCCTGTTTCAATGCCTGAGTGACAGGGGTATTCGCGTGGTTGTGGATGGAAATGGAGAGATGACGGAAGTCCTGTCACACACCCAGCCGTACCAGGTATTTGGCCGCTCCTCCACGCCTGAGTCGCGGCAGGAGATGAGAAAGACCTTTCGTACGCTTCGTGATCGAATCTACACGGAAGCTTTGAAAAACCACCCGTGGCTACCTTACTCAGCACCACAACCAATTCTGGACCAGGCAGCTGAGTTGATTGATATTCGTACAAATTCTGCTGCTGTATCCCAGATTGGCAGTGTTCTGCTTCGCTGGAAGCAGGGCTTTTATGATGGCGTAGTCATGTGTGGCCCATGGGGTTGTGACAGCGTACTTGTGTCCGAGAGTATCCTGCGTCATCAGCGCGATATACCATTCTTGTTTTTTTATGACGACGGAACACCACTTGATGAGCGCAGAATAAACAGTTTCGCATTCAGGCTAAACCGAATTCCGACGCTGAGTATGGACGTGGCATGACAGGGAATTTACTGACCCTATCGTTGCAGCACCTCCAAGGAAGAAGATGCCAGGGAAGCTAGAGGGTAAAGTGGCAATCGTCACTGGAAGCGGGCGCGGTGTGGGACGCTGCACCGCACTACTAATGGCCAAGGAAGGCGCAAAGGTAGTCATTGCAGACAATGGCAGCCAGGTAGATGGATCCGGCGCCAGCAGTGGTCCGGCGGAAGCGGTTGCAGCGGAAATTTCAGTCGCCGGGGGTACTGCAATGGCAGTTGCCTGCGATGTCTCGGACTGGGATGATGCAAAAGCCTTGATTGAAGCGCCAATCAAGGAATGGGGAAAGCTCGATATTCTGGTGAATAACGCAGGTAATTTTCGCGCGAACAACATCGCAAATGTTTCCCGTGCTGACTGGGACGCGCTGCGGCGCGTGCACATGGATGGCATGATGCACACAAGCCATTTCGCTGCTCAGCATTGGAAAGAGCGAAGTGAATATGGCCGCCTGATAAATTTCACATCAGACTCTTTCATGTCTGGCGTTCCAGATACATTCGCCTACGCAGCAGCCAAAGGTGCAGTCGTCGGAATGACCAGGGCTATTGCGAATGCAATGGTGAACTACAATGTAACGGCCAACTGCCTGACCCAGGCTTCTATGACTCGTATGGCAGACTCTTATTATCCAGATGCTGAAATCAAGCCAAGCGATGACGCCCCTCCGGATCAAAGACCTGATACGGTTCCTCCACTGATTGTTTACCTCGCCTCACCCGAAGCAGCCGGAATCAGCGGCCGAATATTCGGCTCATACGGATACAAATATATCCGCTGGAGCGAACCACGGCACGAGGCTGCTCTGAAAAGTCGGGACAACGAACCCTGGGATCTGGACTATTTGTTTTCGCACTTCTCGGAGACTCTTGGGAAAGATCTGGACTTGAAAAAGGACCTTCGGTGGCCCTTGGAAAGCCTAGACCAGGACACGGGCACAGCGGAAATCGACAATTGGAAGAAAACAATATGAGCGATGACCTGCAGGCACGGGTTGAACGCCTCGAAGCGCGTATTCATGAACTTGAAGCTATCGAAGGTGTGCGCTCAGCTATCCTGGATTATGCCCTTGCCCATGACTGCGGCCAATCAGACAGGGTGGCGGATTTGTTCACCGAACAGGCACAACTCGACATCACTGGATTTAGTCCGGACCTAGACACAACCATTAAAGGGCGCGAGGCAATCCGTGCAATGTATACGGCGCTTGATAAACAGTATGACAATAACCCACCATTCAAACATATGGTGACAAACTGCCATGTGACCCTGGAGAGCGAGACCGCGGTGGCAGTAACTTATCTACACCAGTGGGGTGGACCCAGGACCGATGCCGGCCCGGGCGGCGAGCTCTACCAGGATCGTCTCGAGTTGGAATCCGATGGCCAATGGCGCTTTGCTCATAAGCGAATTGTGTCAACATCAACGCAGACTGTAGGCGATGCAGTATCCAACGACTTAACGGTGGGGTCAGAGTAGAGCAGCAGAGTAATATTAATACCGGTCACAATCATTCTCCATGGAATCAAACAGACAGGCCTGGTCACTAGCTCACACTACTTTGGGACCAACAAGCCATTGCCAGATGCCATGAGTGTTCCGCAGAGTTTTCAAGGCGAACTCCGCCACTGACCAGTTTCGAAGGTCAGTTAGTTTTAGACCATCAGGCTGCAGAAGGCAGTCAACGATTTCGACTGGTTGTTCTGATATTTTTCTCCCAGGATCCGATCCTGCCTATACTGGCACTGGTTGGCAGTGAGGCCGCTGGAGCAGGTGAATTTCAAATGGTCCAGTTGAATTGATATGGCTTGTTATACTGTAGGCCATAGTTCCCACTACTTTGTCCTTTGTAACTGACTACCTGCCCTGAACCTGGCCTTTAATGCCGCTCACCACGCCCGTATTCAAGGAAAACTGTGGGTACACAACGAGAGCGACTATAAACAAGAGCTGCTGTGGAGGTAAACTGATACTCAACCTGGGAAACCATCATGTCAAAAAAAATTCCAACACCAAAGACGATCACTGCCAACTGGTTGACCGATCAACTGCGCGCAAATGGCCATGAGGATGCCAGTGTAAGTGACTTTTCATTGGAGCGAATAGGAACAGGTCAGTCAGGCATGTGCATGCGAATATCCATGAACCTGCAGGGTGGAAGTTCCGCCCCCTCATCCCTGGTAGCCAAATTCCCTGCGGATGATCCAATCAGCCGTGAAACGGGTGTCGTAATGGGTACCTACGAGAAGGAAGTTACTTTCTATCGCGACCTCGCACCGCAGTTGGCCATTTCACTGCCGGCCTGTTACTACAGCGACATCGACGGTGAGGGACCGGACTTCCTGATCCTGATGGAAGACATAAATAAGGGCAGCCAGGGTGACCAGTTAGCTGGCTGTAGCCCGGAGGTTGCACACGCAGCGGTACTTGAACTGGTTGGTCTGCAGGCACCAACCTGGTGTGATGCATCAATGCACGACTACGTGGGCTACCTGGAAGACACGCCCTTCGCTGATATGAGAACGCTGTACAACGACGGCCTGCCTAAATTTCTTGACCGTTTCGAAACCAGCCTGGAAAAAGACGAAATCGAGATCATCAAGGGTATGGGTGCAGCCGAGTCATGCCCCATGTATGAACCATACCCGAAGGATCTATTCAGCCTGGAACACTATGACTATCGCCTCGATAATCTGCTGATCAACGAAGACCTGTCGCCACCGGATATCACTGCCGTTGACTGGCAAAGTATCAGAGTAGGCAAGCCGCTACATGACGTCGCCTTCTTTGTGGGCAGTGGTCTGGAACCAGATGCCCGTCGTGCAGTGGAAGAGGACATCATTCGTGACTACCACACGGCCCTGATGAAAGCGGGAATGGATGATTTAAGTTGGGATCGCTGCTGGCGGGAATATCGCCGCGGCGTCTTTTCCGGCTTCGCCCTGACGGTGGTCGCCACGGCGCTGGTGGATCAGACCGAGCGCGGTGACCAGATGTTCCTCACCATGGCGAGGCGTCATGCCCGCATGGCTATAGATCTCGATTCATGGGCCTTCTTGCAATAAGAGGCTGAAATAGCGCCTGTTAAGAACCCCACGGCGTGCCTTCTCTACAAATCCACAAGAAAGCTGCAAACAAGCGCATTAAACTTCTCAGCGGTCTCAATGTTGACTATGTGAGTGCCTCCGGGGATGACCTCGTAGCTTGCATCCGGGATTTTTGAGGCCATGACCTCAGCGGCACGCAGGAAAGGCTTGTCAAACTCGCCAACCAGCACAAGCGTACGCATTGATATTTTAGCCAGGTCATCGATCACACCGGGCGCAAGGGCTGAAACCTGGCGTCCAAAGTGGGCGATGCCCGGTACGCCCTGAGCAATGATGGCTGCTGCCGCAGCCTTGGCTGCAGGAAGTTCTGGGTCTGATCCGATGCAGGTGGCACCGGCCTTGCCATTGACGAAGTCAACAAAACCCCGGTTTTCAAGAAAACTCGCCGTCCGCTCAACCTGAGCTGCCCACTGCTCCTGTGCCTCTGGCTTCTTAAAACCAGGACCGCTGTCCACCAGCAACAGGGCTTCAACCCGGTCTGGATATGTCAGGGCGAAGTGAAGTGAGCAAAGTCCTCCGAATGAGAGGCCGCCCACGACTGCACTTTGCCCCGGTGCCGCCCAGTCAAGTACTGCCCGCAAATCATCTACAACCTGCTCGATAGAGTACGCAGAAGCATTGTCTGGTGCATCGGAGAGGCCGTGACCACGATAATCCCACAGTACAACCCGCCTTCCGGCGGCAACCAACGGTTCAATCTGTCCACGCCAGTTCTCGTGGGTTGTACAGAAGGCACAAGACAGAATAATGGGTTTACCCTCTCCATGTGCTTCAACATACAGTTCAGCACCATCGCTTGCCTTGACCCTTTGCGTTTCCAATCAACCTCTCCCCTCCAGGTATCCACCCGGCACAATTCAATTTATGATGACTAAAGGCTCACCAATTACCTCGCCGCAATATACCGAAACTCTGGAAGTAAAAGAAGCGCCGGCAAGTGAACCCTTTTTCTAGCCTCAAAAAGGCAGCCTGTTACACAAGCTTCACAGACTTGTCATAAAACTGTAACAACTCCCGCGTTATTCTATACGTCCAAACTAAGGTTGCTGTCCCAATACGCCTCGGTGACCGAATCACCGGATGGCGGCACCAAACACTAGGCTGGAGGAAAGATGAAAAACCACACCCTATTAAGCCTGATGATCGCGGTTTCCACCCTTATCACAGGCACTGATCTTCTGGCTCGCACTGCCATCCAGAACAAGGGCTCCGATACCCTGGTAAATGTTGCTCAGGCCTGGGCTGAAGCCTACCAGAACGTCGAGCCCAACGTCGTCATTGCCGTCAACGGCGGCGGTTCCGGTACTGGCATCGCTGCCATGATCAATGGGACTGTGGATATCGCCAACGCCAGCCGCAAGATGAAAAAAAGAGAAATCGAAATGGCTAAAGGTCGTGGGCAGGACCCCATGGTGCATATTGTCGGTTACGATGCCCTGGCGGTTTTTCTCAACCAGAACAACCCAATCAAAACCCTGACCATTGCACAGTTGAACGATATCTATAACCGAAAAGGCACAGCCAGAAAATGGTCTGACCTTGGCGTTTCTGTTCCTGGCTGCAAGAGTGACCAGATAGTCGTTGTCAGCCGACAAAACAACTCCGGCACCTATGCCTATTTCAAAAAGGCTGTACTGGGGAAGAAGGGAAAATACCGCTCCGGCACCCTTGACATGCACGGGTCCAAGGACGTTGTTGACCTGGTAGAGAAAACCCCCTGTGCTATTGGCTACAGTGGGCTTGCCTATGCCACTGATCACATCAACATGGCTTGTATCTCAAAAGACGGCAAAACCTGTGTAAACCCAAGTGTTGCCACTGCCAGTGATGGCAGATACCCCATTGCCCGCCCGCTCTTTATGTATACAAACGGTGAACCGATGGGTGAAATTAAGACATACATGGAGTACGTAAAGAGCAATGTGGGTCAGTGCACAATTCTCGACAAGGGGTACGCCTCGATACGGGACGTTAGCTGCAACTAGGTGGTACGTCGATTGCGCCCCACACGGTCGCGAGCAGACCGGCCCTGTTTTTCGCTTTCCACAACGTGAGTTGACACATGAGCCACTATGAAAAACGTTTAGAAAGAGACCTAACGCAACTGCGGGACAAGGTCAGAACCATGGGAGAAATGGTAGAACAAATGCTAGGGAATGCCGTGCATTCACTGCTGACCGGCAATAGTTCCCTGGCTAACAATACCGTACTGTCTGACCATCCGATAAACCGCGCAATGCGAGAGATTGATCGCTTGTGTCATGCCTTTATCGCCTTACATCTACCCTCTGCGGGGCACCTGAGGTTCATCTCTTCTGTCATTCGTCTCGGCATCGAGCTTGAACGAATCGGAGACTATGCCGTTACCATTTGCCGCCAAAGCCTGCTTCTTTCCCACACACCTCAGGGACTGATGACTACCGAAGTAGAAAGCATCGCCAATGAGGCCCAACGAATGCTCCATCAGGCACTATCAGCTTTTCATGATGAAAATGTGGAAGTAGCCAAGGCCACTAAAGGTATGTCAGATCATCTCGAGACTACCCTGGACAGTTTGTACGGCAATCTCATGACGGGCGAACATACCAAAAGCAACCAGGATATGTTTGCCATTCTCAATATACTCTCGATGCTGAAGCGCACGGCTGACCAGGCAAAAAATATCTGTGAAGAGGCTGTATTTGCTGTTTCCGGTGAAACCAAAGCCAAGAAGACATACAAGATTCTGTTCCTAGACAAGGACAACAGTTGCCTGAGTCAGATGGCAGTTGCTATTGCCCGCAAGAACTTTCCGAATAGTGGTTCCTATTCGGGTGCAGGCCGGCGTAAGGCCCATGCACTAAACCCAGCTATGAGCAGCTTCCTGGAACAAAAGGGCTTCGACATGGTTGATGTTGAGCCCGTACAGTTGGAGTTAACAACCAAGGAGCTAGCGGAACATCAGGTAATCATCAGTCTTGAGGGACCCGTGACTGATCATATACCAGAGGCTCCCTTTCACACCGTCACACTGGACTGGGATTCGATCGAGGCGTCCGATGGTCTGGATGAGACCCAGACCACCCAGAGAATAGAAGAGATGTACCGCTATTTGTCCGTACAGATCAAGAACCTGATGGAAATATTAAGAGGAGAGGGAGCCGATTAAGATGAATCGATCCATCTCTGCTCCAACCCAGATGCCGGACAATTTTGATAAGCGTGACCTGGCCTGGTATCTCGACATGGCCGTTCAGGTGCTTGTTTTTGTCAGCGGTATCTCTGCCATCATCATTATTGTTGGGATCTTTGTCTACATTACCAAGGAAGGAATTGTTTTCCTGGTTGGCCCGCTGGACCTGATTGAGTTCTTCACTACACCCTACTGGGAACCAAGCGATGAAGATGCACCGGAATACGGCATACTGGCACTCATTGCCGGTACGGCCAGTGTCACCGGTCTGGCAATGATTGTTGCTATTCCATTTTCCCTGGGGTCAGCCATTTTTATCGGTGAATTCACCAGTGGCAGAACCAGGGAAATCCTGAAGGTTGTCATAGAACTACTGGCGGCTATCCCCTCAGTTGTTTGGGGGTTTATCGGTTTAACCATTATGAACCCCCTTATCATTGATGTATTTGATGTACCCGTGGGACTAACGGTTCTGAACGGTGGCATAATCCTGGGTCTAATGGCAGCACCCATCATGACCTCCATCGCCGAGGATGCGCTGAAGGCGGTCCCGGATCGATATCGGGAAGCAGCAGAGGCGCTGGGAGCCACTCGCTGGCAGGTGATCTACAAGGTCGTGTTACCAGCGGCCAAGAATGGTTTGCTGGGTGCCATATTGCTTGGTGTCGGCCGTGGCTTTGGTGAGACCATGGCGGTTCTCATGGCGACGGGCCACGCCGTCAACACTCCCGGCAGCATCTTCGACCCGGTGCGTGCACTCACTGCGACTATCGCCGCTGAACTGGGAGAAACGGCAATAGGGTCAGATCACTATGGTGCACTTTTTACCATCGGCATTTTTCTGTTTCTAATAACATTCGTCATCAACCTAAGTGCCGACCTGATTGTGCGCGGCATACGCAGGAGCTAGCCTGAATAACTCATGAAAGCGGACTTTGAATATGTTTGAAACAACAGCAATCAACAGCAGGAACAAACAGGTGGAAGGGCTGTTTAGAATGCTTTTTATGCTTGTAACCACCCTGTTGATCATTCCGGTTGTACTCATCCTGGGCACCCTGGTTATGAAGGGTGGCTCGGTTATATCCATCGACTTTCTGTTTACAA
>PBRQ01000085.1 GCA_002725995.1 Gammaproteobacteria bacterium
AGGGAGAGTTGAGTCGTTAGCGTGTACCGATGTAACCCATTGAAATATATAAAGAAATTGGAGCGGGAAACGAGATTCGAACTCGCGACCCCGACCTTGGCAAGGTCGTGCTCTACCAACTGAGCTATTCCCGCGTAATTTCTTTTTTCGAGCCTGATGGCGTTATTGTGGCAATCATTGCAGTGTTCTGCAACGTGATCCGAATGTGGCGTCCCCTAGGGGAGTCGAACCCCTGTTGCCGGGATGAAAACCCGGTGTCCTAGGCCTCTAGACGAAGGGGACACGCTGCAATCGAAGGCGCGAATTCTATGTATCTTGGTCGACTTCGTCAAGCAATAGAGCCTACCTATAGCAATAGAGTAGGCAGCGCCCGAGTTTGCCTGTGCAGATTGTTAAGAAAGTTTGACAGTATCTGCATAATTCACTAGGTTTTGCTGCTCGGTTATTGGAGGCTTGGTATGGGCGATTCGCCAAATAGGGAAGGTGTAGAAAGGAGGGACGGGGGCAAAGGCCGTCGTGACAGCAGTAACGATCGTCGTGGTTTGGATAGGGTCGAAACCGAACCTGAATCCAGAAGAAAAAAGGAGGATAGGCGTAAGAGTAAGTAGTGCAGCACCTTCGCCACATAGAGCATTCTAGTAGAGAACAACGCTGCGGATACTCTTTCCCTCGTACATATAGTCGAAAGCCCTGTTGATATCCTCCAGAGGCATGGTAAAGGTAACAAATTCATCGAGCTTTATTTCGCCGTCCAAATATTGATTCACCATACTGGGCAATTCTGATCGGCCCTTGACCCCGCCAAAGGCGGTGCCTCTCCAAACTCTTCCAGTCACCAGTTGGAAAGGGCGGGTACTGATTTCTTGACCAGCCCCGGCGACACCGATGATGATGGACTCCCCCCATCCCTTATGACAGCACTCTAGTGCAGACCTCATAAGATCAACATTGCCAACGCATTCAAAGGAATAATCAACGCCACCATCTGTCATATCGACTATTACGTCCTGTATTGGTCCCGAATGATCCCCTGGATTGACGCAATCGGTTGCACCCAGTAATTTTGCCATTTCGAACTTGCTGGAATTGGTATCCACGGCGATTATCCGCCCGGCATTAGCAAGCACTGCACCTTGAACCACACTAAGGCCAATGCCGCCAAGGCCAAAAATAGCGACGCTGTCACCAGGTTCTACATTCGCTGTTTTCGTTACAGCGCCAATACCCGTTGTCACTCCGCAACCTAGTAGGCACACCTTGTCCAGGGGGGCATCCTTATTGATCTTCGCGAGAGAAACTTCTGCCACGACGGAATATTCAGAAAAAGTGGACGTTCCCATATAGTGGAAAACCTCCTTACCACCGCAACTGAAGCGGGTGCTGCTATCAGGCATCAGCCCCTGGCCCTGGGTTGTCCTAACGGAAGAGCAGAGATTGGTCTTTCCCGAGGTACAGAACTTGCAAACGCCACACTCAGCAGTGTAAAGCGGTATGACGTGATCGCCAGGGACAACAGATGTGACTCCTGCGCCTACCTCTTCAACGATAGCGCCACCCTCATGACCCAGGATAGATGGGAATATCCCTTCCGGGTCGGCGCCCGAGAGGGTGAAAGCATCCGTATGACAGACTCCGGTCGCAACGACGCGGATCAGGACTTCTCCTGCCTTCGGGCCTTCAACGTCAATTTCTTCAATAGTCAGTGGTTTGTCTGCTTCCCAGGCTACAGCGGCTCTTGATTTCAATGCAGGCATCCAGTGAAATGTATAGCAGGAATGTAACCCAGTTAACGGTAGGAATAAAGTAGGGTTTAGAGGGAGTGGCGAACGCCCATGTACAGTGAAATCGGTTCGCCGATGAAATACCTTTCGTTCCCGAAGCCGAAATCAGCGCGTTCCGCGTAGTCTGTATCTGTCAGGTTCATCAGGCGAAGAAATCCGGTCCACCCAGGGTTGAAATCGACTGAAAGTCGCAGATTGAGAAGGTCGTGGCCTTCATATTTTGTCGTGTTCTGTGGATCCGTGTAGTAGTCCCCGAGGTGAACCCACTCGAGCTCTGTACGCCAGCTTTGAGCTGGCTGCCAGCTGATGTTGAAAGACCCCATTGTCCTCGGGGCGGTGTCTATATCGTTGCCTGCAACAGCAGCACTTACCAGCGAAGGATTGTTCTCGTATTGATGCCTTGCCAGGCTCCAGAACAGGTTGCTGGTTAGTGAGTCGGAAATCCGCCATCGCAAAGTTAGTTCAACCCCTTGGTGGGAGGTTTCACCGTTATCGACGTTGCTGCGGTTAGTATCTCGAAAGATAAAATTGTCCTTGGTCATGGTAAAGGCAGATATATCGTAGGAAATATTGTGGTTGCCGCCTCGGAAGCCAGCTTCAAAGCTGTCAAGTTTCTCGGAATCAATATTGCTAATTGTTTGTCCTGCCTGTAGACGATACAACTCGGTCGCTTGTGGTGCCCTGAACCCTTGAGCCAATTGGATATATAGCTGGTGGTTGGCGCTGAACTGATGAACCAGTCCCAGCTTTGGTGAGAAGTTTGTGAACGAATCGTTCCTGTCTACAGGACGGCTGAAGCGACAGCCTCCGAAACCGCAGCTACTTCCATCGGCCCGGGTGCGACCATCGAGCATTTTATTGTCGTAGTCGAACGATAACCGTTCGAGTCGTGAGCCGAAGGTTAGATCGGTGTTATCAGAAAGCGGTGCCGTGTACTGGGCAAAGAAGGCGACGATATGGGCATCAACCCGGTAATCATAGTGATCTCCCTGTGGGATCGTCTCAACAAGGAACGAACTTCCCGGAGTCGCATTCGCTTGGGTTTCCTTGAGGAAGCCCCTGGTGATTTCAGCATCAAGACCGATGACCCAGGAATTACCTTTGTATAGGCTAGTTTGTATGCCGATGCTGGTATGACCATTTTCCTCCCGGGCCTGGCCCGGCAGGAAATGCTGCAAAAACGTCATGTCTATATGACGAGCGTAGGGGGTGATGGCGAGGAAATGATCTTCAGAGAGCTGCTGTTCCATTCTTGAGTTTATTCTCGCAGATCGTACATCCCGAAACGCCTCCGGGTTTGGATTGCTTTTCTTCAGACTGGATACCTTATAGGCGCCTACTCCCTGCACAAAACCAGCGGTTTCCTGATTTAGGTTGGTATAGGAAAAGGTAGTTGTGGTGTCAAAATCAGCAAGGTCACCTAGGAATTTTGCAGTCAACTTTTGCTGGCCAAACCCTGAGTGATCCTTGTAGCCATCATCAGAAGTGCCGCTAAAATCGATACGCCAGTTTTCCCTGCGATGGTTCAGCTTTAGACGGGTGTATGCGTGTGCACCTGCTTCTAGCTGAAGTTGGGATCCAGGCGTTGAAATTGAAGGTGTAAGTATATTGATCAGACCGTGCATGGCATTGGAACCATGCAATGCTGATCCCGGCCCCTTAATGACCTCAATCCTGTCAGCGATTTCACTATGGGATTCGAACAACTCGTTGACATTGCAGAAGCCTGAAGCATGGACGGAAATACCATCCTGGGACATTAAGAACGCTCCACATCCACCGGCTCCTGTTAATACCGGTGAGCGAATGGCCGTCAGGTGCTCTTGCCCGTTTCCCCTGCTGATCCAGGTACCAGCTGTTCGCTGCATCACTTCGTTGATGTGTGTGTGGCTAACTGAATCAAGGCTGGCTGATTTGATTGTCGAAATGTTGGAAGAAACGCTACCGACCTCCTGTTTATTTCTTGAGGCAGTCACCACAATTTCTTCGAGGGGGTTGCTGAGTATTTCGGGAGAAACGAGAACAACAGCGAGAACTAACAGTATAGCTGGCATAAGGGAGCGTAGATTCTGAAAAGCGAGCCATTATATATCTTCCTGAGTGGAAACGAAGCGATCTCTTGCCGGACATTTCATCGTTGATTTTCGACCGGTCATAACACCGCTTGTGTTGCAGGCGTAATTTATTGACAAACGGGTCCGTATAAAGTGAACTAGAGTCGTTTGGTACACCTGATTGGGGAGCTTTTGGCTATGGCCGATGATTCGGCGAATGGAAGTAAGGTGAAAAATGTAACCACCTACACGCCATCTTTGCTGCAGTCTATCCCGAGACAGGAGCAGCGGAGTAAACTGGGTATTGTTGAGTCTTCGCTGCCGTTCAAGGGCCTTGATGTCTGGAATGCTTATGAATTTTCCTGGGTTGACGGCAGAGGCAAGCCGGAAGTGGTGCTGGCCCAGTTCCAGATACCGGGTAATTCACCCAATTTGATTGAGTCGCGGTCCCTTAAGCTTTATCTAGGTTCCTATGGCAATACCCCGTTTAACCATCGAAATGAAGTCATTTCCACGCTGGAATCTGATCTGACGCTTGCTGCGCGAGCCCCGGTCAGTGTTTCATTTATGACCCCTGAACAGGTGCAACATGTCGGGCTTGGTCTGCTCGTTGGTAACAGCCTGGACAACCTTGATGTGGAAGTTTCGGAATACTACTGGAATCCTGATTTCATTGAGGTTGAAAGCAACACCATTGTCAGGGAATCCATTTTCACACACCTGTTTAAATCGCTGTGTCCGTTAACGGGCCAGCCGGACAGTGCGAGCATCCTGATCCAATACAATGGGAATAGCATTAGCCACGAGGGTTTGCTGAAATACCTGGTCTCCTACCGGGAACACGAGGAGTTTGCTGAACAGATTACCGAGCGAATATTCGTTGATATTATGAATCGCTGTTCCCCCGAAAGGCTTGCCGTAAGTGCAAACTTTGCCAGGAGAGGCGGAATCGATATCAATTCGCATCGAACTCACAAGGAAGCCCTGCCGGCTGAAGTCAGGGTCTGGCGACAATAGCTGGTTCACCCTGTCCGTTCCGGTCTTTTTTGGTTCAACTTCCCTAGTCACCTCTTCTTGGAGCTATTTTTGACCTGATCCAGCCTATAAAGGAATTAGGTTGGAGCATCATGCGATCGATCTCATCCATATCTTTGTCAAGCTTTTGTACGTCGTCGAATATTTTGGACCGGGTGACTAATTCCCTTTCGGGATCTAGTTGCTTGACAACTTTAGCTGGATTCCCGGCGGCGATTGAGTTTTCAGGAATATCAGTGGCTACCACAGAGCCGGCACCAATGACGCTGTTCTTACCAATGGTGACGCCCTTGCAGACGATGGCGCCGTCACCAACCCAGACGTTTTCAGCGAGTGTAATCGGCTTGGTCTTACCCACAGGCCTGGAGCGATCATATATGTCGTGCCAGTCCGCATCGGTCACGTAGCTGCCAGCTGCGAACATGCAGTTGTCACCTACATTAATTGTACTGGCAGAGTCGAGCCGAACTCCCGGGCAAAGGAGGACGTTGTCTCCGAGGTTGATGTGTCCCTGGTGCTCATCGAAGGACCAGGTAGAAAGGGAAACCTTTCGATCCGGTGTGGTTACGATATGTACACTATTTTTTATGCGGATATGTTTGCCGTGAACCTTTACATTCCAGGGCTTCATCATGCAGTGGTCCGGGCCAAGTTCCTCTAGTTGCGGTGAGATAAAGTGATCGGTATACCAGCGCTCGAAATGGTGCAGGAAGCGTTTTATATAATATGGTCGGTGGTCTTGAATCATTCTGTAATAATGCGCAGAAAACCTGATACTAGCAATAGAAGCCGCACTCTGTGTAACCAGAGCATTTACCTCTGCCCCATATTTCAAGTATGGTAGCGTAACTTCAGCATACTTGAGTACCGGGTGGAAGCACCAGAAGCAATATTTTGTCAGGAGCTATCTTCCAGCTTGTCTGGTGAAGTTGACCAGACTGTACTGGACAACATTCTTCGGGCAGCCTTGCATGCACCTCATCAAAAACAATTGGGGTCCTGGCGGTTCCTCACAATCAGTGGTGAAGCGAGGAAAAATTTGGGCAAACTGTACGCCCGGGCAAAGCTGACTGAGGATCCTTCGTTGGACTCATCAGCCCTTGAAAGAATCAGGAACAGCCCCCTCACTGATAGTGGTGGTTTGCGTTGCCAAGGACGCCAAGGTATCTGAAGTAGAGAGGTTGTTGACCAGCGGTGCGGTCAGGAAAAATATGCTGTTAGCTGCTTTTGCGCAGGGAGTGGGCGCGCGGTGGAGAGAAGGCAGTATGACCTTCAGCAGGGTTATTCGAGATGGTCTGGGTCTTTCTGAAAAAGAGAAGATCTCTGGGTTTATGTACCTTGGTGAGAGTGATGGAAACTTCGACTCAACTGAGTTCGTCGCCCCCGGAAACTATGTCAAGGAGTGGACTGCTGGCTGAAACTGGTGCTTGAATCCCAACCAGATTCTATTGAGAAGATGAACCACACGGCGGTAGTAGAGGAAGCAAAGGCTCGGGAAGCGAAGGCAAGGGAAGTAAAAATAGGTTCAAGGAGGTAGGTAGTGGTTAAAAGAACAAGGTCAAGAAACGCCAGTCGGGTGCAGGATCGGCTTATTGATGAATTAATAGGTATCAGCCGAGGTGTTATTGCCGATGGTGTGGTTGATGAGAACGAAGCGATATTTATCGGACAATGGATCGAGAATCATCGAGAGATTGCAGATAAGTGGCCGGTCAATGTGCTCTATGTGCGGTTGGTCGAAATGCTTAGGGATGGAATACTCAGTGAAGATGAGCAGCAGGAATTATTGGAAACGCTTCGAGACTTGACGGGTGAAAGTGCCCTGTATCAGGAACCCAACAGACCCACGACACTTCCACTCGATAAGCCGGCACCCAGTGTGGATTTTTCTGGAAAGAGTTTTTGCCTGACTGGTCGGTTCGTGCTTGGTTCCAAGTTCGATTGTGAGGAGACCATCACGGAAATGGGTGGTAATGTCGTGCAGATGCCTAGCCAGGAAACTGACTACCTGGTTATCGGAGAACTATGCAGCCCTGACTGGATACATACGACCTTTGGTCGCAGCATAGAAAAAGGCGTCGAACTAAAACAGGAGGGTCATCCGCTCGCAATTGTCTCAGAAGAGCATTGGGTGAATAGCCTCTCCGTGGAGTGATTGGGCATCGGAGTTTTTGGACCAACCCATTATTCTCGCTTCAGTACAATGTCCAACGGTACTAGGTTGCTGTATAATCAGATTTCCACCTTGGTCCTCTCGCAATAAATAATTGTGAACTCCGCCAGGCCCGGAAGGGAGCAACGGTAGCGATGAATTTATGTGCCGGGATGTGGCTAAGGTGGTCTTTCAAATTCCGATAAATTTTCAGCTTCCTGGTTGAGGCATTGGATCTGCGATCAGCAGGTCAGCGTCGGGCAGCAGTTCTTCGTCTTCATCAAGAAATCGAACAACCTTTGCGACCACATGACCGTTTCGATCCAGGAAGCGAGATTCAAGAAAGTCGTGCTCATCACGAATACTGAATGCCATAACCGCAGCATCAAATACACTGGGTGTGACCTTGCGAAAGTCTGCCATCCAATCATTATACTAAATCAAGCGGGCCGGGTGCGGTGTTCTGGCATGCTGTCGCTCTTGTTTTCGTTCACCGTTTCATATGATCACCGCTCCTCTCAATCACAGTTCTTCTCGACCACTTGGCGGGGGGTGATTTTTTTCATACTATTCGCTGTTCTCATAACTGAAACCGGATCGACATGTCTGAAGAACTGATAGAAACATTTGAAAATGGTATCTGCACTTTTACCATGAATCGCCCTGAAGCCCGCAATGCGATGAGCGGACCCATGATGACTGCCCTTCAGGAAGCCGTTCCAAGGGTTGCAGCGGACCGGAACGTCAGGGCAGTGGTCCTCACAGGAGCCGGTGGCGCTTTTTGTGCAGGTGGCGATGTTAAGGGCTTTGCCAGCGATGCAGACAGTGGAGGCAAGAGTGAACCGCTCAGCCTAGAAGAACGAGCCCAGGGTTTAAGGAGTGGAATGGAGCTCAGTCGTATACTGCATGAGATGCCCAAACCGACGCTCGCGGTGATTCCGGGGCCGGCAGCAGGTGCAGGGCTATCATTGGCGCTGGCCTGTGATCTGCGATTTGCTTTGGATACTGCCAAGATTACGACAGCTTTTTCAAAAATAGGATTACCAGGTGATTATGGTGGTTCCTACTTCTTGCCTTATCTGGTGGGTGCGGCAAAGGCGCGGGAGCTCTATTTCACAGCGGATGTTATCTCAGGCCAGCAGGCCTTTGAACTGGGGCTTGTAAATAAGGTGGCTAGCGCAAGCACGTTTGAGGCTGAGGCTAAAGCCTATGCTGAGCATCTGGCGAGCCTGGCTACGACGGCTGTTGGCTACATGAAGAAAAACCTGAATGCAGCCCAGAATGGATCACTCAGTGATGTGTTCGATCTTGAAGCCACACATATGATACGTTGTTTCGCGACCGAGGATCACAAGGAAGCCGCTCAGGCCTTTGTCAGGAAAGAGTCGCCCACTTTTAAGGGTAGATAGCGGTAAGGAAAATAGTAGTGGCTGGTACGCCTCCTGGAAACCCTGGGCGATAAGTATGAATTCTTTGATGCCAGACATTATTGGCCTGGTTTCAATTGATTTTGCCTATCAACATGTCAGCCAGTTTGGTGCGCTGATATTTTGCGTCACCATATAAGACCTGGTTGTGCATTTGTCGTTTAAAGAACAGGTGTACATAGCATTCCCAGGTAAAGCCAATACCGCCATGAAACTGCACTGCACGGCTGGATGAAAATACCGCCATATCCCCAGCTTGTGATTTTGCCATACGAGCAAACTTTTCCGCAGCTTCAGGTTCCGTATCCACGGCGCAGGCAGCGTTATAGGTGAGGGACTTAGCCCGGTCAATATCTAGCATCACGTTCACCAGTGGATGTTTGACCGCCTGGAAAAAACCAAGAGGGTGGTCAAACTGGACACGGGTCTTGGCGTACTCCACTGTGGTCTGCAACAGCCATTCACCTGCGCCCACCATATCGGCAGAGACTATGCAGAGGATTGCTGGCAGTGCTTCGCTGATTGCATCGATACCCGTGCCTGGTGCGGCAACCTCTATAGCATTTGCGTTGCTGAATTCGATGTGTGCCTGGTCACGGGTCAGGTCTATGATGTTATCCGGGATAATTTTCACACCATCTGCTGTGCTGTCCACCAGGTAGAGACCAACACCGTCCGAGTGTGTTGCGCTGACGAGGAACTGGTCCGCTTTCCGCGCATCCTGCACAAAATAAGATACGCCATTGAGCTTGCCACCATCTGTTGAAACATCGGTGTCTGCTGCTTCCCAGCTTCCTTGCTGATTCGTAACGGCAAGGCTGGTTGCTTTGCCTGCTGCAATTTCTGTCAACGCCTTTGTTGCCGCATCAGATTTACAGGCATTGAGTACGAAAGTAGCGTTAAATGTGGCGAGTAGTGGTGAGGGGAAAGCTGCTTTTCCAGCTTCCTCCGCTAAAGCTACCGCTGCCACCAGGGGCATGCTAATACCGCCCGCTGCTTCGGGTACACAAACTGCGGTCCACCCCAGCTCTACAATTTGATGCCAGAGACCCTTGTCCCAGTTGCAGTCATTGCTACGATTCACATCATGATCATAGGCGACGAGGGAGTGAAGCTTGTCCGCCGGGCAGTTGTCCTGAAAAAACTTTTGCGCGGAATCACGCAGCATGGTTTCGTCTTCGCCAAAGCCGAAATTTTTTGGTCGTTCTGTCATAGTCCTATCTCCGGCTATTTTGATTTGGCTAAGCCAAGTACACGCTCACCAAGA
>PBRQ01000007.1 GCA_002725995.1 Gammaproteobacteria bacterium
ATTCGCTAGCGCGATGAGTAATGCTATCTATGGAGTAATTACAGGAACATCAACCGTAGAGGAAGCATTCTCTGAGATGTTTGCAAATATCGGCAAGGCATTCATAGATATGGCCACCCAGATGATTGCGAAAGCTTTAATCCTGAAAGCGCTTGGGGTTCTTCGTGGCGGCCTGAGCGGCGGTGGCGACGCCAGCGCTACCGCTGGCCAGATAGCAGATAATCATGGCTGGAATGCCGACGGCTTTGGCTTTGCTGAAGGTGGTTATGTCACCGGCCCCACCAACGCATTGATTGGAGAAGGTGGGGATTCTGAATATGTGATCCCATCTCAGAAGATGGGTGAAGCCATGGAACGCTATTCAGGGGGAATGCGCGGTGATGCTGTTATTCCAAGCAGCGGAGATAGCGGAGGGGGAATGGGAGGTTCTGGCGCTGATCTCTCCACTGCGATCAATATCTCTGGAGGTGTCCTTAACTTCAATGATGAGAGCTACATCAAGCAAGATCAAATTCCAGCAATCATCAACCAAGCCAGCAAGTCAGGGGAGGCTCGAACCTTGTCTAGGCTGAGGTCATCTTCTGCAACTCGTCGCAGAGTGGGGATGGCCTGATGTCAACAACATTTGCGGTTGGTCAGTATTTGAATTTCAAGAACAGCAATGGCCCTGGCTATTTTTTCCAGAATTTTTACATAGGAAAGAACTCAACCTTTGATGGTCATAGCTATAACTTTCTACCGTTCGGATTTTCAGGAACAACAGTTTCGAGACAAGGCGACAACGTGGAGTCGAATTTGGTGTTCCCTAACAATGCGCTTTCCAGGCCATGGGCAATTGATGCGATTCGGTCCAGGTGGGTGGCGAAGGTCAGAACAATGCTGCTTTCTCCTGAGGACAGCAACGCAGAGCCAACGTTGCTTTATTTCTACGTTGGACAGGTTTCGGCTGGTGGATGGGCACCGACAACGTTGACGTTGAAACTTGATTCCGTTTTAGATGCTGTCTCTAGAGGCATTCCTCACCGCACCATTAATCAAAATCTGTGCGGGCCGTTGCCTGTGACTGCCAATGTCCGGGTGTGAATCGTATCTAGGGCGTCCTTATCAACTGGGAGCTTGCGGAAGTGCTGGTGAGATTGATTGCATCCACCTTTGTTATGGAGTGCTGGAAGAGCTAGGCATTCCGGCGCCTGACTTTGACTGGAGCTGGTACGAGGCAAGCCCCCGAATAGTGATGCGAGCCATTCAGGGTTGGGGCAAGCGAATTGCGGACCCCGCCTACGATGGGGACATCAGCCTTGTTCCTAGCAAGGTGCAACGTTGGGCATTTGCGGTTACATGGCAGAACGGCATTCTTCACATCAATCAGGCGACGCAGGCAGTTCACTGGTTGCCTCGTCATTTGGTGCCCGTCAAGCGGTCATACCGTTACTGCCCTTTGAGCAGGATTTAATCCGTCAGCTGGGTTGCAGCGAAGAGGAATATCGATTTTTTAGCGATGAGATGAGGAGCAGGGGAGGTGTGAGGCCAGCGGCTTATGACCACATCCCAGACATAAGAAACGGGCCAATTTCACCAACCACGGCCATCCTTATCAATCTGGCGATTGGGGTTGCATTAACTGCGGCTTCAATATTGCTGGCTCCCAAGCCACGCCCGCTAGATGAGGACGGGGTTACACAGCTTAACCGGGGAGGGATAACTGGTCCGGATCGATTCAATACAACTTACGGTTTTGACAGCATTAGCGATCTAGCCCAATACGGCTCACCTATTCCGATCCCGTTTGGATATTTCGTGATACGTGATGGGATCACGTCGGGCGGCATTCTTTGCACCCCAAAACTGGTTTGGTCTCGGATGTTCTCCTATGGAACGAGTCAAGCCTTTAAGTGTATGTATGTTGTGGGTGAGACAGATATGGGCGTGCCAGATCTCAATGGAGTGTGGCTGGGCAACAACCCCCTGGACAGTCTCTACAAACAGCAGTTCGCTCTGTACTGGAACAAGAACCCAGGCTCGGGACGTATTAAAGGAAGCCACTTAATAGCAGGAACCAGGAGCACCGCTGATTCTGCCGATCCTTGGACAGGGGAAGATGTTTTCGTTGCTCCCACATTGAACGGCGGCCAGTTTGATGAAGCCGGTTTTTCTATGGCTTATACGCCCTCCAATCAATCGACGTTTGGGGTATTCAATCCAATAGCGAATGGCACAGATAAAAGATTGAACTATAAAGTCATTTCTGTCCCAAGTGATATGGGGGGTGAAGCCGAGGATGTTTTACGAGAAGAGCGTAACAAGTGGACCGGGGACTTTAATAGATCGGTTAACTCAAGCAAAACACCGACGCAAGAGGGCCTGGGCTGTGGTTACCCACGACGGCTAGGACTCATTCGATTGAATGGGCAGGCTGTAGATAAGCGCGAAATAAGGACAGCGGTAAAGGGAGATATTGCGGTGTTTGGTATAGGCCCAACATCGATTGCTCACGATTACTTCGATATGAATGTAAGTAGCGAGGATATATTAAACGACTCAGTACAAGAGCGAATCCGTGCGGATGACTTGCTACAAATTGGTGAGAACTTTTTGATAGGTAAATCAGTTTGGCGTGTTATTAGCCGCACCCCTGGCTTATGGACAGAAGGGCGATCTATTGATGTTTCCCTGGAATGTATTGAAGTAATGGGAGACGGGTCAATCGGCTTGACACCCATTGGATGGTTAGGTGAAAACCGCTTGAATGAAGGGGTGGATTTTAGTCCATACAACCATGCCCAAATTAATTTCTATCCTCTTTTGGCCCTACAGATGGCAGTGGTGCGAAATCTACGGCCAACAGATGTAACAGAGATAGGGCTAAAAAGTGAAGTTTGGAACCGAATGAATGGCCTAACCAATTTTAAAGAAGTTCCAACGCCCGACGAATTAGAGATGCTAGATGATGATCAGGTGCAGCTATCTGTTGGTGGAATGAGCTTATACTTTACCCGATTTAGCTTCTTTACTATTCACGTCAGGCCATCAGGCAACAACGCAGAAGGCGAGGATTATGGTTGGGAAGGGATACAGGAAGAGTTTTGCGTTAGGGGAGCGTCACCAGTGGCTCAATATAACTTCTTGCGCTTGCAGCCGTCTGTCACTGGCCAGTGGGAATACAGGTTAGTTCCTCTCAGCTGTGCATACATAACCCGCAAACCAAAAGAAGCCATGGCATGGCTGCTAGATGCAAAGCGAGGGGAGTATATGCAGGTCAATCATGTGACGCCTTACGGGACATTCACTGTGATGGGTGCTGGTGAATATGTCCGCATGCATGACGTTGAGGCATCTGATTTGATGATGTCTAAGGGTAAAAAGCCAACAGACGAAACAGTTATAACGGAAGAGAGGCCAAGTGCGCTAACGCTTTCTGCTTATAGCACCAACAGCAGTGGCCGTGCTCATGGTTATAGAGAGGCGCTGCCATTTGGTGATCCTGGCCAGTACGGGAACGGCTATGTAAAAACAATTGCTCGCACGTTTCAGGACACCACAGGGCAAAAGACTGTTCGAGTTTTTATGACATCAACGGTAGTAACGGATGGGAAGGATAATAAGTGGGGCCAAGAGGCTGTCTGGACTCCACCCGTATTAGAGGTCAATCAGTTACACGCACACACTACTAATAACTGGAACAATGGAGACCAGGCTCAGATGACAGTTGACATATCAAGCAACAATCCTTATTCGTCAACTCTTGGAACGGGACCATTGACCGCGTTTTATCGCGTCAATGTGAGCACTGTTGTTATTCGCTACCCCGCCGAGGAGGGGGAATTAATGCGTGAATTTGAGCATGACACACAGATCGCTGAGGTTAGTCATTATGGCGACCTGATTACTCGCAGTTGTGATTCTGGGCCGGAGCACATCATTGCTTATGTAAATGAATCAGTGGAGGCTGATGAGGATGTAACTCCTCAATATTCCGACTGCACAACAATGGGTTTAGCCATCCGTGCCAATCGAGAATTTACAGCAATGGATCAACCTAGGTTATGGATCAAACGAGGGATAAAGGTTGAGAAGCTAATTGATGCCCCTAACTATGAACCAGTAGGGGAAGGGGCGCTATATGAATCAAGTAATAACTTCGCTGAACTTGTCCATTCGATACTTACAGATAAGCGCTGGGGACTAGGGGAGTACATCCAGCCTGAGTTAGTGGATCGTGACGCATTCATTGTGACTGCCAGGTTCTTAGAGCAGAACAGGCTTTCCTTCGATGGGGTGATTGAAGACCGGCAGAACGTGCGGCAGTACATAACAGGACTGGCCCCTATGTTCTTGTGCAATTTCACGGTGAAAAACGGGAAGTTTGCCTTGACTCCTGCAGTGCCCATAGATAATCAGGGCAATTATTCAAATGTTGCGGTTCCTATTAGCGCAATGTTTAGCGAGGGCAACATCATCGAGGACTCGTTTGAACTGGCCTTCCTTGAATTAACAGAGCGGGAAAACTTCCAAGCTGTTATGCAGTTTCGCCGCAGTGGACCTCATGAGTTACCAGAAACCAAGAGCATTGTGGTTCGGTGGAAGGAGCAAGGGAATGAGGGAATCAGCGAAAACTTTGATATGTCTACCTATTGCACCAGGCGGGGTCATGCCGGGACAGCAGCCCGCTACCTGTTGTCTGTTCGTAAAAGGATTGATCACACCATTTCATTTAAGACATCACCCGCGGGCCTATCTCTGGGACCGGGTGACTACATAAAGGTGGTGACCGAATCCAACCCTTACCAGCCATCACAAAATGGAGTGATCTTGGCTGAAGACCTAACTGTTGTGAGCGCTCTAGGTCTGATGGATGGGACGTATTCGATTACTTACTATCTACCCGGCGCAACTGAGCTAACGGAAGGGACTTTGACGGTGGTAGCAGGGAAAGCAACCAACAATGCATTGGCTGGTGTGGTCTTTACTGTTAGATCAGACTCAGTGGAGTCCCATGTCTATCTAGTGGAGCAATTGACGATTGGGGAGGACATGCTGGTGGACATCAGCGCCAGCTATTTCCCCACCGACGATCAAGGCAGAAGCCTGATTGCTCAAGACCTTATCAACACTGATCAGTTTGTTTCTCTGCCATGACTACTCTTAGCAACGCTTCTTTTCCTGCTGTCACCCCAACGGCGAGGGGATATAACCCAGGGAATTGGCCGGTTCGGTCTTACGTTTCGCAAAACGGCACAGAGGTAAGGATTCTCTACGGCGACACCGAAACGGGAACGGGCTTAAGCCTGAGCTATGAGAACCTTCCTGACGCTCAGGCGCAATTATTCCTTGATCATTACCGGGCTGTGCTGGGCACATATCAGAATTTTCGGCTTAATACCCCAAGCAATGTGAACGCGAAGGGCGGCTGGGAAGGAGACACCAACGCCATTGGCAAGCCTCGCGGCACATATTGGAGATATGCCAGTGCGCCTACAATTCAGCAAGTAGGACCGGGCATCAGTTCGGTCAATGTTGACCTTGTAGCGGTGCTCTGATGTCTAGTTTTTACTCCGGCCAACAGGGGCAGCTTTATATCAACGGCACCAAAGCAGCGAAGGTGCAGAACTGGTCGTTCAATACAACGATGGCACCACTAGAGACAACGACCTTAGAGGATCGGGATCGAACGTCTGTCCCTGGTTTGCGAAATACGGCGGGCACTTGTCAGCTCTTCTACTACTCAAACACTGAAGGAGCCGCACCAACAAATAGCGCCTCCACCTTGATCGACAGCATGATCAAAGCAACAGCGGCTGGGACGGTGGCTAGTGCTGTTGATGCAGTGACCTTAAAGCTGGCCTTTACGGATGGATCCACAACTGGAAGGTTTATCGAAGGCCAGGTATGGCTAACCAATGTTTCGATGTCGATGGCGGTTGGCACTGTCTTATCTGCCAATGTTTCGTTTGAGTTCAACGGTGCCCCGACTGGGGTGGATTTATGAGCATATATTTAGGCGACTCTGGTCAGGTTGCTATTCGCAGGATCGGAGTAGGCGCGGGGGTTTTATCCTCGGCGCTTGATCCTGAAGACGTGAATGTTCAAAACAAGCGGTTCAGTTTTGATTTTCCTTTCAGCTCGTTAATCACAGGCGACCGGCTGAGGATTTCAACAACAGATGGCAGCAACCTGCAGCTTGTATCAGGCCACAATTTTCCTGATGGTGCGTGGTATATCAACATCAACCATGTTGGAGGCGTTCGTCTCTATACCGAATACGGCGATGCAATAAATGGAACAACGAGCCGTGCTCTCACATTGATAGCCCCATCGTCTACTCAGCAGATTGTTGCCAATACGCTGAGCAATACAGACCAATGCGTTGCACAGATAAAAAGCTATGACTTCACCACCTCTCGGGAGCAGGTGGACCTAACAAGCCTCGGTGAAGAACACCGCCGTAGTTACGAGGCGGGCTTAATAAGTGGACAGGGAAACTTGCGCTGCCTGTGGGATTACAAACAGCAGTTATGTGATCCTATGCAGCCGGATACTCAGCTAGAAGAACCCCAGTATTTTGCGGAGCTAATTTTAAGGATGAAGTTAGGGGCACAATTTGGGGCTCAGCTCTATATCAATAGGAGTATCACAGAACACTCACTTTGGTGGGAATGTGAGTGCATAGTCACGAGTGTCGCCTTTAACTTCAGCCCAGCGGCACTGCTAGAAACACAGATCAATTTTGTGACAACCGGGCCAATAGCGATGAAGAGCGGATACGTGGAGAGGTTCCTGTTGCAGGAAGACGATAGCTTCATAGATCTGGAGAGCAGTCAGGAGGGAGTTATTGCTCTTGAGGAGCCTGATTAAACTGACGGCATAGTCTGCGGCTTCAGTGTGAGCAATCTTTCCATCTCGGAGCTACCTGTTCTTACGGGAACAGGTTTAACTGCTATCGATACTCTGCCGCTGGCAGATCTGAGCGCTAGTGAGACCGTACAGATAAACGCTAAAAGCTTCGTTCAGTCAGGCATCCAATTTATTGATGATGCTTCGATTCCTTGGATAAAGATCAATAGTGCAACCCTCCCGGCTGACACAGTAACCACTGCAGTCATACAGGATGGTGCCGTAACTGCTGTCAAGCTGGCTGGCCAAAGTTCGGGTGTTTTTCAGGCAACAGGCGCACTACCCAGCGGGGTGTTTGTGGGCCAGATGGGTGTCACGGATGGGATGGTTTATGTCTGGACAGGTTCTGCCTGGGTAGCGCTAACAGCCCCGGGTTCGATTAACACAATTACGGGTGATGCAACAGGCATTTCGCTGATCAGTGTTAGCCAGACCGGAGACACCGTTTCACTAGATACTAACCTGGCGCCAACGGCTGGAGCACGTCAATTCCTGGCTGGTCCTACCGCTAACGGCGGAGCGGTTTCATACCGTGAAATTATCGGGCTTGATATGCCCGTTGCTACCTCAACGACCCAGGGAGCAGTGCTGGTTAATGGCGGCGGCCTAACCATCAGCGGTAGCACGATCTCAATTGATAACACTGTCAGTTCAACAGCGAGCGGCGTTATTTATGGCGTAGTCAAGTACAACGCTGAAGGCTTGGTCACTGATGGCCGTGCAATCGAAAGTGCTGATTTGCCGCCTGCCACGATCAACACGATTGGCGCGGTGATGCCGTCATCGTCGATGACTGTTGATGCAACGGGCGTCATTGATCTCACCAACACGATTGTCCCTGGAACGGCGACCAAAGTTACTGTCGATTCAAAGGGTTTGATTACTGGTCTTCTGGCATTACAGGCCAGTGATATTCCAGACCTCTCTGCAGATCAGATAACGAGTGGTTCGCTGTTGCCTGCGCGTATTGGCGATCACACCATTGAGAGGAAAAAGCTGGCTGATTACAGCATCAGCTTCATTCAAGAAGCGGCGCCGCCAATAAATGACTCATCTATTTATGTCGGTTGTCTGTGGTTCCAAGAATCAACGGCTCAATTGCGGATGTGGAACTCAAACGCATGGACCTCTATTGGTTTCGGTCGATTATCTGCTGACAATCTGAGGTTTGGCGGCACGATTGACGCGAGCACAGGAGACATCACAGGAGTCACACAGGCGGGGACGACCGGGGGATTGGTTATTAATTCGGGGCTTCCCGCTGCCACTGACGTTCTGGGTGGTTTGTACGTTGTGGTTGATGTAGCCGGCAGTGGAATTATTGCCACCCCAGGAATCACCTATGACTGCGGAGATTGGGTTTTATGTATCTCATCGTCTGAAGGCTGGGTAAGGATTAACACCATTGGAGGTGGTAGTGGTGGCTTCGATATGTTGAGTGAGTTATTGGACGTAAGCATCGTCAACCCAGCGGAGGGTGAGATTCTGGTCTATGGCTCGAACGGGTTATGGGACAACGTGGCCACGCTTGAGGGGGGTGTTTATTAAGCTTCTTTAAGCGTAAGTAGGATGAAGAGGCTCGCGTATGCCGAGCGGATCTTCGCCAGGTATTGGCAATGGCAACACGCATCAAGCTCAAAAACAGCACGGTCTTAGACAAGGCACCAACCACTGCGGATATAGTCGTAGGTGAGCTGGCCCTTAATTGCAATTCAGGAAGCCCTGCGGCTTATATCCAGGATTCCGCCGGGGGTATTGTTCAAATCGCTGGCGTGGGAAGCGTCAATACTCCAGACGCAACCGAAACAGTAAAAGGTATTGCGGAGATCGCGACGACTGCTGAGGTATCAGCAGGAACTAATGACTCAACAATTGTTACGCCTGCGAAGTTAGCGGCAGCAGCACCAGCTGCGCAGGATCTGCAATCAGTTTGCGATGAAGGAGCAACAACAACAACAGGTATAAATTCAAATGGCACGATTACAGCAAACCTTTTCTCCGGTTCTTTACCTTATGGCGATTTAACTGGAACACCAACGATTCCGACTAATAACAATCAACTAACAAACGGTGCTGGTTATTATAAGAGTGGGGATAGCCCCACTCTCGGTGCCGCCACTTTCACTGGTGATGTAAGTATAGCTGATAAGATTGTTTGGACTGGAGATACAAATACTGCAATAAGATCATCAAGTGCTGATACTATTACTGTAGAAACTGGTGGTAGTGAAAGATTTCGTATAAATAATAGTGGGGTTACATCTTCGAGTTTTATTGCAACTACGGCCGGTACTGCATTAGTTCCTGAATATCGCTTCGCAACATTGGGCACTGGGTTGTTCTCTGCCAGCGGTACAGGTGACGTAGCAATTTGTACTGATGAAACGGCGCGCCTCACAGTTGAGCAAGCGGGAAACGTGGGGATTGGAACATCGTTGCCTGATTACAATTTAACTATTGGCGATGGCAGCAGCTATGTCATTCAAAATCTAAAAGCAGCAAGTGATGAATTTTGCGAATTTCGTTTTGGTGATACTGCATCAGCTGCGCAAGGAAAAATTACTTACGACAATGATACTGACTCTCTGAGGTTTACGGCAAACGCTTCCGAGTGCCTACGAATCGACAGCTCGGGCAGGCTGCTGGTGGGAGCATCATCTGCGGCAACTGCTGGTTCGCTTGCTCAATACGCAAAATTTGTTTTGCGTGGCGACACAAGTGGATCATCAGGCGCGGGGCTAATTAACGTTGCTCGCGGAATTGGCGCAGCTTCCATGAGTTCTGGATGGTCTGCAGGCGACATAATTTTTTCAGATAACGCCGGACTGGAGTTTGGCACTATTGGATTTGCTGCTGATGGGACGCCAAGTGGTTCAAGCACACTCGGCAGGTTCGTAATAAAAACAACCGCTTCTGGTGCAACAACACCAACCGAGCGGATGCGAATCGACAGCTCGGGCAGGCTGTTGCTTGGGACGTTTAGTGCACCTACAACTGGTGGGCAAGCTCCATATGCAAAAATTAGTAGCTTTGGAAATACTTATGATAATAATGCAGCAGGTTATATCAATATCGGAAGAA
>PBRQ01000086.1 GCA_002725995.1 Gammaproteobacteria bacterium
AAAGCCGAAATTTTTTGGTCGTTCTGTCATAGTCCTATCTCCGGCTATTTTGATTTGGCTAAGCCAAGTACACGCTCACCAAGAATGTTGCGTTGTACCTCGTTGGTCCCCGCTGCGATTGTCATGCCAAAGCTGTTTATGAAAGCGAATGGCCATTGCCCACCTGCGGGAGCATTCTCATCAATAACATTGAGGGAGCTTGCTGCACCTTCGATATGGTAGGCGAGCTCCGCCATGTCCTGGAACAACTCGGTGAAATTGAGCTTTGATTGCAACGGTATCCGCATGGGGTGATCGGTCAAGGGTGGAACTGTCATTCGTCGCATTGTCTGTCGCATTCCTTCCTGGCGAATCACAAGTTGGACAATTTCATCACGAATCATCGGGTCGTCAGCGGCAGTTTTGTTGTTTCTGGGCTGGCTGCGGGCCAGGTCAATAAGTGACATGGCATTGGATGTAGAAACAGTTTCGCCATCCTCAAGGGACATACCACCTGATGCCGGTGTAACCATCGGGCCAGCGCCGCGTTCGTGGGCGAGGGTAGTCATGGCGACCTTCCAGCCAGCGCCAACATCATCCAATCGATAGCGATCTTCCACCACAAGGTTTTCAAACAGGACTTCATTGAATCCGGTTCCACCGGTTATCTTGATCAGCGGTTTGATGGTGACACCATTGCCGATTGCGGACTTGATGGGGACAACGAAATAGGACAGTCCATTGTATTTGTCATCCTTGCTGGTACGGCAGAGCAAGATCATCCAGGTGGCAAAGTGTGCAAGGGAGGTCCATACCTTGTGACCGTTGATTACCCAGTTGTCACCATCACGCTCAGCGAAGGTCTGCTGGTTGGCCAGGTCTGATCCTGCACCTGGTTCACTAAAGCCCTGGCACCAGATTTCTTCTCCTGATAGTAGTTTCGGCAGGAGCTCTGCTTTGACGTCATCCTGAGCGTGGAAAAGAATAGTCGGCGCTGCCATACCCATGCCAATAACATTAGGCAGATAGGGTGTTTTTGCCTGTTGCATCTCCTGGTTGGCGATCGCCTGGCAATCTGTTTTGCCGCCACCACCAACTTCCTTCGGATAGTCACTGCCGAGCATGCCAGCGTCATAGGCTGATTTTTGCCATTTCTGCAGCCACTCAAGTGCTGCTGGGTCATAGAGCTCAAGGGCTCCCTGTGGAAGTTTGACGGGTGGCCTGCCCGGGTGGTTATTCGCTAGCCAGTCCTGGCACTGAGCGCGAAACTCTGCCTGTTCTGGTGAGTCTTTGGCTTTGGCATCGGACATGTGATTCTCTCGGACACAAAAAGAAAGAGTTTGTACCCTATTCAGTGCCTGATGGGAAGCGCCAGTCGCGCTTTATTAGTGGCCTTGATGTTAGTGAGAAAGAGGAGGGAATGGTGAAGTTATTTCTCTAGGCATTTCTCAAGATCACTTGTTGAGAACGTTTCTCAAGAACCTTACTCAGGCCGCTTCCTGGGACGCATTCGGTGAACGAATTTGCTGTTAGCTTCGAGCACACTGGAGGTAGTGGTCAGTGATTTCCTTGTCGACCGACTGCCTTATATGAGCAACAGTTCCTTGTGGCTGGCGGACTCTTTGGCGCTGCATCACTTAGCACCAGAGAACCGGCAGAACCAGAGGTCGCTTTGAAACTGTCGGGCTATCTGGGAAACTGGGACGCAGCGATCTTTGCGTCAAGGGGCTATTATCGAGCACCTGCGCCCTTAAACAATGTAGCAGTAAATAATGTCGCAAGGAACGATGTTGCAAGGAATAAAGTATCCGGGACAATGGGCGAATACCCTCGACTCAACACGTTGGGCGCAAGTTTATCCGGGCCATTGGCCGGTGGTGTGCTCAACCTGGAGACTGGTTTTTACCACTCCGTGGATGATCCTGGTGGCGATAACCCTGTCATCGAGAATGGCCAGTTGCGGTTTCTGGTAGGTTATTCACGCCAGCTGGGGAAAGAAACACAGATAGGTGTGCAAGCTTACGCGGAGTGGATGCAGGACTATAATGATTACAAACGAAACCTTTCTGGAGTATCTGTGCCGCGTGAACAACTGCGTACGGTTGCGACGATGAGGTTCACGCAGCAGTATCTGTACCAGGCCTTGACCTTGAATTTGTTCGCGTACTGGGGTGCCGCGGAAAATGACAGCTATGTGATTCCGTCCCTGCGGTACGCATTCAATGACTATCTTTGGGCAGAAGTTGGTGCAAACATTTTCAGTGGTTCGCGACGTGGTATGTTCGGCACATTGGCTGACAATGACAATATATACCTGACAGTGCGCTGTTCATTTTGACCTTGCACCCATGAAATCAAAAATAGCCATTGCGGTCATGATCATGCTGATTGCCTTTTTGGCGTGGCGGTTCATTCGGCCGATGAATATTTTTGTCGTTGATGATCGGTTTGCCTGGCCCGTTGATACAACGCAAGCACCCCAATCTATAACCGGGCTGGCTGCCGGTGACTGTGGGACTTGTCATCAGGCTTTTTATGAAGAGTGGCAGACTACGATTCACAGCCAGGCCTGGACCGACCCCTATTTTCAGAGGGACTGGCACTTTGAAGAGGCGCAGTCATCCTGCAGACTATGCCATACGCCGCTTGACGTTCAGCTCCCCTACAAGGTAGTTGGATATAGTGATGAGGATAAGTGGGACCCGATAGTTGAGGAAAACCCATCTTTTGATCCCGGTCTTCAGCACGAAGGCGTGACCTGCGCTGCCTGTCATTATCGTGATGGAAAAATAGTGGGTGTGCATGGAGATACTGATGCTCCGCACCCGGTCAGAAAAATTGAGAACCCTAACGAGGTTTGTGTCCGTTGCCATATCGTCGACGGTGATCGCTGGGATACCTTCTACCGGTTTCCTGCCTGTGGCACGGTCGCGGAAATCAAGTCTGGGCTGGCACCGCATGTGAAGCAAGATGGTGATGTGAGGGGATCGTCAGGCGAGGTCTCTGTGAGTGAAGCAGGTGTATTGGGATGTGTGGAATGCCACATGCCACTGATTATGCGTCCATTGGTCGATGGTGGCGATATACGAGCGAGCAGACGGCACCTCTGGCGTGGAGGTCATGATGTGGAGATGGTAAAGAGTGCCTTGACCATTGAATTCGCTGAAAAGGAGACGCAGGGGCCTGGTGGGCGGGTGTTTGGTTTGACCATTACTAATACCGGTGCCGCCCACTATGTTCCTACGGGAACGCCGGACCGGCATCTTACGGTATCAATTCGCCTGCTTGATGAGGGGGGAGGGACCCTTAGTGCGAAGGTGCATACACTGGAGCGTACTGTCATGTGGAGACCACTGATTGTAGACTTGAGGGATACGCGTTTACCACGTGGTGAGCCACGAGAATACGAATTAAAGGTTGGCAGCGAGGCCGGTGGGGTGCAGATTGAGGCGGAGGTAAGGTATCACCTGTTGGCCGAGTCCAGGCGAGAACGTATCGAATACGAAAATAAGACGCCAATTGATTATGAAGTCTTTAGGCAGCGAATATCCCTGTAGGGGAATGCGGTATTTGCATCTTTGTATGAGTGGTTGGGGCCCCGTCGATTAGTTGGGGCATAATGGGTAAATCAAATAGAACTTTGGAGTCAAGAGCATGATCAAAATCCACGGAAATCTGAGTGCAAATGATGACTATACTCACGAGTTAGGACCTGAAGAGAATTTCAACGAATCTGTCTACTTCAATTTCTTTGACAAGGAGAAAAGCCAGGGTGGGTTTGTTCGCATAGGTAACCGTGCAAATGAGGGTTACGCGGAAATGACGGTGATCGTCTGGAATCCAGATGGATCGGCGTGGTTCAACTACGCCAAACCGGCTATCTTCCATAACGATGGATGGGATGCCGGCGGGCTGAAAATAGACATCATTAAGCCTGCGGAAACTGTTCGTACCAGCTACAAGGGTTCTGCTCTATTCATGCAAGACCCACGAGCAATGAGTGACCCCGGAAAGGCATTCAAGGAAAACCCAAAGCATGAACTTTCGATTGCCCTCACTCATGAAGCAGTGGGGCCCTTTTATGGTCATGTAGGAGAAGCTGGAGACGGGAACGAGTTTGCACGATCCCACACGGAGCAACATATGCGGGTTAGCGGCACCTTGCAGTTCGGGAATGAAACGCCAGTTTCATTCGATGGACATGGTCTGCGGGACCACTCCTGGGGACCACGGTACTGGCAGGCTACGCCTTCCTATCGGTGGGTTACCTGCAATTTTGGTGATGACCTTGGCCTGATTCTTCGCACCAATGGTGACGGGGAGGGCGGTGGTCTGTTCCAGGAGGGCCAGGAACTTGTCAGGATTACGAAAACGGCACTGACGACCGAATACGAACCTGGGACCAACTACCACCAGTCCCTGCGAGCAGAGCTGGAACTGGAAGATGGGCGTACGCGGAGCCTTGAAGGGAGGGTGATGAGCTTTATTCCCCTGCGCAACCGGCGAAGCGGGGCGAGCACCCACGTTGGAGAAGGTATGACTGAATATACCCTGGATGGTGAACGCAAGGGTTACGGTTTGAGTGAGTACCTGGATCAGCCAGCGGAAGAGTAAACAGATAATTGGAGCCAGAGTAAGAATAAACCCATTCCTACCCTGGCCCCTACTATCAGTAGACGTCTTTTCTGGTGTTATATATGTTGAATTTCCCGGTTGGCGTCTTCAGGCGCTTGTCCTTAATGACTTTTTTCAACTTACGGGTTTTATCGTCTACAACTACCAGGGCCGATGTTTTGTCTACGGCATTCCATACGGAAAACCAGACCTCATCACCTTGCTTGTTGTATTCGGGTTGAACGACCCGAGCCGGACCCTCATCAGCGACTCCCGCCCATTGTGCAATTGGCAGGACTTCGAAGCCTTGATCCAGGTTGTTGATATCGTACACTGCGACGGATTGAGAAACCGCCTTGTCAGGATTCAAAGTGGCATCTGCCCACAGGTTCGTGGAGTTCGGGTGTGTCTTGACAAAAAGTGAGCCACCACCCATTCCTTTGAGTGTTCTCACTACCTTCCAGGCACTGTTTGGGTGCTTTTCTGGGTCTGTACCGATGGCACTGACGTTTGCATTGCCGAGCGCACTGGTAACCCAGACAGGTCCGTAGGTCGGATCAACGAAATTTGCTCCGCGGCCTGGGTGCGGGATTTCTGTTACATCGACCAACGCCTCCATATTCCTGTCTTTGGAATCGATCACTGCAACCTTGTTTGATTTATTTGCTGCAGTCAGGAAGTAGCGGTGAGTCGAATCCCAACCACCATCGTGGAGGTAGCGTGCTGCTTCCAGGGTCGCAACGGAAAGTGCGTCAATATCTTTGTAGTTCACCAGCAGAACTTTTCCTGTCTCCTTAACATTAACGATAAATTCCGGATGCTCATGAGACGCGACAATAGCAGCCACTCGTGGCTCAGGATGATATTCCTGGGTGTCAACCGTCATTCCGCGGGTTGAAACGATCTTCTTCGGCTCCAGGGTATCTCCTTCCATCAGGACGAACTGTGGTGGCCAATAGGCGCCAGCTATCGCCAGCTTGTCTTCGTACCCAGGATATTTGGAGGTCTCAACAGATCTGGCTTCCATACCTATTTTGATCTCCGCCACTTTAGCGGGCGGGTTCATGAAGAGGTCAATTAATACGATTTTTGCATCGCGACCGATGGTATATACATAGCGGCCAGAGTTGGATGGTCTTGAAATGTGAACCGCATAGCCCGTATTGACCATACTGACGATTTTCTTGCTGTCGCCGTCAATAATTGCGACCTGCCCTGCGTCACGCAGGGTAACGGCAAAAAAATTGTCTGTATCATACTTATGCTGTTTTTTGGTAGGGCGATCTGCTGGTAGAACAATCTGATTCCAGGATGCCATTATTTCTTTCATGCCAAATTCCGGAGGCATTGGTGGTTCGTGCTGAAGGAACCGTGCCATTGTATCGATTTCTTCTGCGCTCATATCACCAGATGTACCCCAGTTCGGCATGCCGGCGGGTGTGCCAAAGCTGATGAGTACTTTGAGGTATTCGGTGCCTCGTGTCTGAGTAATGTCTGGTGTTAGCGGTTTACCAGTCGCTCCCCTTCTAAGCACACCGTGGCAACCGGCACAACGCTCAAAGAATATTCGTGAGGATTGCTGATATTCGGCATCGGTAATTTTAGGCCCATTAGGTGACAGCCTCATGTCAACTTCAGCCATCGGAATGGGTGCACCCTTATAGCGTAGTTCGGCACCTTCAGTGCCTGGATGATCTACGGCATCGTCAGTGGCTGAGAATGCGATGCTGGTAAACAGCAATCCAGTTATAGCTAGAGTCGCGTTGAGTAGTGTTTTCATACAAAAATTTTCCTTGAGGAATACCTCTTAATTTTTCATGGTAAAATTTAATTCTTCGATCGCAAGGCTGCATTGACATACGTCAAATATCAAAGGTTAGTCATCAGATTCTGCAGTTGGGATGAGTACTTTTCTCTTGTCGCGTCTTTCCCGGCGCTCTCTTTTGCTCACCATCACCGGGCAATGGTGCTCGTCCCAGTAGCTCGTTTGGCACTCCAGACAATAGTGGCATTCCGATTCATCAATTTCACCCTTGTTGTTGATGGCACCCACGCTGCAGTTGTTTCCGCAGGTGTGGCATGATGTTCCACACTCCGGTCTGCGCCGCAGCCAGCTGAATATCTTGAAAAGTGATGAAAAGCTCAACAGTGCTCCAAGGGGGCAGATATAACGGCAGTAGAATTTGGTGTTGAACGTTGATATGAGTATCAGTCCGATTGCATAGGCGGAAAAGTACCACTCCCGCTGAAATCTCAGGCTGATAGCCGTTTTGAAGGGCTCGACCTCGGAGAAGATCGCTACGGTTGGAATGGAATTTAGAGCCAGCCCCACCAGTGCCATGAGTATCACGTATTTTAGTGCCAGCAACCTCTCATGAACCATCAGGGGGAACTCATACTGTCTGATGTTCAGCTTGTGAGCGATCTTGTTCATGAGCTCCTGAATGGCGCCAAAGGGGCATAGCCACCCACAAAAAATACCCCGGCCCCACAATAGGATACTTAGGGCGACAAAACCCCAGAGAATAAATACAACCGGGTCGAGCAGGAATATGTCCCAGCTGAACTCTTTTGTCAGCATGCTGATGAAGGTGAAGGCATTGATAATTGATAATTGAGCCAGGCAGTAGAAGCCAATAAAGAACACTGTGTAGACAAGAAAGGCAATGCGCAGGTAGTTAAAGAAACGTGGGTTTACCACAACCCAATCCTGGAAGAGGAGCATCAGCACCAGGATGGTCAATCCTGTGATAAGCAGGACTATCTCTATTTTTTCCCCCTGCCAGGCGGTAAGCCAAAGTGGATCAACATCTGTCAAAGAAGTGTCCAGTGAGTCAGAATGAGCTTCCAATACGAGCCGTGCGGCCTTAACTGCAGACCCGTTCAAAACCATAGCTGTGATGGTGGCGCCCGATATCCCATCGACAGAGTTAGGGCGATTTTTGCCGGCCAGGCGGATACCGTTGACCACCGACATACCTTCATATTGTGAAGTAAAGTTGGTAAGTATTTCGTCATTTACGCCGATTACCAGTATCGGCTCCTGATGGCTGATAATCCTGACTTCAATAATAGTCCCATCTGGCTTGATGCTGACGAGTGTGCGGATCGGGTAACCTGAATAGGCAGGTATCGGTGTGATTAGATCCGTGAAAAAGCTGTAGCCCAGTATGTGTTTGCCATCAAATACGATCAGGTGTGGTATCGGTGATTCTACGGGTAAGGTCCTGGTTGCATCGGGGAAAAGGTCAGCGACCAGCTTTAGACTAACCGCATCCTGCTCTGCTCCGCTGTCGCGCGCATAGCAATCGGGGTGAACCAAAATTGCTAAAAGGCAAAGCAGCGCAAAATGTGTCGCTTTCAAAAAACTTTTCCAGGAAATCGAGGGTGCAAAAGCTTAGCAATTAAAATTCAATTGTGAATTGATATCGGTCAATGAGATTGCTACTTGTTTTGGCAGGAATATACTCTTGACCCTGAGCCGGAGCAGGAGTGGTCCCTTAGAATAGTTCACCTCTGACTAACCCTGCTCCACCAGAAAGCGCACTCCAAACTGTTGTTCAACCTGCATTAGACCGGGTAAATCAGTGCTGCTGGTCACCTCAAGATTTTTCGCTTTCAATGCAATTTCTGCGGTTTCCGGGTTGCGGGATTGCAGCACCACAGCATACATGCCTTCGCGCTTGTCCTTCAGAAAGTCTCCGATGGCCTCGGCGAAGGGTCTGCTTTGATCCTCAACCGAGACCAACTCGATAAGTCCTCCGGATGGCGGGCGACAGATCGATGATTTCACTCCCCGGTTAATATCGATCGTCGGTTCATCAATAGGCATGGCCAACTTTGTACCATAAACCTCCCTGGCGCGGGCCAGGTCCTTGACCGCGATAATCACCCGCTTGATACCGGATAGCCCCGGGGGATCAGCACTAATAGCGTTCATAGGGTCCTCTTGTGTAAAGGAGTTAACCGGATAGACTCGTATCAGTACGCCATGTGTCGAGTTTGGATGAATATCGCGGCCACTTGCCCCTTCCATCAATGGAATAACATTGAGGCCACGTCCAATAAGATCTTCGGCTTCAGCATTCGGGTCCGGTGCTTCCAGCATGAGGGCAAACAGTCCCTCTCCACGGCGGTCCAGGAAACCCTGCAGGCTCTGGCTGAGCGGTGCGTCTGGTACCGCAGGAGACATGAGTTCAATGTTGCTGCCACCACTGGGCACACACATGGCCAGTCTGGCCCCAAGACTATCAACACTGGTCTCGGACAGGTCGATTACGGGCATTCCAAACTTGTCTCGGAAGGTTTCAATAACTGCTGAGAAATCGTGTACTGCGATGGCGATTCGTGGCATGCCGGTAATCATGGGAGACTCCTTTTTTCTTCTAGAACAGACTACAATTGTTCTAAAATTGCTTTCTTCGTGGTGCTTGAACTTTACACAAAAACACAAATATACGTTAGTAAGAAGCAGTGCGTTGTAAGAAATATTGTATTGTTTTGAACCCTGTGTAGTTGTGAGCGGCGTAGGAAAAGTAGTGCTGTATCCTGCCCATCATATTGTTGCTCTCTTGCTGGAGAGGATCATGGTTAATGGCAATGCTTTTAGATTTCTCAGTATATTCCTGTTGTTATTCAGCACAACCAGTAATGCCGAGGAAAGACCTTACTATATGTGGGTCGACGATGATGGTGTCCTTAATTTCGACCAGAATCGTCCTCGAGACAGGGAGTCAGAGGAAATAGTCGAGTCACCCCTCGAGTTTGGGCAGAGGCGATTTTCTGATGAACCCACTGAAACGGTCTATATTTCACCTGAGGAAAAATTTGCACAGCAAATTAGAGAAGTGAACTGTACAAGTGACCGAAAAATACTTGAAAAATTGCTAGGTTTTAAGGCTATTCTCTTCCGAGGTGAAGATGGTCTTTTTAGACAACTGTCGGAAGAGGCCAAACAAGAAAAGATTAGTGAAACTGAGCAGGCAATCAAAGAGAACTGCTCAGAACCAGATTCATAGTGCCTTTGATTGTAATTTAGACGCTGGGAATGCCTTATTCCTGGTTGGCAATTTGTCTCATGGCACCAAGTTTCGATCTGAATTCGACGGACCCAACCTGAGAGGCGTTGGGTTGGCTTGAGAACTGTGCTATCACCAGTTCCTGTGACCTGTTGATGTAAATGACTTGTCCGTGGACGCCGACGGCAGCATATTCTCCCTTGTCTGCATCGAGTATCCACCACATGTTTTTGTAGTATTTCCACGCCTCATCTTGGTTAAGGTCGTTGTTGGAATACCGAGACTGATCAGTTTTATCAACCATCAGTGTCTCATCCACCCAGTGAGCAGGAACAATCTGCTGGTTGTTTGCCTTCCCGCGGTTGAGTATCAGGCGACCAAACAGTGCTGCATCCCTAAGGGTTGATAGCATTCCGCCGGTGGCTACTGGCATGTAGGCCCTGTCTACTACAATAGCGGCATCATGGTATGTGCCCAGGCGCGACCAGATTCTGTCAGCAATAAAGTCATGCAATGGTATGCCTGAGAGGCGGGCGATGATCCAGCCGATCAGGTCCGCATTCGCAGAGTTGTACTCGAAAACTGCACCGGGCTCACTGCCTTCCTCCTGCCGGATAAACTTGGCAAGGAAATCATGCACGCCATATATTTCAGCTTCTGCAGGCTGTACATCCTGTGCGCCAGGGAGATAGGCCAGACCCATAGCCGGTGCATAGTGGAGAAAAAATTCAGACTCAGGGTCGACATAATTTTCTTTGAAGGCGATGGCGCTGGCATGATTCATTACCTGTTGCAGGCTTGTGCGTTCGAAGCCCGAGCCCTTGAGTTCTTTTATATAAGCTGCCGGGGAAGCATTGAGATCGATTTCATGCTCCTCCATCAGGATGCCGAATGCCGTACTGACTAGGGATTTTGTCATTGAAAACCAGATGTGCCTCTGCTGCTCTGAGAAACCATTCCAGTATGCCTCGTAGGCAATAGTGTCTCCCTGCAATATGAGAAAACCATCAGCACAGTACTTTTGCAGCAACTGGCCAAGGGGCATTTCTTCTCCATTTGCATCCTGAACGTTGCGTGCAGCAAAAGTGCTGGATTGGGCGACTTTAAGTTTTGGCAGGTCACCACCACGCGGTACCATTGATGAGTGGGTAACTGACTCCGTGTTGCGAAAACCCCAGGTGCTGTATGGCAATTGCATATAGTTGGCAAAAGTCACCTGACTTTCACGCTGAGGTGGGAAACCCTGCATTACATCGGGGTGGTTGTTTGTCATGTTGTGTCCGCTATTGTTGGTTGATCAGATGCGCTAGTTTTCCTGAGCCCTGGTTTGCATGAATTGTTCGAGTAGAACGAATTTCTGAATCTTGCCTGAGGCGGTAACCGGCAGTTCGTCGACAAAAAACCATTCCCTGGGGGTTTTGTGGGGTGCCAGGCGTTCCCGGATATAGGTATGAAGTTCTTCTATTTCAACCTTCTGGCCAGCACTGGGGCGGATAAATGCTGCAATGGTCTCCCCCCATTTTTCATCCGGCACTCTAATGACTGCGGTATCACCAACGCCCGGGTCAGCCAGATCGACTTCTTCTATTGTGAAATCAGTATTGCTTGAGTGTGCTATTGCTGCTTGGGTTTTCATGCAGTTACGTCTCTGATTCGTTTTTCAAGCGATCCGTCAAGAGTAAAGGTGCTAGAGCAGTATCTCATCATTCGGCACCGCGTATTCCCGTATTCTGATCTTTCCAGTAGGGTTCACGGAGTATACGTCGCAGGATTTTCCCTACAGCTGTTTTTGGCAGTTCATCCACAATGTGTATTGCCTTTGGAACCTTAAACCGGGCCAGCAGTGTTTTAGCAAAGGCCAGCAATTCATCATCCGTAACCTGGTGCCCTGACCGCAGAACAACCGAGGCATTGATTGCTTCACCCCATTTTTTGTCAGGAACCGAGTAGACACCGCATTCAGCAATGGCTTTGTGTTCCATCAGCGCATTTTCGACTTCTGCCGGGTAGACATTAAAGCCGCCGGTAATAATCATGTCCTCTTTCCTGTCGGCCAGGTAAAAGTAACCATCTTCATCAACGCGCCCCAGGTCACCCGTTCGCAACCATCCTCCAACGAGTCGAGCTTCGTCCAGTTCCGGTCTTTGCCAGAAGCCGGGAGTAGTCCAGGGTGCGCAGATCCAGATCTCGCCGACTTCACCCGTCTCTACATCGACACCCTCATCGTTTCGGATCCTGACCTGTGCCTGCGTGCACTCCCTGCCGACGGAAGTGAGCCTTTCTTCTTTACCTGCCAGCGCCTTGTCATGTTCTGCTGGCAGCATGAGGGTATTCAGGCCATAGGCTTCTGTCTGACCAAAGCCGGTGTAGAGGACAGATCCCAGTTTTTGCTGTGCCCTTCTCACCAGTGATGGCGCGGCAGGGGAGGCCGCATATACGACGGCTCGCAAACTGCTGAGATCAACCTGTTCGGCTTTTGGATGGTCCAACAGGATTCTGAGGAGTGTTGGTACGGCAAGCATCATCGATATCCGCTGCTTTTCTATCGTATCCAGAATGCTCACCGGGTCTGCTTCCGGAAGGATGACCAGGGTTCCACCTGCGACCCAGCAACTATCCATGGCGCGGCCACCGAAATGGCTAAGAGCGAGTTGTCCGAGCAGGTTGTCCTCGGGTTGCAGGGCAAAGGTGTGTGCCCAGAAATTCATTGCAGCAGAGACGCTCGCATAACTGTGGGTAATACCTTTTGGACGACCGGTCGTTCCGGAACTGTATAGGATGTGAGCGATAGAGCCGGGTGGCAGATCAGCCTGGGGCGGGCCCCCTTCAGTAGAACTAGGCAGGCTGGAGATGTTCGTAATTCCTTCAGCATCCTGAAACGACAGTACCCGTATGTTGCCACTTATGCTGGCAAGGACCCGTTGTGCTGATTCCGGTGTCATGGCGATGACGAATCTCGCATCGGCGTCCTCTAACATGAAGGTGTGTTCAGACTCGGTCAGGGCACCGAGCATGGGAATGAGCGCGCCACCAGCACGAGCGATACCAATCACAGATTCCACATACTCAATGCAGTTTTGTTGTATCAGGGCAACTCTTTCGCCGGGTTGCATACCCAATTGCATGAGCCAAAGGGCAATCGTATCCGCGTTGCGATTGAGTTCCGCATAGGTTCTTCGTCTGTCACCATCAATCAGTGCAATGCGGTCGGGCCAGTGCCTGGCTGCTCTGGCTGGATAGTGGGAATAGGGATGAATCATGGTTTAGAACTTTGGTCAGGAAGATGGCGCTCACCCGGGCCAGTGTAATTGGCTCCCAGTGCATCAGGAATAATCCGAAGTGGGACACCTTCACGGATTTCCTCTGTTATATGTGCCAGCAGCGACATGCCGTAGGTCAGGGCTCCCAGGCCGCCAATAATTAGCGGATCAAAATTAAGGTCGGCGAGTATTGCGCCTAAAGCACCGGCAAGGTTGATGGGTATTTTCTTGCTCTTTAATGTTTCTAGTTCTGCTTCTATAGCATCCAAGCGCTGTCCGTGGGGTCCCCAGCCGTCGAGATCCTTGGCAAGGCGGCGTACGGTGATCGCGCGCGGCTCACCCTCCTTGTGAATAGGATGCCCAAACCCGGGCACAGCACCCCGGCGTTCAAGCCAGGTTTTGATAGTAGCCTTGCAGGCAGCACCATCGTCAAGGTCGAGGGATAAGGATTCAATCATCATTTCAGCTGGTTCTTGAGGTGAACCGGTAATTGAACCACTGGCAAGCATACCGCTTGCGAGTGCAGGGATGGCGGATTCAGGTGAGGCGGAAGCAGTAAATCTGGCTGCGCCTGCCGCGGCACTGATAAACTGTTGGTCCATTCCGCTTCTCAATATGAGGTCAAACAACGCGGCCTCTCTATCGTCTGGCAATTCACCCTTCAGTATAAGAAAGGCTGATTGGCTGTAGGAAAGTTGAGCGATGAGTTCCTCCACGGGATAACCGCGGACATTGATTTTCCCCCCCTGTGCCTGACTTATTTGTGTTGTCCAGTAGTCACTCCAATCGCCAGAGGCAACATACTGACCGACATGTCTCTTTCCCGTCTTTTCAGGCACTGATGTTTCCCCGTTTTAGTTGGAAGGGTTTGTTGGTGTGAACCGTTGGTGTGAACATGGGTAGCTTAATGCCTGATTTCTGTTCAAAAACAACCTGGACCTGCATGCCGATGTGCACGATCTCAGGCTCACAGTCAATGATGTTGGAAATCAGGAGTACACCATTATCAAGTTTGATACTTGCCACCACATAGGGTGCAGGGATGGCGGGGTGATAGGTGCGGTGATAAATGACAAAGCTGAATACTTCACCTTGCCCGGAAACGGATTTCATCTCCAGGTCTTCTGACCAGCAGTCCGGACAAACTGGCCCACCAGGCAGGAATGGATGACCGCAGGACTTACAACTCCAGACCTGCAGTGATTCCTGTTGGCATGCATCCCAGAAAGATTCAGTAAAAGGGGTCGGTTGCGGTAGTGGGTATTCGTTTTCCATACTTGTTCTACACCCCCAGGACTAGTGTTGTATGTGTGTTCATGCCAAGGCCATGACCGCTGACAAGGGCCGTTTCAGCACCCCGGATTTGACGATCTTCAGCTTCACCACGAAGTTGACGGACCGCTTCGATAACGTGAAGCATACCGCCACCATAGGCTTCAGCCAAAAGGCCGCCGCTGGTGTTTACCGGCAGGCTTCCCTGGGGGCCAATATTCCCACCTTCAACGAAAGGACCTGCCTCTCCTACTGCACAGAAGCCATAGGCTTCTAGCTGCATGAGTACCACGATAGTAAAGCAGTCATATAGCTGCACCACATCAATATCGCTGGGGGCAAGCCCTGTTTTCTCCAAAACTTCAGGCCCACACCTGGCCGCGGGCAGGCTGTCGAAATGATCAGGCGATGAATAGGTGCCAAAATCGTGTGCCTGCCCATAGCCGAGGATCCGGGTGTGCGGTTTGAGTAGATCCGCTGCGCGATCTGCTGAGGTTACGATGACTGCAGCAGCACCGTCAGATATAAGGCAACAGTCTGCTTTCTTAAGAGGTTCGACGATATATCTGGCTTCTCGATATTCGTTTATGGTCAGTGGCTGCTGCAGCTGGGCATTGGGATTAAGGGCTGCATGGGCTCTTGCTGCAATCGCGACTTCGCCAAACTGATCGCCAGTGGTATCCCAGAGATGCATGTGGCGTTTTGCCGCAAGAGCGTGCAGCCCTGCAGCGCCAAACAGCCCAAAGGCAGCCTCATCACCGCGGGCATAGTCAAAGGATCCTTTGGCAGAAAGTGGGGCGTCCCCGTACACACAGAGACAGACAGAGCAGAGGCCAGCCTCTATCGCCATAACTGCTCTTTGAATGATCGCTACGCTGCCGGCACCACCAAGAATCTCTGAGCCCGTATAACGCGGGTTCAGACCCAGCATTTGTCCGAGTGCCAGATAGTGCGGGGTAATTCCGTTGAGAATACCCTGGGCAGGCCCAGGGTCAGTAACAAGACCATCAACATCCTGGGGTGACAAGCCAGCATCTTCAATTGCTCTGGTTGCCGCCTCAACCTCCAGGTCTAGGGCTGTCCTGTCACTAAGTTTCCCGAAGGGGGAATGCCCCACTCCGGCGATTAAGGCTTCCCTGTTCATCCAGCAAGCTCTCCAACTCAATCAAAGTATGCGAATGGTGCAATTATATTGAGTGTCACTTGACAATCAAGTGGTAGTTTCATAAATTTACCGGGTCCTGGAAAATTCTGGCTGGTATTCCAATGGAGCTGAGGCATAGCGAAGAACACGAGGCGGTAAGTCGAACCTTGAGAGACTTTGTTGATCGTGAAATCAAACCCAATACTCTGCAGTGGGAGAGAGAAGGGGAAGTTCCCCGGCAGATCTTCACCAAGCTGGCTGATCTTGGGTTCCTCGGCATCAGGCTTTCACCGGAATATGGTGGAGGGGGTCAGGATTTCTGGTTTACGGCTATTTTGCTGCAGGAACTTATGCGTGCCGGTTCAATTGGTGTTGCGGTGGCAATCATGGCGCATGCGGAATTTGCCACCAAGGTCATAGAGCGGGGTGGGTCCCACGAATTGAAGGCAAAGTATGTGCAGGCAGCCGCTGAAGGCAAGTTGATTGGTGCCCTTGGTGTCTCCGAGCCCGAGGCCGGTACCGATGTTGCGGGTTTGCAAACGCGAGCCGTGCGCGATGGTGACGAATATGTGATCAACGGTTCCAAACTCTATATCAGTAACGGCACTATTGCTGATTACATTACAACAGCGGTGCGCACCGGTGATGGAGGCCACCGGGGTATTTCAATTATTGTTGTACCTGCTGATACTAAGGGACTGACTCGTTCACGGTTGCAAAAAATCGGCACCCATTCATCGGATACAGCAGAGATATTTTTTGATGATTGCCGTGTTCCTGCGGAGAATCTCGTAGGCGAGGAAAATAAGGGCTTTCGATTGATCATGGAAGGATTCGAAGGTGAGCGCCTTGTGCTTTCTGTCATGGCTTGCAGTCAGGCACGCCTGATGTTTGAGCAGGCGCGCGAGTGGGGTCAGAACCGAAAGGCATTCGGACAGTCAATTCTCAGTTTTCAAGTTTGGCAGCATCGCCTGGCGGATGTTTTGACTCAAATTGAAGCAGCTGAGACGCTGACCTACAGGGCCATCGATGAGTACGTCAAGGGAAAGCCTGCAAACTCCATTATTTCAATGGCGAAATTGTTTGCCACTGAAATGGCGCTGGATACGGCCCGGGAATGTGCTCAGATCCAGGGTGGGCTCAGCCACATGGAGGAGTGCTTGATTGGTCGCCTTTATCGAGATTCCCTCGCCCTAACGATCGGAGCCGGGACCAGTGAAGCCATGCGCAATATCATCGCGCAAAGTAACGAGCTGGTGGCTTAGCCCGGAGCAAGAAACTATGTCTATCAAAAACAAAAAGCCATCCATCAAAACAGAATTGAGTGAAGGCGTACTGACGGTAACCTTAGATCGTCCCAAGGCACGAAATGCCATAACCGCGGAAATGCGGGAATCGTTGATAAACATATGGACAGAGTTCAGAGACACAAATGAAGCCCGGGTTGGGATTCTCACCGGCGCGGGGGATCGGTCATTCAGTGCCGGAGCCGACCTCAAGGAGATCGGCGACTACTACCGTGCCATGACACCCATCGAACGTCGGGAAATGGGTGTACAGTCGCCAGGGCTCGGGGCGATAACAAGAAATTTTGATCCACGTAAACCCATTATCGCGGCCATCAACGGGCCCTGCCTGGCGGGTGGGCTTGAATTGGCGTTGGCCTGCGACATTCGTATTGCGGTCGAGGCGGCGACCTTTGGGCTGCCCGAGGTGACCCGGGGTATTCTGCCCGGCGCCGGTGGTACTCAGCGACTTCCCCGGTCAATGCCGCAGGGAGTAGCGCTCGAAATGATTCTAACTGGTGCACCGATAGACAGCGAATCGGCCCTGCGCTGGGGGCTGATCAGCCATGTGGTAGCGGCGGCCGATCTGATGAAAGAAGCAACTCGAATAGCAAGATTGATTGCTGCCAATGGTCCACTCGCCGTTCGGGCTGCCCGTGATGCGGTATATCAGGGATCGGCAATACCGTTAAATGAGGCGCTCAGCCTTGAACAGTACCATGCGGAACCACTTCGGCTTTCCGAGGACGCCACTGAAGGTGTTCAGGCCTTTATCGATAAAAGGCCAGCCAACTTCCAGGGCAAATAGATCCAGTACCAAGAGATGTCATCGATCACCATCAACTTATTAGGAATTTGATATGACCCGAGAAAAAATTGCCATAGATGCATGGGCGACTCATATATCACCGGAAGGTGCGACCAAATGGCCTGCCGAGTTCATGCACATCTTCAACAAATACAAGTCACCAAAAGTTATGACAGAAGGCCAGAGTATCGAGGCGCTTCTTGATGAGATGGATGCGGCCGGGGTGGACAGGCTAATCCTGTCGGCGTTTCACTACAAGGGGGAGTGGGTGCTCAGCAATGAAGAAGTGGCGGAGTTGGTCAAGCAGCATCCTGATCGGTTTGTTGGTGCTGGAACCGCCAATATCATGCAAAAGCCCATGGAAGTGGTTGCAGAGGTTGAATATATGGTCAACGAACTCAACCTTTGTTGTGTCCGGCTGGAGCCTTATATGTATGGTGACGGTATGACGGGGTTACCTCCCAATGATAAGCACTACTGGCCGGTGTATATGAAGTGTTCAGAATTAGGTGTGGCAGTGGCGATACAGGTTGGCCATACGGGGCCACTCCTTCCTTCGGAATGTGGCCGTCCCATCTATCTTGATGAGGTCGCACTTGCCTTCCCAGATCTCGTCATTCTCGGTTGTCATGTGGGCCAACCCTGGCATGAGGAGATGATGATCCTTGCTTGGAAACATCCCAACGTCTACCTTGAAACTTCAGCTCGCGGACCAAGGCAGTGGCCGGACTCGCTCGTTGATTTTGCCAAGCGCTGGGGTCAGGACAAACTCATCTGGGCGACGGATTACCCACTGTTGAGTTTTGACAGGACTTTGACTGAGTTGGAAGAACTGGGCGTATCAGAAGAAATTTACAGAAAATTGGTTCGCGACAATGTGGTTCGTGCGCTGAAACTGAACGTATAGCACCGCAGGTTTAAGTGTTTCTCCAACTTCGTACTGAGGCTAGAAAAAATGTCTGACAAATTGCTCCTTGACCATCAGGACGGAGTTCTGACCCTGACCCTGAACAGGCCAGATAGACTGAATGCAATTGATATTGAAATGCTTGATGCGCTTGTTTGCGCGCTGGCGGATGGGGGAGAAGATGATACCGTTGGTGCCATTGTGCTCAGGGGTGCCGGCCGCGTTTTTTGTGCCGGTGCCGACATAGGCCAGATGGTTGATCATACGCCGGCTGACTGGCAGGAGATTGTTGACCACTACCTGGATCCTATTCGTCTTATTGCATCAATAGAAAAACCGATCATCGCTCGCTGCCATGGTGATGTCGTTGGCGGTGGGCTTGGGTTAAGTTTGGCCTGTGATTTCCGAGTCGGTTCGCGGGACTCGCGCTACTGTACTCCCTTTATTAATCTCGGACTGGCTGGCTGTGATATGTCATCCGGATATTACTTGCCCAGACTAATTGGTATGGGTCGGGCAACTGATATGATGATGACGGGCCGTTTTGTTGATGCCAAAGAAGCATTTGAAATCGGCCTGCTAAGCCGATTGGTTGATGAAAATGAACTTGATGACACAGTAATGTCGTTGGCCCGGAGTTTTGCTTCAGGGCCGACCGGAGCACTTGAGTTTACCAAAAAAGCCATTCGAAGGTCGATGGACAATGATATTGCCGGTGAATTTGACTATGAGATATATGCGCAGGTGCAGTGCCTGCAAAGTGATGCACACCGTGAACGCGTTGCGGCATTTTTTGAGAAGCGAGGGCGATAAAAATGGCAGATGCCTTGTTGAGCATTGAGCAGGTCCAGTTTGCAGAATCAGTTCGATCCTTTGTAGAGGCTGAAATTACGCCCAATGCAACGACTTGGGATCTGCAGGAATCCTACCCGAAAGAACTATTTCACAGGTTTGGTGAGCTCGGCTGGTTGGGTGTGACCGTGCCAGAGGCATACGGAGGAACTGGTGGTGGATCAGTCCTATATGCGCTCCTGTGTGCTGAACTTGCCCGGGGATCTGCTGGAATTGCGCTAGGTTTTTATGTGCACACGGCGCTAGCTGGTGCTGCACTCGTTCATCTGGGAGATGAGGCACAACGAAAACGTTGGCTGCCAAAGACTGTAACGGGAGAGAAGGTTGGGTGCTGGGCATATGCTGAGCCAGGTGCTGGAGCCGATGTTTCCAGTGTGAGAACACGTGCGCTGCGCGATGGTGATGACTATGTTATCAATGGGACCAAGATGTATATCACCAATTCACCCTTCGCAGATTTCATGGTGGTCGTAGCGATGACCAACCCTGAACTGGGATTGAAAGGTCTGTCTGTATTCATCGTGGATGCAGATACGCCTGGTATCAACGTCAATAAGCCGCTCCGGAAACTGGGTATGGGCGCTTCTGAAATGGCGGAAATTACTTTTGAAGATTGTCGCGTTCCTGCTGAAAATCGACTTGGCCCAGAGGAAACAGGGTTTATCAGGGCGCTTAAGATGCTGACCCTGGGGCGAATTGCCAGTGCCGCTTTTGGTGTTGGCCTTGGTCGGGCCGCGATGCAGGAATCCCAGTCCTATAGCCAATGCCGAATACAATTCGGTGGACCGTTGACCGCAAATCAGTTCATCAGATTCACCCTGGCGGATATGGCCACCAGGCTGGAGGCTGCATGGCAGCTCTGCCTGCATAGTGCGCGCCTAGCAGATGCTGACCTGCCCCATGACCAGGAAGCATCCATGGCGAAGCTTTTTGCAACCGAGACCTGCACCTGGGCCTGTGAGCGAGCACTTCATCTCTGCGGTGCTGAGGGATATATGAAGGAAAGTCCGGTCCAGCGATTTTACCGTGATTGTAAGGTGCTTGAAATTGGCGAAGGTACTAGTGAGATTCAAAGAGAAACGATATTCAGGCAGTTGGGAGTTTAAGGATGGGGGTACAGGAACGTCGGGAACGCGAAAGGGAAGCTCGTAGAGGGGCGGTGCTTGATGCCACGAGAGCGATACTGCTTGAGAAGGGGTTTCGTGGTACGACGACAAAAGGTATTGCTGAGCGCTGTGAGCTTTCGGAAGCGACCCTCTTTTTCTATTTTAACAACAAAGACGAAATTCTCGTCTCATTGCTTTTTGAGAGTATCCAATTCTGGGCTGCTGGACTCGACAAGATTGCGAGATCCAGTGTAGGTGCAGAGAAGAAACTTGATCTGATTTGGCGCTTTCATGAAAAGGTCAACGATGAGCATCCGGAATACTATGTGATGTCTGCTTATCTGGCCCAGCCGAATGCCCTCGAAGGAGTCTCGGAGGAGATCAAAGAAAGGATTGTTCAACAATCTGGTGACAACTTTCAGCGGCTCGCGAGCCTGCTTGAGGAGACGACCGGACAGGCCGATGGGCGACACATGGCGGATACCATGTGGGCAACATTTCTCGGGCTGATGGTATTGCGGGAATTCAGAGTTAACCTAGGGCACGGCGATGTGAGAAACAAAAGGCAGGATCGAATAACGGCTTTTGAATGGCTAAAAGATGGTTTCCTTAAAACAAATGAATAGTGGATTTTGAGATGAGTGCAATGCAGGCAGCGCGCCTTTATAAATCAGGTGAACCCCTAAGTGTCGAGTCCATTCCTGTACCGGTCCCCGGAAAGAATGAAATCCTGGTGAAGGTTGAGGCCTGCGGCTTATGCGGAACGGATATTCATCTGGCGGTGGATGGGGACATTCCCGTCCAGAGATCACCCATTACGCTTGGTCACGAAGCAGCGGGGATTGTGTCGGAATTGGGTGAAGATGTGGACGAATACTCAGTGGGAGACCGTGTGGCCCTGTTTCCCTCGGCAACCTGCGGGCACTGCCGGTTCTGTATGGCAGGCAGAGAGTCGCTATGTGCATCGGCAAAAGTCTACGGCATGGTCCGTGATGGTTCCCTGGCTGAATATGTAACAGCCCCCGTGTGGTCGGTGGTGCGAATACCAGCAGACGTTTCATTTGAACAGGCTGCTATCGTGACCGATGGGGTATCAACGCCTTTTCATGCCCTGCGTTCACGCGGTGCTCTTAAGGCCGGGGAATCAGTTTCGGTGGTCGGGTGTGGCGGCCTGGGTACCCACGCCATTTTACTTGCACGGATGATGGGGGCTGGATTTATTGTCGCTATTGATACTCAGGAAGCGGCGCGAAACAGAGCGCTGGAGTTCGGCGCGGATCTAGCGATCGATCCATCAGGTGAGCCGGGTGCACGCAAGATGATTCATCAGCAATTTGGCGGGGGTGTGGATTTATCGCTCGAGTTTGTAGGGAGAGCGAGCACCGTCAATGCCGCGATCAGTTTACTCGGTACCGGTGGTCGTGCGGTGATAGTAGGTGTCGGTATGGAATCACCACAGCTGCCCCCGTTGGTTCGATTTGTAGGCAAAGAGCATGCAGTTATCGGTTCCTTCGGTATGGACAAACGTGACATCGAAGATCTGCTGAATCTGGTTGCCAGAAAGCGGCTGGACCTGAGCAGTTCTATTTCTGCCCGTTATCCCTTGTCCGAAATCAATGAGGCGCTTCAGCGTCTTGCAGACCAGAATACTGATGTGGTCAGGCTGGTCGTTAATCCCGGCAGTTAAGACTCTGCCAGGTAACGCCAAGCTGACGCTTCAATGGAGTATAAGCAGATGCAGTACGAAGCACTTATTTGTGAACAGCAGGACTCGGTTGCCCTGGTTACGCTCAACCGCCCGGACAAACGCAATGCCTTGTCCAGGTTATTGAGGGATGAAATTGTTGCGTGCCTCGGGGAACTGGAGTCATCAGAAGATGTTCATGCAATCGTCTTGACCGGAGCAGGGGTCTCATTCTGTGCCGGGTTTGATCTGAGCGAATTTCAAACCGGCGATATGGAGGAGATTTTCACTCATGCGACCAGCTACCATCATAAGGTGCACAACTGTAGCAAACCAATTGTCGCGGCGGTCAATGGAAACGCCATGGCCGGTGGTATGGATCTCGCCGCAATGTGCGATTTAAGGATTGCTGCTGTTGACTCGATGTTCGGACAACCCCAGGTGAAAATGGGCATCGAGGCTGCCTATGACCTGATGAGCACTGTTTTACCTGGCCCCCTGGCACGAGAATTATGTTTAACGGGCCGGCCCATGAATGCCAACGAAGCCTTGAGTGTTCATTTTGTCAACGAGGTTGTTGAAGCGGATCAATTGCTTGAGCATGCCCACCGGGTTGCCGAGACCATCGCCGCTTCTGGTTATGCTATGAAGCCTAGTTTCCTGCAGACACAGCCTGACCTGTTTAGCTAATGTATTTCCCACACTTATCGGGGTTAATATCCATTCCTTTTTTCCTTCGTTCTTGATTGACAAGAAGTAGCAGAAAACACGAGTATGTGGGGATTACATGAAGTAAACCCTAAACACGCAGGAGCAACCAATGCCTGATCTAGCAGATGACCTGAATAATCTGGTGATGTCTAAGGAAGTCCAACCACTATTCGATGCTGTGAAAAAACATATCGATGAGAATGTGGAGCCGATAGTTGAAGAATTTTATGCCCTCGACAAGGATAAGGAAGACCGCTGGTCATGGCACCCAAGGCAATTGGAACTGCTGGAAGGAGCAAAGTCCAAGGCCAAAGAGTCGGGCTTGTGGAATTTTTTCCTGCCAGATGCTGAAACCGGAGAAGGGCTAAAAAATCTTGATTATGCCTATATTGCGACTGAGCTCGGCCGTAACCCGCTTGCCTCGGAGACACTGAACTGCAGCGCCCCCGATACGGGAAATATGGAAGTGCTTGAGCGGGTTGGTACAGAAGAGCAGAAGGAGAAATGGCTTAAACCACTATTGAACGGAGAAATTCGCTCCGCCTACGCCATGACGGAACCGGGTCAGCCTTCCTCCGATGCCAAAAACGTCAGTACCAGTGCGGTGCTTGAAGGTGACGAATGGGTTATTAACGGTGAAAAGTTCTATATTTCCGGTGCTGGTGATCCCCGCTGTAAAATACTGATTACCATGGTGAAAACCGACCCTGACGCGGCTCCCAGCAGGCAGCAATCCCAGATACTGGTGCCAATCGACACACCGGGGGTCAATATTGTTGGACCCATGCATGTTTTTGGATCAGATGGGGCACCTCATGGGCACATGAATATTAAGTTCGAAGATGTCCGTGTACCAAAAGAAAATGTCCTGTTGGGACCGGGGCGAGGTTTTGAAATCTCCCAGGTACGTCTTGGTCCTGGCCGCATACACCACTGTATGCGCTCTATCGGCATGGCTGAAAAAGCACTTGAATTGATGGTGAGGCGGGCCGGCAGTCGGGTGGCGTTCGGTAAGCCGATTGCCAAGCTTGGCAAGAATCTCGAGGTTATCTCGCGGGCGAGGATAGACATCGACGCCTGTCGACTGATGGTATTGCAGGCCGCCAAGGCGATGGATGTGCTTGGGAACAAGGAAGCCAGGGTATATGTGAGTGCCGTCAAGGCAATGGTACCGGAGAAGGTCTGCGACATTATTGACCAGGCAATCCAGATGCATGGTGCCGCTGGTGTTTCCCAGTGGACCCCGCTCGCTGGTATGTATACCGGAACACGGACCCTGCGACTGGCTGATGGCCCTGATGAAGTTCACCATATGGTGGTGGGTCGTGCGGAAGTTCAGAAATATGACCTTTGGTAATGTCAGTCTGGATCTGGCTCTGTAAAGGAAACTGACTGGCCTGAAGGCACCTGAAGTGCTGACGGGGTAGACCGTGCAAGACAGGTTCGGGGGCGCGCGAAACATGTGCATCCCGAGTCTGTTGATCTGGATCATTTACATATCTTCGGCGGGCGAGGAGTATAGTCACATGACTGTACTCGCCATCAATCTGGATAAGAGCCAATCCGACGCTATCACCTGTGAGCTTGGTGAGACCGTGTGCGCGGTTGAGAACCTGGAAGATGGATGCGTGCTGGTTGAAAAGGAAGAGTTCTCCAAAATCATCTACTGCATAACGGCAGACAGCCCCAATCTTGCTGAAATCACAAATTTGGTCGGTCTGACGCTTATCTCAACTAGAATTATTCTTATTGGTCAACCAGAAGTGCTTGCCGCGAGAAACGATTGGTGTGGCCTTGGCGTTGAGCTACTGCCCAATCCAACCGTGAATGAACTGATCCACGGTATCGAAGACAAAAGTATTCAATCTATCACCAAGGGGTAACATCCGCTGGCTCACCTATTAAAAGCTCGTCTATTCAAAGCTCAATTATTCATAGTCTTCGGCGTATTCGAGTTGCTCAAGTAGATTGATTGCTATGGCGATAAAGTCGCTATCGGTCACGATGCCACATAATTTACCATCCTCAACCACAGGCAGACAGCCTATTTTGTGACGCTAAAGGGTATGTGCTGCGACCCGCAAATTCGTGGTCGGTGATACCGTTGCAACCCCTTCCTGCATGATGTCCTTTACCTTTGTCTCTGTATAGGCAACTTGCCGGTTGTTAGCAGTCACAGGTGTTGCTGACAACAGGTCGCGGTGGCTCACAATACCCTGTAACTCTCCGTCAAGCAAAATGGGCACATGCGTATGTGTTTTTCCGTCATGAGTTCATGTAGTTCAAGCAGTGTTACATCCGGTTTGAGGGTGGATATCCCCGTTGTCATAATCTCATCTAAAGTAACCATATTGCCTCCGATAGTTCCATTATCTATTACGTTTTCTACTATGTGGTTTATTGCCGGCAGCCAGTTCCGGTCAAGGTCCTACCGATTTCGAAGCTGGTTCCGGGTGGCTGTACTCACGACCTTTCAAATTCATCGGTCTGATGAATTTCGTGTTCTATACACTCTATATACAAGGTTCTATACACAAGAAAGACTGGATGGGAATATCATTGCCTCGTCCGAAATGCCTCACCTGTCCCTAGTTTAATGCATATTGGCGAGGAGTGAAATTTACTAATACACGCCGAATTTAACAACTGTACTGCTCGGAACTATTCGTTAGTCTAGTACTGCCGTTCTGGCATCATTACCCGAAGACCTTCGAGTTCATCCGTTACTTCAATCTGGCAGGATAAACGGCTGCTGTTCTTAGCATCGAAGGCAAAATCAAGAATATTACGTTCCAGTTCGCCCGGAGTCCCACAGACTGCCTCCCAGGCTTCCGGTATATACACATGGCAGGTTGCACAGGCGCATAGCCCTCCACAGTCACCTTCGATTCCGGGAACCATGTGAGAGACGGCACCCGTCATTAAAGTTTGACCATTCGTAAGGTCAACCTCATGCTCGGTGCCATTGAATTCTACATAGGTAATTTTTGTCACTAGGGTTCAATCAACTTCCTGGCTTCCGCAATAATATAGATCAGTTGCTTCTTATCGTCAGTAACCGGGATAAGAGAAAAATCGATCTCGAGAGTACCACGGCTGGTTGCCAGTTCAGTTCTGGTGCGTACGGTGAGCCCTTGAATAGCTTCTGCCACGTTATCCTTAAGGACATTCATTCTTTCACTTGAACCTGCTTCATCCCACCAGGCTAGCTCCCAGAGACGTTTGTCTTCAATGGCTTCATCAAGGGGCAGCAACTCCCTGGCAGCACTATTAATTTCCAGTACCAGACCAGTAGCATCAAGCAGGGCAATAGCCGACACAGCATAATCAAAGATAGCTCGAAATCTGGATTCCTTGTCCTGGAGTACTTGCTGCGCGAGCTTTCGTTCACTGATGTCACGAATCTGTGCGCTCATTATCTGCTTGTTGTCGATATAGGTTTTGGTAATTGATGCCTCGAGGGGGAGCACGGCCCCTGATTTATGCAGACCGACGATTTCACCACGCTTACCCATATGCTTTGATGGGGTTTTGTCAGTGGCAAAGGATTGAAGATCCTTAGCGTGGGTGTCGCGGTATCTTTCAGGAATCAGGGTGTTAAGCTTCTTGCCAAGGATTTCATTTTCAGTATAACCGAATAATTCTTCAGCTTTTTTGTTCCAGAGACAAATGTTCTCTTCAGAATCAATGCTCAAAACAGCATCTTCACCAATGGCAATAATGCGGTTGGTGACTAATTGGTCATGGCGAAGCCGAGTGGTCTGTTCCTGTTCTTCGGTGATGTCTCGAAGTACCACTGCAAAATAGACATCAGACTGGTCCTCAAATTTTGAAACCCTGACCTGATATCGCCTTTCATCACCGTTTTTTGTGACTCCGCGTAGAGACAGGTACCGCAGTTGTTCCGGGTTAGGTTCTTCAGCCCAGCGTTTAAGCCACGAGACGACGTCGACTTTGCGTCGGTTTGATTCAGGCAGCAATTGGGAAATATGCTTCCCCAGCATATCGTCGTTGCTAAAGCCAGATTGTTTGGAGGCAGAATCATTGAAAAACACAATCTCGCCAGATGGCACCACAATTATCAACGCATCAGGGAGGTTTATTAATAGCTGCGCTGCATATGATTCTATGAAACTCAATTGAACTGTTAGTATGAAGCGTTACTTTCGTTCAGTATATTTTGATCGGACTTTGAATCTTCCATGGCCCTCAGTATGCTCAAGTCCTCGTTGACGGGCACGCCTACTGATTCAAATAATTCCTTTGTCCTTGGAGTAACCAACCCGGCCCTCACCAGCGCAGGTACCATCAGGTCCTTAAGAGAATGTACCTGTCCAGGGGGTAAGCCTCTGCCCAGGCCTGCCTCGGCGGCTTCTTTCATGCCCGCTGAAAAATCCTTTGGTTCGATACCGCTTACTTCCAATACCTCTAGAAAGCCCTCATCTATTTCCGATTGGCCCTGAACGAGAATATTGACCCCATCAAAGGCGAACTGGGCAAGGTCCTCTACATCATCTTCATGCATGCGCGCCACGAGTGGAGTGAGATAGATATGCCCAAAAGATACATGGCGTGACTCATCTCTCATCACGTTGAAGGTGATGGACTTTAGCAAGGGCTCGTCGGTTCGTCGGTACATATTGTTAAAAGCGCCGAGTGCCAGTCCCTCAACGATCATGTTCATGCCGATCATGATCTTTTTGTAGTTTTCGGTCTGCAGGGTGACATCAATGAGTTTTTTCAGCCACGGGCTCATCGGATAGTGGATTGCAATCTTGTTCACATAGCGATCATAGACTTCTACATGACGTGCTTCATCCATCGTTTGGCTGGCAGCATAGAATTTGGCCTTGATGTCTGGAACGCTATGGGTAATGGTCGCCGCGGTTAACGTTGCCCCCTGCTCCCCGTGTAGAAACTGTGACAACATCTGCGCCGTAGAATGTGCCGTAAAAGTTTCCTGCTGACTATCAGACAGACGTTTGAAGAAAGGCATATCTGAATACTGGGTCTGGTCGCGACCCATAATCGGGTTCGATGGATCGATAGCAATGTCCCAGTCGAGATCATCTGCATCCCACTGGTTGTTCTTGGCGCGGGTATAGAGGTCGTTGATCTTGGGGATACTGGATTCGTAGTCAAAGTTCCAGCTCATTTCGGTAACGGTTTTGTATTTTTCTATCGGACCCTGTTCTTGTTCGTCAGTTCTCGGAGTGTTCTTCTGGCTGCCCATTATAGTGACCAAATAGAATGAATGATGTGTTTGAGGTTAGTGAGTATTGTTGCCTCGAACCTTGATGTAAATCAAAATAGGGTCCAATCACGATGTTCCCCGCCAATAAGTATCCCCCCTGGAGTTTCTTGACCAATTTTTGATCTGTGTCATGGCGTTAATTTGAAATGCACGTAATTTGGTGGAAATCAAATACCTGAAATATTTTGGATATTTCGTTCAACTACCCTGATTAGCAGTCAAATTTTGGACTATTCGGCAAAGCCGCATTCCTCGTGGATGCTGACGGCCAGTTTAGACTTGACCCGGTTATACGACCCCAGGGTAATAAATACAGCGGAACACAAGAGGAGAATAGCCAAATGTCTGCGATCCTGGGCTCTGATCAAAGTACTGTCCCTGAGTTACAGCAGTACCGTTCAATTCTAGTGGGAGTCGATGCGTCTGATTACTCAAATAGAGGCGTTAAAGAGGCGCTTGATCTCGCTGAGATTTGGCAATCAAAGGTTTCCGGTGCGCATGTCTACGCTGCCCAGATGCATGATCAGCGATTCAAGCAAATGGAAGGCGGGTTACCGGAAAAGTATCAGGAGGAGCAGGAACTCGAGAAACAGCGCGATATTCATGATGATTTGATTACCAAGGGTTTGTCTGTCATTACGGATTCCTACCTTGACCAGGTTGAAATAGATTGTAGAGAACGGAGTATTTCCTATCAGGCGCGCTCTCTTGAGGGGAAAAACTACCAGCAGCTTGCCCGGGAGGCTAATTCGGGTTCCTATGACCTCCTGGTGATGGGCTCACTGGGTTTAGGAGCGGTGCAGTCGAGTCGTGTAGGTACAGTTTGTGAACGGGTGGTAAGACGGTCAGACATCGATACCCTCGTCATAAAAAACCCCGAGAAGCCAATTAAGAATAGCCCGATCGTCGTCGCTATTGATGGTTCCGCCTTGTCAAATGGAGGGTTACTGACGGGTTTTACACTCGCTCAGGAATGGCAGGTGCCTCTGCACGTAATTTCGGCCTATGACCCTTATTATCACTATGTTGCCTTCAATCGCATCGCCGGTGTGCTGTCTGATGAGGCTGGTAAGGTATTTCGATTCAAGGAGCAGGAGCAACTTCATGAAGACATCATTGATGCGGGTTTGGCGAGAATATACCAGGGACACCTGGAAGTCGCCGAATCCCTGGCGGATCAACTCGGCATTAATATCACTACCAAACTACTCGATGGTAAACCCTACGAGGTCATTCAGCAGTATGTGGATGAAGTTGATGCAGGGTTACTGATTCTTGGCAAGACGGGCATTCACGCTGATGAGGACCTCGATATCGGCGGGCAGGCAGAGAACCTATTCAGAAATGTTGGCTGTGCTGTTTTATTGAGTCATCGAGGCTTCACTCCAGATACCGAGCTTATTGCTGAAAGCACAACATCCTGGACTCACCAGGCCGAGGAGCGAATGAATGCCATACCGGAATTTGTTCGCAGTATGGCTAGACTGGGGATATTGCGTTTTGCCCAGGAAAAAGGACATACGGTGATCACGGAAAGTATCGTCGAAGCCGCAACGACAGATTTATGCCCCGTCAACCTGGGGGGGTCGGGGGCAAAAGCAGTGCCGGACCAACAAATGGCTTGGAATGAGGCAGCGAGTTCACTCCTCAATGCGATTGCCAGCCTGGGGCAAAAGCAGGCAATCAGGATGAAAGCGGAGAAGAAGGCGCGTCAGTCAGGGTCGACCCTGGTTGAGGAAAATCATATTCAGGGGTTCCTGGGCGCAGACAGCAAAACGGCTGAAAGCAAATGTCCGTTCAACGGTTCGGCTGATAAGGCAGGGACGGGCGATGCCGCTGAGCCGAAAGCGGAGGCCCCTCATTGGACCAGCGAAGCGCTGGAGCGGTTGGAGAAGGTTCCAGAAGGGTTTATGCGAAAAATGACCAGCAATCAGGTTGAGACCTTTGCCCTGAGTCAGAATTACGACACAATTACTCCAGCTGTGATTGATGAGAAGTACGGTCAGTGGGGTGAAGGCTCGGAGTCTCAGGAACAGAAGCTGAAGTGGGAGCTGGAAGCCATTGAGCGTCTGGAAAGGATTCCAGCATTCGTTCGCGGGATGGTCATGAAGGAAGTCGAGAACCATGCTGAATCCCTGGGAGTTGAACAGGTCACCGTTGAAATCATGCAAGAAGCGAGCGGCTCGTGGCAGGATTCCATGAAGTTTCATTCAAAACCTGGCCAGCCTTCCTAAAAGATGGCCAATGAACTAAATCTGGTTGCGGTCAACGTGACCACAAGGTGTAACCTTGCGTGTGAGCATTGTTACCTCGATGCGACCACCCTGAAGGACGGTACCGAGAACGAACTCTCAACCACTGAAGTTAAGTCCGCTCTCGATGATGTTCAGGCGCTGAATCCGGACGCGATGGTAGTTCTCACTGGGGGAGAACCCCTGTTGCGGAATGACCTTGAGGAGATTGTCCAGCATGGAAGCCAACTGGGTCTGTTTCTTGTGTTGGGTACCAACGGTGTTCAGTTGACGCAAAAAAGAATCAGTATGTTGAAGGCTGCGGGTTTGATGGGGGTTGGCGTTAGCCTGGACTCAATTGATGCGCAGAAACATGATGATTTTCGTGGTCGGCATGGCTGCTGGCAGAAGACCATTGACGGGCTAGGAATGTGTCGGGAGAAAGATTTGTCTTTTCAGATACATTTCACAGTAAACCAGCGGAACTATGGTGAAATTGACGACATCATTGCCCTGTCTGAAGAGCTTGGCGCCAGGGTAGTCAACATCTTTTTCCTCATCTGCACGGGTAGAGGAGAGACCGTTTCGGATATCACACCTCAACAATACGAGCTGGCGTTGCGGGATATCATCAAGGCACAGGAATCTTACCCGGAGATGATTATTCGACCGAGGTGTGCCCCTCACTTCAAACGGGTTGCGCTGCAGATGAATCCGGAATCAGAAATCAACCGCATCAGTGGCCGTGAGGGTGATGGTTGCCTTGCGGGCATTCACTATTGCCGTATCACCCCCCAGGGGGAAGTGACGGCATGTCCCTACATCGAGATGTCCGTGGGAAGTATCCGTGAGCAGGGTCTTGGTGAAATATGGAAAGATGCCCGCCAGTTTCAGCGCCTGCGGAATCCTGAACTGGAGGGCAAATGTGGGGAGTGCGAATATAGAGCCGTTTGTGGAGGATGTCGCGCCCGGCCCGTTGCCAGTGGCGAAGGTATTATGGCCAGCGACCTGTTGTGTGAGTATTTACCACAGGGTAAGCCACTGGTAGAGCCCCTTTCAGATGTCGGGTTGGTAGACGTTTCCTGGGATGAGGCTGCCCTCGTTCGGATAAACAGGATCCCTGGGTTCATTCGCAAAATGGTGAAAAAAAAGGCAGAAGCCTACGTGTTGCAACAGCGGGAAACGGTCGTTAAGGTCCATCACCTTGAGGAAATGACGGCACGTCGTTTTGGTGGTAAGAGACCAGCTTTTAAGCCACCGGGCCAGAAGCAAGGTTAGAATGGTTTAAAGGTAACGAAAACCAGGATAGGCACGAGAATCATCAGGGGAGCTTCATTAAAAACTCTCAGGTAAACGCTTCTGACATCGAGCTGGTTGTCTATCAATCGCTGCAGGTAGAACCAGCAGACGAGATGGTAAGCGACCAGAGCAAATACAAATATCAGCTTCCCATATAGCCAATCGCCTGAAATCCCATATCCAAACCAGAGCCACATGCCGGCAACAATTGCCTGTAGCGCCATAACCGTCATGAAACGAAACAGTTTCGTGGCCATGATCTCGAGGCGTCTTACATCCTCGCCGAGGCTCAAGCCTTCCGCATAGTGGGCGAATATTCTTGGTAGGTAGAAGAGACCTGCCATCCAGGCGATGACCATCAGGATGTGAAAGACTTTTAGCCACAACATGGTCAGCCTACGTCCTTTTCAAGGGATGTTTTTATCGCGCCAAAGCAGAAGAGTGCGATACCACCAACAATGAGTAGAACAAAAAAATCGCTGCTCTGAAATGAACCACGCCAGGCAAGCATACAGTTCATGGAGCCAAGAATGACCATAATGGCTCCGAATATCTTTGCTACAACTCCAACGCCACTATTTGCCTGGTTCATGTGCTTGGGTTGCGTCGTCCCGCACCGTTTCTAAGCCATAACATTTCCAACCCTATGACCAGGAACAACGCGATGAGCGCACCTATGAATGGCAAGGCAGTGGATTCGGACTCCAATGTTATCCAATACCAGGTTGTCAGCGTGTTTTTCGTACCGGATTCTCCGTTGCTGCCATCCCATGCGCTAAAGGCGATGGGTATAAATATACCTTCCTGTATCTGCAGATCATCACTACTCTCAGTAGAGAGGCTCCTCCTAAAGACTACACGCCAGGTACCGCTCTCGTAGGCTCCGCTGGCCTTAAGGCTATCGGTTGCGAGCTCAGTCTCAGTACCAAAACCAGCCGCCTTTACAAGACTCGTACTTTGCGGCTCGGTCGTTGTCCCACTAGCCCATTGCCAGAGGTTGACCGGGTTTTCGGTATCACCCTTTACGAAATAGGGCTTTTCCATTCCCTCTGGAACGGTGATCGGAAGTTGAATGCTGACCATGTCCTGGTGCAACACTTCTGGGTCCGCTATCTTCTGTGCATCCTCATCACCTGGCAGGCTTTTAGTTCGATCATCCCATTCCAAAAGGATAGCTATTTCATCTGCACTGAATACAGAACGGACGGTAACCGTGTCGTTAGAAGGCGTGAAATGGCGATCCTTTACTATGATCTGTGGTACCAGGAAAAAGGATGATGGTATAGCCTGTTCCCAGATCTCATCATCTACTTCGGCTGGAACGGATCCTTCGACACGAAGGGACTTGATCACGGTATTTTCCGCGTTAACAACCCTGACGGTTTTCGCCAGTGATTTAACATAGTTCGCTACATGCCAACGATCCTCCACACTGAGCATCTTCTTACTTCCCGGGTCTGCGAAGGAGGGCATCTGGGTGCCGGGAATACCTACTGAGATACGTGTGAAAATATCTTTCTGATCATTGCTGTGGCGGAAGGTCCAGGGTTTGGTCAGGTTTCTTGGCCAGGTTCTCTCTCCATTGTCCCCCAGCAAACGCTTGATAGCGTCTCCTTTACCATCCTTTCCATGACATTCCGAACATCGGTCGTCCTGCAGGAACAACTCCCTGCCTTTTTCAATGGACTCAGCGGAGGAGGGTATAGGCTCACCATATTCGACCGCCGGTCCTGCTTGCTCTTCATCGAATCCCGGGAAAATTTTGATATAGGCGACCAGGTCCCACATATTCTGTTCGCTGAGAATATCCTCCCAGCCTGGCATCGCTGTGCCGGGCATGCCAATGCGGATCATCTCGTAAATATCTTGGTCCTGGGGAATGTAGCCGTCAAAGGCCGTTGACATGATCTTAAACATGCCGGAAGTGAAATCTCTGGGTGGCGGGATCAGCCTTTCACTGCCGGGTCCCAACCCATCACCATCCACGCCGTGACAACCAACGCATCGTTTCAGGTAAATGCGCTCGCCGCTTTCACTGTCTCCATCTAGTGAGAAAGCCATCGGCGGGAGTGATGCCATCGTTACAATAGAAAGGAGAAGAATTAATTTTGTCATTTCAGATGCACGCATTATCTCATTCCTCCCATGATCTGGGACGACGCCCGGTATAGTCATATAGATAGAGGATGACCTGCCATATTTCATCTTCACTCAGGAAATCCTGCCAGATCGGCATGGATGAAATCCAAGGTGCTGCCTCATCCGGCAGCCCAGGGCCGCCGGTGGCGATTCGCCAGAAGAGGAACGACTCCTGCAACTGCGCGATTGTGCCCACATCCTGAAAATTGAGTGGTACCGGGTTTAAGCCTGCCGCATAGGGTCCCTGACCATCTAGCTTATCGCCGTGGCAGAAGTGGCAGTTCTGGATATAGATGTCAGCCCCTGTTGATACTAACTCACGGAATTTCTCCGGGTCTTCAGTTTCCAGAACCCGGTAAGGGTTCTCAAGTGTCTTCAGGTCGTAACGCTTTCCATATATTTTTACCGAGGAAGGTGGGGCCGGGTGAATACTCCTTAACTCTACCGGTGCTTCGATACTGGGTAAGAGTTGAGAATAGATGTAAGCCGCAACGACGAGTGGCGTCAGTACGAACACAATATTTCTTGTTCTGACCTTATCAGGATTTTCAACCAGCGCTTTAATGGGCGCCAGGAGTTCCTCCGTGCCTTCTTCGGTGAAGGTATAAACGGCCAGAACACCGGCAGCAATAAAGAACATGTACATGTTCAGTAGGCTGTTCGGAATGACCTGCTGCAGGATGACATCAAACACGAGGACAAAGGCGCAATAGATTCCGCCAACAACCAGTATCAGTTGTAGTAGCTTGGGTATTTTATTCATGGTCTACTTCCTGGCCATATTGTGTGCGGTCACAGTAGCGTGAAGCGCAGCTATCTTTGTCTTGTTCATTTGAGAGACGCCATATATTCAACCAGCATCTCTAATTCTGAGGCGTACAACTGCTCTCCGTATATGGGCGGCATCATTGGGGCAAAACCCTCTGTGATATCCGCCATCGGATTCAGAATTGACTGCCTTAAATTATTGATGTCACGTGTGCTGCCTATATGGGTAAGGTCCGGGCCCAATGCACCCTCAAATTGTGCGATCTTGTGACAGGCCCCACACCCAAGTTTGGCGACGATTTCTTCGCCGGAGGTGTACTTTGCTCTTTCTGCACCTGCTGCGGCTGGTTCCGCCGCGGGTACGGGCTCTTCAACGTCAGTGGGGATAGAGACTGTAATATCCAGCCCGCTGGCATCCTGCAGGTAAGCTATCACCGCCAGTGTTTCAGCTTCTGAGAACCCAATGCTACCAACGCGAACATCCGGCATTGGACTCTCCTGATCATTGGTCCCGAGTTTGCCGAAGCCCTTAACCACGTAGACCGATGGCTCATTCATGGACTCAATCAAATACCCTGCTATATCGGTGGCGGTTCCCTTATAAGCTGTATCCTCTAGGCGGGGCGCAATGGATTCAGTTAGCTTGTCGAGCATCGGGGCTCTTCCACCTACTGCATTGTGACACAGGGTGCAGGTTCCCTTGCCGTTAAACAGTTTTTCACCGAGTACAATAAAAGAACCCATATCCATGCTGCTGACATCCACGGCCTCCTGGGAGGGTGGTGGTGCTGGTTTGATTTGCGGGATACCGAGATTTGAGTAGATCGCAAAAAGAGAAATAATGACCAGGCTGAACGCTATGATTTTTAGAAATTGAGTCATGCGGATTTCCAGTAGCCTTGGGTGCTGGTTTTTTTGCCAGAGACCTGTGAGATCCAGAATACGAAGATCACCATTGCCATGAAGATAATGACACCGATTGAGACAACGTTAGCGGCATACCCCAGCGTGGGTGTAAAGGCATCGGGGGAGCTGTCTCTAAAAACATCGGTTACATGCCAGTGTTGCCTGATACCGGATCGAATATAGCCCATCAGACCCATTAGCCAGGTGAAGGCTACCGCCAACAGGAACAGTGCATAC
>PBRQ01000001.1 GCA_002725995.1 Gammaproteobacteria bacterium
AACCTATTTGAAGGCAATCAATTTGTCGGTCAAGTCACCCGAAATGAAGGACAACTCCCCTTTGACCTGATCGAATTCTTCCTCGGATTTTCGAGCCTGTTAAGAAATTTCGAGATCAAACTAGGCCAGGTCCACGATCAGATCTTAGAGGGGCAGAGCAAGGGCAGATATGAAGGGTTAGACTCAGCGACGCAGATCGATATCTCTTTAACCCTGACGGGCGATGCATTGCAGGGTGTTGAGGTAACGCCCAGCTACTTTCTGCTGAACCCGATCGTGGTGGAGAACATGTACGAGAAGCGCTCGCTACCGGTTGCGTATCAAGGCGCCCGGGATACCCTAGATTTCAATATCAATCTGGCAGAGTCCAATTCGGAAGTGCCCGTAGATGTCCTTGAATTGACAACCACGTCCTCTGATTCGCCCACCGAGGTAGTCCTGACGCCGGACTTCTCCTCTGCTTCCAATAGATCCGAAGTGGTAGGGAAGTTTCAGGTTATCAAAAAGGCGGCAGCGACAAGCTCGGCCGACAGCAAGACGGTTCAGACGTCAATCTCGTTAGATCCTGCGCATATCGGTAAATTGACCGGGCCGGTTCACGCGACGATGTTATGTACCAATGGGTCTGCGGTAGAGAACCTGCCTTCTGGGTCGATTTACCGCGGGCTCAACGGTGATCTTGGACGCTTTGAGTTGACTAACGTGGTTCGAACAACTCGCTACCACGATGCATCCATCAGCGAGCAAAAACTGTTAAATGGGTTGCTCGATGCCTACGCTTGCGACATTAATGTGTTCGCCGACACTGCCAGGTTGAAAAGCCTTTGGCAATTCTATGCAGAGCGGGTCAATGCCTCCGGTGCCGATCTTCGTAAATTTGACTTTGGCATCGTTAAAACTACGCTCAAGGTTACCAGCACGATTTATCGGTTGGGAAATCTGCCATGTTACGAAATTTGTATTGGTGTTGACGACGATCAGTTCGACACACCGGATGAGCTTTTTTCCTACGTCGATATCCTGCAGATGGTGGTTATACGATTGTGCCCAATTAACTGCACGAGTCGTTTTAAGGTTGAGAAAACTAGAAGCGGGGAGATTCTAGAATGGCCGATCTTGATCGCGTCCGAACGTCTGAGCCCCTAGCCGATCTTTGCAGCCGGGCGGGGCAATTTGATTATTTCCAAGCGGTACGGCTGGCGCATCAACTCGTCTCCATTGGCAAAATAACCTCTTTTTCAGTGGAGCCACCCTTGACTATGGTCAACTCGGCTTCAGAACGTTCTGGGGATACGCCATCTGTATCCGGTGCCTCGCTCGATGATGGACATTTAACCCTTTATTCAACGTTTTGCAGCCTTTTTGGCTATGGATCAATTACACCGGAGTACTTTTCACGCCGGCTGATTTCCAATCTTTCTGAGAATCAGACTGAAGTGTTGAGTTTGATTCGTTTCCTCAATAACAAGATTCACGAACTTATTTTTAAGTCTACGCTGCTTCATTACCCCGTGGTGGCTGAGTTAGAGTTTGGCCGCCAGGAGATCAGCAATACCTTAGCCTTTCGGTCTGCGAGCCAATCAATGCCAAAGCATCTTCGGAGTCACTTCGGGGAGTTTCTCACACAGTTATCTCCGATTTTTATGATCAAGCATCGCGGGCTTAGCGGGCTCCGTAAGCTTTTAACAGTTGTTCTGGGCGTGCCGTCTGTACGCCTGTACGAATGCGATGTCCAGAAAGTTGTCGTTCCTCGAGACGCCAGACCGAGGCTCGATCGTGGCGCATTTGAGTTGGGCAGTTCGTCTCTGATCGGGGGCCAGATCCTTGACGCCTCCGCGAATCTGGCTGTGCACCTGGACAACGCAAAACTGGATCTGGTGTCGGCGCTGTTGCATGACCAGGGCTACCTGGAGGCGGTCAAATCGCTTATATGCTTTTACATCCAAAGGCCCCTAAATATTGTCCTGACTTTCCGACTCCCCGAGGAGGTTAATCCATCAATACGCCTGGGAAGCGCGAAATGGAATCAGTTATCAAAGATAGGGAGTCTCCGGACTGAACAAAGAGAGCAGAGGATCACGCTCTGAGCCGAATCAAAGACAGCAAAAATGACTGACGTTCGTGTTACTTTTGAGAAGATCCTGCCAAGTGGGCCCGCTCCCGAACCATCGGTGACGGTGCTGAACTGGTCGGCGCAAGAGGCGTGCTCCAGGAACTTCTCACTAAACATAAGGCTGTCTCTTGAGAACGTCTCAGATAGGATCCACTTTGTTCAAGCAGGGCGTGTCGTCTCCGATTGCACCTGGCGCTTGACCGTCGAATCTAGCCCTCTGATAAACGATGGTACTGAGATTAAGCCTATCGAAAGTGTGCGTTATTTCCACGGCTACCTGGTGACCGTCAGTGAGGCCTCGGAAAATGAAACGCAATGCACTCTTGATGTGGTGCTTGCGCCCGTCACATTACCATTAAGCTTTGCCCGTGCAACCAGATCGTATAAAGAAAAAAGTGTGGTTGATCTTTTTGGGGATGGAATCGAAAAACTCAAGAGCTTAACTGTTGGGCAGACTGCTCTTGCCCCCCTTGATAAGCATCTCGCACGGGACGATTACCCACTCTGGGAATCGCGAATACAGTATCGAGAGCCGGACTGGGAATTCCTGAAACGGACTTTAGAGAGAGACGGACTTTACTTTTTTTTCGAGCATAGAGAGCTCGACACCGTTATCCATCTTTGTGATTCATATGACCAGCATGATAACGTCGCCAAACATGACGATCCCTATGTTAGGTCGGATCGCTCAATTTCAAGTATCCAGGCGTTTAGTGAAGTGGTTCCCCAGCACGTTTGTGTTTCGGGGTATCAGTACCTGACAGATGGATTGAATCTGTATTCCTCCGTCGACACCGATACACTAAATTCGGCCGCGCCCGTGATCTCTACCGAGAAATCCGAGCTCGGTCGGCCCCATACGGTGCTTCTGGAAGGCTTGGTGACGCCGCCTGGCGATGTAATCGATAACAGTGTAATCCTGGCTGACCTGAATCATTTGGTTGTTTGTCGAGCTGAGGAAATTGTTGCGTCGGGCCATTTTGTTCAAGGCGTCAGTACGATTCCTGGATTGTTCCCCGGCTCAGTGATCACGGTTGAGGGGTTTGATGATCTTTGTCCGGCCGGAGAAGAATTGTTTATTGCGAAGGTTGAGCACCACTGTGAGAAGGGGCGGGAAGGGGTTCCAGGCCTGTCTTATCGAAACCGATTTACCGCCTACAGGATGAGTGGGCTGGAAAAGGTCCAGTTTCGACCTAGCCGAACAACGGAACGACCTCGGATTCCGGGCTTCGTCACAGGATTTATAAACGAGTACCGGTACCCCTCATTGGACACCCCGCCGATAGCCGATCGGGACGGAATCGGGCGGTTTAACGTTGTTTATCAGTTTGATGCATTTGATGGGGCCCCGGACTCAACAAACGTAATCCGTATGCGCACGATTCGGGCCGGAGCAGGAAGTCGGGGAGGCACATATCATGCGTTGTACGATGGAGCGGAAGTAGTAGTTGGGTTCTTCAAGGGAGACCCCGATCAGCCTATTATTGTAGGCAGCGCGTTCAATACAGTGGATGTGGATCCGACGTTGAGTGAGGATTACTTCATTTAGTGCTATGAAGAAGAATATCGCGGTCAACCTGACGGGTAATTCCACTGATGGAAGCATCGCTTCGGGGTACCAGTTTTATTCTTTCGGAACCGCCTCAGATAACCTTTCATATGCGGGTGCGAACTATAAGTCAGGTGCGGGTGGCGGTTATCTTGCAAATGCTATCGCGCCGTTTAGTTGGGTCCCACGAGGCACATACTTGGGTTTTTCTACTGGCATCTCAGCCGTTTCCGACAGCCTGGTCTCATTCTCGTTATTAACCTCCGGCCAATACCGTTTTTTTGGCTGTGCGGGCACCATACGGACAGAGTTAACCAAAGCTGGAAGGGACTCTTTAGGGTCGAGTGCAGTTGAATACCTCAAGAGAGAATCAAGTGCCCCGACCACACTGAGTGATTTTAGCGCGATAGATAACTTTAACCTGGGGATCTTTGCTTTCCCCACGATGAAGGGGGTGAACGATGTCCTTTCATCGGCGCCGGCCTGGACGGGGGCTTCGGATATGTCCGATCAGGATAATGCCGATGCCGTTGCAATCCGTCGAAACATTGGAGAATCAGTGGTTCTGAGACATCCTTTACCGGGAAAGACCCAGGCGTTCGATTATGTTGACGCAGGAAGATCCGGTGCGACCCAGATTGGGGGGCATCTAGAATTTAAATCGTACCGGCCGAAAAGCAATTACATCGACCTGTTTTTCGACCAGACATCGTTATCAAATGAAAAAGTGGAGTCCGTGTATTTACGCGATTGGCCAGAGCTTATGACGGCTACCGGCGCACGGCCTGGTGGTGACGATTTACCGACAAAAGGGGAAACCTACGATGCTGGCAGGTCGAAATTCAAGCAAAGGATCTGGTTCCCAGACCTGGTACCCCAGGATCGAGGCAGTATCCTAAAAAATATCCGCTATGGCCATCAGTTTAATTTCGAAAGGGGGCTGGGGATAAGCCTGAGCAGCGCCTACGGGTGGGACGTAAACATGGGCCCATCCTATACATACTCAAACTATTTCAGACCCGATGACCAACAGATTCGAACAGAAAAAGGGGGAGACCCTAGCGTGGCAGACTCGTCATCGGCTGACTGGAATGGCTGGAGCGTGCGCGACCCCACTGAACCAAAACGGCTCAAGCCCTGGGACAATATCGGTATGGGGATGCTTCGCGGCATGGGAGCAGCCTTCCCTGGTGTCGGCCGGTTGATCGCTTCAGCCATCAGCAAGGATTTTTGGGATGGATTGACAAAAACTGCAGAGACGGAGGCTAAAGAGGAGAAATCGAGCCAGCGGCAAGCCGAAAGTACCGAGACGGACCATGTGGCCTGGGAGTGGGGCATGGCAGAAAACATCCTTCCCGCTCGTGATCTGACAACCGACGATTGGTATCCATCCGCCTGGGCTAATAACGCTGCCGTTGAAAAAGAAATTGGTAACACGTTCTCTTATCGACTCGGCGATAACAAAGAGGTCAGTGTCAGCGAGGATCAGAAGGTAGTCCTGAAATCGGAGTGGAAGGGAAAAAATATTACAGAATCTGAAGAGTTTGTTACCTCAGAATCCCGGGTAATTACCAATAACGTATTTGAGAACGAGAAGATCGATTTTGTTCGAGACAACACAACTGCTTTAATGATTACTGACTTGCAGCAATCCTTTGTGTCAATCACCAGCAGCGTCGGGGGAGTTGAAACTGAATGGAAAGCGTTTGGGTTTGAAATCGAAACGAAGAACCTCGAGGTCCAAATTGACGAATTTGCCGGCGCTCTCCTTGTTGAGTCGGAAGTTAATTACACGAATACAGATACGATGGTCACCGGCGCGGCTAAACACGAAGTGGACGCAGAAGTTAACACTGTCAAGGTCAAAGCGCAGTTGCTTAGAAATGAGACTATAGCAGTTATTTCAAGCTTGCAGGCTGATATGGGTGCTGCACGGACTGAGCAGAGCGCTATGGCCAGCCAGATCAAGACAAAGTTGCAGGAGCTCGAGGCAAAACTGGCTCAGATCGAAAAAACAGCGACTGATAACGAATCTCGGGTGCAAAGCTTATCCTCCGCAGCCCTGAAACCAAAAGTCCGTGCGTTGTTCGACGGTGGGGCATCCGCGCTTTCCAACGGACGCAATTAGGGGCTGAAAGTTTGAGCGATACTTATTCAGATCTGACCGTAACAGATGATACGGATCCCACTACGTTAACTGCAGAAACGGTTTTACGCGGGGGAGGGGGTAATTCGTATTTGCGCAAGGTGGGGGTCACGGCATCAGAGCAGAACATCACCAGCGTAGATGATGGGAGCAAGAAGGTTCAAATACTGTCCCTTGAAAACGGATTTTATGATAGCCAAAACAGGTGGGTCGGAGGGAGTGCAATTCGTCTCGCCGGAGTATCGAGTGGCGCAACCTTTACGGATTTTTCCGATCCACAGCGCAACTTTGTTCAGTCTGAAAGTTTTGGGATTGACTATAGAATCTTTACGCACGGACACAGTACTGGTTACCTCCCCGTAACCAGCGAGCGCCCGGCTGATAGCACAACGGGGCTCTCGGGAGGGGTGAATAACGCGCCCTTGGACTGGTTAGGTGCGTTGCAGAGGCTTAACTATTCCCCATTAGCGTATTCGCCAAGTATAGATACCGACGCATTCTTTTTGAAACAGCTCTCCGGCGAGTTGCGTTTCCAACAGATCGCCGGCGACCGGTACAAGTATGAAGACGGGAATGAATTCTATTTCCCTGGTGCGGACAGGGAGCTTTGGACCTTCGGCAACTGGGATGAGCTCAATCTAACCGCCTATGCGGATAACGCTGAGCGCTTTCTCGATAGTGAGCAAAGTAAAAAGGGCGTGATCGGGATAACCGTCCATCTTGGGGGACTCTATCAAACAGCCCCCACGGTACAGCTCCTGTGGGTGCCGGCTCGTGTTCCTGTGGGCGGAGTAACCGCTACGGCGACTGCAATTCTCAGCCCAGAAGTAGCCGAAATCATTGAGACAGATGCAGGAGCGGTAGCGCACTACACTATTGACCATATAAGGATAGACAACCCGGGTAGTGGATATACCTCGCCCCCTTTGGTTCGTCTTTCCGGCGGTTCGCCCAAGAGTTTAGGGCATTCCCTAGTACTGCGTTCTGGGAAGAGGTACTCGAAATACGTATCTGGTGGTGGGAACGCGACAGCCGAGATTGGAACCTCTTCAGGATTTGACGGAGGAAAGTGGCCAGCCATTTCAGATGAATGGATAACGGCAACTGACCTCCCTTCTTCCGGGGTTGTTCCTGGTGCATCAGAGCTGTCAACTGAGACAAAGCTTGCGTTTAAAACGGCTAAAACCCGCGAGGCGGCGGCAACGGTTGTTTCGGGAGCAAAGACGACCAGTTTAAAAGGTTTTTTGCCAAGGGAACTATGGGTCGACTACCACCCTAACTTTATGTTTTCTGAAAGGAATTTCGGGCATTCCTTTATGCACGCTAAAGGCCTGAATGTGAATTTTAAGATGCAGACCCGCGATTATCACTTTGGACCCCAATTTTCGGTTGAATACTCAACGAAAGAACCAGAAATTGCGCCAGCTCCCGATTGGACCGAAACCAAAAATTGGCCTATTGATATTGACAGTGCTAGAGCGGAGCTTTATCAAGGGCCCAGTGTAAGAGAAGAAAGAGAAGATCGTGTCGGGAATGCGACTTCGTATCAGTTTGGGGATTCTTACTCTTACCTATGGGGGTATCAGCGAAGTGTCTTTGTTTCCGGGCCCGATAAATATGATGGCGGGAATGACGATTACGCGAAAGACTGCGGACGAGAAGAATTGTCTGCATCGCAGACATTCCCCGGCGGACTCAAGCAAGCGGTCACCTATAAGGTCAAAAACGAGGATTATGTTACGGAAGGAAAAACAAAGAACTCTGATACAAATATAACGTATTTTCTCAGCAGCATCGTCTATCAAGGGGCACAATTCGGGGCGACCATATTCGGAACCCAGACTACGACCGAACTGGCACCCGTTTCAAATAACACGATAGGACCCCCGGTAGGGATACCCCTTGCGGGGAATTTTAATTTTTACCCAACAGTAAACGTAGATTTGCGTATCGGGATCTCTAAGTTTGACATCAAAATACGAACGGCTGTCGTTAAGGTCAAAATAGACCCGCTGAGCTTGTTCTTTGGGTTGATAAAGGGTGCCTTTAATGCGGTTGTAACCCGCGTGGGAGCCCCCGGTTGGGCCAGTGAAGTTAATCTGAACAGCGGGATCGACACAACCAAAATGGAGTCTTACTTCAACGAAAATAAATATCAACTTGCTACGCTGAGTGATAGCGTAAAGGTTTTAGTAGTGGGTAATGGGACCAAGGCAGGCGTATCTGAAATAGAAAATGATGTCAATACGAAGCTAAAAGCGGCATTAACAGAGATCGATAACAAGATTGCCGAGCTAGATACCACTATCTCAGAGATGGAAGCCCACACCGCGGCTATTGATAACGCCGCTACGCATGTGAACTCGTCACTTACGCACATTTCAGCGCACGCTCTTGC
>PBRQ01000087.1 GCA_002725995.1 Gammaproteobacteria bacterium
CAACCGAGCGGATGCGAATCGACAGCTCGGGAAATGTGGGGATTGGAACAGACTCGCCTTCTCAGATCCTAGAACTTAAAGCAGCGACGCCACGGCTTTGCCTTAATGGAACGACAGCTGATAGTTTTAAAGGCATTGAGTTTGACCATAACGGAACAACGTATGGGTCTATTACTCATAATCAAGGTGCTGGTGATCTAACCATTTCGTCTGGTGATACTGGTTATGGATATTTTATTAACTTCAAAACAGATAACACCGAGGCGATGCGAATCGACAGCTCGGGAAATGTGGGGATTGGAACAGACTCGCCTTCAACGTATGGAACATTAGCGGTTAGTGGCACAGGAAGTATCATTAATTTAACCGCATCTTCCGGAACAAGTGCATTAGGTTTTTGGGAAAGCTCTACCAGTAGATTTTTCTTAGCGTCGTTAGACGGTTCACATGGCCTAGCTTTTATTGATGGAGACGGCTCATCCGAGCGGATGCGAATCGACAGCTCGGGAAGAGTTGGCATTGGAACTGATTCTCCTGAAGAGATTTTACACATTGCTGCAGCAAGTGAAACAGTAGGCAGTCGAGATGGTGTGTTGCTCCAATCAACATCAAGCGCGGCGGCTGATACGGGATTACCTATTGTCTTCACGGTTGATATAGGAGGTGCACATCCAAACTATGGATTAGCGTCTATTGCTGGACGAAAAGAAAGTGGAACCGTTGATGGTTCAGACGCTGCCGGTTATTTGCAGTTTGCAACCGGAAACACTGGAGGCGCTATTGAAGAGAAAATGCGAATCGACAGCTCGGGAAATGTGGGGATTGGAACGTCATCTCCAACCGCTCAATTGCATGTAAGTACTGCTGCTGGAGGTGGCGCTATTAGTGTTGGAGGTAATGCTAATACTCAATATCAATATATCAACCTCGGAAGTCCTATTGGTGGAGAGAAAGGATGGCAAATAGGAAGAGCTGCAAGTACTGCAACCATGGCTCCTGCTGGAGGTTTCTATATTTATGATATGGAAGGCCAAACAACAGGATTCTGCATTGATACTTCGGGCAATATTGGGATTGGAACAACGTCACCAAGCACTCTTCTCCATGTAGGTGGAGTAATCACTGCGGCTGGTTATAACCTTTCTTCACTCTCTACACTACCATGAGTACTATTAACAACTCCGATTTATTCCTAGTAGAGAGGGCTGGGACGTCTTACAAGGTTGAGGCCAGCGACGTGGTTGATGCTCAAAGCACAGATCTATTCCTGGCAAATAGAGCTGGGACGTCTTACAAGGTTGAAAGGGGTTTAGTAAGTAGCAAGGTATCAAATTCTGATTTAGTGCTTGTGGAAAGAGCAGGTACATCCTATAAAGTCGATGGCGCTGCCTTTAAAGCGTTGTTCCAATCCACTATTCAGTGTGGGACTTTCTCCCCAACAGCATACAGCGGCGGCGTTTCAAACTTCGGACAAGCGTCTGGTTGCGCCGGTAATTACATACGTCCTTCGGGTACAACTTATCAATGTAATATCAATTCATCAGTGGATCTGGTTGTTAGGCCTGGTGATGTGGTGACCGTTAAGTGCTGCTCAGGAACTGATTACTACACCCAAACCTTAATTTTAGTTACCACTACACAAACGTACCAATTCCTACCGAATTTAAAAATAGCGACTTGGAGTTTAGTATGTAGCTCAGGAGAGAATCGTTCAGTGACGATATCTCAATCTGGCATCATAACCGCCTTGAACTCAACCGGTAGAACCGATGGAGGTGGAGATGTAGGTTTTACAAATATAGAGATCAATGGCTACCCTATCTATGCTGGTTCTAGCTATGTAACAGGTTAAATTAACCACGTAGCCTTAATCAATCCCCTTTTATCAATTAAAAACATGGCTTTTTCAGTTCTTTCTTTCAATGCCAATCCAGCCAATATCATCACTGATTGCCAATGGGTTTATGAGAACAAAGGCGGTGAACTCTCAGACAAGCTAGAGCTTCGCAAGCCATCAGGAAAAACGCTAGTGCCTATTAAGAAGGTATCCCAGCAGTTAATTGTTTCCTGGGTAGAGGACCAATTGGGTTACTCCGAGAAGGAATTGAAGGATCTAATCACGTACAACGCCGAACAGAAACGGCGTAACGCTTACCAGAGCGGTCCTTATGTTCCTGGCCCTGGCGATACTTACTTTGTCAAAGAAGGTGACCCAAGCGCTCAGCCTATAGTCCCTGACGATGCAAAGGAAGCAGTCAAGGCCAAGGTAAAAGAGAAGGCTAAGGAAACAGTTGAAAAGGTTGCAGAGAAAGTTAAAGAAGTGGTTGAAAACAACCAGCCCATCGTTCCAATCCCTGCCCCTGAGGATGACCCGCACCTTGGCGAGGATCGTCTTGATTCAACCGGACTGGGGAGCTGATCAAATCGGCTTCATCCAGAGCTGACCTTCAGCTTCCCGTCTCCTCCTAAGTCCTGCTTCGTAAGCTGTCCCTGGATTGATATACAACATCAGTGCGTCTGGAACCTTATTCCACTCCTTACGCTCCAGTACTCTTGAAATAGTGTTAAAACCTGGGGAATTAAAAAAGTAGGCGCCAAGGTTATAACTGAAATCAAAGATTGCACTCTGCTGGTTAGCATTCATCTGATCAAAGAAGGGAACAGTTCTTTTAATTACGTTCCAGAAACTCTTTTCAGAGATGTTAACAAACAAGGTATCTGCTCTTTCCTGTGTAATGGCAGGGTCAGAGAGCTTCACTGCCGTACCATTTTCGTATTTCGTATTCCCCCAACCCACAGTTGGCACACCAGCAGGGCATCGATAAGGAGCAAGCCTGCATCCTTCAAACTCATGGCATAAATCCACCCCTTGCTGAGGAATAGCAGAAGGGATTACTTCTGGTACGGGTTCGGCTTCGCGATACTTCAAGACCCAAGCGCTACCGTCCTGAAGTAGGGACTGTGGCATCACATCTTCTAGAAGCTTTATAGCCTCTTGCTGGTTAGGGGTGGATTTGAAATAGGTAAAAAAGTCAGAAAGTTTGATAGTCATAGCTTGACCTTAGCTCCAGCTGTTCTCAGTCTTAGTTTAAGTAGGGCTTTGGTTTCTAGCTGTCTTACTCTTTCCCTAGAGATACCAAGTGTTTTCCCTAGAGCTGAAAGAGATTGAACTTCTCTCCCTGCCAATCCGAAGTGGTGATTGAGAATGGTCTGTTCTTTACAAGATAGCTGTTTGATCATCTCCTTTAAATACTCTGCGCCTAGAGACCACGCCAAGCTTTCCAGCATGTCTTCAGCATCTGGATCGGCCACAGCATCTAATAGACAAGTCTCCGTGTTGGTAGCAACTGGGGCGTCTAGGGAGTATGCGTCATTTATGTGCGCCATGTACGCCGCTAAGCGCTTAGGTGGAACGTTTGTAAATTCTGCGCATTCCTCCAACGTGGGCATTCTTCCATGCTGCATCTGGAACGAAGGCAACCAGTAGCGCAGCTTGATGATCTGATCATTGGCATTCCCAGGCAAGCGGATCATCCGATCGAACTGAGATAGATACCGCGTGACTGCCTGCCTAATCCACCAGAACGAATAGGTAGAAAATGCGTACCCACGTTCAGGGTCATACTTTTTAATTGCTTGGGCCATGCCAATCGTTCCCTCTTGGATCAGATCCAGTAGGTCACTGCGGTGGGCACGGACTGCGTACTTCTTTGCAACTACCACTACGAGACGGAGGTTGCAGTTCATCAATTTTTGATAGGCTCTTTTTCCCGCCCGGATCTCTCCAGAGGTTGGCTCCTCAGAGTCAATCCACTTTCTTACGCAACGCGCAAGCACTATCTCCTGCTGATGATTCAGCAATGGATAGCGGGAGATTGCGTTGAGATAATCTTTAATAGAGTCACTCATTAGTGAGTGCAGGTTTCAATGATTGGTGCGTGCTCAAGCACCCCGATCAAGGCACGGGCAACTGAGACGGCTTTTTCAAAAGTAACAAAACTACAAGCGTCATCACGCTTCTCGGTGAGGCGAACGCCTGAACCAGTCGTGTCATAACAAGCAGAAACGTAGAGATTGTTGGATTTAAGAAGGAAACGCATTGACAAAGAAACGAACATAAAAAAAAAAGAGGGGGTAGGGGATACCCCCCTCCCTAAAGTCATTTTTCCCTAGAAAAGTGGAAGCTGCTTCATCTCTACTCCATCAGTCGCTGCCAAATTATCTGTTAGCCGGTTGGCATAGTCGTAAGCGCAGGCCATGGCAACTCTAAGTGAATCATAGTAGATGCACTTTGAATCTTCCACGCATACCTTCCAGCGGTCGTTGCATTTAAAAATGGCGAAATTTTGGGTCATGGTTTTGTCGTGTGATTTTGCGATTCCTTTATCAGTGAACCTGAGCCCAGTTCTTACCGACGTGGGCTTCAGCGATGCATGGAACATCAGCCATAAATACTTGACCGGCTTCTTCCATTTTTTCCTTGAGCAACGGAGCCCACGTTGACGCTACTTCGTCTCTACATAGCAGCAGGATTTCGTCATGAACGACGGCGGCAATCTTCACAACATCCTCTCCAGCAGCGTGTACGAGTGGCCAAAGTTTTATTAAGGCGAACTTGAGGCAAGCGCTTCCAGCTCCCTGTATCGGTGTATTACAGCGAACTGTTAAGCGGTTGAGATCCCCCGGCAGGTAGCGGCGTAATCCCGTGCCAGGGATACGGACTTCTGCCCATTTGTTGTTCTCCGTGTCCTTAGCTACATCAGCAGCCTGTTGCTGCCAACGAGCGATTCCTGGATAGGCATGATGCCAGCGTTTCTTAAACCCGGCAGCTTCTTTTAGCGAGATGACCAGACCTTGGCTGCCAGCGTAGCTCCGTAAACCTTCTGCACCACCACCAAACAAGAAACCAAAGTTGCAGGCCTTAGCTTGCTGGCGCGAGCATCCCACCATGTCAGCTGTTATCTGGTGAATGTCTTCTCCTTCCTGGTACGCAGCAATCATGCGTTCGTCTTTGGCGATGGCTGCTGCTAGACGTAGCTCCAGCTGTGAGTAATCAGCATCCACGATGGACCAGCCTTCGGGTGCTTGCACACAGGCACGAAATTCTGGTTCCCTAGGTACTTGCTGAAGATTGGGTTTAATACAGCTCATACGTCCGGTGTCGGCACCAAGCTGCATGTAACTCGCTTTAGTTACGTGAGTTGAGTCCATCTTTTCTTGAATTGAGACAACCATTTGGCGTCGCTTCTCCGCTTTCTTCCACGTCAAATAGAGCTGGATGATTTCACTGTCTGCGGCGTAACCACGCAAGGCAGCACGGCTAGCGCTCGGCTTGCCATTGCTATCGGTTGGAACGTGTCCGAGCAACGCGGTTAATTTTTCAAGCAACTGTTTCGGGGAGCTGATGTTGAAGCCGGCTGGTTTCTTGGTTCCATCGCGAACGTAACCCGTGGCTCGTGGTCTGAGGTTTAATGAGCCATCCTCATCTCGTGGCAGCCGGTGTTCAGCTGGCAGGTTTGCATCGAGCTTCAGAATGAACTCGTTCCCTAGCTGCTCAATGTCGTGGCTGTAGTCCTGCTTTCTTTGCTCCAGCTCTTCTGGATTCCATGGCAGGCCACAGCGCCAGACTTGAGCGAGCGGCCTCAGAGCATTGCACTCAATTGCGTAGGCATTAGTCAAACGGTTCTTAGCGATCCGCTCAAGCAGCGGATTCTCAAGCTCGGCCAGCGCTATTACATCCCTGGCAGCGTAGAGAATCTGTTCTTCACTAAGGATCGGTGCGCTCCAGTCAGATAGCTGCTGTTCTTTGGGCAGCACAACAGGACGACCATCATCATCCTTTAAGTACCTTTGTACTACATGCTGTAGGCCGTGGCGAACCGTTGAAGATATTCCATTGTTGATCAGCTTGCTAGCCAGCATGGAATCACCGATGCGCCCTCGTGGGTGCATGTCATATTCCTGGAGCCAAGCCAGATCAAAGACAGCGTTATGAGCGAACCAAAAGCGCTCGCCATTGGTAAAGAAGAGGCGCAGCTTATTGAAGCCAGCTTCATCTAAATCAAACAGGTCTATGACGACCACACACTTGCGCACCTTTGAACCAAGCTGAAGCAAGCGGAGCTTGCCTAGCTCTGGCTGTAGCTGGAGCGTTTCTACGTCAAAGCAGACGCTCGAAGCTGTGGCTACATGCTCAAGGTATTGAATGCCTTGATAGAGGGTGTAATTAGTTTTCATAGTTCCCCTCCACCTGCACGCTTTCAGCAGGGATTTCAGGTAGCGGCTGCTGCGCTAGGGCCAGCGCGTAGAGGCTGAATACAAGAACACCCAGGCACACGAGGCCTAGGTGGGGCGAAAAATACTCTTTCATAGGGTCCTCTAGTTGGAGGTAATTACCTTATGAGTGTATCACATCGATGGGCCACTTGGTAACCAAATCAGTTTTGAAGTCACACAATGCCATATATGCACCGAAGGCCTGGGCGACTTCTTGCGGATCACCGCCAGACCTTATGAGACCCTTCCACCTGGCATCTGCAGCGTTACAGTGCTCACGTATGAGGGATAAGATCTCAAATAAAGAAGCCCCATTGGAGGGGCTTGTGAATGACTTAGACATCATCGGGAAACTCAATCGGTGGAACATAAGTCCAGTCCTCGGAAGGGATCCAAGGTAGGCGCTTCTCGATGTCGCTATGTGTTGGAGCGTTCTCTGGTGTCACCTCTTCGTCCCATAATATTGTTGTAACACAATAACCAGAAGCGAATTCTGGTGGATCGTAAAGGGTGGCAGGGGAAACCTGAACTGCATCTTCAACGATGGCGTGAACCTCAATGAGGTCCGAACCTTTGGTGTAGCTGAAGTTCTTTAAGGTGGCTTGGGTCATGGGTGAACCTTCTTTACCTCTGTATCATACTAGATTATTTCTGCCGGTGTAGTTCTTATTGGCCGGTTTGCCAATTGGCACACCATTAAAAAAGCCGCCTCAAGCTGCAGGCGGCTCTTTTGTTTGAAAGGTGTACCAAGCCCTCCATGTATATACAGTAGCACACCAAATAGGTGTTGTCAACCTTATCAGAAGATCCAAGGGCAGTTGGCTTTCATCCAGGCTTCTTGGTGGACCGTGTAGTCGTGGATGAATGAGGCTCGCGTTGGGTAGGTGGGACCTCCGTTCCAGGTTTCCGCGTTTAACGAGTCCATAGTTCTAAGAGCCTCCGCGTTAGCTGTTTTCCATGGGACGTAATTAGCGTTCGTGTCGGCATATACCGCGCACTTGTTGAAGGGCGGAGCTCTCCAGTTGAGCCTCTCAGCTCCGGTCCAGGAGCTGAGATGGCCTTCGTGTGCCAGCGCCGGAGTGGAGCTGAGCAGCAGGGCAGCCAGGGCTGCCCACCATTGCGACGTATCCAACTCAATCGATACCTTCGGGTTCATAGATAGCATAGCACACTAGGACCAGCTATTAAGCGCATCGAGCACGTCTCTAGCCATGGCTGCTTGGTGCGGACTCTCCGGCAGCGGTTTAGGGCTGTTCCC
>PBRQ01000088.1 GCA_002725995.1 Gammaproteobacteria bacterium
GGTGATGATCCCATCATCATGTTTCACCCTATGGCAGGTGGCTTTGATCCAGAACGAAGCTGGAGCAGCTTGCAGTTGTTTGAAAACAAAGTCATTCCCCTGCTGAATGAAAAAGGTATTAAGTTCAAAGCATGAGTGTGTCGCTTGCTGTAGCGAGCAGATGATAAGCAATTGTCATCAGGCCGCAATAGCCATGACTATCCGCCCAGGATCGAAGTAATACCAGTGTCCCAAATTGCAATCGAATAGGCCAATCTGGATGTACCCTTCTCTGGAAGACTCTGACAAAGTACAGCCACTTGGGCAGTGATCCTTGAGTGAAGTCTTGAGGTATTGGAGAACAGGTACATGATCAATTTAGGGAAACTTGTAACTGAACAATCTGAGCGCTCGCCATGGCGGGAAGCCCTTGTTGAGCCGGGTACCGGGCGGCGTTGGACCTACTCTGAATACAATGCTGGCATCAACAAGGCTGCGAACATGTTCCTCGACCTGGGCGTGACGCCGGGGGATCGAGTCGCAATACTGATGCAGAACAGTATTGAATTCATGCAATCCTTCTTCGCTCTCGCCAAGATCGGCGCGATTGTGGTGCCGCTTAACTGGCGCCTGCAGGAGAAGGAGTTGGAATTTCTTATCGGAGATGCGAAACCAAAGGTACTCGTCTATCACGATGTATATTCTGAGAGAGTACAGGGACTTGACTCAGTACAGAGTATTCAACACCTTGTACAAGTCAACGGCACAGTACCTGATGGTTTACTGGCATTTCTTGATGCCATCGAAGCGGTGAGTGATTCAGAGCCCGAGATTGGCGCATTTGATGATGACGACCTCTTTATTATGTACAGCTCCGGTACTACAGGCAGACCCAAGGGCGTGGTCCATACGCATCGATCAATACTTTGGTCGCTGTTAAGCAACATCATGACGGTTGATTATCGAGTATCAGATCGTTACCTCTTGACCATGCCAATGTTTCACATCGGTGCCCTGCTCCCTGCTGTTATTACAGTCTATCGTTCCATGACGCTCGTTATTGAAAGGGAGTTCAATCCGTCCTCCTTCTGGTCATTGATCGCCGCAGAAAGAGTCACCAATTCGATGGTCGTGCCCGCCATGCTGTTGATGCTAAGGAAAAACTATGACCCGCTGAAGAATGATCTTTCAACACTCCGCTGGCTGTTGACTTCTGCTGCACCCATATCATCTGAACTCATCCACCATTATCTGGATCAAGGAATTGGTTTGATCCAGGGCTACGGCATGACCGAAGTTCCGGCTGGGTTCATGCTGGACCCAGAAGATGCTGTTGACCAGGCAGGCTCGTGTGGTAAATCCATGGTGCACATAGATATGAAAATCATGAGCGAGGACGGTAGCGAATGCGACGTCGAGCAGCCGGGAGAAATCTGGCTGCGCGGCCCACAGGTCATGAAGGAGTACTGGGGAATGCCTGAAGCGACAGAAGAAAGTGCCGAGGATGGCTGGTTCAAAACCGGTGATGTCGCCACTGTCAACGAGGAAGGTTTTGTTTCGATAGTCGGTCGTATCAAGGACATGATTATTTCCGGTGGTGAAAATGTTTACCCAGCAGAATTGGAAAAAGTACTGGCAGGCATCGCAGGTGTGGCGGAGGTGGCAGTGATCGGCGCGACTTCGTCCCGCTGGGGGGAGTCGCCCGTTGCGGTGGTCGTTCGTGAGGATGAACGGCTGAGCGAAGAGGAGATTGTCCGGTATGCGGGTCAGCAACTGGCAGGTTACAAGAAAATTGTTGCGGTTCGTTTTGTCGACGAATTGCCACGAAATGCTACAGGGAAGATACTCAAACGCCTGTTACGAGAACAGTTTTCCGACTTACGGCTGCCGTGACATTACCTGTGGAAGATGATGATTTAGGTAGAGACTATAACTCTGACACAGTTAACAAGTGAGGAAGTGAGTTATGGAGTTTCCGATATGTACAACACTGGGTATCGAATTCCCGTTGCTGGCGTTCAGTCATTGCCGGGACGTGGTAGTGGAAGTTTCCAAGGCAGGCGGAATGGGTGTCCTGGGTGCAGCCAATATGACCCCTGAGACCCTTGCTATAGAGCTCGATTGGATCGATGCGCAGATCGGTGGGTTGCCCTATGGGGTGGATCTCATCGTGCCTAACAAGATGGCGACTCAGGATGAGTCGCTGAATGAGGCAGACATGCTGGCTGCGGTACCAGCCGGTCACAAGAAGTTCGCCGGGGACGTATTAGCGAACCACGACATTCAGACCAGTAATATGGATCAAGAGGCTCTCGCCAAAGCCGAGATCATCGGCAACAACTTGCGTGTTTCCGGTGCTGCTAAACTGCTTGAGATCGCCTTCTCACATCCTATCAGACTCATCGTCAACGCCCTGGGTACGCCACCCGAGATTATGCTCGATATGGGTAAGGAGCATGGCGTACCGGTCGGCGCCCTGGTTGGTGCCAGGCAGCAGGCAATCGAACAGGTCAAGGCGGGTGTCGACGTGTTGATCGTCGCTGGGACTGAGGCAGGCGGACATTGCGGTGATGTCTCGACCATGGTGCTGGTACCGGAGGTCTGTGAAGCCATCGCGCCCTTGAGAGAAGTGCCAGTTCTGGCCGCGGGCGGAATTGTCACGGGGCGGCAAATGGCAGCAACCATGGCCATGGGAGCTGCTGGAGTCTGGGCCGGATCTGTCTGGCTGACGACTCACGAAGCGGAAACATCCGGTTCGGTCAAGGACAAGATGATCTCAGCCGGTTCCAGGGACACCATTCGATCTCGCAGTCGCACCGGCAAGCATTCAAGGCAGCTCCGCTCTCCCTGGACGGAAGCCTGGGAAAAGGATGGTCCCGAACCGCTGCCGATGCCGCTGCAGTCACTGGTCGCCGAACCTGCCCTGGCCAGAATCGCTAAGCTCGCCGAAGGTGGGCATGCAGGCGCTAAGGAACTGGACACCTACTGGGTCGGCCAGGGTGTGGGGCTGATGAATACCAGGGATTCGGTGCGCAATGTTGTCTTCGGTTTCAAGAAGGACTATGTCGAGGCTTGTGAACGTCTAGTGAAGTACCTGGGTGATTAGTGGCTTAAAAATGGCTTATAAAATATCAGCCTTATGACTCCATCTGGTGCAGATACTGTTTCCAAGCCTTCGGCAAACTACAGTCGACTATTGGTATTAGGTTTAGCCACCGCTGCGGCAGTGGACTTCTTCCATAGGCAAATCATTGCTATTGCTCTCGGTCCTCTTGGACAAGACTTACAATTGAGTGATACGCAACGGGGCTTGTTGGTTACCGCCTACGCAGTTGCGTATGCGATCGCCTCACTGACCCTGCCGCGCCTGGTTGATCAGTATAATAGACGCCTGGTGATAAGTGGTGCCGTAGCCCTCTCCGGGATATTGGCATTAGTATCTGGAATGATGGCATCTTATACCGCCATCCTTGTGTGTCGGGCAGGTATTGGCATGGCCGTCGCGATTGTTGCGCCAGTATCCCAGGCAATTATCGCCGAAAATTTTACTCTGGAAAATGGCTCAAGGGTTCAAGGTATCGTGGCTGCAGGGACGCCTGTGGGCGTTATTGTTGGATTAGGCATATGGGGATGGGTTGTAGAAACCCATGGCTGGCAAACAGGTTTTTATCTTTCTGGTATTTTTACACTTTTGATCGCCGGATTGCTGTATTTCTGGATCGGCAAACAAGATTGTCCTCGCAGTTTTCACAAGAGTGATGAACTCTCTTTTGTTGCATCGCTTAGGCGCCTGTGGCAGATAAAAACCTATCGCCATATGGTATTGGGATTCTCGCTGATTAGTGTCGCTGCGATGGGTGCGGTGCAATGGCTGCCGATTTTTCTTATGCGCTTTCATGCGCTTGATATTAAAACGGCGGGGATGATACTTGCCGTTATTGTAGGTGCTGTAGGAGCCGTCAGTGCCCTGCTTTCCGGCGCTCTTGGCGTTCGCATCAGCCGCCATGATCAGCGAGGCTCCATGTGGATTAGTGCCGGTGGAGTTATAGCAGCAACACCGCTATATATTGTTGCCTACTTTGTACCGTCAACTGTGGTCGCCGTATCCTTGCTGGGCTTGGCAACCTTATTTGGATTTATGGTGCCCCCACAATTCTTTGTGGTTGTTCAGTCGGTGGTTACATTGCCTTTACGTGCATTTGCAGCGGGCGCGGCCATCGCGTTTTTTACGGCCTTTGGCTTGGGTGGCGGTGTTACCCTGGTTGGCGCTATCAGTGAGTTAGGTATTTGGGGGGATGAATCTTTGCGTTACTCCTTGTCGATTGTGACCTTGTTTTACCTGTGGGGCGCCACACATTTTCTGTTGGCGTCACGATATTCTAAAGCAGAGAAAGTTTTGTGAAAGTATTTGGGAAATAGCTGGTTGCGAAGAGTTCCTTCCGGCTGGAGATCTTGGTGGTCTGATGTTCAGGTGTAATTCAACTTAGAGCGAAAAGATTACATGTATCGGTCACTCTTGGCCTGACCTGCTCACCAATGGGATCATCGTTTAGCAATGTCTGCAATGTACTGAAGTCCTGCGCCTCGGTTCTTGCAGCGAACCGCTCTCCCCTGGTCGTGCGGCAGAGTACGTAACCCATGGTCGGTTGATTTTTGTGGTACAGCAGGCCGTAAGACTCAATTTTTCCAGGCTCTGTCGCATCCGCGATTTCAACATCCGGGATTGCTTCTAGTTGCATTTGCAGAATCTTATTATCCGCTGGTAGCCAGCCACCTTCTGGGGCTGTGCTATAGAGCCCCGCTGATGCTTTCGATAGGTATCCGCCATTGGCTACGATGAGACCCAGGGAACCTGGGTCTTCCCGCAGGGTTTCAACCAGGCTTGTAATAGCGTGCATGGTGTAGTTGTTTCCGGCTCCCCCGAAGAAGGCGAGACCACCCGTCTGCGTCAACTGTTGAGTCATTGGGTCGAAGCCGAGGGCGTCACAGGCAAACTGCACTGCGCAGGGAAAACAGCTGTAGAGATCCATGTGCTGAATACTGTCAGTGGTTTTATCCACTGTTGCCAGACATTGATTGATAGCGGCGGTCATGGCGCTCGACTGGCTGAGGCTCGGGCGGTGAATTACAAGCTTATCCGCAGCGTCGGCCCCGGATAAGGGATAAACCCATTTTTCTTCGGGAACCCCGAGCTCCCTGGCTTTGGCGACTGAGGCGATGATTACCGCGGCACCTTGATTGACGGCGTCCTGGGCAATCGACCATTTTAGGTAGGGATCCGCTACGTGGTAATTGTCAGCTGAGGGGGTTGCGAGGAACTCAACGTCTCGTTCAACCGGGAACTGGGCGTAGGGATTACAAGTGGCAACTTTTGAGAAGGATGCCAGCATTTCTGCCATGTACTGATTGTGGCTCGTTCGATCTCGTCCCTGTTCATGACGCCAGGCATTTTCAAAGATGCCGTAGACATCCGGTGGTAGTGTCAGGCCGTTTGCCGCCTCATAGGCGCTTATGAGCTCAATTCCCCGGTCGCGGTCATCAACCTGGCCATCGACTTTCTCCGCTTCCGGTATCTCCCAGCCATTTCTCAGTGCGTGTTTCATGGCCCCGGTAACTTCAGCTCCAGATAGAAGCACCAGTTCGCTGGTCCCAGCTGCAATGCGGTTACTGGCTTCATGTACAAGATTCTGTGGTGCCTGTCCGCCGATTTCGGTATAGATAGCCCGCTTGGGTTGTGAGCCTATTCGCCGTGCCAGAGCCCAGGGGGGATTGTCGCAGCGACCGAAAATTGGAGGGCTGGGGGTGAAGCAATCGCTGACCAAACGGACAAATGCAATGGTGTCGATTTGCCGCGCTACGTCGGATGCCGTGGTGTCGGCGAGGGCCGCATCACAAGCGCTGGCTGCCATTGACTCAACGGACGGTAGATCAGCAGCACTTGTTGGCAGATCACGCAGAACGGATTGACCTACACCAATGATTACGGGCGTTCGTGCGGTATTGATGGGTATCAATTTTATTCCTGCTATAGGGTGTGTTCAGCTCAGCTAACTTGTTGTTAGGTTGATCCGAAGGGAACTAATATTTAGTCATTTTTGTAAGCCGCATCGAGCTCTTCCGGTGTTGGCATGTCACTGATATGTGGCATGCGCATCAGGTGATTACCACCATCCACCGGCAGGTTTACGCCGGTTACGAAAGATGCGCGTTCCGATGAGAGCCAGAGTGCTGCTTCGGCTATTTCTCTTGGTTCAGCAATGCGACCCATCGGAATCTCCTTGACTGCAGTTTCCAGCAATCCAGGTATGGACAGCGCTTCCTCCACCATGGGTGTCCGAGTGGAAGTAGGTCGAATACCATTGACCCGAATGCCCAATGCCGCGTACTCGATTGCACCATAGCGAATCAGTTGCTCTAGTGCTGCCTTGGCTGCGGCGTACGCCATCATGCCCGGATAATAGTTTTCAGACAGTATGGAGGACATATAGGTCAGGGCGCCTCCGGATTTCATGGCTCTTGCTGCACACTGTAAGAACGCCAGGGCTCCTTCGTAATGCAGTGCCATGGCATCTGAAATATCTTCCGGGTTAATCTCGTCGATCATTTTGGACCAGGCCTGTCCTGCCGAGTAAACGCCGACATGGATTTCTCCATAGGTAGCAAGGGTCTCATCGATCAGATTCTGGATGGATGTCCGGTCCACCACATCGCATGCAATAGCATGCCCGCCGATCTCATTTGCCAGAGGTTGTAATTTGTCCAGTTGGCGTGCTGAAACGATGACCCTGGCTCCTTCCTCGGCAAAAAGTTTCGCTGTTTCCCAGCCTATGCCACCCCGCGCCGATGCACCGATCACAACTGCTGTTTTACCTTCGAGCATATTCATCAACTTATTCCTGAGTTTATATATTGGGTCTTTGAACCATCACATTTCCTGCAGAGGCTTTCATGGGAACTGTTAGCCTTACCTGGCTCTGGATTTCCAGTTCTGCTACTTCTCCATTCTACTCCCTTGAGAAAAACTGATCATGCGGAATTAGCCCAGTTGTTTGCTTCTGTCCAATCCTGCATCTTGTATGGCCGATCTGGAAGTTCATTTTCTCCTGGCATTCTGACAAAGTAACCATTGGGGTACGGCAAAAACTGAATTTGCGCTAGTATCTGTGAGTTCGCTGAACAAAGAGTTTCTTTGATGCATCTTTTCAAACTACTGATTAGGGATTAGTAAAAATGAAACGACCAATGATGAGTGTCACAAAGAAATATGCCGTTGGCCTTTTCATTGCGGTGTTATCGATTAGCACTGGATTCGCTGACGAGGCTGATGATCTAAAGAGAATTGATGTAGCCTGGGCAGACTACATTGTTGAACTCGCCAGTTCGGGTGAACTGATCCGCCAGCAGGAATTCTCAAATTCGGTCATCAATCGGTTTGAGGGTTATAGAGCGGTCATGGCCATTGCATCTGTAGGCTATGCCAATCTGCTCTTTACTGACCGGGATACGCCGGAATACCTCCCGGATTTTGGCCCCCTGGTGAATTATTGTGCACCAGCCCCGTCCTACAAGTACGGTATGTTTCACCTTGACCCTAACGGTGTCTATCGGGTGCGGGGTTATCGGGGAGATGCGGAACTGATCGATTTTCAGCAGCAGGCCGGGTGGTATGGAGAGAATGAAGGTGCCAATCAGATTGTTACCAAGGTCAATATTACTTTTGACAAGATAGATACGGGCGTTGATGAAGGTGGCTACTACGAATTTACGCTGAGTAACAAGAAACAGCCTGGACACTGGTGGAAGCTTGAGGATCAAGCCAATGCGCTGTTCATTCGTGAGTTCTTTGTGGATTTCAATACCCGCCCAAGGTCAGCCACCTTTCATATAGACCGAATTGATGCCCCCTCAAAGAAGAGCACCGCAGTCACTGATGTGGATGATGCAGTCTTCAGGCTAAATGCTCTGAAGCGGGCGCAGAATTACCTGAATCTCTGTCTGCGTATGGGAAATTCCTTCCCGGAAGGAGATAACAAGGTACGGGAAGAACGCTATGATCAGGGTGGTGGACAGATTGATCAACGGTACTTTCAGGCGCGCTACAACGTAGACAAGGATGAAGCGCTGATCGTTGAGTGGCCTGTACCCGAGCAATGCCGTTTCTGGAGCTTTGCTCTTTACAATGATTATTGGCAGGTACTGAATTATGGTAATCGTCAGGTCCACCTAAACAGTGCGATGGTTGATCTGGATTCAAATGGGATAGCCACTATGGTGATATCTCACCAGGATCCTGGGGTGCAGAACTGGATCGATGTGGATGGCCACAATACGGGGATTTTTTTAGGCAGGGCGAAAATCTGCGGTAAAGCATCGATTCCGACTATGCGGAAAGTTAAGTACAACGACCTGGAAAGAGTATTGCCTGCGGGTATGAAGAAGGTGACAGGCGAGGAAAGGCTGAAACAGTTGGCGGTACGCAGAGAGCACTACCTGCATCGGTACTCGCGTTAATGTTGGAGAAAGGTAGTGGATGCGGTGGATTTCACGACTTAATTAGTCTGTCACGAGACTCTGGAGCAGCCTGAATTCATATGAAGTTTACAATTTGTCCCGCGTTTCTATCACCGCAGGAATTGACCAGGATTGCGGTTGAATCTGAATCCTGTGGGTTCGATGTCGTTGCATTTGTCGATCATGTTGCACATCCAGAAACTCTCCATACACCTTATACCTTCTCAGAGGATGGCATCAGACCCTGGGATGAAACCGCAGTGTGGCCCGAACCCTGGACCATGATGACCCATGTGGCAGCACGGACAAGCACGATAGAGCTAATGACGGCGGTTTACGTCTTACCACTCCGTAACCCGGCACTTGTTGCACAGCAAGTCAGCACCGTCTCACAATTGGCAGATCGTCGCATCTGGTTCGGCATTGGCTCCGGTTGGTCAGTCGATGAATTCATGTTGACGCAGCAGGACTTCAGCAATCGTGGCAGGCGGGTAGTCGAAATGGTTGACGTTATGCGCAGGCTCTGGTCTGGCGAAATGATTGAACATCATGGCGAATACTTCGATTTTGACCGACTGGTTATGCAGCCAACGCCTGTCGCAGAGGTGCCGATTCTGTTTGGTGGTGATGCAGAACCAATATTGCGCCGGGCTGCCAGAATTGGAGACGGCTGGATCAGTCCACCGGCAAATATTGCTGATGCGCTGAAGACTGCAGAGAGACTGAAAACCATGTTGATAGAAGAGGGGCGGGAGAAGGAACCCTTTGAAATTGTACTGACCACTATTGATGGTGCTGACAAGGACGCAGTTTCTATGGCGGAGGCTGCCGGTGTGGATAACATCATCCTGACGAATCCATGGTTGTTTGAAGTCTTCGTGTCTGGCGGGGCTTTTGATGATACTGACTTGCAATATAAGATCGACGGTGTACGTAAATATGCTGATACCATCATTGCGCCGAGAAGGTAATCTAGAATGAAGAGCATCGATGAATTAATAAGAGCGGCACGGGAAAACACCGGGCTTAGGGACTTTGGTACCGACTGGTTTTATCCGCACATCCAGGCCTTGTTGGATGCCTGGGACAAGGAAGCCAACCTGAGTGAACAAGGTATGGAGACCCAGCTGGGGCGTGTGGTTGAGATTCTTGCCAATCGGCTGCGACTTGAACGGTACATCAAGAAATACCCGGAGATATTGCAGCAGGAAATAGCGGGGCCGATCGTCATCATCGGTCTGCCGCGAACCGGTACAACGAAACTGCATCGTATGATGTCTGCCAGTGGTGACTTTCACTTTTTACCTTTCTGGCAAATGTGGCAACCCATTCCAATGGATGGGGTTGAGTCGGTCGATGGCCGTGATCCGCGTATCAGGTCGGCTGAGGTGTATGCGGAAATGCTGGAGAAGAATTCGGCTGAACTGGCCAAAATTCATGAAGTAGCCGCAAATGAAGCGGAAGAAGACGTCATGTTGATGCAACACAGCTTTCTACACAAACAGGGTTTTGTGGATGCAAATATACCGGGCTTTGTTGACTGGGTTGACCAGCAGGATCTCACGCCAGTCTATGAAGAATTCAGAGTTTGGCTCAAATTTCTGCAATGGCAAAATGGTGGTCAGCCAAAGCCCTGGTTGCTTAAGGCGGTCTATCACAATGAAGCGCTTGATGTCCTGCTGAAGGTCTTTCCGGGTGCAACGCTTTTTCATTGTCACCGCGAACCAGAATCAGTGATCGGATCCTGGTCTAACCTCTCTTATCAGTTTCGCACGGCTTACAGCGACCAGGTCGATAAATCTCAGATTGGACCTGCCTGGGTCGACTACTGGTCCGGGATTATGGAGCGTTGCATGATGCTGAGAAACGACTTACCGGAAGGCATAGTGCAGGATGTTTATTTCGCAGATATTTGCGATGACATCGAAAGTGTAATCGGCAATATCTACAGCCGTTGTGGGGTTACTGTGGAGGAATCGTCCTGGCCAAACATGCGTGCGTGGGAGGAAGATCATCCTCGCGACAAGAACGGAAAGCATGAGTATGCGATTGAAGACTACGGGTTGACATCGGAGATGATCGAAACTGCATTCGCGCACTACAGACGGCATTTCGGGATCTGATCAGGCCTCTACCATCTAAATTGGCCCAAGCATCTATCTTGCTGTTATTCACGCGAGAAATATTCTTGCAGTTTGCATGTCCGCAGATGGCCGGTAGAAGGCCGTTTTCGCCGAAATCATGAGTAACGCGGCGATGTCCGGTTTCTCAGAAGCAGCTGTGGCCACAGTGTCCGTCGTCAAACAAATGGAACAGATGAGCATCTAATTTAAGGGAGTGTTCTGCTCATCGGTTTTCATCTTACGCAGCATACCGTTGA
>PBRQ01000089.1 GCA_002725995.1 Gammaproteobacteria bacterium
AATACTTTGCCCTTGATGCAGAATACCTGGCCGACCAGATCATCCATACCATCAACCAGCCATGGGGTGTGTCGATCAGCGAGATCACCGTGCGTGCATCCGGCGATGGCTATGTGATCTAACCACCAAGGGGAGTATGTATCGAAATTTTGATCATCATATTTCTTTCATTTGTGCTGGCACTACTGGTGAACCCTCACCAGTTCGAAGTGGAGACCCTAAGGTCGGGCGTTGAACCACAGATAGATGGAATACAAAGGCCGGCATTTCCTGCATTCATACTTTTTTGTTTGTTGAGCATGTTGGCAACCTTCGCCCTCGAAAAGGTCGCCGGTAACTCTGCCCTCCCCATCGTCTGCGGGATACTAGGCCTTCTAGTTTTGATCAATGGTATAAAGTCCTTGCTGATACATCGAACCTACAACCAGCTCAAACTGAAATAGAAAAATAGAGGAGGCGCCACATGGATATGCCAAAAATTTCACTCGGGTTCGCACCCGGTCCCCTCACCCAGGAAGCAGCCCAATTAGCGGAACAGCTTGGGTACCACCGCCTCTGGCTTTATGACTCAGCAGCAATCTGGGAGGACGTGTGGATCCACATGGGGCGTATCGCCGACAGTACCGAGAAGATCGGCCTTGGCACCGCGGTGCTGGTACCCAACCTTCGTCATGTGATGACGACTGCTTCAGCCATTGCCACCATCGATCGCATTGCGCCAGGTCGGCTGGTCGTTGGCGTTGGCACCGGCTTTACTGCCCGCATGGTGTTAAATCAGAAACCCCTACCCTGGTCAGTTACCGAGCGCTATGTGCGCCAGTTGCGGGCATTGCTGCAGGGAGAGGTCGTTGAAATTGATGATCAACAGTGCCAGATGATCCACCACCCTGCCATGGCAAAGGCGAGACCAATTAATGTACCAATTGTGCTTTCCGCTATGGGGCCCAAGGGGCAGGCCATTGCCCGGGAGTGCTCCGATGGACTCATGTCCACGGGTCCGAGCGATGGTTCCTGGGACCAATATGTCCAGATGGTTCATGGGACGGTTCTCAATGCCGGTGAAGACAAGTTGTCACCGCGCGCCCTCGATGCTGCCGGTCCCTGGTGGACGCCAACGTTTCACGGTATGTGGTCAGCCGCCGGTCCAGAGTCACTGAAAGATGTCCCGGGTGGAGATGCATGGCTTACTCAGATTGCGAAAGACCGGCCCGAAGGACAACGGCACCTGGCTGTCCATGAAGGTCACTGTACTCACATTACGGAACGTGACCAGATCCTGATCGATGCAAGCGGTTCTGACCTGGCGTGGACCGGTTGGGTGGGAGAGCCTGAACAGATTCGTAAATTGGTATCCGCTGAAGCAGAAACTGGAACAACAGAGATTATTTTTAATAGTGGCGGGCAGAATCCACTTCGTGAAATTGAGGCATTTGCGGAGGCGGTTCTTGGGTGAGGCGCCGCGAGGAATGTTGTGAGTGACCCTGCTGCTTCCCGTAAGCTGCCAAGTTTTCTAAGCGATCAATACCAGTTTTCCAATAGCATCCTGGAGTTCAGCCGCCTGGTCATACTTCTGCCCATGAACCAGAGTCGTTGCACCAGCATCTTCATAGGCTTCCAGCAATTCCCTGCACTGGTTCGGCTCAGCAAGTGGCAGTCGGGATATTGCCACAACCTCCGGCTCGGATTTGCCAGCCGCCTTCGCCTGCTCCCTGTAGCCTTCCACTATTGGCTTTAGCGCATCCGGCTTTAGCCTCATCGGCATCCAGCCATCGCCATACTTTATTGCCCGACGAATTGCATGAGGCGCGGCGCCGCCAACAATAATTGGAGGCCGCACTGGCCTTGGACTAAAGATAAAGGACTGTTCATTCTGCTCGACAACATCATTGTCAAAGGCTTCATTTAAGAATTGCAGTACCCTTTCTGAATCACTCACACGCTTTCGCATGTCCACACCCAATGCCTTGAATTCACTTTGCATCCAACCGATTCCGACCCCGAGCTTTAACCTGTCCTGCGCCAGCTCCTGCAACGTGGCAATGAGCTTTGCAGTTATCACGGGCGGCCTGTAGGGCAGTATCAAAACACCAGTGCCCAGCTTGATTCTTTCTGTTATCCCCGCGAGATAAGACAGGGTGATCAAGGGGTCAAGATAGCGTCCACCCGAACCTTCGGCATCATCCGGTGGAATGGCAATATGCTCAACAATCCAGAGTGAATCGAGCCCTTCCCGATCAGCCGTGACGGCACACGCGGAGATAATCTCACGTGATGACTGCGGCCCCATATTACGAATGTTGATGCCTAGTTTCATTGTCACCCTAGCCCTTGCTATACCTCAAATCGAGACAGATAGAATAAAACGATTATCATCATCCCGGTCAATGCTATCGATGATGTGCCGCATAACATTACTTAATAATACCTCGTTGATCTGCCACCGAGTTTACATGAGCCTGACACTAGGATTGAGGAATCCGGAGATTGGTTGACCACAGCCGGAAGCATTATCCTATTCGGCGCGTAATGCATCAAGGGGGTCCAGCCTTGCTGCGTGAGTCGCCGGCGCTACGCCTGCCATCAGCCCGATGGCGACCGACACCAGCTCAGCTGCAATAATATAGGGTACAGAAAAACGCACTGGGAGAGTCGGGACCGTAATGCTGACCAGCCCAACCACAATACCACCAAGCAACAGTCCCATGACGCCACCCATGACTGCCAGCACCACGGATTCAGACAGGAACAGGTTTTGAATCTGCCGCTGAGTAGCACCGATGGAGCGAAGCAGACCAATCTCCTGGGTGCGTTCCCGCACGGCGATGGTCATGATTGTAAAGATACCAACACCGCCAACGAAGAGAGAGATGCTGCCCAGGGCAGCGACCGCAATTGTCAGCACGCCCAGCACCGAACCGAGGACCTCCATCATCTGCTGCTGGGTAGCGATATTGAAATCCTCTACCCCGTGCCGGGCTAACATCAGGCGGCGCAGACTCGCCACTACTTCATCAACAGGTGCATTCTCCTCAAAACGCACGGTGATATCCAGCACACTGTTGACGTTGTAAAGTTCCATCGCCCGGGCTGCAGGTATCACCACAGACTCATCTATGTTCACACCCAGCAAGTCGCCCTTGGGATCAGCCACGCCTACGACGCGATAGCGGCTGCCACCAATGCGAATACGATCACCGAGGGCACTCTTGTTGCCGTACAGTTCTTCCTGGATAGTTGCACCGATAACTGCAAGTGCGCGGGGAGACAAGGGATCATCGAGCGGAAGGAACTGACCGGCCGCCATTTCTAGTTGAAATACATCTGCCATATCAGGGCCGGTCCCAATCACGGTGGAAACCCGAATACGATCATTGGCTTCCACTTCAGATCTGCCCATCCGATTCGGTGTTGCCGCTACCACGTGGGGCAAGCGACTCAAAGCATCAGCATCTTCGATGGTCAGGGGGCGCAGCGTATTCATGATACCGGGACCAAGCCCCATCGTTTCCGGTTTCCCCGGGGCAACACGTATGTTGTTGGTCCCAAACTGACTGAATTCCAAAGCCATATAATGGTTCAATCCCTCCCCCATAGAAGTCAGTACCACCACTGCAGCCACACCGATGGCAATACCCAGCGCCGTCAGACCTGAACGCAACCGATTAAAAAGCACTGCACGCTGGGTAAAGCCGATAACATCCTGCGAAACCATCAGCGACCAGCCAACGCTTCTACGGGGTCAAGATCTGCGGCGTGGCGGGCGGGCATGATGCCAAACAGCAAACCGCTGGCAATTGCCATTAAAACTGCTGATATCACGGCCCAGTCAGGGGCCTGGAAATCCACCAGCGGAACTAGCTGCCGTAACAGCTCGATGGATGCATAGCCAACCAATACGCCGACTACAGCACCCAACGAGCTCAGCAGGGTTGCCTCCGTAAGGAACAAACCAATGATCTGAGAGCGCCTCGCACCCAGCGCCTTGAGCAAACCTATTTCCGCCGTTCGCTGGCTTACTGCGACCAGCATCACATTCATAATCAGCGTGCCGGCCACCGCAAGGCTGATAGCGGCAATACCTGCCAGGGTTGAAGTCAATACCAGGAAAATTTTGTTGAAGGTGCTCAGGATTGTTCCCTGGTCCATTACGGTTATATCTTCATGGCCAAAATGCCGGGCCTTGATGATACCTATGACATCTCGCTTGGCCTTTACCAGGGACTCATCACTTGTCGCCTCGACCATCATTCGCTGAACCGACTCCCTGTTATATACTTGCATGGCGAAGGCGATGGGCACAAAGACAGCTTCATCAAGGTCGCGGCCACCCGACTGCCCGCCCTGCTCCAGCCAACCAATCACGCGTACACGCCGATCACCTATGCGCACCCACTTGCCAACGGGTTCAGCAGTGCCAAACAGCTCCCGGGCAATGGTATCCCCGATCACACAGACGGGTGAGGCATTGTCGAGGTCCAACTCCGGCAGGAATCGTCCGCTCTTGACTTCGTATTCGAACAGCCGCTTCATCGTATGGGTCGTACCCAGAACACCGATGTCCCGTTCCAGTCCCTGATAATTGATATTGGCGGTTCCCATTACCATGGGAGTCGTACTGGAAATGTAGGGACTGCGCTTGAGTGACCTGACATCCCCCAGGGTGAAAGGCCTCGGCGACCCACCGAGAGAACCGGCCATACCGCCAAGACCGCCAACCTCATTTTTGCCCGGCGTTACAAACAACAGGTGTGTTCCCATCGAATTGAACTGACTGGTGACATAGAGCCGCGCACCCTCTCCGAGTGAGGTTAATACCAACACAGCGGCAACTCCGATGGCGATGGCGACCAGCAGCATGCTGCTTCGCAGGGGATATCTCACCACTGCTGCAATTGCCATATGGTTGCGATCAGGAAGGCGCATCGCCGTTATCCTCAGGCTGTCGTTGAAGGTGCTGTCGTTCAGCCTTGATGATACCGTCGGTCATTCTCAGATGCAGGTGGGATCTTTGACCAATGACGGGATCGTGAGTAACCAGTATCAGCGTCAGCCCATCGGCGTGCAGTTCTTCCAGAATATCCAGCACTTCCTTGCCAGATTGTGAATCAAGGTTTCCCGTCGGCTCATCGGCCAATAGAACTTTGGGTTCCATGACGATGGAGCGAGCTATCGCAACCCGCTGTCGCTGCCCGCCTGACAGTTGATCCGGCCTGTGACTCATGCGGCTTTCCAGCCCAGTCTTGCATAACATCTGACGAGCACGATCTTGTCTCTCCGCAGGCGCTATGCCGGCAAGCACCATTGGTAATTCGACATTCTCCAGTGCTGTCATTCGCTGGATGAGATGAAAGGATTGGAAGACGAAGCCGATGATTTCATGGCGCGTTGCCGCAAGATCATCGTCCGGCAACTTGGAGACGTCCCGTCCATTTAGCCAGTAGTGGCCTGAATTTGGAGTATCCAGAAGCCCCAGCACATTTAGCAGGGTCGACTTGCCTGATCCAGACGGACCCATGATAGAGGCATACTCGCCGGCCTCAATATGCTGGTTAACATCCTTCAGCGCATGAACGGTCTCATCACCCACCTTAAAGTCACGACAGATATTTTCGAAGCGAATCATAGCAAGCTACTCAACCCGGGCCTGGGCACCATCAGCAACGCCCTCTCGATCTATCGAACGGACAACAAAATCTCCCTCTTTGAGCCCATGAACAATTTCAGTCTGTTCCCAGTTCGACAAGCCCGCTTCTATTGTTCGTTTTTCCAGCAGCCCACCAGCCTCAGGTATCACATACACACTTGAATCTTCCAGCACTACGACGGTTGGCACATAGAGCACGCCCTGACGTTCATCAATGATGACCTCGACATCTGCGCTGTAGCCTGGCAGCAGAACATCCATATCAGGATCATCAATGACGGCTTCAACATCAACGGTCCTTGACTGTTTCTCCAAGTCAAGCACATAGGGAGCAACACGTCGCACCTGACCTGAGAACCGACGTTGCTTAAATGCATCCAGGGTAACCCATGCCTTGAGCCCCGCCCGAACTTCCGGTGCATCCACTTCATCTATTGGCGCCTTGATGTAAAGACAGCTGTTATCTATCAGATCCACCGTAGGTGGTGTCGGAACACCAACGGGTGACGGGGTCACATATTCACCCAACTCACCATTGATCTCTGCAATAACACCTGCAAAAGGTGCTCGCAATTGTGTTCTTTCAAGGGTTGCCTGTGCTATTTCAACGGCAGCTCGCTTAACCTTGACAGCATCTTTTGATGCTTCACAAGCAGCAGCCGCTGATTCGGCATCACCCACTGCTGCTTCCACAGCATCCTCAGAGGCAACATTTTTTTCCTGCAAACGAACCAGTCGGTCAGCCTTTCTCTTGGCGACACTAGAGGTAACGCAAGACTGGCGACTACGCGACTGGGCAGCAGCCACATCCTGATTTGAGAGCCTAAGCTGAGCCTTGTAGTCCGCATTCCACAGCTCAAGAAGCAGTTGATCCGTCTCTACAATATCTCCATCTTTCACATAGAGCCCCGAGATCGTACCACCCATCGAGGGCGCGATTCCAGAGCGCCGACAGGCGTCCACTGTACCCGCCCGGGTATTGGTTACTGAGGCAACAACATCACCTCTCTCCACCCGTACCACACTGACAGCAAGCTCATTATTTTCCCTCGAATTGACATAGACTCCCGCCAATACAGCCACAACCAATACACCTAACAACAGTTTATTCATCACTACCCCTTGTCCCTGAGCCCAAATACTACTGGTTTTTTACCAAATTACATTGATAAATTTTCTACTCAGTTGTAAACCGGCAAATATCCAGAAATACTTGGCCATTGACGGGCCTACTAAAAACCACGTCGAACAAGCAATAGCACCAATCCACTATGATCTAATCGTATGAGGTTTCTGATAGAAACTAAGTCAGTCTTCACAGGCAAATCTATCTATAATCGCCTTCAGGGTTGATGATCTGGATATACACCGCATCAAAAACCAACGGTCAGAGCTGGCAATACGCTAACAGCGAGGGAAAAAATGCTATGCACGTTTAGGCAGTTTGATGAACATCAGCATGGCAGAGATGCAGGAGGTAAAGGTAGAGCACTTGCTCAACTGTATCAGGCCGGTTATTCAGTTCCTGATGGTTTCATCATTCTCGCCTCAGCCTTTGACGACACAGATTTTCTTGCATCCAACCGGGACAAGATAGTTGCCTGCTACCACCAGCTTATCACCACAAACGGAAATGGCCGTGTCACTGTCCGCTCTTCCGGGCTCGCAGAAGATTCACAGGCAGCATCGTTTGCCGGTGAGTTTGAAACAGTACTAGACGTTACTTCAGATATCGAATTATTCGAGGCAATCCAGAGCGTATTTGCATCCAGTCGCAGTGAGCGTGTAAAAAGCTATGCCAAGGCTCAACACCTGTCTTCAGTACAGGGTATTGCCGTGGTAGTTCAACAAATGCTGGAACCAAGTTACTCAGGCGTTCTATTCACGCAGGACCCGGTCTCAGGTGATGCGAACACAATGGCTGGCAATCTAACGGAGGGACTCGGGGAGCAACTGGTCTCGGGTCAGATAACAGCCGATACCTTTACAATTCATTCTCCAACCGGCTCTTACAATGGCCCTGCCTATTTCGAGCCCCACCAGCAAGCGTTGCTTCAACTCGCCCAGCAACTTGAAGCTGAATTGCACGCTCCGCAGGATATTGAGTGGGCAATTGAAGACGACAAGCTGTACGTGCTTCAGTCCAGACCCATCACCAACCTGTCACCAACACCAGAGGTCTGGAACGATACACTAGATAACGACTGCCTGTGGACCAATACCAATATTGGTGAAGCCTTGGTCGGTGTACCAACACCCTTTTCATGGTCTGTCATTGCAGAGTTGTTTGATGCGGCCGTGGGTAAATTTGGAAATACTGCCGCAGTGGGGCAAATCGCTGGCCGTGGTTATACGAATGTCAGTGTCTTCACCTCTGCTCTTGGTAAGCTTGGCGTCAAGAGAGCCTTCATTCTCGAGTACTTTTCACAATTGCTGGGACACATACCGGAGCAGATACATATCCCTGCAGTCAAAGTCACTTGGCGAGACCTATTCAGGTTTCTGGCACTGCAAACGGGTTTGTCCATGTGGTTGCTGTTTAGTCACAAGCAGACCCTGAAGTGGGTGCGAGATGAATGTCCACAATGGTGTGAGGATCAATACCGGAAGCTCAAAGAGTGCAGCAACAACCAGGAGTTGCTGAAGTTTTACGAGGACTTTGAAGTAAGGGGAATAAGATCGTTCTCCGTTGTCGTCTTCGTTACGGGGCAGTTTTTGATACGCCTCACCCTGTTGAAAGCTGCCATGGGAAAAGTTCTAAACCCGGAGGACCTTGAAATCATGCTGTCCGGTCTCGGTGGTGAACAGCAGCTGCAAAGTATGGGGCCCCTCATGGCTATCTCCGCCATGATGAAGGGTGATATTACACGGGAAGAATTTGCTCGCAGCTATGGCCATAGGGGCCCCCTGGAGGCTGAATTTGCTGAGCCCAGGTCGGGTGAGGACCCTGACTGGATCGACAAGCTGGTTTCACAATGGCAGGACTCCAACCTGGAGGATCTCCTGGATATGCAACGGTCGAAGCGGGACAGGATCTGGGCATCCCTTGAGCTGACTTCACCCAGGCAAGCACGCAGGCTGAGAAGGCTTTTTGTGGCCGCCGCAAAGCAGGCTCAAAACAGGGAGTACGCGAGATCAGAGGCGGTGCGCCAGGGTTGGATTGCCAGGCGCTGGGTTCAAAGGATCGCGGAGATCAATAATTTTGACGATGATCTCTATTTCCTAACAAAAAGCGAAATTGTTGATTACCTGTCTGGTGATGTTTCCGTGATAGAGAAGATCGAGCCAAGAAAGGAAACCTTCGCCATCTACAGTCAGCTGCCTGTACTGCCCAATATTATTTCTGGTCGATTCGATCCATTTCAGTGGTCCAAAGATCCGAAGCGGCGCACGGACTACTTCGATGCTCACCACTCCTATGAGGCCAATGACGAGGATCTCATCCAGGGTTTCCCCGGGTCTGCCGGCGTGGTTGAGGGTACAGTGCGATTACTTGAGTCACACGAACAGATGGATGAGTTCCTGCCCGGCGAGATACTGGTTACTTCCTACACCAATGTTGGCTGGACTCCCCTGTTTCCAGGCGCTGTTGCGATTGTCACTGATATCGGCGCACCGCTTTCCCATGCAGCCATCGTAGCAAGGGAATTGGGCATCCCTGCAGTTGTTGGCACAGGATCGGCAACAATGAAAATAAAAACTGGTGACAGAATTAAGGTAAACGGCAGTGAGGGAGTTGTGGAGTTACTGCCGTCTAAGTGAGCGCCCAGGCCTGGCACCCGTATGCTCACCATTGCTCATTACCTGGACACCGTTGACAAAGAGATGATGAATCCCCTCTGGGTAGTGGTTAGGATCTGCAAACGTACCCTTATCCAGGATAGCAACCTCATCGAAAACCACCAGATCTGCAAAGGCGCCTTCACGCAGCTCACCTCTATCAATGAGGCCAAATTTCTTTGCAGAAAAACCAGTCATTTTATGAATGGCAGTGGGAAGATCGAACAGACTGAGATCCCGGCAATAACGCCCTAACACCCGCGCAAATGACCCATAGAGCCGCGGATGTGGTTTACCCTGCAACGTCGGTATGCCATCTGAACCAATCATCGTACTAGGATGCTTCATCACCGTCTGAACATCTTCTTCGAGCATACTGTGCAATACGACCGTTGCTCCTGGCTCATTTCTTAGAATCTCCTCCGCCGTTTCCTGGGGAGGCTTCCCAAACAGGTTGGAGAGTTCCGCAATTGACTGCCCTTCCCACTCCTGATGATTTTCCGTAGACGCGATCACGATTCCTTCGGCGTCCATCTGTCCCAGCCCACCACCTTCATCACCAAGTCCTCCCTGCTGAATGGTGGCGGATAAAATTGTGCTGCCAGCTGTGTAGGGGTATTGGTCGGCATGTACATCAGTTCCACGCTCCTGCGCTTCCTCGATCAGTTTCAGCGATTCTTTGACCAGTCCCCAACTCTGGCGCCCTGATGCCTTGTGGTGAGAAATCTGCACACCAACGCCCGCCGATTCACCTATTTGAATCGCCTCCTCAACTGACTCCAATAACTTTGTGCCTTCATTTCGCATGTGGGTTGTATAGATCGCGGTCGTTTCCGTCATGATAGAAGCTAGCTCTATCAACTCCGCTGTTTCCGCATGCCGACCTGGTTCATAAATAAGGCCAGACGAGAGCCCGAGCACACCCGCATCAAGCCCTTCCTGCAGCAGCGCTTTCATCCGCTTCATTTCACTCGCCGTCGGTTCCCTCGATTCACTGCCCAGAACTGCCATTCGAATGGTCCCGTGTCCGGCGAGAGTGGCAATATTGATACTCGGGTTTCGACTATCGATATAATCCAGGTAACCTTTATAACCTGCCCATTCCGGTAGATCCTCACCAGGGTGAAAGGCTCTGGCCAGCACCGAAGCCTGGGGGTAAGGTGCCGCACCCATGCCGCAATTCCCAACGACACAACTGGTGACACCACCCATTGCCTTGAAGGCCATGTCCGGGTGAAGGATTGCAGCAAAATCATCATGGGTGTGAACATCGATGAATCCGGGTGCAACCGACAGACCATCCAGCTCTATCTCCTGATCAGCATCACCTGTCACGGTCCCGACGGACTCTATCCTGTCCCCAGCTATGCTGATATCGCCTTCAGTGGAGGGGTTTCCCAGGCCATCAAATATGGTTGCATTCCGGAGGATGAGGGTTTGCCGTGTCATATTGAATTTCCTGAATGTCCGTCTGCCAATACTATAATAAATGGCCAATCAACCAGATCGCAATCAGATACTTGCCATTTTCATTTGGAAACCTTTTTTGGTGACAAAAAACATTTATACTTCATCGATTCGAACCCCGATGTACCAGTAGTTATTGAGGAAGTGAAATGGGCTTAAAGATGATCGTCATGGTGAAACAAGTGCCTGACACCCATAATATTACCGGTGACGCCATGAAACCTGACGGCACCGTAAATCGGTCCAAACTTCCAGCCATTATTAATCCCGAAGATTTGAATGCATTAGAGGAAGCGATCCGTATCAAGGAGCGCGTCGGTGGACATATAACGGTTATTACCATGGGGCCAAAGAAAGCAGTAGAGGTGCTCAAAGAATGTTTATATCGCGGCGCCGACGATGTAATCCTGGTTTCTGACCGCAAATTTGCTGGCGCAGACACGCTGGCTACAGCTTATACACTCAAATTCACGATCGAAAAAATCGGTCAATTTGACCTGATACTCTGTGGGCGACAGGCCATCGATGGCGATACAGCCCAGGTTGGACCCCAGGTCGCCGAGAAACTGGGGATCAATCAAATATCCTGCCTGCTGGAAGTAGTTGAAATCAGTGACAAGGAAATCACCGTCAGACACTCCATAGCCGATGGTTATGAAGTAGCAAGGAGCCCACTGCCGCTTCTGGTAACCGTATCATCTGAGGCGAACCAGCCACGTTCACCAAGCGCAAAACGCGTCATGATCTACAAGAATATCGAAACGAATAGCGATGAAACCGATGGGAATAGTATCCCGACAGGGGACTCGGACCTCGTCCAGAAAATCACCGAATGGGATGCAGACTTCATCGGTGCGGACCCGGCCATTTGCGGCCTGGCTGGATCACCAACTCAGGTTAAAAAAGTTGAAAATGTTGTCTTGGCTGCTAATGATATCCAGCAGGTTCCCCCAACCGAGACCGGTATCTCGAGCCTGATGCATGACCTGATGAACGATCACATCATCTGAGGCGATGTTTGCTACCGTACAAAAAGTGTAATTTTTATTGCACACCCAACAATTGACTATAGGCGCAAGATGAGTGACAAGAAACAGGTGATGGTTTTCATTGAGCAGAATGAAGGCAAGATCGCAGATGTAAGTTTAGAGTTGATTTGTGAGGCTGGCCAGCTTGCTGAGCCGCTGGATGCTGATGTAGTAGCAGTCGCCCCTGGCTATGACATGAAGGAGGCGCTTGCTTCTCTCGGCCACTACGGCTGCAAAACCGTTTACCGTATCAATGATAAAAGGTTGGCTCATTTCACTTCCAACCCCTACGCAAAAAGTATTGTCAATCTGATTAAAACTCAGCAACCGGAAATCGTTCTATTCGGCGCCACTGAAACCGGGCGTGATGTGGCACCCCGAATCGCATCAGCGTTGAAATGCGGTTTGACAGCCGACTGCACCGAACTGCAGATTGGTGAGCACAAGTTCAAAAAGCAGGTTTACAAAAATGTATTCTTGGGAATTAGACCTGCATTCGGCGGTAACATCATGGCGACAATTGTAACGCCGGAAAGTCATCCCAGTATGGCAACCGTCAGACAGGGTGTGATGAAAATGACTCCCCCCGATACTACCCTTAACGCTGAGGTGATGGATGTTGAGTCTGGCCTCTCGGATGATGACTTCATCACTGAAGTTATCGAGATTGTTCGCAAGGAAAAAGCAGTCAATCTTGGCACTGCACAACTCATCGTAGCGGCCGGAGCAGGCGCGGCGGATCCAAATACACTCGAGCTGGTGAGGAAACTTGCCGACACCATAGGTGCCGAGTTGGGTGCGTCACGACCCCTTGTCGATTCGGGATTACTGCCCCACGACCATCAGGTTGGGCAGACAGGCACGACGGTTCGGCCCAACCTATACATCGCCTGTGGGATTTCCGGACAAATTCAACATCGTGCTGGTATGGCTGAATCACAGCGGATTATCGCCATCAACAGTGATCCAGATGCACCCATTTTCAACATAGCCCACTATGGCATAGTCGGAAGTCTGAATGAGGTTATCCCGAAAATGATCAATGCATACAAGGATAAGGCATAGGAGAATAAATACTGTGGCGAATTACTACCAGGACAATTCTGACCTTCAATTCCATTTCAAGAATCGCGACCTAAGCAGAGTAATCTCGTTGGTAGAGGACGATTTTGCCGAGCGCAACGAGTATGCCCATGCACCAAAGGATCAAGAAGACGCTCTCGACAACTATGAGCGCGTACTTGCAGTCGTGGGAGAGATATCCGCAGACTTTGTTGCGCCCCGAGCCCGTGAAGTAGATTTGACTGGCGCACAGTTTACCGACGGTGAAGTAGCCTACCCGGAAGGCCTGCAGGAAGCCGTCAAACGCATCAACCAGGCGGATCTGGCCGGATTCATCCTAAAAAGAAAATATGGCGGGCTCAACATGCCCACGACCGTATTTTCTGCTGCCATCGAGTTATTCGCCCGGGCGGACGCCTCCCTCCCACTGATCGTCAGCCTGCAGGCACTGGCAGCTACAGTGGAGAAATTTGGATCCGATGAACAAAAGGAGCGGATTCTCCCCAGATTCGCTTCAGGTGAAATGATTGGGTCAATGGCCCTGACTGAACCCGATGCGGGATCAGACCTTCAATCCATAATGTTGAAGGCAAGCGAGCAAAGCGACGGCACCTGGCAACTCAATGGCGTAAAGCGATTTATCACCAGTGGCTGTGAACAGCTTTCCCTGGTTATGGCTCGCTCGGAAGAGGGTTCAAAGGGAGGACGGGGTATCTCCCTGTTCATCTATGAAAGGGATCAGGGAATGCGGATTCGCCGTATCGAAAACAAGCTCGGGATCAAGGGTTCTCCCACCTGTGAGCTGCAATTCACTGATGCCAAGGCAGAGTTGCTTGGCAAACGGAAAATGGGTCTGGTGAAATACACCATGCATCTAATGAATTCAGCCAGGTTGGCCATCGCTGCGCAGGCAGTGGGTATTGCCGAAGGGGCATACCAGGAAGCAAATTCATATGCCAAAGATCGCCGCCAGTTCAAAAGGTCGATACAGGACATTCCGCTGGTGTACGAGATGCTGACAAACATGCGGGTCAGTATTGATGCTGCCCGCAGCATGTTATACGAGACCTCCAGCATTGTTGACATTAAGGAAGGTATCGAGAATAGCATTGAACTACATCCTGAGCGTCGCGCCGACCTGAAGAGTGACCTATCCCGCTACTCAAAATATGCCTCACTTTTCACACCGCTGATAAAGCGCTTCGCCGCCGACATGGCGAACCAGGTGTGTTATGACGCTATTCAGGTTCATGGTGGCGTTGGATTTACCAAAGAATTTGATGCGGAGAGGCATTACCGAGACGTTAGGATCACTAGCATCTACGAAGGCACTTCACAGCTTCAGGTTGTTGGTGCCATAGGCGGGGTCGTTGGTGGTGTCGTGTTTGACCGGCTGGATGACTATGAAAATGAAAATGATTTCTCGGAGGTGAAAGCTCTACACGAATCAGCCCAGGAACTTCGCGCCTGTCTTAAGGCAGCCGTCTCCCACGTTAAGGAAAAAGCCGACCCTGAATTCCAGGAGTATCATTCTGAACGTCTTGTAGATATCGCAACCGATACACTTCTGGCTTATCTGTTCTGCATCGATGCTCTCAAATCGGACCTGAAGAAAAAGGTGGGCCACCTGTTTATAACGGCCGCCCTAACAAGAGCCAAATCAAATGTTGATTTTATCAAGACGGATGACATAAGCATGATGGAATTTCACGCTGAGATTCTTGGGCAGGTAGAGATCTGACCTGTCATCTCGACCCTGATGGAGAGAACCAAAAGCGAGATCCTTCGACTGCGCTCAGGATGAAGTGTGCAACCGCGCTCAGGACAGTCGCCTAGGCAGGCTTCCACACCTGATGCGCCCTGTCGACAACATCATCTGCCGTGAGCTGAATCAAAGACGCGATGCGCTCGATGAACAGCTGCTCATACTTGTCGAGGCGGCCATCTGTATAGGCGACTCGCCACAGGTTCTCGAGCAGAAAGTGTCTATCAGCCTCGTAAACATATTCATTTACAAGGTCCGTGATATCAGCCAGGTTTTCATCTTCACTTTCGGCATCAGCCATTTGTAGAAGTGACTCCAGCGTCGTTGTCGCAACCTTGAGGGTATCCCGGAGGATTTCGACAATCGCCTTTTCTTCCTCTGGACCTTCGTCAAAATCCGCTTTGGAGCAGGCCACCAATAGTGCCGCGGCCGCATATTTGAATTCGCAGCTATCGCGATCAATGCGGGCGCCCGGTGAAGGCCTTACATATATATCAAAAAAGTCTTGAAGTCCTTGGTCATGAATAACTCAACTCAGGCAACTGGTTCCAATATTAGTTTATCGGCCACGGATTCGGTAGTGGAAAGGTAATTTGAATAACCGGGTGCTAGACTGCCTGGAACATGATAAAGGCTTACCATGAAAATTCTGACAACGAAAATACCTCCACCTATCGTGGCCATTATGTCCGCTATTCTCATGTGGGTTATCTCGGTTTACATTCCCATTGGGTCATTTGAACTGCCATTCGAGGCACAAACCTGAGCTTCCATCATAATCGTCCTGGCAGGTGTGGTCATCATGGCTAGTGGCCTGATTGCATTTCGAAAATCAAAAACAACAGTTAACCCCCTTACACCTGAAAATGCATCCAGTCTTGTCATCGCGGGTATTTACCGGGTAACACGAAACCCCATGTACCTGGGGATGTTGCTGATATTGTCTGCCTGGGGTCTATTCCTGGGGAAAGCCATTACCTTTTTGGTATTACCTGTATTTGTAACCTTCATAAGCAAGTTTTAAATTATTCCCAAGGAGGGGGCACTGGAGAGACTTTTCGGCCAGGTATTCCTCGACTATCTTTCAGCTGTAAGGCGCTGGATCTAACCAGTTCTTGTCCGTTTTCTAGCTTCGAGCGGGCCAGTTCTTTACCAGGTGGAACTGACCCCGGATAAACCGGCGCATCGACAAAAAATTCCTCTTCGCACAAGAAAAGCTAAAGATTCTCCATATCATGACGATACAAGCGTATGCGGCTCAGTGTTTTGACCAAGGACAGGGACCACTGTATGCATATCGTCAAGTTAAAAGGCAAGAAAAGGCATACAAAACCCCTTCATCTTCTTATCGACACCGAACAAACCTGACCAAGCCAACCAGCCTATCCCAGATAAGCGAAAGCATTCCAATACAAAAAAGTGACTACCTGGCGAAGAGCAAACATTTGTCGCAGGTTGAATACGAGCAAATAGTCGATGAACTGGGCAGACTAAGAAACGAAACAAGCCACCTCAGAAAGCAGATGGCAACAAGTGGCGAGGAAGTGCTTCTGGACTCACTCACTGGCTTACCTAACCGGCTCGTTTATGACGAGCGAATTGCTGTTGAGTCCCATCGATGGAAACGATGGGGGGAATCGCTGTCCGTGGCTATATGGAATATCGACCATCTCCAGCAGCTGAACGACAAGCACGGGCGTGATGTTGGAGACAGGGTCTTGAAGGTGTTCGTGGACGTCATTAAGACAAGAATTCGTGCGATCGACACGTTTGCAAGAATCGGTAGTGAAGATTTTGCTCTGATAATGCCCGACACAGCAGCCAAACAGGCCAAGAAGCTGAACGATGAGCTTCGCAACAAACTCGAGTCTGTTGATATCACTTCCCACGACATTCCCTTACCAATTACTGCTTCGGTGGGAATAGCTGAATTCCAGGGCGAGGCTACAACAGAGTCAGTGAAAAGAAATGCCTCCACTGCACTCTACGACAGCAAAGACTCTGGAAGGAACAGGTGCACAATCTACCTTGGAAGCCTGATAAAAACAGCAGATGTCCGGATTACAGTAGAAACCTAGCTGCTTGAACCAGAGCAGGTTGGCATTAACCAACCTGCATGAATCATTTTCCTAAAATCGTGATACACAGGGCCGCGGCATCAGTACCAAGAGACCCCCCACCATTGTGAGCAAGCGCCAGCTTGGCATTTTCAACCTGTCGCTTTCCTGACCTGCCCTGTAACTGCTCTGTCAGCTCTACTATCTGAGCGATACCGGTTGCGCCAACGGGATGTCCTTTGCGTAACAGACCCCCACTGGTATTAACGGGCAGTTTCCCGCCAAGCCTGGTGGTTCCATCACTGATAAGTTTGCCGCCCTCACCCTTTGCACATATTTGGAGTGATTCATAGGCCATAATTTCAGCCGGTGCGGATGCATCGTGGAGCTCGATGACGGACAGATCCTCGGGTCCATACCCGGTTTCACTATAGGCCAGCTCAGTCGCAAATTCCGCCACACCGGCCTCTCCTGCTTCGCGATCCCACCCCGAATGCAATGCACTGGACAATACTTTGACCGCATTATTGAGCCCCAGCTCCTTCTTCTTAGCCTCGCTCACAATAACGACGGCTGCGGCACCATCACCGATCGGAGAACACATGGGACGGGTCAGGGGCTCTGCAATCATTGGTGATGCCAGAACATCTTCTACCGTCAGAGCTTCCTTGAACTGTGCACGGCTATTCATACTGCCATGGAAAGAGTTCTTGGCCGATACACCAGCAAACTGCTCCGTTGTCGTACCGTACGCCGTCATATGTGCCCGAGCTGCCGACGCATAAATATCCATAAACATAGAGCGATTTTCACCTGCACCTCCCGCGGCCTTCTTAGCGCCAGAGTTTTCGGCATTTTTCTTCAGGTTTTCCATAATTTCGGCCAGCGCCTCAACATCAACTGCACCCGAAAACGCAGCAAATGATTTTCGTTTGTCGACGTCATAAAGTTTCTCAACACCAACCGCGAGCACCACATCGTATAGCCCGCCCGTAACCATGGCGCACGCCTGATTGAATGCAGTTGAAGAGCTTGCACAGGCATTTTCAACATTAATGATAGGTATTTGACCAATGCCTACATTCCGCAGAACGACCTGACCGCGAATACATTCCTGTCCGGTCACCAGTCCTGCTGCCGCATTTCCGACCCAGGCTGCCTGGATGTCTTTCTTATCCATCCCTGAATCCTTGATGGCATCAGTAATCGCTCCAGCACCAATGGCCTTTAAACCCATATCCAGGTGCTTCCCAAACTGGGTCATACCAACACCGGCAACATAAGCATTCATCTTCATATCAATTTCCTCTAGTAATCATTTCCAAACGGTGCTACAGCAGGCCCGGTGGTTCTATACCGTGAGCCCCCTGCAGATTGGCCATTCCGTCTTCCCGTTCTGGCACAGTGAAGGGGGTCACGAACAACTGGTCTTTTTTTAGCTCATCAACCACTTCATCACCAGGCGGATCAAGTTATTCCACTCCATGGCACACGAACTCTGCTCAGGATTGTTTCACCGCGATGGAGCCAGCACTGGCCTTCCAGCACCTGCCCTACCTGCGACCGATCATATCCGCGTTAGTTATGTGTACATTGATACAAATCAACAATCAAGCTTGATCTGAATCATCGCAGGGATAGACTAGGACACCTGCTTTCAAATCATGAATAAAGCTCACATCCAATGGCCCTAACTAAACAGGACAAGCTAAGACTCGATTGTTTCCTGACCAAAATCAAAAAGGATGCAGACGGTTTTCTGGGATATCCGTCAGCAAAGGACTTTGATTTTTCAATTTTTAATGATTATCTCCGGTTCCCCTTCAACAATATTGGTGATCCCTTTATTGATGGCTCTTACAAAGTCTCAAGCAAGGAGTTTGAACGAGAAGTGCTCGAGGAAATGGCAACGCTGCTTCGCGCACCGGAAGATGACTGGTGGGGCTACATCACCAATGGTGGTACCGAGGGCAACCTTTACAGCCTTTACCTGGCCCGGGAGCTGAACCCCAACGCCATCGTCTATTTTTCACAGGCAAGTCACTACAGCGTCACCAAGAACCTGCATTTCCTGAACATGCGTCACATCATGATCCGTGCACAGGACAATGGTGAGATGGATTATGACGATCTGGCGGAAACGCTTGGTATCCATCGGGATGTACCGGCAACCATTTTTGCCAACATCGGCACGACAATGACCGAGGCAAAAGATGACATTACAAAAATTCAGTCTATTCTTGATGGCTTTACAATCGTAAATCGATATATCCACTGTGATGCAGCATTGAGCGGTACTATCGCACCATTCCTTACACCAAGACCCGCCTTTGACTTTGCCGATGGAGCAGACAGTATTGCAATTAGCGGCCACAAATTTATCGGCTCCCCTATTCCGTGCGGAATCGTACTGGCAAAAAAACATGCGGTGGATAGAATCGCCCAGTCCATCGCCTATATTGGTACCCTTGATACCACGGTGAGCGGCTCACGAAATGGACTGACACCACTCTACCTTTAGGTATGCGCTCCGCCATCTCAGAACCAAGGGGATGCGAGCGCGGGTAGATAAATCTCTGGCCATCGCTGCCTACGCTACTGACCAGCTCAATGATATCGGCATAGCGGCTTGGCGAAATGAGAATGCTATTACCGTGGCCTTTCCCTTCCCCGGCCCCGTTTTACAGGATAAGTGGCAACTGGCCACGGATGGAAATCAAAGTCACATCGTTACAATGCCTGGCATTGAAAAAAGCGACATCGATCGTTTCGTCCAAGATATGAAGGCGAACCTGGAAGACCAATGCGCCAGTTAACCATCGTTGGGAAAGACCGTCCTGGCCTGGCCGCAGACATCACAGAATTGCTGGCAGAAAATGGAATTGATATAAGAAACATCAGCTCCCACCTCGCTGGCCAAGATGCTTACATCACACTGACCCTATCTGATCACCATCGTGGTTTCGGACTGCTAATGGAAGCCGGGTATAACGCCGTTTCAGATGATAGTGTCCTAATTCGCGTCGTTGACAGGCCCGGTTCTCTGGCGAAGCTTTCCCGGGAAATCTCCGAACATGGGATAAACACCCGCGCAATGACGATGATACATCACGACGAGGGCTATACCATCGCGGCAATCAGCACAGACCAGAATCAAAAGGTCAGGGAGCTTTTTCAGGATTCCGTAGTAAGCTGACTCATTTATCAGGTGGGTGCCCCTTGGGTTTCGGCAACCCCGTATGTTGAGTTTTAAAGGCTCCGGGTCCAGCTTTTCGTACTCCAAATTGTGCTCGTGGAATCAAATGGCCCTTACCACTGCCTATCAGATCAATGCGACCCATCTTTTCCAGAGTTTCCCGCAACAGTGGCCAGTTTTTTGGATCGTGATAGCGAAGGAATGCCTTGTGCAGTCTGCGGTTCCTGGCGCCCTTTGCCACCTCCACATCTTCGCTGCGCCGGCTCACTCGCTTTAACGGATTCTTGCCCGAATGATACATCGCCGTGGCACTTGCCATGGGAGAAGGGTAGAAGTTCTGCACCTGGTCTGCGCGAAACCCATTTTGCTTCAACCAGAGGGCAAGCTGCAGCATATCTTCATCACTGGTGCCAGGGTGAGCGGCGATGAAATAGGGGATCAGGTATTGCTCCTTGTCAGCTTCCCCTGAATACTTGTCGAACAGTGTTTTAAAACGCCGATATGTGGCTATGCCCGGCTTCATCATTTTTGACAGGGGTCCCGCCTGCGTATGCTCCGGCGCAATCTTCAGATAACCGCCCACATGCTCTTTAACCAACTCCTCTACATATTCAGGGGTCTCTACCGCCAGGTCATAACGCAGGCCTGAGGCAATCAATACTTTCTTTACGCCCTCTAGATTGCGGGCATTTCGATAGAGGGAAACCAGCGGCGTCTGATCTGTACCCAGATTCCTGCAGATACCAGGGTAGATACAGGATGGTCGCCTGCAACTGGCTTCAATTTTCTTGTCGTTACACCCAAGACGCCACATATTGGCAGTCGGGCCACCAAGGTCCGATATCACTCCCGTAAAGCCGGGCGTCTTGTTCCTGATCTCCTCAATCTCCTCTAGGATGGATTCCTCGGAGCGGCTCTGAATAATTCTGCCTTCATGTTCAGTGATGGAACAAAAGGTACAACCGCCAAAGCAACCGCGCATGATATTGACCGAGAAGCGAATCATTTCGTAGGCAGGAATAGGTGCATCACCATAGGATGGATGTGGAACCCGCTGATACGGCAACCTAAAGACCCAATCCATCTCACGTGTAGTGAGCGGAATAGCAGGAGGGTTCAACCACACGTACCTGTCCCCATGGGCTTGGGCCAGGAGCCTGGCATTGCCCGGATTCGTCTCCCGATGCAGAATTCGCGAGGCATGAGCATAGAGAACCCTGTCTTCAACGGTCGCTTCGAAGGAGGGCAAGGCGACGACATCACGACTATCCCGTATCCCGGCTAACTTGATCACTTCGGGTAGTGAAGGGGACGACCCATCGACCGACTCACCTGGCAGTCTGGTTGCATCGATCAGCCTTATGTCACCAGGCAATTCAGAGATCGCATACGCGGTTCCACGTATATCCTGGATATCAGCAATCACTTCACCCTTTGCAAGGCGATGGGTTAGTTCGACCAGAGCTCGTTCGGCATTCCCGAAAAGCAGCATATCCGCCTTTGCATCCAGCAAAATAGAACGGCGGACCTTCTCACTCCAATAGTCGAAATGAGCAATGCGCCTCAGGCTGGCTTCAATCCCACCGATCACTACCGGAACCTTAGGATAGGCCTCCCGGCACCGCTGGGAATACACTATTACCGATCGGTCTGGCCTTTTGCCACCCACGTTACCTGGCGTGTAAGCGTCATCGTGACGAATTTTCTTATCAGCCGTATAGCGATTGATCATGGAGTCCATATTTCCGGCGGCCACGCCAAAATACAGGTTAGGTTTGCCCAGCACTGTGAATGGCTCAGCAGAGGCCCAGTCCGGCTGGGCGATGATACCAACCCGAAAACCCTGCGCCTCCAGCACCCGGCCTACGATCGCCATACCAAAACTCGGGTGATCTACATAGGCATCACCAGTGACGATGATGACATCACAGCTGTCCCAGCCGAGCGCCTCCATCTCCTGGCGACTGGTCGGCAAAAAGGTCGCCACGCCGAAGCATTCGGCCCAAAAGGGTCGATAACCAAGTAGATCTGTCGTCGGCTGCAGTGGGTTCATCCAGGCTCTAATTTGACGGGTGCTGCAGCCTAGCAAATTTCCTTCATCTAGTCCGTCGATTTAGCAGGATGAATAAGTTATCCTTCACCTAACCCTGGCACTAAAAATTTTACTTATCAACGCATATCCCACGGGGATAGTTGGTTAGGGCATTCTAATGTTTGAGCACGCACAACTGACGGCCTGGATTAATGCAAAGGTTACCCTCTGCAAGCCTGACAAGGTCGTCATCTGCAACGGCACCAGTGAAGAATACAACGAGATGTGGAACCTGCTGATCGCAGCCGGTGTTGCTACAAAACTCAACGAAGAAAAGAGACCAAACAGTTATCTGGTCCGATCAGATCCGGCTGACGTCGCAAGAGTCGAGAGCCGCACCTTTATCTGCACTGATACAGAGGAAGAAGCCGGCCCAACAAACAACTGGAACCATCCAGATGAAATGCGCGAAACACTGACGGGACTGTTCCAGGGTTGTATGCGTGGCCGCACCATGTATGTCATCCCGTTCAGCATGGGCCCCGTCGGTTCACCAATAGCGCATATTGGTATTGAAATTACTGATTCGCCCTACGTGGTTACCAACATGCACCTCATGACCAGAGTTGGGCAGGCAGTCCTGGACGAGCTTGGCACCGACGGTGAGTTCGTTCCCTGCATTCATTCAGTGGGCGTACCCCTGACTGATGGTGCCACTGATGTGCCCTGGCCCTGCAACTCAGAGAACCTCTATATCGCTCACTTTCCTGCGGCTCGTGAGATCTGGTCCTTTGGATCAGGTTATGGCGGAAACGCTCTATTGGGCAAAAAATGTTTCGCGCTGCGCATCGCATCCGCCATGGCACGGGATGAAGGTTGGTTAGCCGAACACATGCTAATTCTCAAACTGACCAATCCTGAAGGCGTGTCGCGTTACGTAGCTGGAGCATTCCCCAGTGCCTGTGGAAAGACTAACCTCGCCATGCTGGTCCCAACAATTTCTGGCTGGACTGTAGAAACAGTCGGTGATGATATCTGCTGGATGAAGTTTGGCGATGATGGGCAACTGTATGCCATTAATCCAGAAGCTGGTTTTTTCGGCGTGGCACCCGGCACCAATATGAATTCCAACCCCAATGCGATGTTAAGTCTTAAGGAAAATTGCATTTTCACCAACGTCGCCCTGACCGATGATGGCGACATCTGGTGGGAAGAGATGACCGACGCCCCCCCGTCTCACCTTATCGATTGGAAAGGCAATGACTGGACCCCCGCCTCCCCTGAACCTGCGGCCCATCCCAACTCGAGGTTCACAGTTTCGGCTGCACAATGTCCGGTAATAGCGGATGAATGGGAGGAGCTCAAGGGCGTACCAATAAGTGCAATCTTGTTTGGTGGTCGCCGTGCAACGGTTGTACCGCTGGCGAATGAAGCTTCAAGCTGGGCTCAGGGTACTTTCTTTGGATCTATTGTGTCCTCCGAAAAGACGGCTGCGGCCGCTGGAACGATTGGTGAACTTCGCCGAGACCCGATGGCCATGCTGCCTTTCTGTGGCTACAACATGGGCGACTACTGGAATCATTGGCTCAATATCAGCAATAAAGAAGGCGCAAACCTGCCTAAAATCTACTACGTCAACTGGTTCCGAAAGAACGAAGCCGGTGATTTCATGTGGCCGGGTTTTGGGGAAAACTCCCGTGTACTGAAATGGGTCTTTGAACGCTGCGAAGGAACGGCTGACGCAAATGTTACCCCTATTGGCAACCTGCCCACCATCGACTCCCTTGACCTGGAAGGATTGAATGTAAGTGCCGAGGACATCGCGGAGCTACTTCGCGTTGAAGTAGAGGGTTGGCTGACAGAGGTGCCTATGATTGAGGACTACTTTGATGGGTTTGGTGACCGCTTGCCAAAAATATTAAGTGAAGAACTAGCACACCTCAAATCAAACCTGCTGAAAGCAAGCTGAGTCCCTGAAATTCTTATCCAGATGGGCTGACTGCGCCAATCGTAAATCTTAGCGCTTTGAAGTGGGGCGAAGGCCGTGGATTTCAGGCGATCTGGCCTGATCTAACCTCAAGGCGGCTGCATCCTGCCAACTGAATCGCCAACACCAGGGTTCATCCTGTGTGCCAGACCAAAGTAGTGTTCTGTCCCCTCCACATCACCTCTTCGCTGCTGAATCATACCCAGCAGGAACAAAGATTGAGAAAGACGTGAGTTTATTTTAAGGGTTTGGAGAAAATATTTCTCTGCATCATCATCAAGATCTAATTTGAGGTATGCCAGACCACAGTTATAGTAAATCAGCACCAAGTCCAAGGTTCAGGGTCAGTTTCTTTACGTCCTTTCTCAGGATTTCCTTCCTGATCAGAAATGCGGTGCCAAGGGTCGGGTGTCCGGCGAATGGCAGGGTAATCCCCCCATTAATAATGTTCCTCAAAAGTAGAACGTTTTATGCTGCCTGTTCTAGTTTTTGTATTGGGGTGATTCCTCCGTTTGCCA
>PBRQ01000090.1 GCA_002725995.1 Gammaproteobacteria bacterium
GGGATCATGCTCCGAATAATAGTGACCGATATACGGTCAAGATAAAGGCTTCAGATTGCTAGATAGGTACGTAGGAGTGAGTCAGGTCTGTATATTGTGTGACGTCAGCATGCTCATTTGAAACTCCTCTGCTTCGGTTTAAATTAGCAGAAGTGTCTCTTAGCAAACAGGGCCAGGTGGTGCCGTATGGGCTGACGTCACACACCACATCCTTCTAAACTTTCGTTATACTCGCTACAAATACTAGAGACGTGATTATGGACATTGCAGGCAAGGTGGCAGTTGTAACAGGTGGCTCAGCGGGTATTGGGCTCGCAATCGCAAATGCATTGGCAGACGCCGGCGCAGGTGCAGTCGTTATCGGCGACATAGACGATGTGAAAGGCGAATCCGCCGTAGCCGGGATAATTGAGAGAGGCGCAAAATCAGTTTACAGGCACACGGATGTTTCCAATGCAGATGAAGTCCGCTCATTGTACGAGGAAGCTGCGGAGAGCTTTGGTCAGGTTGATATCGCCTTCAACAACGCCGGCATTATGCTGGGTGAGCCAGGCTGGCCAGAAGTTGCCATAGAACAAGTCGGGCGCGTTGTGAAAATCAACCTCCTGGGCGTTATGTATGGCACCCGGGTAGCTGTCGATGTCATGTCCAGAACAGGCGGTGGAATAGTTATCAATACCGCATCGCCGGCTGGTTTTGGCCCCATGCCGAATGACCCCATGTATTCATCGACAAAGGCGGCAATTATTAATTTTTCGTTTTCCTGTGTCACACTTCAGGCATCACACAATATCCGCGTGAATACAATAATGCCGGGCGTTACGGATACCGCTATTTTGAACAAGTCGGGTGATGGAAGTGAACCGGCGGAATGGCTAGCGCCCATACTCGGCATGATCAACATGCTCACCGTTGAGGATATTGCAAAGGGCGCCATTGACGTCATCGAAGATGACTCTCGAGTCGGTGAGGCTCTGAGTATTGAGAACCCCGCTGAAGCAAGTGGCGATGTTGGTTACATCCGCCTGAAAGACAACACCGCATTCCATGAACGCGCCCTGGGGCGGTAGATCAAGCCGGTGGAGTAGCCGCCAGGTGAATCTACTTTCACCTGGCCACACTCAGACCAAAGACTACTAGACCTAGCCCGAAAACCACTCCCGGTGATTGATTATCTGCTTGGCCCTGCTTGAGCCACTCTGGGAAAGCATGTCATGGGGAAACCCGTGCGAAATGGCACTGACTTCATTCAGGTGTTGCATCTGTTCGTCATCAAGGTGCACATCAAGGCAGCCGAGATTCTCATCCAGCTGCTCGACCGTCCTGGCACCCACCAGTGGAATAATATTCGCAGGACCCCTGAGCAGCCAGCTGATCGCAACCTGCGTTGGTGTTGCACCAACAGCTTCGGCAACCTCCATAACTTTCGCAGAAATCTGCAGCGATCGCTCGTCTATCGGCCCCCTGGCACTCGCCCGACCGGTTGCCTTCTCATCAAGGTTATACTTGCCTGACAGAATACCTGAACTGACGATCCCCCAGGGTGTCACGGCCAGGTCAAAGGCTCGGGACATTGGCAGCAGCTCTCTTTCCACGGTCCGATCTATGAGGCTGTATCGTATCTGCAACCCAACGAATCGGCTCCAGCCACGCAGTTCGGCCATGGTATTGGCCTGCGCTACGACCCAGGCAGGCGTATCCGACACACCGACATAGAGCACCTTGCCCTGCGTCACCAGGTCATCAAAGGCGCGCATCATTTCATCTACCGGGGTGAGGGGGTCGCGTGCATGCACCCAGTAAAGGTCAATATAATCGGTATTCAGTCGTTTGAGACTGGCGTGCACAGATTCCATCATATTCTTGCGCGAGTTCCCGGAGGCATTCATATCCTTGGAGCGCATACCGCCAGTATATTTGGTGGCAAGGACCAATCGTTCCCGTTCTCCAGCCATGAACTCGCCAAGGAATGTCTCGCTCGTACCTTTATTGTAAACATTGGCAGTATCGATGAAGTTTCCACCCTCCTCCCTGAATCGATCGTAGACCTTCCGGCTCTCACCCTTTTCCACACCGATACCCATTTCCGTGCCAAAGGTCATGGCACCCAGTGCCAGCTCCGATACCTTTACGCCACTTCTACCCAGCAGTCGATATTTCATAATTTGTTCTCCCTCCCCTTCTCTAGGGAATGCATGTCAACTAATTTGGTTCAGATTTTCCTATCTGGATGGAAATATGCCCATTGCTTCACGATCGAAGGTGTCATCCGTCACGCCCTCCTCACGCAATTTAAACTTTTGTACGCGTTGAGTTGGCGTCTTAGGCAGTTCATCCACAAAGCGCAGATATCTGGGCACGGCGTGTCGCGGCATGGTTTCACAGAGTGCATTAAAGAGTGCTTCAACATCAGGTTTAAATTCCACATCGGACACCACCGCAACCATCACTTCCTGGTCAGTATTGGCCACATCGGATACGGCAGCATAAGCCGCACACTCCAGAATTCCGGGCTGCACTCGCACGGATTCCTCCACGGCGAATGACGAGATGTTCTCATCACGACGACGAATCGAGTCTTTGAAACGATCCTTGAATATAAAATAGCCTTCCTCATCGAGGAGTCCGGCATCACCTGAATGAAACCACAGGTTCCGCCAGGCATTCACGGTCTCCTGTGGTCTATTCCAGTAACCCTGAAAAATCGCATACGCTTCCCGCGGCCGCCATACGGCCTCGCCAACAACATTCGCTGGGACCGGCATATCATTTTCATCAACTATTTGCAGCTCGACACGCCGGCTTGGCAATCCCATGGTACCCAGTTTGGGCGGGCCAGACCCGAGTCCGGACCCCAGGCCAATTTCCGTCGAGCCATAGGTCTCAAAAAGGTTAACGCCAAACCGCTCTTTCCAGCCACCAATCAACTCCCGCGGTGCGCTTGCCCCGAAGGCTCTTGTCAGCCGGTGATCCGAGTCACCGGGTGCGGCCTCCTGATTCCACAAAAAGGAAATGACCGCGCCGAAATAGCCCATCCATGAAGCGTCTGAATTTCGTATATCGTCCCAAAACCCACTGACGGTGAAGGACTCTCGCAGCACTACCGGGTTTCCAACCCAGAAAGAAGTTAAGGTGCAGGCCGAACGCCCCATCTGATGAAACAGTGGGAACATTGAATAGCACACATCATCGTCCGTAAGATCGAGACCCTCTACGAAGGGCTGAATGTAGTTCAGTGAGCTCCGGTTGTTATGGATTACACCCTTGGCAGGCCCGGTGGTCCCGGAAGTGTAAATGATATATGTAAGGTCCGTTTCAGTTCGCGGCACAAGGGGACAAGGATCTGCACTGAGCGCCTCTGCAAATGCATGTGATGCCAAACCGGTAGGAAGATCGACATTTGAATCACCAACGACAACAATATGTTTCAGCTCAGATAGTTCGATGTGCAGTAAACGCTCTGCCCAGCGCGCATCAACAATCAATACCTGAGCACCCGAATCCTTCAGGATATGTTCAAGAAAGAGTCCTTTATATTCATTATTCACCGGCACATCGATGGCGTTACACCACATGATTCCGTGCCAGGCACCAAGGTAATCAATGCCAGATGGAAGCATCGTCGCCACACGGTCGCCAGGCTGAACCCCAAGCTTAGTAAGAAAGCTCCCCGCTCGCGAAGCTCGATCAACGACCTCGACCCATGAAAGATCACCATGATGCGAAGTTACTGCGCGCTCGTCACCAAATCGTTCAGCCCGGTCAAGCAATACGGATGTCAATATCCACTCGCCCTTGTATAGTCTTGTACGATTATCTGTCATAGTTCCGCTTAAGTATTCTTGATGTGATAGATGCTTTAGTGCCCCTCACAAATATACAAACACCATGCTATGAACCCATCAACCAAGTCAACAAGAAGTGCCGATAAGGCACAAGCAAGATTCCAGCAGGGCTTGGAATTATTTGAAAAGGGGGATTTAACCTTAGCCAAAAAGCGTCTCGATCAGACGTTAAAACTTCAGCCACAACTCTTCGATGCCCTACAATTACTTGGCGCTATCGCCCACCAAAATGGAGAGCTGGTGAAGACAAAAGGTTTTTCAAAAGAGCCATCAGCACAGGTCCTGACCACTTTCAGGCCCACTATAATCTGGGTGTGACCTACTCAGACCTGGAGGACGACTAAAGAGCGCTTGAGCAGTATGACATTGCAATATCACTGAACCCGGACGCCGATAAAGCACACAACAACCGGGGTGCTTCGCTGCAGTCAGCGGGGTCGTATGGACAAGCGGTGGAAAGTCATGAGAGAACGATCAGCCTGAACCCTGACAATCCGGAAGCATACAACAACCTTGGCATGGCGCTGGAAAAGTTAGATGAGCCCTAGCAAGCGCTGATCAAGTATGAACGAGCTGCGGCAGTTAACCACAGCCTCTCGGGAACATGGAACAACCTTGGCAGTGCGCTCAAAACATTGAAACGCTATAGAGAAGCGCTGAGTAGCTACGACAAGGCCCTAGAACTTGATCCAATCTACCATTTCCTTTGTGGCGCACGTTTAAACTCGAAAATGTACATGTGTGATTGGAGCGATGCTGAGCAGGAAGGCAGCGAGTTGGAAGCTTCCGTTCAACGCAGGGAAAGAGCATCCACTCCCCTATTTTTACTGTCCGCTACCGACACACCAGAAGCTCAGCGAATAGCTGCGAAGGTCTGGGTCACCCATAACAGCCAAGCGAACCCACATCTCGAGTCAATTCACACCCGCTCGAAGAAAGGCAAGATTCGTATTGCCTACTACTCTGCCGACTTCCGCGAACACCCCGCGTCCTTCCTGGCGGCTGAACTCTTTAAAACCCATGATCGAGAAAAATTTGAGACTTTCACCTTCTCCTTTGGGCCCGACTCAGGGGACGATATGCGCCTTAGAGTGGAAGCCGCTTTCGACAAGTTTGTTGACGTGCGAAGCAAAAGTGATCTAGAGATAGCGATGCTTTCAAGAAGCCTTGAAATTGATATCGCAATTGACCTCGCCGGTTTTACACAGGATAGCCGGGCTGGCATTTTTGCCGCACGAGCCGCTCCAATCCAAGTTAGCTACCTTGGTTACCTCGGCACCATGGGTGCAGATTATATTGACTACCTTTTCGCCAACAACACAATCATTCCACACGAATCCAGGGGAGACTATGTTGAGAAAATAGCCTACCTGCCAAGCTATCAGGTCAATGACTCAAAAAGACAAATTGCTGACAGGGTATTTTCACGTACAGAGCTTGGTCTGCCGGATACCGGATTTGTCTTTTGCTGCTTCAACAACAATTTCAAAATCTTACCCGCCACCTTTGCGGGCTGGATGCGGATACTCAAGCAGGTAGATGGCAGCGTTCTCTTTCTATATTCAGAGAGCAACCTGGCCGCTGAGAACCTGAAGGAGGAGGCAGCAAAACAAGGCATTCACCCTGATAGAATCATTTTCGGAAACAAGATACCAAGACCCGAATATCTGGCGAGATATCGTGCTGCAGACCTGTTCCTGGACACCTGGCCCTACAATGCCGGCACAACAGCGAGTGATGCCCTGTGGGCAGGCCTGCCCGTTTTGACTCTAACTGGAAGGTCTTTCGCGAGCAGGGTGGCTGCCAGTCTGCTCAACGCCATTCACCTGCCGGAACTGATCACTTCAACACAGGGAGAATACGAAAATCTTGCTGTTGAACTTGCTACCGACCCGCAGCATCTAGCAGATATCAAGCAAACGCTCGAAAACAACAGGCTATCTACGCCGCTTTTCAATACACAGCTCACTACCCGCAGCATTGAGGCTGCCTATGAGGTGATGTACGAACATTATCAATACGGCCTCCCGCCTGAGCATATCGCCACCGAACATTTCACCACCGAACAGGGTTAAAATTCCCCCGCGTTTCTTTGACGCTGCCTTTGTATGATAATGTGGCCTCCGTGCGGCTCGGTTGAGCCTAGTTGTTTTATGAGTACGGAACTATTACTCCCGTATAACCCGCAAGAAAACTATCGATGATTTCTGTGACACTCAGGTACTTAGTGAACAGAGATGATCCGCTGGATTCTTGCACCTAGTTATCAGCACTCGCTAGTTTATTCTGGCACCTGGATCCCATGTACAAATTCATAAAGATAGAAAAGCGTACTTTGAGTGACCTGTTGGTGCTCGCCTATCCAATGGTGATCTCTCAGGGAGCGTTCGCTGTGATGATCTTTACCGATCGTTACTTTATGTCGCTGATAAGCCCAACCCACATGGCTGCTTCATTGGGGGGAGGCGTCGCTTCCTTTTTTTGCATGTCTCTCTTTATTGGTGTTTTGTCCTATGCTAATGCGTTGGTCGCCCAATACTATGGCGCGAGGGAACTTGAAAAATGTCCGCGGGTGGTCACCCAGGGACTTATTCTGTGCCTGGCATTTATCCCTACGCTCTTGCTGATTGGTTATTTCGTCGGAGATCTTTTTCTCTTGATGGGCCACGCACCTGAACTTGAGGTGCTGGAACGCAAGTACTTCTATATTCTAATCTGGGGCTCAAGCATAGGGCTCATCAAGACCTGCCTCGCCTCCTACTTCACGGGAATCGCTAAAACACGCGTTGTGATGATTGCCGACACACTAGGGGTAATGTTGAATATTCCACTCACCTACGTACTTATTTTTGGTACTTGGGTATTTCCGGAACTTGGTATAGAAGGCGCAGCATATGCGACCATAATCAGTTCGAGCTTTAGCTTAAGCCTATTCCTCATCTTCTATTTTGAGCCCCAGCATCGAGCCAGGTATTTTGTAGGGCAATCGCTCAAGCTGGAAAGGGGCATTCTACGTCGCTACGTAAGACTGGGTTTCCCTTCGGGAGTAGAGATGTTCCTTAACGTCGCCGCATTCAATTTGTTTCTGCTTATGTTCCAGTCCTATGGTGTTACCGAGGCGGCTTCGGCGGCAATCGTATTTAACTGGGACATAATATCGTTCGTACCAATGCTGGGGTTGAACGTGGCCTTAATCAGCATGGTGGGTCGATTTGTCGGCGAAGACAACATGGATCGCCTGCGACAGGTGATTTTGTCAGGGTTTCTGATCAGTCTCTCTTATTCCAGCCTTTTGGCGATAACATTCGTTGTTTTCCGAGAGGCACTCGTGCTCCTGTTTGTGGTCGAGGTCCCACACGCTGGCAACATTTTGGAGTTGTCGACTTTTATGATGGTTGGCTTGGCGAGTTATGCCATAGCTGATGCAATTATCCTGGTGATTGGTGGCGTGCTGCGGGGGGCAGGAGATACACGCTGGCTCATGTGGGTTTCCGTTTCCCTGCATTGGGTCATGCTGATTGTCCAGTTCCTTGTAATCAAGGTCTTCTATATGGGCCCGCGCACCGCATGGGTGGTTTTTGTCATCATGATAATTGTAACCGCCGCAGTCTATGCACACAGACTGCGAGGCGAGAAATGGCGCTCACCGGAAGCGCTGGCCAGGGTGATGGCTGAACAATAAAATTCCCACATCATGCGTAGCACTCGTTCATATCACCGCTCGGCCGTTGCTACATAATATTTTTGGTCAACAAGAGCACATCTGTTAGTGTACGGAAACTATAATTTTTGGAGAAAAGGAAATAGCATGAAATTAGGCCTTACCTTCGCAAGCGCGATTGCCGTAGACGGCGAGTCTGCACTCAAAATTTGCCAGACAGCTGAAGCAGCAGGATTTGAGTCGATCTGGTGTGGCGAACACGTCATCATGCCGGATTCCATTGATTCCAAATATCCATATGCGGCTGATGGCAAGATCCCAGCAGAGCCGGATACGAAAATTCCTGACCCGCTTATATGGTTGGCATTTGCCGCTGCCGCTGCACCTACACTTCGACTGGGAACCTGCATATTGATCGTACCCCAGCGCAACCCGCTGGTACTTGCTAAAGAACTTGCAACACTCGATCAATTGTCCGGTGGAAAGGTAGAGCTGGGTCTTGGTGTTGGCTGGATGAAGGAAGAATTTGATGCCCTCGGTATTCCCTGGGAGCGTCGTGGCGCACGAAATGACGAGTACATCGCCGCGATGCGTGCGCTGTGGTCTGGCCCACACGCGGAATTTCACGGCGAATTCGTAGACTTTGCACCTATCACCAGCAGCCCGCGACCAGTCAATGGCTCTATCCCAGTGATCGTCGGGGGAGATTCAGAGGCCGCAGTCCAGCGTGCAGCAAAAATTGCCGATGGCTATTTTCCAGGCGAAGGTGATGCTGAACGCCTGGGCAAGTTGATTCAACGTGTGCGAAACGCGGCAGAAGATGCGCAACGTGACCCGGACAACATTGAGATCAATGCCATGTTCGGTACACAGTTAGCGGACCCCGCTGCCGGCATTGAGCAGATGGCTGAACTCGGTGTTGGCCGGGCCATGATCCCATCCTTCTTTTTTGCTGGCCCCGATGGTCTGGATCGATTGAGTGAGTTAGGTGACAAGCTACGGCCTTTGACAGGCGACTAGCTCCTAGGCTGAACACTTTTTTTTCGAAGTCGATCCAGAAATTTTTCGACTGCCAGGGCTGTTTTCCCTGAATTGAATCGGTAGTCACCGTGGGTGAACGTTGGCTCAATGATGAGTTCTGGGTCAGCACCCACGTCTTCGAGCTTTGCATACATCAACTCACTTTGTGACAGAGGCACAATGGGGTCTTTGCTGCCGTGGGCAAGGAAAAAGGGTGGCGCTCCCTGCTTAACAAAGTTCAGGGGGCTGGCAAGCTCGGCTTTCTCCGGCGCAGTACCAATGCTTTCGCCGAGGAGTTTTGTAACGGGTGAGTCTTCAGCGTAGTAATCCAAGAGACCATCAAAGTCTCTTCCCACACTTAAAAAGTCAGTCGGCGGATACCAGGCGACGACGGCCTGTACTTCACTGCTCGACTCGACTGAATGACCAAGGCCTCCCTCCAATTCCTCAACACCATTGCTGGCACCCAACATACATGACATATGTGCGCCTGCGGACATGCCCCAGGCAACAAACAGGTCAGGGTTTATCCCGTATTCGGCTGCATGCTGGCGAAGATACCTCACCGCGGCCTTTGCCTCAAAACATTGCGTGGGCCACTGTGCTGTGTCGCTTAGACTGTAGCTGACGCTCGCAAGCGCAAAACCTCGTTCGATCTGCCTGACTGCAATGGATTCAATGTCTTTTCGAGACCCCATGAGCCACGCACCACCGTGGAACCAGATGATTAGCGGCAGAGGTTCCGAACTGGGAACTACGCCGGAACCTTCAGGTAAATAGAGATCAAGCTCTAGCGTTCGCCCGTCGTGTTCAACATAAGTCAGGGTAACGGGCTTGTATTTTGCAGATGCGATCCTGCCCAAAATGGCGCCATAGATCATTTTGGCCAAGAGCTTGAAATTCTCTATTCGCTTATTCATGAACTCAGATTTCTCCAGTAAGAAACACCGGGCCTGGCCCTTCTATCTTTTGGTATGAAAGCGGCCGAAACACAAGTTACTGACAACTAAAGCTGCTTGCTTCCTTAACATCGCCTCTCCCATCGTAGGTAATAACTTGCGGGTAGGGACAAAGTGGTCGCTCGAATGCCACGGCCTTATCTTGAAGGTGCCTGGCAGCGATAGACTCCGGCGCGACGCCTTTTTCCACCCAATCGATCAATGGCGAAATCGCATCAAAGTCTGATGGTCCGGGTCCTCCCATACAGTGGAACATACCGGGCACAAGGAACAAGCGAAAGAAGTTGCCAGCTTCGCCATCCGCCACTTCCTGCACCTGATCAAAGTAATGTATGGCCGATAGTGGATTGATATCCGGATCAGCCCAGCCAAAGTAGCTTAGTAACTTACCACCCTGGCGCTCAAATTCAGTGAGGTCAGGGTCCACAGCATCAAGTATGTCGCTAGCCATATCCAGATTGTCTGGTTTGCTCTTGAAGTCAAACTCGTTCCAGTTAAAGTCCGGCTCATCCACGATATACGTGATATAACGGAAAAACTCCGAGCCAAGCACATCCAGGAGGGGACGCCCATGTGGATTAATGACCCAGGGCACCCAACCAGGTGCAATCACCCCACCATATGTCGGTCCACTTCCCTCGCTGCCCACGGGAAAGGCTGGGTACACGGCCTGACCGGCGACTTTCACCGTAGAATAAAACTGTTCCAGCCCCTGCACCTGCTCCCGGGTATAGCAACTTGATACACTCGATTTTTCATCGCTGGTACAGGTGGGTAGATCCCGCTCCGGTTCAAATTGGCAGGCTCGTGGATCGTTGATCAAACCGTCCTCAACGCCGTCAATCACATCGCAGTGATCATAGATAGCGGCGCCCAACGAGGCCACCTGTGAAAGACTGAGTGGATGATCTGCCAGTGCATTCATCCGGTGTGCCTGCGAAAACTTGAGCCCGGTAAAGTCATTGGCCGGCGCACCGGCAAGAATACCATCGAAGTCACTAGGAAACCTTTGCGCTGCCATCAGGGCCTGACGCCCTCCATTTGAGCAACCCATGAAATAGCTGTAATTTTCAGATCGATTGTAGTATTTCCTGATCAACTGCTTTGCCATCACTGCTGTCAGATGAACACCACGATAGCCAAAGTCCAGGAGTTTATCCAGATTGTTGTAGGCAAAAGAACCGCCTGGCTCAACCCGATTGTCGTGTCCTGTATCTGTATAGGCAGTTGCAAATCCAAACTGCAGAATCAGATTTCGCTGCGCAGTGTACCGCGCTCCATCAGGAGGCTGACCGGCAAGGCCACCGTTGCCGGTCATCATCATTCGACCATTCCATGCAGCAGGCAGGTTTACTTCAAACCTTATCTCACGAGGGATAACACCAGAAACCCGGCAGACATCATCAACGATCTTTGCTGAGACAACGGTAAATTCTGTAGTTGTGATACTCCGCAGTGATCTGCAACTGATTTTTGGCTGTATCCAGGTTTTGCGATAACCCACTCTGCTTTTTTCAGCATCATCAAAAGGTGCTGCGTCAACAGTTAGCCCAACACAAACCAGTAGAGGTAATACATACCAGCCAAGGTGATCCATTCTCTTTTTACTTAAAGGGGTATGCTGGTATATTCCCATGCCAAACTGGCAGCCCCAGATCCTCTTCTTCCTCGTCGGGGGGACCTTCCGCTTGCTTGAAAGAGCCTTCATCAATCTTCAACTTCATCAATGCGGTCGCTTTTCTTTCCTTCTTACTGGGGGCTCTTATCTTATCCCAACGTCCCTCTTCAAGCTCCTCTATGATACTGGCGAACACCTGATCAAACTCTTCAACGTCAGTAATCCTTTCCCCAGTGCAATAGAGAACAGCTGACCGGTAATTGACACCATGATGGTATGCAGACTTCGCCAAAACCCATTCAGAGCTCTCAGCGAACGAGACACAAACCTCATTTCCAGCTTCAAGATGCCGTTGCAACCTACTTTTATTGAGGCAATGAAAATACAGGTGGTCTTCAATCCTCCAGAGCGTCATAGGTATAACGCAGGGCAAACCCTCAAGCACAAACCCGATATGCCCTAATTTGAGATCATCAATGAGTTGATACGCATCTTCTCTTTGGTAACTCGCTCTTTCGCGCACACGACGAACCTGGCTACGTTTTGTTTTACGGAGTTCTCCACTCGATTTACTGGATTGTTTCTTATTCATACTTATTTCTTCCTCGCCTCATATTCCCCTCTCTCAGGCGCAGTCATCACATACACTAAAAACCAAAGACGATAGCATCAGGCGGATAGACTATTCCCCGGAAAGTACCAGTATACGTTCTCTTTCCCCCAGTGAAAAACACCGAGCTTGACCCTTCTGCCATTTACGTTAATTATTCACTCTATTTGCAACAGGAGGCGAGATGGCAGACTACAGGCCGGAAATGAGCTCAGAAGAAGTAGCGGGTGATACGGATCTTTCAGGAAAACTGGTCGTCGTCACGGGCGGCTCGGCGGGTCTAGGCATTGAAACGGTACGAGTTCTTGCCAAGTGTGGCGCTAAGGTCGTGACCATTGTTCGGGATCAGGCAAAGGGTCAGGATGCACTTGATCTTATTAGGAAAACTGTTCCAGATGCGGATGTGGACCTGGTGACTTTAGATCTGTTCGACCTGGATTCAGTGAGGAAATGTGGTAGGGAGATTGCTGAAAAGTATCCAAAGATCGACACCCTGATTAACAATGCAGGGGTAATGGCGGCACCACTTAGTCGAACAAAGGAAGGGTTGGAGATTCATCTCGGTACCAATTTCCTCGGCCATTATGTGCTAACAAAATACCTGATGAACAATGTCATAAAGGCAGCACCATCTCGAATTATTAACTTAACCAGTTCTGCACACCGGATCTCTCCATATAGAATAGATGACCCCTTCTTTGAAAAGGAGGAGTACAACAAGCTGGCAGCATATGGTCAGTCAAAAACCGCCAGTGTGTTGTTCACCCTTGAATTGGACAGGCGATACCAGGACCGTGGCGTAAGGGCTACTGCTGTTCATCCCGGGTTAATTGATACGGAACTTGGCAGGCATTTTACTGAGCAGGAAATGATATTTCTGCAGACCGGAATTCCCGAAGGCGTGTCAATGAAAGATGTATCCCAGGGTGCAGCGACGACAGTTTGGGCCGCAACAACATCCGATTTTGATAGCCTCGCGGGTCGATTTTGTGAAGATTGTGCAGTTGCAGATGAAATTGATGACCCAGATGAATACGAAAGAGGTGTATTACCGCACGCACTGGATATGGATGTGGCGGCCACCCTATGGGGTCTTGGCGAGCAATGGTCCGGAGAGAAATTTCCAGACTAGTGAAACACCACTAATTGGGATACCTAAGCTTTTGATTGCGTATGCTTTTGAATACATAAGCTTAATGGAGGCCGAGAGTATCGGCCACCATCGATGCAGGATGAATTAGCTGCGCTTGCGGTACATGGCTACAACAGCGGCACCACCGAGACCCAGGTTATGTTGGAGAGCGACTTTCGCACCATCCACCTGGCGCTTATCGGCTTCACCACGCAGTTGCCAGGTAAGTTCAGACGCCTGGGCGAGGCCCGTGGCACCGAGGGGATGGCCCTTCGAGATAAGGCCGCCCGATGGATTGACCACGACTTTGCCACCAAAAGTGTTCGCTTCAGAGTCGATAAACTCACCAGCCTTACCCTCTTCACACAAGCCAAGACCCTCGTAGGTAATCAGCTCATTTGCGGAGAAACAGTCATGAAGTTCAACTACGTCCACATTTTCAGGTCCGAGGCCTGACTGCTCATATACTTTCTGAGCAGCGCTGGCTGTCATGTCCTGCCCAACCATCTTCATCATGCTACCGCCGTAGGAGCTATCGAAGTCGGTGGTCATAGCCATACCTAGGATCTCAATAGCCTTATCCTCAAGCCCGTGCTTCACAACGAACTCTTCACTCGCCACGATAGCCGCCGCTCCGCCGTCCGAGGTCGGGCAACATTGAAGCTTGGTAAGTGGACCAAAAACCTGCGGTGCGTTAAGTATATCTTCGAGACTGTACTCATCCTGAAACTGTGAGTACGGGTTGTTAACTGAATGCTTGTGGTTTTTGTAACCGATCTTTGCAAAATGCTCAGGTGTCGTACCATACTTTTCATTGTGCTCAAGCCCGGCATTGCCAAACATCTGCGCAGTCGGAGGGCCTTCACCAAAGCCACGCTTGTCCATCATCACCTCAAAATGCTTGTCGAGTGCCATGGTGCGATCCGTGTACTTGATGCCAAGGGATCCCTTCTCCATCTTCTCAAAACCGAGCGCCATGGCACAGTCACTGATGCCACCCTCAACGAACTGTTTAGCCATGAAGAGGGCCGTTGAGCCGGTGGAACAGTTGTTGTTTACGTTGTAGATTGGTATGCCAGAATGGCCGAGTTCGTAGAAAGCACGCTCACCGCAGGTTGAGTCACCGTAGCAATAGCCGACGGCTGCCTGCTCAATATCCTCGAACTTGATACCGGCATCTTCAATGGCCTTAGTTCCTGCCTCGCGCGCCATGTCCGGGTAATCCCAGTCCTTTGATCCTGGCTTCTCAAACTTGGTCATGCCAACACCAACGATATATGCTTTTCTGCTCATGTGTTAATTGTCTCCATAGGCACTGACCGGGAATTTAATTTGGGTTCCTCGCATCAGTCACAGTTGGTTTTTGGGTTAATTAGTGAGTCGCGGATATTAACACGAGCCCTAGTCTGGGGTATAGGTCGCCGCCGCGGTGGCTGCCTCTGCACTGGACTGCCTTCTAGCATCCCGTCGATCAATGGCATCACGAATCCTTTGCTGCCGCTCCCTGGTCAACGGATAGTTCCAGATGATCAGTCCGGCAATGATAAAAATAGAGGTCGGCAGCAGAGCATAGGTGAATTTGAGCCCCATGATTGCTTCAGGCGAGTTGACTGCACCATTCGCCGGATCAAAGCCGACAAAATGCAGTGCCCAGAGACCCAGTGAGCCACCAAGGCTGCCGGCAAATTTCGTCGCCAGAGACCAGGCTGAAAAAAACATCGCTGCCCTGTTCTCACCAGTCCTGGCAGTATCAATATCGATCACATCTGCTTTCATGGAATTGGGCAGGGTCTGGAATGCACCTACGCCGAGAGCACTGACCAGGGCAAAGGGTACCATCAAAGGAAAATCACCCGGCCCGAGGAAAATAAATGCTGGACTCAAAATACTCACCACCAAAAGTCCAGAGATCCAGGCACGATGTTTACCGATACGCTTTGAGATAGCGACCCACATGGGTATCGAGAGTAATGCAATCATGGAAGTAAAAAACATTAGAATTGGAATACTGGATTCAGGCTCCTGCAACACAGAAGCAACAAAGAATGCATTCATGGGCATCAGTACAGCGAGCCCCATCGATGACAACATAAAAGCAATCACCAGCCAGCGGAAGGAGCCATTTTTGAGCATTATTTTTAGTCCATCAAAGGCCTGTAATGATGCAGCCTTTGTATGCGGTTTATCTTCTACATTGAGGACCGTGAGGGTAATGGCAATGGGGATCAGAATAACAACCGCAATACCCGTCAGGTTCATAATGCCGGCTATACCATCAACATTGAACCAGAGCACAGCAACTGCAGGAATCGTGATGGACAAGAGTGACCCAAAGCTGCCCAGGGCTGCCCGCCAGCCTGTCACCCGTGTTCGTTCATCATAGTCCGTGGACAATTCCGCGCCCCAGGCATAATACGGAATCATCAACATGGTCCAGCCAAGCCACATTACCATAAGCCAGGTAACCAGGTACCAGATATCAGCGCCGTCTGGTGGCAGGTACACCTTGTAGATACCTAACATCAGGAACGGCAGGGACGCCACAACCCAGGGTTTGCGCCTACCCCAGCGGGTCCTGGTGTGGTCACTAAGATAGCCGACGAGCGGGTCAGTAATCAGATCAAAAATGCGGGCAAAGAGTAGTATATTGGCCAGGTCAATCAGACTGATACCCACATCCGTGGCATAAAATTTGTTGAGGTATAGCATCATTGGCATGACAGCCAACATCACGGGGAAATCAGCCAGTCCATAAAAGAAAAGCGTTGAGTTCTTGAGTCTCGCTTTCTCCATGCGGTTACTACCCCTGCATTAGATAAATATGCTGCCCATCAAAGGACATAAGAATACATTTAAACGTGTGCAAAGAATGGAACTACTTCCAATGAGTACAAACTAGCACGCTAACATTTCACAAAGCAATTCAAGGCTTCAACTTTAGTCGACAAGAGATGCCGTCCCGTGGGGCCTGACATTGATGACGCGCCTGGTTAGGAGAGAGCGGCTATATCTTCTATACTTCAGTATCAAAGAGACTTCGATACAAATGAACTTATGTCATCTGCTGGGATTGCCAGGGAAGACCACACCAATTGCACCTGGGCCTTCACGGACCAACCAGGTCAGATAATTACTACCAAGGAATAGAGAATGATTGACTGGAATGAAGAGCAGCAAATGGCCAGAGATGCCATTCGCAAATTTATTGATGCTGAAGTCGTGCCCAATATTGAAGCACTGGAGCATGAGGGCATGCCTCCCTACGATATTATTCGAAAAATGTATCAAACCTTTGGTGTGGATGAAATTGCCAGGGCAAGATTCGAAAAGGCCATTGAAAAGGATGAGCTTATAGAAGCTGGAGAGGAACCCGCAGAAGAATCTGGTACCCCCGGCGATGATCTGGGTATGGATACAATCTTAAGTATGGAGCTGTGCCGACATTCGGCAGGCATTGTTACGGCAATGGGAGTTACCCAGCTAGCCGCCGGCGCCATCATGTCCCAGGGAAATGTTGAGCAAAAAAAACATTGGGGGCTTGAACTTCTGACGGGGGAGAAAGTTGGCTCCTGGGCAATAACAGAACCAGGCTCCGGGTCCGATGCCTTTGGTGGCATGAACTCTACTGCAAAACTGCTGGAAAACGGCGACTACGCATTGAATGGCAGCAAGACCTTTATTACCAACGGCCCCCACGCCGATACGATTGTTTTTATCTGTAAGCTGATTGAAGAAGGTGTCGAGCCAAGAAAAAGAAAAATTCTTACCTTTGTTCTGGATAGTGGTATGCAAGGCCTGGAACAGTCCAAACCACTCAGAAAAATGGGTCTGCACTCATCGCCAACCGGGCAACTGTTTCTGGAGGATGTGATCGCCGGTCCAGAGCGCCTGTTGGCCGGACTAAAAAATAAAAACCCAAAAGCAAAGAAAAAGAAGTCCGATCCAAGAGCAACCTTTGCCGCCGAACGGGTTGGTGTCGTTAGTATGTCCCTTGGCGTCGTCGAGCGTTGCCTGGAGCTCAGTGTTGAATATTCAAAAGAGCGAATCCAATGGGAAAAACCCATTGGTGAATACCAGTTGATCCAGCTAAAACTTGCCAACATGGAAGTCGCCCGATTTAACATCCAAAACATGTTGTTCAACTATCTGGAGCGAAAAGCCAAAGGAAAACCGATGAGTTTTTCTGAAGCCTCCGCCATGAAGCTGTATTCAACACAGTCAGCCGTGGAAGTGGCCTCAGAAGCGATACAACTATTTGGTGGGAATGGCTACATGGCTGAATACAAGGTAGAACAACTCTATCGTGATGCGAGGGTAATGCGTATCTATGCCGGTACCGACGAGATGCAGATACGTGCTATTGCCAGGGACCTGTTGAGCCGATAAGAAATTCTTGCCCGCCTACAAAAAAGAATAGTCGTTGTGAAATTTGAATAGAAGAAAAAGGTTAAAATCATGGCTAGACTAGATGGAAAGGTTGCCCTCATCACAGGCGGTACCAGCGGAATTGGTGAGGCGACTGTCCGGCTTTTCGTAGGCGAAGGTGCGAAGGTCGTTTTCACTGGGCGCGACGAAGAAAAAGGTGCAAGCCTCGATAAGGAGCTTGGCCCCGACGCAACTTTTTTCAGAGCCGATGTCATGAACGAAGCTGAGATCAAAGCTTCGGTGGATCATACCTGCAAAACATACGGGCGCCTTGATTGTCTCTTCAACAATGCCGGAGCGGCCACCCCTGGTGAAATCGAGACCCTTACCCAGGATGAGTTCAACACCGCCATGCAGCTTCTCGTTGGCTCCGTTGTCTTTGGAATGAAACATGCTGTCCCATGGATGAAGGAACAGGGTGGCGGCTCGATCATCTCCAACTCATCCGTTGCCGCCCTTCATGGCGGCATGGGTCCATTGCTCTACTCAGCAGCAAAGGCGGCTGTTACCCAGCTGTCGAAAGTCGCGGGCATGGAGCTCGGTCAATTTGGAATCCGCGTAAACACCATATCCCCCGGCGGAATCGCCACACCGATATTCTACGGGGGGTCAACCGTGTCCTCGACCCTAACGGATGCAGAAGATGATGCCATGCTGGGCAAGCTCAAAAGTGGCCTCGCTGAAAAGCTGCCCATTGGTCGTTCCGGTATACCTGAAGATATCGCCCATGGCGTACTTTACCTGGCGTCCGACGAAGCCAGCTTTGTCACCACACAAGATCTCGTTATTGATGGTGGCCTTGTTGCCGGTGACCCAGATGTCTTGCCTGAATTAATTGGAAAGATTTTTAGCTGAAAGTAATTGTGCTGATACCCAGTCAGAACATATCGCCAATGGAAATGCGTGGAGTTGAATTATGACCAACTATGTAGAAGGCAAAGTTATCGTTGTGACTGGTGCCGCCAGCGGCTTTGGCAAGCTGGTGAGTGAAAAAACTTCTGCTATGGGTGCAAAAGTTGTCGCTGCGGATGTTAACGAGGAAGCATTGAATGATGCAGTAGCAGAGATGCAGGCAAACAATGCGCAGATTTCTGCAAGAGCAACTGACGTGACGAGTCGTCAGCAGGTGGCGAACCTTGCAACTCATGCTATTGATACCTTTGGTGCAATTGATGTTTTGATTAACAATGCAGGTATCATGCCCCTGGCATTCTATGCTGATCATGCGCAGGCGGCTGATGCATGGGATCGTTGTATAGATGTTAATTTCAAAGGCGTGCTGAACGGCATCAGCGCGGTATATGATCAGATGGTGAGCCAAGGCAGGGGGCAGGTCATCAACCTCTCGTCCATCTACGGCAATTTTCCCGTTGCGGGCGGTGGTGTTTATGGTGCAACCAAGGCTGCAGTTGATTTCCTTAGTGAGTCTCTCAGACAGGAAGCCCGGGGCAAGATCAAGGTAACGAATGTAAAGCCGACTGGCGTGCCATCAACAGCGCTGGGCACAAGTGTGGTTAACCCAATGGCCTTGTCGGGTATTCTCGGCGCCAACGCGCAGGATTATATGGTGAAATTTTCCCAGGCTGGTGAGGGTTCTATTGATGAAGCACTAATCAACCCGGAGAATATCGAATACTTTGCCCTTGATGCAGAATACCTGGCCGACCAGATCATCCATACCATCAACCAGCCATGGGGTGTGTCGATCAGCGAGATCACCGTGCGTGCA
>PBRQ01000091.1 GCA_002725995.1 Gammaproteobacteria bacterium
ATTAGCAGGATAGACTGGAGCAACAATGAGCAGAAAAGTGTCTCTTAGAATTTAGTGCCAGTGGTCCCATATGGGCTGACGACGTACACGAGGTTGAAACTGGTTCAGGAAATATCCGCAACCGCATGACGGATGATGAGCCCAGGGTTTCCAAGTACGTCCGTGACGAAAGGCTGGACTTCATTATCGGCAAAGGTGAAGGAGAAATTATTCTCAGCACCCGCTCTTGAGGTATTGTCCTTTCACACTAGCTTCGTCATTACTTGATGGTCAGGTTGGAAGTGAGCGGCACTTATCTGTATAAATGCGATATATGTTTTTTATCCGCGCTCAACTACTATTTCTGCTTATTGTTTTGACTCCTGCCGTGCTTGCCTATGAAACCGATCAGCATAGCAATCGAATGGCTGCCGTATCAGATTCTATTCTGGTGATGGATTGCAAGGTTAATGATGGGCTGTCCAACATTATTCGCAAGTGGGGAAATAAACGGCCGAGCGAATTGGTTTTTGCGCGTGCAATGTATTATGAGCTTGGCGGCATTTACTGGGCTGATAAAATTGAACGCTGGGCCGCAAAGACTGACTTGGTGGACAAGTATCCTCAGACTCGCCACAAAAGTATCTATCAGGGAATGCCTCTGTGGGCAACCAGGGTTAATTTTATATTCGGAGTGGGTCGGACATTCAAGCTAAATGGCGTGATGGTCGGATCTGATAAATTTGGGCACTTTTTTTCCCAGGGGTACAAATACTACAAGCGGCACCTGAAGGGTATGGATGCTGATAGGGTGCGAGCCAAGGGCACTTTTGCTGAACGCTGGATATATGGTCTGTTTACCACGGGCGTCTATTCCAATGCCGACCTGGTGGCAAATCAGGAAGGGCTACTCTTTTACAAGAGTTTGTTCACAGATGATGTGGTCAAGGGAAAGGGGCCAATATTGCGCTGGAAGGATGGCAAACCGGAACAGATCAGGAAATTTACCTGGACGGATCATGTCAATGACTATTGGGATGAGGCCTTGAACCCTTCTTTTAATGTCCCATCATTGAACAGAATACTTCGCATTCGCATAAAAGCCCTGTGTGGAGAATACGAACAAAACTCAGCTCTATTTACTTCAGTGAATGACGATGAGTTGAGGCAGAGATATCAGCATATTGGCATGAGGGAAAACCGAAGCAACCTGTTCTCTCAAATTTGTGACCCAGTTGCGCCATGAGTGGCGGATCCGCCGCGACCTATCACGGAGACCTATCACCACAAATTCTAGCCACAACCTATCGCCTTTCTGCTTCAGATAGGGTTCCCGTCAGCATCAATTAGGTTGATCTCGCCAAAATCCAGTTTGAAGAGCTCTTTTTCAATGACCATGCGATCGCCCACAATCACCCAGGTCATCGCATCGGGGTTGATGATTTTTTTGGAGATCTGCCTGACTTCATCAAGGGTCAAGGCATCAACCTTGCCCGCGTATTCATCAAAATAGGTATCGGGCAGACCATACTGGACGATTTGTGAGATGCTGCCCATGACCGCGCCGGAAGATTCCCACCGGCCTGACAAGGAGAGCGTATTATTCGCTACGGTTTTCTCCAGTTCCTCGCTGGTTGCCGGATTATCTGCAATGAAGCTCGACAGTTCCTTCATCACCTCGTCAATTGATTCCCGGGTCTTGTCGGTCTGTACACTTGAGAAAATGTAGAAAAGCCGCTGTCCCTTTGCTCCCGACAAACCGCTTTGGGCACCATATGACCATCCTTTATCCTCGCGCAGATTCATGTTGATTCTGGACGTGGACATACCACCAATAATGTCGTTCATGGCTTCGGTGGCTATTTCATCAGGGTTGGCCTTGGGCGTAGCCAGCAGCGCTGCAAACAGAATTGACTGCTCGGAAGCGGGGCGGTCCACCAAGTAGATACGAGGTTGCGTGACATTGTCTACGTTGGCAATATTTTTGACCGGTGTTTTTCCTTTGCCCCATTTGCCAAATGTCTTTTCAAGCTTTGGCAGAATTTCCGCCAAGGTCGTATCGCCTACAACAACCATCGTCGAATGATTTGCCTTGAACCAGGTAGACTGGAAATTCCTAATTTCGTCAAGGGTGATGGCTTGTACTGATTCTGTTGTTCCCGAACCGGTCAGGGGGTTTCCATAGGCATGTTCCTTACCATAGAGTAACTGTGGCAACACTCTTAATGCCATCGCTCGCGGGCTTTTTCGCTCTCGATTAATATTGTTCAATAACTGCAGTCGCAGACGTTCCAGCTCCTTCTCTGGAAAGGAAGGATTAAGAACAATATCAGCAAATAGTTCCAGTGAATCATCAAGCGTACTTGATAAGGTGGACAGGGAGACAAATGAAGTGTCGAGGTTTGACCCACTACTGATGCTGGCGCCCAACATGATGAGTTCATCACTGATCTCAAGGGCATCACGGTCGGTAGTACCCTCATCGAGCATACTCATTGCCAGTTTTGCAACGCCGGGCTTGGAAAACTGATCCGACGCATATCCTGCATCAATTGAAAGTTGCATGCTGATGATTGGCACCGTATCCCGGCGCGCAAAAATAATCTTCATGCCATTGGCAAGTTCGGTACGCTCAAAACTATCAAATTTCGCAAGGGGTGGTTCCTCTGGTTCTGGAATACCGCTGCGATCCACTTTCGTGCCTGCAGCCTGCATCTCTGGGTGGGGTCTTATTTCCAGTTGATATAGCCCGTCTGACAACCACTTCCTTGCGGCGGACTTTAGATCATCTCTTGTTGCATCCTTGATCCAGCGCATTTCCCGCTTATAGAAAGCCGGATCACCGTTATAAATATAGTTGGAAGCAAGCAGGTCTGATTTACCGCCGAAACCACCAACTTTTTCAAGGGCTCTCACGAAACTGCTAATATTTTGGATTTTGACTCTTTCCAGTTCCTTTTTGCTGGGACCCTGCTTGAGGAACTTTGCCATTTCTTCTTCGATAATGGCGTCTACCGTGGCCTCATCAACTCCTGGGTTTATCATGGCCGTAATCTCGAATGTGCCGGCAATTTCCAGTCCGGAAACGTAGGCACTCACGCTGGAGACCAATTGCTCATCGTAGATCAGTCGCTTGTAGAGCCTTGAATTCTTGCCACTGCTGAGTACGTCACCAACCATACTCAGGTAGTTAGAAGCCTCTGTGCTGTGCCCAGGTGTATTCCAGGACTTCATCATCATTGTCTGGGGAACACGGTCATGCGAAACCTGCTTTCGGGTACCGCTAAGTTTCGCCACCCAGGATTCGTGCTGGGAGAGGGGAGGGCCAGGGTCTATGTTGCCGAAAAAGTGCTCAACCTTCTTTATGACTTCCTTCGTATCCACATCACCGGCGACGACGAGTACCGTGTTGGCGGCGCCGTAGTACTTGTTAAACCAGGCATGCACATCCTCTAAGCTGGCGGCATCCAGGTCTTCCATGGAACCAATGGGCAACCAGGAATATGGGTGGCCAGCCGGGTAGATATTTTTGTACTGGAGTTGGGCACCCTTGCCATAAGGTCGGTTGTCTCCCTGCCTTTTTTCGTTTTTTACGACATCGCGCTGCTCGTCGATTTTTTCCTGGGTAATGGCACCCAGCAGGTTCCCCATGCGGTCTGATTCAAGCCAGAGGATAGAATCCAGCGCATTAATTGGCACGTTCTGAAAGTAATTAGTTCGATCGAAACTGGTCGTACCGTTGAGCGTTGTAGCTCCAAGTTTTTCGGTGGCCCGAAAGTAGTCATCATCGTAGTTTTCACTACCATTGAACATCAGGTGTTCAAAAAGATGGGCAAACCCGGTCTTGCCGGCCACCTCATCCTTGGATCCGACGTGGTACCAAATATTGACCGCCGCGATAGGTGCCTTGTGGTCTTCATGTACGATCAGGGTTAGCCCATTGTCGAGCTTGTGCAGTGTATAGGGTACGTCTACATTTATGTCGAACGGGTCGGATGCGGCAAAGGTGAGCCCATGGATAGTGAGTAAAAAGAAGAAAATGAAAAATCGCATTAAGATAGTACCTAAGATAACAAATTTGGCCCGTTTGTTATAAACGAAGGCCGTAGCAAAAGAAACCGCTGACTGATGTTTTGATCCGGAAATTCAAAAAAAAAGTGTACGGGTGTGGAGAAGGCACATTTTGTATATATTGTTCATCAAATGGAAATTAGTGGCTCCGGTGGATCATTAAGTTCTCTGTACGGCAATTTTAATTTGAACTAGGGAGTCGAGATGGAGGGAAGGGTCTTCTTTCAGGGCGCGGGTTGTCGTTTGTCAGCTGTGGAATATGGTAACCCCGAAGTACAGAGTATAGTTATTCTACATGGTATGCGTGACCATGCTCTGAGCATGCATACGGTTGCCCTAGCGTTCCCTGAGTGCCATGTAATCACGATAGATCTCAGGGGGCATGGCGACAGTGATAATGCTGGCAGCTACACCATGACCCAATTTGTCGCTGACCTCAGGGCATTGATAGATTATTTTGGTTTGGCCCGGCCGGTTTAATCGGCCACAGTCTAGGTGGTCATATTGTCACTAAGTATGCTGCTATCTATCCGGACGAAGTTGATCGCCTGGTAGTAATCGATGGTATGGGTCCGCCTAAGCCGGAAGAGGCAAATACGATGACCGACCACCTGCAACATTGGCGGGAACATGTCGATGATGCCCTGCAGCCGCGAAGGGAGCCAAGGTCCATGAAGGATGAAGAAGAAGCCCTGCAGAGACTGGAACGTAACAATCCTGAGCTTAAGCTGGAAACTGGTCGCTTCCTTATTCAGCATGGGGTGCAGCCACATCCTGATGGTGGGGTCCGCTGGAAATGGGATGCCAGGGCAGACATGATCTGGTCCACGTTTTCACATGAGGAAGCGGAACAATTCTATTCACTAATCGAGTGCCCGGTGCAGATTATCACCGGTGAGTACTCACACCAGTACTGGGTAAAGACCAGAGCCTGGTTGGCCGGGAAAGAGGACTTGCACGACAGGGATTTAGAGCGCCGGCGGCTCCTGTTCCAGCGAGCCGAGCACACGGTCATAGAGGGTGCGGGGCATATGATTCACTATGATCGGCCGGACGAGTTGAATGCGGTGATCCGAGGGTTCATGCAGGCTTGACTCTGGTTAGCCAGAACAATGCATGAAACATCCTGGCTAGCCCTCGCCTGCAGTCAAGACGGTTTCGTCTGCTTTTGGATGATGCACAATGAGTGCAGGGTCCGCTTGTTTGTCGAGTCCGCAGAACTGCAGCCAGTCTTCCAGCATCAGGTACAGGCTCGGTACCAGGAACAGTGTAATAACTGTAGCAAAAAGTACGCCATATGCAAGAGAAATTCCCATAGGGATAAACATGAATGTTTCAGGGTTAGTGTCCATCATCAATGGAATTAGTCCAACGAATGTTGTAACTGACGTCAGAACAATGGGGCGAAAGCGCGCAACACCCGCCATCGTAACGGCTTCAAATACGGGGACACCCTGGCGTCGTTGTCGGTTAATATAGTCGACCAGCACTAGAGATGCATTCACCACCACACCAGAGAGTGCGATGATACCAAGCAGGGAAAAGAAGACCAGATTCCATCCCATAATGAAGTGACCGACGATCGCACCCACTGCCCCAAAAGGGATAACACTCATTATAACCATGGGCTGCATATAGGACTTCAACGGAATTGCGAGCAAAGCAAACATAATCATCATTGCTAGGGGAACGGTTGAAAAGAGGCTTCCTAGGGCCTTGTCGCGTTCCTCCGCTTCTCCACTCAATGAGTATGTCACACTCGGGAACAAGGAATTCGTACATGGATTATTCCGATCCGTGAAACTACTGCCTTTTTCACAGAGAGCCTTTTCCATGTCAGTTATGACCGACTCTGGGGATACTAGAGAGCGATTAACATCGCCTCGGACCCGAACTACACGTTGTTGGTCTTCCCTGCGGATTGTTGAGAAACCCGTGCCGTATTTCACTTGGGCAACGCTGGAAAATGGGACCTCGGTGCCATCAGCTGTGCGTATTCGCATGTCTTCCAGGTTGCCCAGTGATCGTCTTTCCTCTTCAGGGTAACGGACCATAACACGAACGTCGTCAGTACCACGTTGGATGCGTTGAGCCTCTTCTCCATAAAAAGCTTGTCGTACTTGCCTTGCTAGGTCATTTAGAGTAAGACCGAGTGGTTTCGCCTCGGGTAGTATATCCAGCTTGATTTCTTGTTTGCCTGCTCGAAAGGAATCAGATAAATCCATTACACCAGGGTAGCGACCAAGTTCTGTGCGCAGGTGCAAGGCTGCCTCGCGCAATTGATCAACATCCCGGCCTCGGAGTCGCAGTCCGATTGGGTCGCCTGCGCTGAATGTATCGGCGTTGAATTGTAACTCTATGGCATCTGGTACATGACCCGTAATTTCACGCCAACGATCGGCGATGCGGTTACCATTCCAACCAGGCCTCTCCTGAACGGGTACGAGATCAATCACGACTTCTGCAAGGTGGCTGCCACCGGATGTCAGTCCTGGTGGACCACCTATGCGTCTGGCTGCTGCTGTGCCGATCGAAACCAATACGTGCTTGATTGAATGCTTGCCTTTCGGGTAGCCAAGGTCCTGGTCGATTTCATCTCTAAGTTGCAGGGCAGCCAGTTCGATTTTTTTTGTTCCCTGCTCAGTCAGACTGACGTTAATGCCATCTGGCATCGTAAGTGTTACGAATACCCGGTCACCTTCGACAGCGGGGAAGAACTGAAACACCACTCTTTCACTGGCGATAAGTGCGAGAGCAAGAATGAGAACCGCTGTGGCAACTGACCAGGTGACCCAACGCCATTCCAATGTCTTCTGCAGAAAGGGTTTGTATATATTGAAGGCAAATGTTTCCAGGCCGTTTGCAAAAAAGCCCTGAAATTTGATCCACCATTTTACCAACCAAGTTTCACCAAATAGGTAACCTTCCGTTCTTCTGTGTGCCAGGTGAGCAGGTAAAACAAGCATTACTTCAAGCAGGCTAAATACCAGGCAGATGAGAACAACCCATCCGGTGATTGAAAAGAACTCGCCCATGTGTCCCTGGAGAAAGACGATGGGTAGGAAAGCTGCCATGGTGGTTAGTACGCCAAATACGACGGGTACAATAACTTCATGAGTGCCGGCTATGGCGGCTTCACGATGGGTATTGTCAACTGATTCGTGGCTGTACACACGTTCGCCAACTACTATGGCATCATCAACGACGATGCCCAATACCAGAATAAAGGCCAGCACGCTGAGTGAACTGATATTTATCCCGGCAAAAGGGAACATCCAGATTGCACCTAATATGGCAATGGGTATCCCGGCGGCAACCCACATGGCTACTTTAAACCTGAGGAAAACCGTTAGAATAAGCAACACAAGTGTGAGTCCTGCCCAGGCATTTTTTGTCAGAGCTGAAATCCGCCTGTTTAATGTAATGGATTCGTCAGCCCAAATCGTTATTTTTATGCCTTTCGGCAGGTACGGTGTTTTCGTCTTGATGTATTTTTTGACAACATCTGCTGAAGTGATGACGTCTTCATCGCCGATGCGGTAAACCGTCACGGTTACGGCACGTTCGCCATCAAACTTTGCCCTCAAGTAGCCTTCCTCGAAAGCATCGCGTACAGTAGCAATTTCGCCAAGGGTCAGGTTTGTGCCATCAGGCCTTGTCAGTACGACAATGTTCTCGTATTCGTACCCTCTGTATGCTTGGCCCATACTTCTAAGTAATATTTCGCCTCCTTCTGTTTTGATGGAACCACCTGGCAGGTCGAGTGAAGAGCGCCGGACTGCGTTTGCAATCTTAGTCATGGTTAGATTGTATTGGCGGAGAACCTGCTCGCTGACCTCTATTGATATCTCCCACGGCCTGGCATATTCGACAGAGACCTGGGATATATCTTCCAGTGATGACAATTCATCGCGAAGCTCGGTCGCAAGCAACTTTAACGTTGCTTCGTCTGTCTCACCTGAAAGCGTCACGGTAATCGTCTTGCCGCGGAATTGCATTGTGGATACGACTGGTTTTTCTGTTTCAGCGGGAAAGGTTGAAATTGCATCGACCCTACCCTTAACATCATTTAAGGCCAGACTGATGTCCGTATTCGGGAGCAGCTCCAGCGTAACTGTGCATATGCTTTCGCTGGCAATACTCTCCATTCTGTCAATACCATCTATCCCTTCAATCGCTTCTTCAACACGAATGCATACCGCCTGTTCAACTTCTTCCGGTGCTGCGCCCAGATAGGGGACACGGACAACGACAACTCCCGGCTCGATATTGGGGAATTCTTCCTTGTGCATGGTGAGTAGCGATATAGACCCACCAGCCACGAAGATCATCATCAAGAGGTTGGCAGCGATTGGGTTGTCGACAAACCAGGTTATTGCTTTGTGCACTTTTTGGATTCCACTTCAGGGAGTTTCTGGGTCGACGAGAATCGGTTTAACCCGCATGCCATCAATGACTGTCTGGATAGGGGATATATTGACGATCTCGCCATTTTCAAGTCCGGCGCTGATGATGACGTTGTCCTTTTCGAATCGCATAACATCTACTGGTCGGTATCGAAGTCGGTTGTCCGCATCGATCACCAAAACCTGATTCTGATTACGCAAAGCTGCCCTTGGTAGTGAGACGATATTGTCTACGGACCTGCCCTTTATAGAAGCCGATACGAACAAGCCGATGGGAAGTGGTGGCTGATCACCGTCATTTTGATTGTTAACCCTGACGACGGCTTTGACCATCCGGCTCTTTGAATCGATTTCAGCTTCTGTTCGAACCAGTTTCCCGCGCCATTCATAGCCACGACCTCCGTAGGTAGTCGATAGAATGACCAGGGGTGATATCTCCGCGGAGAGTTCACCGCGATATCCCAGTGGTAAATCGAGGTAAGCCAGTTGATTGTCGGCAACCGGTAGGCGTACCTCTACAGAATCACTCGCGTAAATAGAGGCAACGGGTTGTCCTCTGGAGACAAACTGACCCAGGTCCACTTGTTCGCTTCGAACGAGGCCTTCGTACGGTGCGCGGATATCAGTTCTCCAGAGATCTCGCTGTGCCTGCTCCAGTGCAATTCTAGCTTCCAGCAGGGCAGCCTCTGCGATTCGCTGGCTGCGCAGTGCGTTTTCGAGGCTTGCCTGGCTTGTAAGCTCATTCTTTACCAGTTCCTGCATCCTCTTTAGCTCAAAGCGGGCATGTTCATCCTCAGCCTTTGCTCTAGTAACACTGGCCTGGCTTCGCCCAACCGCTGAGCGATAATCGCGATCATCAATGCTAAGTAGAATTTCATCTTTCTCAAAATAGCCGCCTGCGACCAGCTTTGAGGACATCCACTTGACGCGACCAGTGACCTCTGGAATCAGTTCACTCTGGATTCGTGGTAGCGCACTGCCTTGAGAGAGTACTTCAAGTCGAATCGCCTGCTTCTTGACCGGTAGTACCCGGATAGCTGTTGCCACTTCTTCGCGTTCGACCTGCTCAGGCTGTGGTGCTGTAGCCAAAAGACCATAGGCAACGATTAAGGCAGAAAATATAACGGAAACCGTCAGCGCACCTTTTATGAGTACACTACGCATTTGACACACTCCTGACTCCCGCCTCCTGACGCTCCTCCAGAGCAGCCACGAGCCCCTCATTGAGAAGTTGGAAGTGCCCTATGATGGCTTCGCTGGCAGCCTTAAGGTCACGATTCTCGAGTGCCGCATCTATCGCGAGCAGGTATTCAGTATCCTTCTTATCATCTATCTGTGGGTGCAGGCCGGCACTTCTGAGGCGTTCGACAAACTGGGTTTTGAGACCGTTGATAATCAGGCGCAATACCAGGTTCTGGTTTACTTCACTGAAGCAGGCGCCGAGCGTCTGCCACTCGGCATGGTATTCCTCGTGCCGATCGGTATAGCTGAGCAGCTTCTTGAGGATACTTCGCATGCCGGTTATTTGCTCCGTCGTCGCGTTCCTGATTGCGGACCCAGCAGACTGGGCCATGATTGCTCCAATTACTTCAAATATCTGCATGACGAGGGTTGGGCTGGGTATTTCTTCCAGATCCATTATGTGTCCAAGTACTTCGAGCGTGGCGTCTTCAACGGCAACAATGCGAATCCCGCCCGCCTGCACATCGACAATCCCGAGCTGTTCGAGCTTCTTGATAGCTTCTCTCACCGCCCCGCGGTTGGCTTCAAACCTGGCGGCCAGGTCTCGTTCAGAGGGTAGCCGTTCACCTTCCCGATACTGGCCGCGGAGAATTTCCGTACGCAGAATGCGTGTAATTTCTTCAGCTTTTGATGCGTTCATGCCTTCCCTGAATTCCCTATAAATCCTGTGTTTGGCCGTTAGGTCAGACCGATGTGGATAGTCCAATACGGTCTGACCAATACGGTCTGACCAATACGGTCTGACCATTATAGGCAATGGGCAACAATCTGCAAGCATGAGTGACACTTCCTTTGCGCGGCTTTTATGAGACGGCCGTCGTGGGGGGGCGGCCGGCACAGACTCATCGAAAAGCTAGGGCGGCATTCATCTGTGGTTCAGGTAGGTATTGGTAGTCTTGCTGACAGGAGAATCTAGGGAAAATTCGGTGCGAGTATTTATATTGTTGCTGGTAATGGGATCTACTGCCTGTACAACCGACAGGGTGGTAGTGGATCCACGTGGTTTGAACCGGGCTGACTATGAAAAAGACCTGGCAGAATGTCGTGCACTCAAGCATCAGGTTCCCCTGGGGAAAGAAATGGCTAAGGGCGCTGCGGTGGGTGCAGCCGTTGGTGGGCTGGCTGGTGCTGCCGCAGGAAACTCAAGCAGGGCTGCTGAAGGTGCCTCAACGGGTGCCGTCATCGGGGCAACTGGTAAGGTGATTGAAGGCAGCGAAGAAAAAGCAGACATAGTCAAGAACTGCCTCAGCGGCAGGGGCTACAAGATTCTTAACTAGCCTAGATTTGGTCCAGCTATTTATTCAGGCTCGGTTCTTTTTCATGGACATGCCCTAACCAGCAGGTATTGTGCTGCAGAAATTGCGCTGCAGAAATTGTACTGTAGATATTGAGCAGGCTAGCCCTCATGAACTTTGTAATGCTATGCTTCACTCCGTATGCGGTGGGGTCTAGATAGTAAGAATCCACTAGAAGCCTTCGCTCAAGCCTGTGGGAAGCCGGTGTAAATGAAGATACCTAATTTCTTGTACCGATTGTACGAACCATGGCTGTGGGCGCAGATAAAACCTGGACCCAGGCCCCAGCATATTGGGCTGATTGTTGATGGCAACCGCCGCTTTGCCAAGGACATGGGGCTGGATCAAAACGAGGGACACGCCGCCGGGTCAGAAACGCTGGAAGACTTTCTCCGCTGGTGCTGGCGCCTGCAAATAAAAATTATCACTCTCTACGGATTCTCTACTGAAAACTACAATCGTAGTGATGATGAAGTCGAATACCTGATGGATCTGATTTTGCGAAAACTAAGGGAGTTCCAGGTTGATCCGGTCATCAAGGAAGAGAAAGTACGGATCAAGGTCATCGGTAGAAAAGAGAACCTTTCAGCCGAGATGAATGAGGAGATCGAAAAGATTGAGACGATGACCCGTGATCACGACAGGTTCTTGCTCAACATTGCGATCAGTTACGGGGGAAGGGCAGAGATAATTGATGCGGTCAAGAAAATTGCCGATGAAGTGAAAAAGGAAGCTCTCGATATCAGTGCTATTGATGAGGAACTGTTCGGCAACTATCTCTACACGGAGGGGATTCGGGATCCAGATCTGATTATAAGAACATCCGGTGAAGAGCGTCTCTCAGGCTTTTTGATCTGGCAAAGCGCCTACTCGGAATTGTATTTTACTGAAGTCTACTGGCCTGCATTCAGAAGGATAGATTTCTGGCGTGCTATCCGTGTATTCCAGCAGCGTGCAAGGCGATATGGACGTTAACCCAGCCGGGTTGAACCCAATAACCTGGTGAAATTCATAGCTGAGTTGATGTACAAAACTGGTGTTATATTTGGTGCATCAGTACCTATTCAGAAATTTCCCGGAAATGTCTGACAGCACAGAGTTCAGAGAAGGGCCCTCGGTCCTCGACGACGATGAAGAGGTTAAAAGACCTTGTCTAATTATGATCAAGGGCGACTTCATTGGGCAGGTCTATGAGCTGGAAAATAACGTTACCATGATCGGGCGCAGCGACGAAGTGGAACTAGTCATCTCTGGTATAAGCATGAGTCGCAAGCATGCCATGATTGTCGACCGCTCCGATGGCTACTATGTCTCTGACCTCGTTAGTATCACGGCTGTTGGGTCAACAAGGACAAGGTAAGTGAACCCACGAAACTTGATGAAGGGGATAAACTAACCCTCGGCAACGTCGTATTCAAGTTCAGCTATCAGGACGAGGACGACACCTATTACCACGTGATGCTAAGAAATATGGCGGTCAAGGATGGTCTGACACGGATCTATAACAAGCGATACTTCAGCGAAACCCTGGAGAAAGAGTTCAACTTTAACCGTCGAAATTCAGTTGGGCTGGCGCTTGTCCTCTTCTATATTGATCACTCCAAACAGGTTAACGATACCTGGGGTCACCCGGTCGGAGATTTTATTCTCAAAAACCTGGTGGAACTCATTGAGACTGAGGCCAGGGGCTATGATTTGTTTGCACGATATGGCGGAGAGGAATTTGTCTTTTTGCACCGGGGTGCGCCCCTGGAAACGGCCATTGTCCTGGTTGAAAGAGTGAGATGTGAAGTTGAGGCCCATACCTTCAGTTATGATGAATTAGATTTGAAGTTCACCATTAGCCTCGGTGTCACCTGGTGGGGTGGTGGCGATAGCCTGAGTGGTGGTGCAGAGTTTGTTGAGGCAGCACAGACAGGCATCTTTATGACGCAAAGAAGAGGGGCCGCAATTGTGTCTGTCATGATCCACTGCCTGAAGATGGTGTCACCTGAATCTGATACCTGCTGAACCGCTGGCTTAGGGTGCCATATAATTCTTGTCCCGGCTCACCAACTAGCAAAAGAGGGCAGTAGTTTTCAGAGTGAGAAACGTGCTCGACCGTGCTAATGTCCACAAACTCAATTTTTTGAACATATCATCATGAACGATTCGTCAGAACCGGAAGTTGGCTCGAGCCAAAGTAAAGTCAAATCAATTGCCTTTCGTTTTGTCACCTGGGCTCTGGCTGCAGGTTGTTTCTATCTTGTCTACAACAGAACGGAAAAAGCTGCGCAACGTGATGGTATCACGCTGGGTGAATACCTTGTTAACTTTTTCCAGGGCGCTGACTGGCTCCTTTGGCTGACATTGATGATTCCATATTCATTATTTTTCTTTTTCATCGATGCCCACGCTACCTGGAGAGTAATCAAATGGTTCAACACGTCTGAAATAAGGTTAACCAATATTCTCCCTATCCGTGCCAGCGCCTATATATTGTCGCTGGTTAATGAACAGGTTGGCAAAGGGGCGATGTCCCTTTATCTGCTTCGGCGCCATGAAGTCCCTGTGTGGAAGGCAATATCAAGCATGATTCTCTTGGGGATTGTTGAAATCTACCAGTTGCTCATCTTCTCTGCTATAGGTGTATTCTTTTACTATGACCTTGTGGTTGAAGCCTCAACCATGTTGCCGCTAACAAAAATATTAGGTGGCGTGTACCTTGTTATGTTTCTTTATTTCCCTTTCCATATTTACTACTTCAATGGCTCGATTCTGAAGAATTCAACGCTACGGGACAAGCAGATATTTCATGCTCTCAGGCAGGCCAGGCTGCTTGACTATATCCTTATACTGCTATGCAAGGCGCCCAATCTGCTCGGTGCGGTAATTGTCTACACACTTGCGCTGGATCTTTTCGGCGTCGAAGTGGGGTTCGGGCAGATGATGGCATTTCTGCCGGTGATTTTTATAGCAGCTGCTTTGCCTCTGCCATTTCATGCCGGCGCGCTACTACTTTGGACGGTGCTTTTTCCTGCATTCCCAGAGGTCGGTGCTTTTTCCCTCGTCATGCATACATTCTTTGTTTCATTCAATGCGACGATAGGCTTGATTTTTCTTCCCAAGGCTAATAAAGAACTATTCGTCGATACTAGTATCTGACCGGTTTTTCCTTTGCAGGGTGAACAGGCGGTCTAGCATTGAGATGGTTGTACTGAGAACCAATCCCCACGCAATCCACTTGAAATATTCGTCGGGGATGACGTGCAAGTTCAGCGCATTCTGCATTACAGGGAACCCAGCCAGCAAAAAATAGCTGACGCCGTTGTAACGACCAAGGTTGCTGGTCCTGAGGGAGTGCCCTGAGAGGGCGCGCGAGTCAAACGTGTATTGCAGGAAGGCAATAATCACCAGACAGGGCAGAGCAATGGGCACCAAACCCCGTGCCGCCAGTGCAAACAGCAAGAGTGACACAAAGAAGGCATCGCTCGAGTGATCCAGCAGCCCACCCAATGCCGTTATCTGGTTGCGTACCCTCGCGATATAGCCATCGAGCAGGTCTGTCCCCACGGTAGTCACTAACACGATCGCTGCAAGGGTCCAGTGTTCGATGAGAACGAGATATAGCATGGGCAGGGCAAGGAAATACCGGGAGCAGCTTAAGATATTTGGCAGTGCTAAATTATTGATGGGCTAACGCATTGGGCCGGGATTTCATCCATAATAATGGGAGAATTAATTTCTTACCACCTACAGAAACAGATTAGGAACATCTTACGTGAGAATACTTGTCACCGGTGCCAACGGGCACCTGGGTCAGCGCGTCGTATGCAGATTGGCTGAAGGCCACGAGGTCGTTGCAGTTGTGCGCTCAGAACGTGCCCTGGAGCCCCTCTCTGGGGTCACCTGCAGCAAAAAAGTAGTCGACTATACGGACCGGGACGAATTGACATCCGCTGCTTTGGATTGTGATGTCGCTGTTCACCTTGTTGGCATGATTAAAGTGACGAAAAACAATTCCTACGATCAGGCGCACGAGTCCCCCTGCACCGCTCTAGCTGAGGCTGCTGAGAAGGCAGGACTCAAACAGATCATTACTTTAGGTATCGTTGGCAGTGATGCTCAGTCATCGAATGGTTGTTTCGCCTCACGTGGTATTTCGGAGAACATACTTCTAAACGGAGGAGTGCCCGCTACGATTCTCAGGGTACCAATGGTGCTTGGAGAAGATGATTACGCATCCATGTCCCTGCAGAGAAAGGCCGTCCAGCAAGTCAGCGTCACTTTTAGGGCTGACAGCCTGGAACAGCCTATCTATGCTGGAGATGTGGTTGACGCGATTTGTTCGCTGGTTGAAAACCCTCTAACGGAAGAAATTCTGGAGCTAGGTGGGCCGGAATCATTGACCAGAAAGGCGCTGATTCAACGTGCGGGAAGAATCAAAGGTAAGAATCCACTCGTGGTTTCTTTACCCTTGGTGGTTGGAAAATGGATGGGGAGAGTACTCGGTATGATTATGGCATCACCGCCTATTACTGAGGATATGATTGACCTGCTGGACCATGATGATGATTTAGATGCAGCGCCGGTAGCCAGAAAACTGGGAATTGAGCTTACAGCACTGGATGTCATGCTGGGCAGCGTAATCTAATTGCCGAGCAAGGAACCATAGTCCTGAGTGAGTCTGCTGCAGGTTCCAACCAACTGGCGGGTAGCGATCAGTTCCGGCTATGAGTTTATTGATCGTGCCGGTAGACTTTCCCTTCCTTCATCACGAATCGCATCTGGCCCATCTTGCTGATGTCGTTGATTGGATTCCCAGCAACGGCAACGATGTCGGCCAGCTTGCCAGCTTCAAGGGTGCCGAGTTTGTCTTCAATGCCCAGCAGTTGTGATGCCATCCCGGTGGCGGACTGAATGGTCTCCATGGCGGGCATGCCGGCTTCCACCATGTAACCAAATTCCTTCCAGTTGTCCCCGTGAGGAGAAACGCCTGTGTCGGTGCCAAACACGATCCAGACACCAGCCTTGTATGCCTCGGCAAAGGTCTGCTATATTTGAGGGCCAATGCTGGCGGCCTTAGGTCTCACGAGATCACTAAAATAGCCATCGACTGCCGCTTTTTCTGCGACGAATTTCCCCGCAATAATGGTTGGTACATAGGCCGTTCCATGCTTTTTCATCAATCGCATAGTTTCCTTGTCCATATAGGTGCCATGCTCGATCGAATCGATACCGGCACGGACAGCCCTTTTCATTCCGTCCGCCCCGTGGGCGTGGGCTGCTACCTTAAAGCCATAGTCCTTGGCGATTGACATAATTGCAGCGAGTTCTTCGTCAGTGAACTGTGAGTTCTGACCGCTGGTTGCCTGGCTTAGTACACCGCCTGTTGCGGTAATCTTGATCAGGTCCGCGCCATCCTTATACCTTTGGCGAACTGCTTTTCTTGCATCCGCGGGGTGTTGACGACACCTTGCTTTGGTCCGGGGTCACCCGTTAGCGACTGGTTTCTGCCATTGGTGGGATCAGCGTGTCCACCGGTTGTTGCGAGGCTTTTGCCGGCGGTATAAATGCGAGGCCCCCTTATCACACCCTTATTAATTGCATCGTGCAGGGATATTGACAGGTTGTATGCGCTTCCCAGGTCCCTGACGGTTGTAAACCCAGCCATAAGTGTTTTCTCGGCATAGGGTATTGATGCGTAGGCATAGTCCTGGGGGTCCAGCCGAAAACGATTCTCGTATCTCTTCGGACTTAGTTCTGATGAGATGTGGACATGGGTATCAATCAAGCCCGGCATACAGGTCGAATCGAGTAGTACTATCAGGGTGTCGGATTTGCTGCCCTCTTCATAGCCTTTGGTTATCCCGACGATTTCTTTATCCCTGACCCTGATTGTCATAGTTTCAAAACTATCGTCAGAGAGGCCGTCAATCAGTCGAGGGCAGTGAATGAGCGTTTCAGCTATTGCCGTATTAGATATGAGCATCAGAAGCAGTAGAATTTTGGTTTTCAAATTGTTGTACTCCTCTTTGTGGATTAATAGTAAATTGTTTGCAGTGCTGAAAACAGACCCCATTGAGTTTGAAGATGCGGTGCAATCAGACATGTATGGTTACAGATATCAAATAGTAAATGCGGTATCGTTTCGCATGTTCAGTTGATGAAGAGGAAGGCAGCAAAATGCAATGTCCCAAGTGTTACGGTGAAATGGCCAAGGTAAGTGATAACCCGATCCGGGTTGATCAATGTAGTGAATGCCACGGCTTGTATTTTGCCCAGTTGGACCGTCAAATTCTGGAAGAGATCGGCAGTGACACTGAGATAGACAGTGGCGATGAATCCAAGGGGGCCGAGTACAACGAAATGGTCTATGTGGATTGCCCCAAGTGCAACAAGATGATGGATCAGCGCCTGACGGATGATCCTGTTCACATCCGTTTCGAGTTATGCACTTCATGCCATTCTGGCTTTCTTGATGCAGGTGAGTTTCGTCAGTATATGACCGAGGAGTACATCGAAGGATTCAGGGCATTATTACCTGGAGAATAGTTACCCGGCGAATAGCCACCGTGGGAGTTGCCAAGCAATTAGTTTGGCTGACCGCCACGAATCAATGCTGAACTTCGCACGAAGATACCTGATCCCGGGCGCCATTCTGCAATCAGTCATGATTGGTGGCGGTTATGGTACCGGTCGGGAAGTCGTTGAATACTTCTCCAACTATGGAACCATGGGCGGCTTTTATTCAGTTTTGATCGCCGCCGTATGCATAGCAATTGTTTTTGCCGTATCCCTTGAAATCTCATGTGTGTTCAATGTTTTTGACTATCGCAACTTCTTCAAGGTTTTCCTGGGTAGATTCTGGTTTCTCTATGAAATACTCGCGATTCTGTTGTTCCTGTTGATTATTGCTGTGATTGCGTCAGCTGCCGGGCAAGTTCTGCAGGCCGAGCTTGAAATACCATCGTTCATGGGAACCGTTGTTATGCTCTTTTCGGTAGTAGTGTTGACCTTCTATGGCAGGGACCTGGTGGTGCTGGTGCTCGCCTATTGGAGTGTCTTTCTCTACGCCGTTTTTATTGTCTATTTCATCGCAGTATTTTCGATATTCCAGGATTCCTTTACCGGCCAGGCAAGCACGACCGAACCTGGGTGGTTTACCAGTGGTTTGCAGTATGCATTTTATAATATGGCTGGTATTCCACTCATCCTTTATGCAGCGAGGGCCATCGAAACCAGGCAGCAGGCGCTGATAGCCGGTATTGTCGGAGGCGTAATAGCAATGATTCCTGCGCTGCTTCTGCACGTCAGTTTCATCTCACAACTCCCATCTATTCTGGGGGCAGGGTTGCCAGTCTACGAGATGTTTATCAGGCTTGATCAAGACTGGTTGAAAATTGGGTACCTGATTGTTTTGTTCGGTACTTTTATCGAGACGGGGGCAGGAACCATCCAGGGTTTTGTGGAGCGGTTCGATGGCTGGTGGTCGGATCGAACGGGGGATCTGCTCAGCCCAAAAATACATGCCACTATAGCTGGAGCTATCGTTGCCCTGGCTGGCATTTTGTCACAGGTTGGTATTATTGACTTGATTGCAAAAGGCTATGGAACTCTGGCCTGGGGGTTCATGATTTTGTACATCATCCCGCTTCTGACGGTTGGCATCTGGCGGCTGTATGTGGTCGATCGAGATAGTCCTGATGGTTGAAAAAGCGCCTCTCCCGGCAGTTTTTTTCCGCTTGCGATAGCCAAATGCGTTAGTATTGCCCGTGACTGATTTCGGGTGGGAAAGCGTCTTGATAGGAATGCGCCGGCGATAGCAATGAATGACAAAGAAAAAGTAGTGCAGGGATCGAACAAGAAAGAACTGTACGGTTCCAGTACGGATGCCATGTACGGTGGTATTTTGACTTTTATGCGTCGCAGGTACAGTCGTGAGTTGGCAGGGGTTGATGTAGCCGTAACGGGCATACCGTTTGACACTGCTACGACTAATCGTCCGGGTGCGCGTTTTGGACCTGGTGGTATAAGAGCTGCATCCACTAACCTGGCCTGGGCGCGACTTGACGACTGGGGGTTTGATGCTTTCGATCAGCTGTCCGTGGTTGATTATGGTGATTGCGAATTTGACCATGGTATGCCGCAAGCTATCCCGGACCAGATACAGGCACATGCGGCAGCCATCCTATCACAGGATGTCGCATTGTTAAGTCTGGGTGGTGATCACTTTGTCACTTACCCGGTCTTGAAGGCGCACGCAGAAATTCATGGCCCGGTCTCCCTGATTCACTTCGATGCTCACTCTGATACCTGGGAAGATCCAGATGAACGGATCGATCATGGCACCGTATTTTTCAGAGCTGCCGAAGACGGTATTGTGGTTCCCGCTCGCTCTGTTCAGATAGGCCTTCGTACCTATAACGAGAGCGATTGTGGGTTCAATATTATCAAGGCACCTTGGGTGCATGAGCAGGGAATAAAAGCCGTGGTAGAAGAAGTTAAGCGCATAGTGGGTGGGAACAAGTGCTACCTGACATTTGATATTGATTGCCTGGATCCCAGTATGGCGCCCGGTACCGGGACGCCTGTCATTGGTGGATTGAGCACACATCAGGCCCAGCAAATTTTAAGAGGCCTGGCTGGTATCAACCTGGTCGGTATGGACCTGGTAGAAGTCGCGCCCGCCTATGATGTAGGTGACATTACCTCACTTGCCGGTGCGACCCTTGCCCTGGAAATGCTGTACCTGTACGCCAGCAAGCCGTCTGCCTAGATATTAGACCACGGATTTTAGATTGATAAGCCGGGGAAGATAGTAGCTGAGAGTCATGGCCCGGCTGACGAAATACAATGTCAGTGTTGCCCATAGCCCATGGTTGGCATATAGGTCGACCAGCAGCCACCAGGCCAATAGATAGAATAGGAGTGAGATTATCATGGCGTTGCGCATTTCCCTTGTTTGTGTGGCGCCGATAAAGATGCCGTCCAGCAGGTAGCACCAGACAGACGCAACCGGGGCGGCAACCACCCAGGGAAGAAATATTCTGGCCATTTCGCGCACCTCGGTCACATTGGTGAGTAGGTCAATTGCCAGTCCCCCAACCACAACGAAGCAGACGCTCACCAGTACTGCAGTTGCGAGCCCTAACTCGGTTGTGTAGCGGATAGAAACTTTTAGCTGTTGCTTGTTCCTCGCGCCAATGGCATGGCCTACAAGGCTCTCTGCAGCCAGGGCGAAGCCATCCAGGAAAAAGGCGGAGAAGGTGACAAACTGCATCAGTATGGCGTTGGTTGCCAGCACAATGTCTCCGGATTTTGCGCCTTCATTAGTGAACCAGGCAAAGGCGAATATTAGACACAGGGTTCTGATCATGATGTCCCGATTGATGACAAACATGCGTTTCAGTGCCGTTGCATCCTTGAGTCGATCGGTATCGATGCCGAGGCCACCATTTCCCTTTCTTATCCGAGCAACCACCATGGCGAGCCCGGCAAATAGTGCAAGACTCTCTGCGATAACAGTTGCAGCAGCGATACCAGCGACATCGAATCCCAGGCCAACGACGAACACGATATCGAGAATGATATTGACGAAATTCAATAGGAACTGAAGAATCAGTATGGCGCGGGTATCCTGTTGGCCAAGCAGGTAACCGATAATGGCGAGGTAAGAGAGGCTGAGCGGCGCTCCCCATATCCTGATCTGCATATAGGTCAGTGCTGCTTTTTCAACGGCGTCGCTGCCCTCAATGATGGAGAATGCGAGGGTGGCAATGGGCACTTGCAAGGCGAAGAGCGCTAGGCCGATAAATACTGCAACAAGGAAGGCGCGGTAGAAAGCCGCCTTTGCCTCGGTCTCATCGCCGGAACCCCTGGCTTGGGAGACCAGCCCCGTGGTGCCCATCCGCAGGAACCCGAATCCCCAGTATAGAAAGCTGAAGATCATGCTGCCAATTGCGATGGCGCCAATTAGTGTTGGATCACCCAGGTTACCAATAACGGCCGTATCAACCAGTCCGAGTAACGGGGTCGATATGTTGGACAGTATGATTGGCCAGGCGATATAGAGAACCCGGCTGCGGGTGACTGGGGAGTGGTTCACGTAAGGTGTTTGTTTTATCCGTAGTAGATTTTGATACTAGCAGTTTCAGGCTGGTAGGGTCGATACAGAATCCATGGCCGATTGCTTATACTATCGCCAATTAATCAGCAGTGACTTAAACAACAGGAGGAGCGGGTGAAGGAAAGCAATATTCCAGTCATCATCGGAACAGGACAATTGGTGGATCGCGAGGCCGATATAGATCAGCATATTGAGCCCCTTGATATGCTTGCCCGGGTTGCCCATGGTGCGAGGAAGGATGCAGAGCTAACGGAACAGGACCTACAGAAACTCGATACCATTGCGCTCGTTGGTATCCTCGGATGGCACCCGGATAATGCACCTAACCTTGTTGCCGAAAAAATTGGTGCCCACCCTAAGCATGAATATGTATCCGGCACGGGTGGTCAGGTGGGGGTTACCCTGTTGAATTCTATGGCCAGCGAAATTGTTCGGGGGGAATCTGAATTTGCCCTCATAGCCGGCTGCAATAATCTCAAAGTCCTGTTGCGGGCAATCGCTGCAAAAAAACGCCTGGCCTGGACCAGGGGTGGCACTGGTACACCGGTTTTGGTGGGTGGGGATGAGCCTGGAAGTAGTGAGTTGGAAGGACGGTACGGACTGGAACAACCCACGGATATATACCCGCTGTTTGAAAATTCAATGCGTGCAAAGTTGGGGTTGAACTTTGATCAGCACAATCAACGGATGGGAAGTCTTTTTACCAGGTTTAGCGAAGTTGCTGCTGGTAACGAATATGCTTGGTTCCCGACACAGAGATCAGCGGAAGAACTCACCACAGTAACCGCTGAAAACAGGATGATTTGCTTCCCCTATCCGAAGTACCTCAACGCAGTACTGAATACGGAGCAGGCGGCGGGTTTAATCCTGTGTTCAGCAGAGAAAGCAAGGGCGTTGGGAGTCCCGGAGGAAAAGTGGGTCTATTGGTGGGGTGGGGCACACAGCCAGGAGAAGGCCTGGTGGGCTAGTGAAAGGCCCGATTTTACTGAGTGCCCCTCAATGAAAGACACACATGTCAGCGCCCTTACAAATGCTGGCGTTGAAGTCACCGAGATTGACCATTTTGATTTTTACAGCTGTTTTCCCATCGCTGTGCAGATGGCATGTGACGTGCTGGATCTGTCGGTTGATGATCCGCGGGGGTTTACGGTCACGGGTGGGTTGCCGTACGCCGGTGGCCCGGCCAGTGCTTATACACTGCACTCTATTGCGGATATGGCGCAGAAACTGCGTGACAACGCAGGTCAAAAGGGTCTGGTCACGGGGAATGGCTGGTACCTGACCAAGCATTCTGCCGTTGTATTGTCCTCTGCCGCAAAGGAGTCAGCACCCAAGGATGGATTGCTCGCTGAACTTCCCTCCGGGAAGATGCAAACATCGCCCGTAGCCGTGAATACTGCCGCCGAAGGAGGCGCTACGATTGAATCCTATACGGTGTCCTATGACCGGGAAGGCAAGCCTTACCGGGGAATTGTGCTTGGCAGCACCGAGGCCGGATGCAGATTCCTTGCTAATACGCCGGATTCGATTGATTTTCTGGAAGATTTTGTTTCCAACGAACAGGTTGGCGTTCAGGGTCATCTTAATATTAGGGCAGGCCATACTATTTTCGAAAAGTAATAGCCTAATATCATACTGATATTTTAATCATGTCTTTTCAACATAGAACAAATTTTTTTCACTAATGTAATGATTAACTTACACAATTAGTTTCGTTACCATTTATAATGTGAACCTGAAAAAATTAATGTATCACAAAAAAGGAGAAGGATATCTATGCCAGAAGCAGAACAGGTGAAGTTTGTTTTACGTTTGCCCGCCGGTTTGCATAAAAAAATAAAACGCAGGGCAAGGTTGAACAATACTTCCATGAATAAGGAAATCACAAACATCCTCAATGATTCTTTTAGTTCCTCGACAACCGCCAAGGTGTTGAATAATCTGGTCGAAAGGCTGGAGAAAAAGAAAGTCATCTGAAGTCAGCTTGGTTCGTACGAAAATACTCTCAGGGAACCCGGCCAGTCCAATGACTGGCTGCTGAACTTGTATTCAAGTTCAGGGTGGTGTTATAGCGAAAGAACTGCACCCCAATTGGGAATGCTGCATATAAAGCAGGATCTTCTAAGATGGCGGGTGCCCGCTGCCGGTACCGTAATTCAGAGTCAGAACCTTCTATAGAGCCGGCAGTTCGAGCATGGAGCAATGTTGAGTTGATGGCATATACTAGCTGGGTTTATGACACGGGTGGAGTTTACGTTTGAGTAAAGGCCTTAGTGCTCTTAGGCAGGTGCTTTTCCTGGTGTCTGTGCCAATATTTTTCGTCAGCTTTGCGATACCGGTGCAGGCAAAACAGCTCGGTGCCAGTGCGGTCGAAATTGGTGCTTTGTTCAGCCTATTCACGATCTCACTGATTGTGTTGCGGCCGTTGGTTGGCTCTGCGCTGGATCGTTTCGGTCGGAAACCTTTCGTCGTGGTGTCCATGGCGGTTTATTGCATGGCCAACATGTTCTTCGCATTTGCAGAGGACGTGAACGCCATGTATGTGGCCAGATTACTGCAGGGTATCGGCGCATCTTTGCTGCTCATTGGTGTCGACACCATCACCGCAGACCTGACCGCGGAACATGAGCGTGCCGTGGCTATGGGCAAGAATATTGAAATGCAAACCCGTGCCACTTTTGTTGGCGCGATGATTGGATTCTGGCTACTCGGCGCCATGCCCATCGTTGCCTGGAAGTACACCTTCGGCTTGTATGCCTTGATGGCTTTTTGCGCCTTCTTTGTCGCTTTCTTCAGGTTGCCTGAAACCAAGTCAGGTAAGCAGCAAGAACACAGCGGCCCTTTCAAGATTGTCCCCGCATTGCGCCGGTTACTACTGATCGTTTTCCTCTCTGGTTTTGCAAATGCGCTCATTCAACCGCTATATCTGATCTATCTGCAGGATAAATTTGCGCTACCGACATCCATGTTGGTTTGGGCGTTCCTGCCCTCTGGTATCATTTTTGCGATCCTGCCTTCGAAGCTGGGACAGCTGAGTAGTCTCTTTGGAAATATCAGAGTAATGGTAGTAAGTCTGTCAATTCCGGGGCTGCTCTACCTTTTTCTTGTGCACCTCGATCTATTTGTTAGTTTTGTCGTTTTCTACACCATAGCAACGGTAGCCTGGGCGGCATTTGACCCCGCAAGGAAATCCCTTGCTGCTGAATTCAGTGCTGAGCGAACCCGGGGGCGCGTGTTTGGGGTGGTAGAATTGTATTATGGTATTGGCGCCAGTATGGGGCCGATTGTTGGAGGCTACATATACGATACGGGTGGTGCTGCCTTAGCATTTTATGGCAATGGTGCGTTGCTTTTAGCGACCACCCTACTTGCTAGTATTATTTTGGTGCCAGCTGAAAGCCAGAAGTAAAAGCAGCCATTTTTCCATGGTCTTGGGCATCACTCCTGGTGAAATCGGGTAGTAATTCTGAATACCCTCTCTGAGCAGATGTCGGCACACCGACCGCAGCGAGTACAGGAAGCATCAGCAATTTTAGTGCTTATGTTCTCTTCTGCCCCATGCAGGGGAAGTGAGATGACCTGGGTTCTGGGCATAGAGCGTGCCAATCTATGCAGTTGTTACACTTGTCTCGGTCCCTGGCGCTCAACATGATCGGGCTTGTCCGTCGTCAAACAAATGGAACAGATGAGCATCTCATTTAAGGGAGTGCTTTGCTCATCGGTTTTCATCTTATGCAGCATGCCGTTGATAATGCAAACGA
>PBRQ01000092.1 GCA_002725995.1 Gammaproteobacteria bacterium
CGCTCTGTAAAGGTTCCTAGCCTGGTGCCGCCACCAAGAGTCGAACTCGGGACCTACTGATTACAAATCAGTTGCTCTACCAACTGAGCTATAGCGGCATGGGCTAACGAAAACCCCTTAATTTCTCACGCCTCCGAGGAGGAGCGGAGTTTATGCCAGGCGTGCCAATCAGTACAGCTTTAACGGTATATATTTGGCACAATTTCCCCTGTTTCACTCGTTCAACGTCTAAATCTAAGAAAACGATGGCTAAAGACACATTTGCTGTGCCTGCTCGATTTCCGGGTATTCATTTTGCAGCAGTCCAAGGATTTCATCCTCAATTTCAAGATCTGAATCCTGTATAGAAAAAATCCAGTACTCGCGTTCAAGTCTAGCTATTTGTGTAATAAGCGTTTGATAGCCGTTCTTCTTCAACTTCTCCTGGACTGACCTGGCAGCACTTTCGACTAAAAATACACCTAAAGATATGCCTAGGGCTTCCTCTCCTTTAGAGATGACGTAACTATCTATCCCTTGAGATTGCAACTCCCGCAACATTCTAAATGCCTCTTCCAAAGAGGCGGCTGGAGGAATCAAAACCCTGAAGTCATGCTCACCGGTTAGCTGATCAACGGCGAGCAGGGTAACGAGGTAGTTCATGGACTCAATGCGTTCAAGTGCTGCCTGTGCCTTCGAGACGCTCACAAATGGCCCAAGTGCACTACAATTTGGCTCCTGCGACTCTGGCACAAGAACCGGATTCTCTATGGCCCGAGCCATTTGACGCAATCTTGCATCCTGGTCAGTATTCTCCCCAAGCAGTTGGATGGTGGAAACTTCCAACTCGGATTCAGGAGGCGACCCAACCCCAGGCTCACTTTCCTGCGCAAACAGATTGTAGAAGAGATAAACAAAATTCAGGGCCAGGAGACTGAAGATGATATATCTCATTGATCAGTCTCTTGCCCGCAAGCTGACTTCACCAGCATTAAAAACCCTGACCCCTTCCGTGGTTTTCAGCAATAGGTTTCCATTCTCATCGACACCAGTATCTATCCCATCTATGCGTTCTTCACCACGGTGAATCATTACCTGTCGTCCCCTATACAGATTGTAATGATTCCATTCTTCATGATATGCAGCAAAGCCGTCGCGCTCAAAAACCGTCATCGCCTGCAATAGGTTTTCGCAGAGTTTTCCCGTCAATTCGTTCCTGGAAACAGACCCGTACTGCTCCACCGTTGTATGCGGCTGATCAATCTGTTGGCTATCCGCTTCCTGCAACGAAAGATTGATACCGACGCCAATCACCGCAAACATGCCACCGTCAGCTGGTGCTCCTAATTCAACCAGGATGCCCGCGAGTTTCCCACCTTTGAGAAGTATGTCGTTGGGCCATTTCAATCCAGTGTCCTTGAGGCCACAGGCATGCAGCGTTTTGACAACCTGTGTCCCAACAACCAGACTCAGGCCTCCCAGGTCAGTAATCTGCCTGCGGAATTCCCTACCTAAACTCAAGTATATGTTCTTCCCAAAAGGGCTCACCCACGACTTACCACGTCTGCCTCTTCCGGCAAGCTGTTGCTCTGCCAAACAAATCGTTACTGATTTAGGCTTTTTGCCAACCAGATGGCTGTTGGTTGAATCAATGGACCAGTGGATTTCCAAATCAGGTTTCGATGAGACCCAATGCAGTATTTCGTTCGCATCAAGTAATTCCAGAGGCTGTGATAAATGAACCTGCCCCATCTGCTCGCGAAACCCCAACCCCAATTGTTCAAGCTCCTTTGTCAGTTCAACAGACGCCTCCACTCCGGCGCCCCTCACGAGGCTCCTAATACTATCTTCGATGCTCTTAGTCATGTGCTGATTATGGTTAGCAAAGACATAAAACGCGATTACATTTTGTCCAATTCGTCGAAAATCGACTTGATTTGTAAAACTAATTCCCGTGCGTATAATACGCGCCCTCAGTTCGTTTCAAATTCAGTATTTGAAGTATTAACAAACTGGGGTCTGTAGCTCAGTTGGTTAGAGCGCACCCCTGATAAGGGTGAGGTCGGTGGTTCAAATCCACCCAGACCCACCAGATTGCTGGTTAACAGGGACACGGTTGGCGAGGTCGGTGGACTAGGCGTCCAGCTAGGCGCCGCCGATCAAATCCTCCCATACCAGCCGGATTGGTGGTTTAGTAGGAATTCTGGGCCATTGCTCAGCTGGGAGAGCGGCTGCCTTGCACGCAGGTGGTCGGACTGGGGTCGCCCTCGACTTCGATCCCGTGCTTACGAGGCAAGCATAAAGTAAGATACGAGCTCCATGTTATATCAGGTAGGGTTCCGCTCAGCACTAGGGCTCTACATTTACTCAGTTTTTCTGGGGCCATAGCTCAGCTGGGAGAGCGCCTGCCTTGCACGCAGGAGGTCGGCGGTTCGATCCCGCCTGGCTCCACCAAATTCCAGGCTTGTGACTGAACCAAGCCTTCGGCTAGCGGATTACCAGCAGGTGGTACTGCTTCTTCCCTTTACCGACAACATGATATCGGCCATGCAGTGCATTGCTCTTACCAAGAACGATGTCTTCGCTGTCAATTTTTTCCCCATTGACTGAAACGGCATTGCTTTTAATCAACTTCCTCGCCTGACCCTTTGTCACTTCGCCCCGTGGGGTAACCGCCAGGCCTGACTCCACCAACATTTCAAGGATTCCAACGGTCTCAGCTTCAATTTGTGTTGAAGGCATTCCATCAAGTGCCAACTGTTGCAGATCACCCGCGGAAAGCATATCCAGACGATTGGAAAATAGTGCGTCAGTAATTCTCTCAGCCGCCTCAACTCCAGCTTCACCGTGCACAAGCCGGGTAACTTCCTGGGCAAGGAAAATGTGCGCAGTACGCTTTCCCGGATCTTCGTCGTGCTCTTTCTGCAACCTGCCTAGTTCTGTCTGGTCAAGGAAGGTGAAGATTTTTAGAAAACGCATCACATTTTCATCGCCGCAATTTCGCCAAAACTGATAAAAACTGAACGGTGACGTTTTCTCACCATCCAGCCACACTGAATCACCGACACTTTTGCCAAATTTGGTTCCATCTGCCTTCGTTATCAGCGGATAGGTGATGGCAAAGGCCTGTTTACCCTCCATCCTGCGGATAAGGTCCATACCACTGGTAATATTGCCCCACTGGTCACTGCCACCCATTTGAATGGAACAGCCATACTGCCTGTTCAACACCACAAAATCGTAAGACTGTAGAATCATGTAACTGAATTCGGTATAGCTGATGCCTAGGGTGTCATCTTCAAGGCGTCGTTTGACGGATTCCTTTTGCATCATGGCATTTACACTAAAGTGCTTGCCAATATCGCGCAGGAACTCAATCACCCTAAGCTCTTTAGTCCATTGTGCATTGTCCACCAGAATTGCCGAATTTTCCCCACAATCAAAATCAAGAAACCGGCTGGCCTGAGCGCGGATTTTGTCAACAAAGTTTGCCACAACATCGGCGGACTTCAATTCGCGCTCATCTACCCTGCCCCCCGGATCACCAATCATGCCGGTAGCCCCGCCAACAAGAAGAATCGGCCTGTGACCCTGTAGCTGAAATCTCTTTAGAGCAAGCAACGGCACTAGATTACCGACATGGAGGCTATCGGCAGTAGGATCGAAGCCGCAGTAGACCGTGCGGCTTCCAGCAGCAAGGTGTTCGGCAAACACGTCTTCGTTGCTAACCTGTGCAAGTAACCCCAGGTCACGCATTTGCTTAAGGAAATCCTGCTCTTGTTTCATTGATGAAGCCTCAATTCAATCTAATTCAACCATCCGAAAGGTGCCGAAAATGCGGCTTGAGGCGGGACTTGGGGAGTGAAGTCTTATTCTGTACACTTCGTTTCCTGACCCGGCACTCAGCAACTTCTAAAGCTAGTATCCAGCAGAGGCGCAAAAAATACAGGATATCCACAGAATTACAACTAAAACTCAGGATATGGAATACCAGCGCTTTCGAGCCTATAAGATTCGAATTTCTAACATTTCTTCCATTATTTCTATGTTTTTTATATAGTTAGCAGCAGCTTGTAACAATTTACAGTAATTTCACCACCTATACTTATGCTTTTATGACAAGTTATCCTAGAACCCACCTAAAAGCAGCAATTGTCCTTGCGGTGTTTTTGACCGTGATTATCACCGCTTTACCCACCAAGGAAGGTGCCAAAACCGCCAGAGTTCCAGTCTCCCTCTCAATTGACCCAGTGACAGAACCGACCTCTTTGCCATATGAAGATCCTGTAACAAAATTAGAGGCCATGCAATGGACTAGCGTAATGATTCGATCGGGCGACAATCTTTCTATCATCTTTAGCAGACTCGGGCTAAAGGCTTCTGACCTTCAGGCCATCGTCAATGTGGGGATAGACGTATCTGTTCTTAAGCGAATAGTGGCTGGTAAAACCCTTGGCCTGCAAATATCGAATGAAGGGGAATTGCTTGGGCTTCGTTACGAGATAAATGCGCTTGAACGCCTGCAGGTAACTCGCACTGGAAACACGTTCAGCGCCTATCTTGATATTTTAGAGTCTGAGGTCATTACAGCTTTCCAGACTGCACGAATTTCTACCGACTCTCCCTCCCTTTACCATGCAGGCAAGAAAGCGGGTCTGTCAGACAATATTATTATGAAACTCAGCTATATCTTTCAGTGGGATATCAGTTTTGCTCTGGACATGCGCAAGGGTGATCAGTTCGCCGTCATATATGAGGAAATATACGTTGAGGGTGAGAAGGTCAAGGAAGGGGACATACTTGCGGCACAATTTCAGAACATGGGGAAGGCTTATTCGGCAGTACTGTTTCAGGATGATAACGGTCTTAAAAGCTACTACACACCAGAAGGGCGAAGGCTTCGCAAAACATTCCTTCGCGACCCAGTTCATTTTTCCCATGTGAGCTCAAATTTTAACCTGCGCAGGCTGCATCCGATTCACAAGCGAGTAATGCCGCATCGTGGAATTGACTATGCAGCGAAAAAAGGAACCCCCGTTGTCGCCGCAGGTGATGGCAAGGTGACACTCGCAAGGCAAAACAATGCTTCAGGTAAATATGTTGTAATCCAGCACGGTCGGCAATATACGACCAAGTATTTGCATCTTTCGTCGTTTGCCAGGGCAGTTGGTCCCGGCAAGAGTGTCCGACAGGGGCAGACGATTGGCTACGTTGGCTCGACAGGTTGGGCCACCGCACCACACCTGCACTTTGAATTTCTGGTTGATGGCATTCACAGGAACCCGAGAACGGTAAAGCTCCCAAATGCGAATCCCATCCTAGCTAGCAATATGAAACGATTTAAAACCAGCACGGCACCAATGTTGATGCAGCTAAGTTCTATTGTTGGCAATACTGGCTTTGCACGCATCCCACTAAAAATACCCAGGACGGGTAGCTGAAGGGCTGATATATAAAAACGGGCTCTTGTTCAACAGCAGCGCTGAGATCTGGATTTATCAGCCGTTAGACCGAGAACGAGTTTCCACAACCACATGTAGTTTCCGCATTGGGATTGGTAATCACGAATCTCGCCCCCTGAAGATCTTCCTTGAAATCTATTTCGGCTCCCACTAGATATTGAAAGCTCAGGGCATCTACCAGCAGAGTGACACCGCTGTTCTCTATCATGGTGTCATCTTCCTCGGCATCTTCATCAAAGGTAAACCCATACTCAAACCCTGAGCAACCGCCACCGGTTACAAAGACACGAAGCTTGAGATCTTCATTTTCTTCTTCCGAAATAAGTGACTTGACCTTGAATGCGGCTGCATCTGAAAAAGTCATCTTTACGGGTTCGAAGCTGGTTGGGGCATCAGTCATAGAATATATATTAGGTTCAGGCGGTACAATTTCAATAGCAGTGAGCAACAAAAACCTGCTTCACCTAGGCTGATTTACTCTTAACTGAAGATACCATAGCCGGCTTTCTGGCCTCCTGATCAGCCTGCCGCTGTTCTTCATTACTACCGGTCTCCGTAGACTTGTTATCCCTTCGCCCTTCCTTCAGATGTACAAGATTGCCATCCACGCAACTGCCCATTACCATCTCTATTAGGTCGTAATAAACATTGCCTCTCACTTCAGCCTTGCCGGCAAGTTCGACATGTTTATCAGACCAAATATCTCCATATACTTTGCCGTTAATGACCACATTTGGTACCCGAATTTCACCTTTAACTCGACCCTTCTCGCTCACGGTCACCACCGCCTTTGATCCTGTCTGGGCGTAAATATTTCCCTTCACAATGCCATTAACCAAAAGCTGATCGCTAAAGTGGACATCACCCACGAATTCACAATTAGTAGCAACCAAAGTAATTCCTGATTCAGACCTCTTATCCCTACTTCTGTTAAACATTAGCTATCCTCCGTTCAACTGCCAGGCAAACTTCTTTTCAAGACGCTGCCCATTTCTGCCAGATGACTTGGCAATTATCATCACTTCCCTCGGTTCAAACCCATCCGGGACCAATAACTCGCCATCAATATTCTGAAAATATCGAAACCTGAAGCGAATCCTCGCAAGTTTCTCTTCACTCATTTCGCTCAGCGCCAGTTTCTTTTCACTTGAACCTTCGCTACCGAACACTGTGATTTCCACTCCGCCCTGTACGTAATCATGCTTATCAACAACCTGGGTTAGCAGCAGACTGTACTTGTATCTATTGGTATCACCGGTATTTTCCATGTTCAGTCGTTCAATCCGCAAGCCCTTCTCTTCAACATTGGGGAGCATCACGCCTTTGTAGAACCTGATCTCTTCTCGCAGCTCTGCTATCTGGTCCTGTAACCCTTCTACTGTTTGCCTTACTTCTTCGTTGGCTCTCGTATCGATCTCTCCACCCAATTTGAGATCAGCAAGTTCCTGCCGCATATCAGTCATCAGCTGTCTAGAATCCTCTAACTGAGCCTTAATTTCATCCTTTTCTTTCAAAACCTCCACTTTAGTCTCAAGGCCCTGATTCATACCATATTCATAGGTCACGACGCTGAACGCCACCATGGCGACAAGAAACAGGCAGAAAATCCACGCCTTATATAGTGGCCTGTGCGGAACGACCACCATCTGATACTGCTTGCTCCCTTTTACCTTTGCCATGGTATTTCGGATTCTGTGCTTTTTTTTGTCAGGGCGAACTATCTTACCAGAAAATGGGGGAAACCCAGACTCTCTGCCAGGGTCATGTTTCTAGGGGGTTTTAGGGAAGTTATGAGCAAAAATACCGGCCTATACAACGCTTGGAATAGCGGGGGATTAGCGCTTTTTTCATTCATGACATATCCTGCATCAGCTCTTATATGCAACCCGCAGCTAATGAAACATCGAATCAAAGAATACTTTGAACATCTCTCAATAGGCACATTCAGGCAAAAGCTTGCATCAATTGACTCGACGCCACAGTTCGCCTTGCTGGGGGTTGCCTCCGGACTACTGACGGGAATTATTATCCTTGCTTTCAGAATGTTGGTGGAGGTCCCCCTGGATGCCTTCCTGCCCAACGGCCCAGACGACTTCGAGGGATTGAGCTCGCGTGAGCATCTCCTGTTTCCAGTTGTAGGTGTCCTTGCCCTCGGGCTGTTCCTGTTTCTCATGAAATCAAATGTTGGCGGCGTTGGTGTGGTGCATGTTCTCGACCGCCTCTCCCGGCACCAGGGTCATCTTCCTGCTCGAAACCTGCTGACCCAATTCTTCACAGGGATTATAGCCCTGTTAAGTGGTCAGTCCGGCGGCAGGGAGGGCCCGGCAATCCATCTTGGGGTAGCTGGCAGTAGCTTGCTCGGTCAATCTCTGGGTCTACCAAACAATAGTATTCGCATTCTGGTGGGGTGTGGTGCTTCCGCCGCCATCTCTGCCTCATTCAATACACCTATTGCGGGTGTAATCTTCTCCATGGAAGTCATTGTCATGGAGTACACCATCGCTGGTTTCATTCCGGTCATTCTTTCTGCAGTAGTCGCGGCCCTGGTTCTACAGCCCTTCTATGGATCGGTCCCGGCATTCGACGTCCCGCAGGTCGCTATGGGGTCGTCTCTAAACCTCCCAATCGTACTCGTGCAGGGCTTCCTTATCGGCTGCATTGCGGCGGCGTTTGTAAAGCTAATAGAAGTAATATTCAGGTACGCACCTACGCAGGTGGGTTTTCGAATGATGATTGCCGGGTCAGTCACAGGACTGCCCGCTGTATTAACACCAGAAATTTTGGGTGTCGGCTATGACACCGTCAACGCAGTTCTCATTGGCGATATGTCATTCCTGGTGCTGCTGGCAGCATGTATCTTCAAAATCCTGGCCACCACTACCAGCATCGCGATGGGAATGCCGATAGGCCTTATCGGACCCACCTTGATCATTGGGGCGTCTGCCGGTGGGCTTCTGTGGATGACCGTAAGTCTAATATTTCCTGAACTGTCATCACCGGCCTTCTACGTGATGCTGGGAATGGGAGCAATGATGGGCGCTGTACTGCAAGCGCCACTGGCTGCCCTCATGGCCATCATGGAACTGACCCACAATCCGAATATCATACTGCCGGCAATGCTGGTAATCATTATTGCCAATATCACCTCAAGCCAACTATTTGGCATGAAGTCAGTTTTTATCACTCAAATGGAATCAATGGGGCTTGAATTTCGACAGAACCCCTTGTCCATGGCACTGAATAGAGCCTCGGTTGCAAGCATCATGGAACGAAACTTTGCCCGTACAACAGCCAGCATTCATTTGGAAAAAGCACGAGAATTAACTAGTGGGGGCTCACGCTGGTTACTGGTCGACCTAGACAAAACTCCCACTTTCATTCTCCGTACCAAAGACCTGGCGGCTTTTATTGACAGCCATGAACAGGAGGACATAGATCTCGCGGAGATACCCGCAACGCGAAAAGATATTAGTGCAATCCTTCTTCAAGCTACCCTGGGCGAAGCATTCGATTCACTGCAATCCAAAGGTGTACAGGCGCTATATGTTAATCGTATTTCAGCTCCCCTGATGGATTCACCCGTCGGCATCGTGACTATAGAAGATATCGAATCCTACTATCGGTCATAGGAAATGTGTCATCGAACCATCGTAAATGTATCCAGCCACACTGCATTGCCAAACCGCATTGAATGTGGCTGCAATGAGTGCTTGAATGCGCCCTGTTTTTGGCATTCGAAATTCAAACGGGAAAGACTGATGAATCAATCCGAAGCGCTCTTCGCAGAAGCTCAAAAAGTTATGCCGGGGGGGGTCAATTCTCCTGTCAGGGCATTTCAGCGGGTAGGTGGCAAGCCGATCTTCTTCAAGAAAGGTAAGGGCGCATATTTGTATGATGAGGATGACCGGGAGTTTGTTGACTATGTTGGCTCCTGGGGACCAATGATACTGGGGCACGCCCACCCTCAGGTTATTGCATCAATAAAGGCCGCTGCCGACAATGGTCTCAGCTTCGGCGCACCCACCGCTATAGAAACTGAACTGGCCAAAAAAATCTGCAGCATTCTACCCTCCATTGAAATGATAAGGATGGTTAACTCTGGCACCGAAGCAACCATGAGCGCAATCCGGATTGCCCGTGGATTTACTGGCAGAGACAAAATTGTGAAATTTGAAGGTTGCTATCATGGCCACAGCGACTCCCTGCTGGTAAAGGCAGGATCTGGCGCTCTAACCTTAGGCGAACCTGACTCCCTGGGGGTACCATCCAGTTTCGCGGAGAAAACTCTGACACTCGAATACAACAATCCAGATCAGGTTCGAGAGGTCTTTGGCAAGGCGGGCAGTGAAATCGCAGGCATCATTGTCGAACCCGTTGCCGGGAACATGAGTTGCATCCCACCGGAAGCGGGATTTTTGGAATGTCTGCGGGAGGTCTGTGATGAATACGGGTCCGTGCTCATTTTTGATGAAGTAATGACTGGCTTCAGAGTCGCACTTGGAGGCGCACAAGGCCTGTTCGGTATCAGACCAGATCTAACTACACTCGGCAAAGTAATGGGTGGTGGAATGCCCGTCGGTGCCTTTGGTGGTCGGCGAGACATTATGCAATCAGTAGCGCCCCTCGGTGCCGTTTACCAGGCAGGAACCCTGTCCGGCAACCCAATCGCTATGACGGCCGGGCTTGAAACTCTGAAGCTCATTGAAGCACCAGGGTTCTTCGAAACAATCACCGAAAATACCCATGGCCTCATGGTGAGCCTTCAGTCCCTTGCGAACAGTGCTGGTATTCCATTCACCACTAATCAGGTCGGGGGCATGTTTGGGTTTTTCTTTTCCAGCACAGAACGGATGACAAATTTCTCCCAGATGATGGACTCAGATACCGGCGCATTTGTAACCTTTTTCAACAGCATGCTGGAGCAGGGTATTAGCCTTGCCCCGTCTCCCTTTGAATCGGGGTTTGTCTCCGCCGCACATGGTCAGACCGAATTCAGTAAAACAGAAGCCGCCGCAAAAAGTGCCTTCGACGCTCTCCAACAAGGTGTATAAAGTCCAATGAAAAAATATGATGTTTATGGTATCGGTAATGCTCTGGTTGACACTGAATACGAGGTAGATGAGGAATTCATTGCTGCCACCAAATGGCAAAAGGGGATTATGACCCTGATTGAGGCCGAGGAGCGTCTCGATCTAATACACCTCTTGGAGCAGGAGCATGAACACCAGGTCATCAAGCTGGCCGGTGGTGGTTCAGCAGCAAACACGATTGTTATCGTAGCCCAACTGGGCGGGTCAGCATTCTATAGCTGCAAGGTTGCCGATGATGATACCGGGACTTTCTTTCTGACGGACCTTGAAGAAGCTGGTGTTGATACAAATCTAACCGATAAGCGCGAACCCGGTGTAACAGGTGAATGTATTTCGATGGTGACCCCCGACGCAGAAAGGACCATGACGACACACCTGGGTATTACCCAGGATTTTTCAACTAGCGAGTTGTCCCCCGAGGCACTAAAGCAATCAACCTGCTTGTACATTGAGGGCTATCTTGTCAGTTCACCTTCGGCTTTCGAGGCCGTCCTCGAAGCCCAGGCAATCGCCAGGGCTGCTGGTATCGAAGTCTCTCTGACCCTGTCGGACCCAACAATGATTGAGAATTTCAAGAACAAGTTTGAACAGATCGTTTCACCTGGTGTTGACATACTTTTTTGCAATGAAGACGAAGCCAAGCTGTGGACGGGAGCATCGAAGCGGGAAGAAGCTATCAGCACGATTAAAAGTAGCTTCCCCAAGTTCGCTATTACCTGCGGGAAGGACGGCGCTATTGTCTGTGATGGGGAGGAAACATCCCTGATACCAGGCATTCAAACGGCACCGGTGGATACCACAGGTGCGGGTGACATTTTTGCAGGCTCATTCCTTTATTCATTGTGCAGGGGAAATTCATTCAAGGAATCAGCGGCCCTGGCAAACAGTATGGCCTCAAAGTTGATAGCTAATTTTGGCGCCCGCCTGCCTACTGAAATTGCACTTGCAACACTAGCCGGCCGCTGAAGAACAGGCTGTTAAAATAACCCTAGCTGCCTGTCGGTAATCTCCTCCAGGGACGTTGATTTAAAGTTCAGGATTGCATTCGCCACGGGTGAGAGCTGTTTATCCACATAGAACTGATAGTCGATGGGTGATTCTCTATATAGTCGCGGCTCAGGACCAGCAAGCGTCATTACATACTCTACCCAGCCCCCACCGAAATCACTGGCAGCGGGAAGACCTCGCTCCCGTCTAATCTCTTCCGCTCTACGAGCAGCCCGTACGTGTGGTGGTACATTCTTGGTATAATCTTCAGGCTTCCTTCTTAGGCGGCGACGCAACACCAGCTTGTCATCAACTGCTCCCTTGTTTACTGACTCAACAGTACGATGAATATATCCTTCAAACTCCTGACCGAGGAAGATGAGCCGATACAGTTCCTGCTGAAAGTCCCTTGCCAATTGACTCCAATCGCTGCGAACCGTTTCCAGCCCTTTGAACACAAGCTGATTTGAACCATCTTCACCACGAATCATTCCTGCGTAGCGTTTCTTACTTCCCTTTTCAGAGCCCCGAACCGTTGGCATCAGAAACCGATCAAAGTTAGCTTCATACTCAACCTCAAGAAAACTGTCGAGACGAAATTTATTCTTCAGGTGGTTGCGCCACCAGTCATTCAGGAAGTCAGTTAATTTCCGCCCAACCAGTTCAGCGCCTTCGGACTGTCCCTCCAAAAGGACGAAGACGGAGTCCGTATCACCATAGATAACGGGATACCCCTGATCTTCAATCAGGTCCCTGGTCCGCTTTAGAATTTCATGTCCCCGCAGGGTAATTGAACTCACCAGCCGCGGATCAAAAAATCGACAGCCTGGTGTTCCGAGGACGCCATAGAATGAGTTCATAATGATCTTTATGGCCTGGGAATAGGCAGTATCGCCAACCTCCTTGGCTTTATCCCGCACTTGCCACAATTGTTCAATGATAGTTGGCAGAATGTAGCTTTCCCTTGAAAACTCTCCTCCCAGGAAACCAGGGATTGGATCAGGCCCCGGACAGGTGAGGGCCAGCGGGTCAACATGAAAAGTACGAATAATACTCGGATACAGACTCTTGAAATCCAGCACAATGACATCTTTGTAGAGCCCCGGACTTGAATCCAGAACAAATCCACCTGGACTTCCTGACCCGGACTCGTCTTCCACTACCGGCGCTACGTATCCTTGCCTATGTAGCCTGGGCAGATATAGATAGTCGAATGCTGCGACGGACCCGCCGGCACGATCCATATCAAGGCCCGTCAATCGTGATCTCTGTACAGCAAAGTCAATAAGGTTAGTGTGCTGAAATATTTCCAGAACGAGCGCACAATCTTCCAGATTGTATTCAGCAAGCGCCTTTTTGTCCTCCGCGTACATCTTTTCGATCTCACTGGCCCGCGCATCCACATCGTCCACCAGCTTTCCCCTACCGAGCATTTCTCTGGCAACAAAATCAAGCGCGAAACTCTCGAATCGGTAGCTTGCAGTTCTCAATAACTCGATGCCATCCAGGACCACTCTGCCTGGCACCAGCGCATAGTTGCGATCCCTGCCCCTGCTTACGGTACGCCAGACGACGCTTTCACCATTGCGACCCAGACTAAAGTTCAGCTTGAGTGCTTCGCATCTTTTTTGCAAAAACCACAGATCGAACGCCACCACACTCCAGCCGATAATCACATCAGGATCTACCGCCCGGAACCAATGCAGGAATCTCACTATCAGTTCAGATTCATCTGCACAGTACTCCAGGTGGTCTAGTGGTGCTTCATCCTCGTCAGACACCATGAATACCTTTTTCAAATCACCCCCATAAATGGCAATAGAGAGGAGAACGCCCGTGGTATAGGAAGTTTCAATGTCGATGGAGACAGTTTTGAGCGCTGGTGTGTATTCCGTTGCGCCAACCTGCGGGTCTCCGCAGTCCAGAAAGCCATCTCGATGTTGCAGCCCGCCGGTGAACTGCAACGAGCCAGTAATGAACCTTTCCATTAGAAACCGATCGGTTGGCCTGATATCGGATTCATAAACTGATATTCCACTCGATTCAATTCTCGAGCGTGCAATAGAAAGCAACTTCTGGCTAGGGAAGTAGCAAGCCGCGGCAGTATCGTTTCCTGAGAAAGTTCTGAGCGCCAGTTCAACGTGCCGCCACTGCATATTCTTGTCCAGCAGTTTGCGAACTCTTGCCAATTCAGAACAACGAACAAAAAACACGGATTCCTGCGAGGAAAATTCAATTCGGGCCGGGCCCTGTTCCGATGCAAGCCAGTAAACCAGCGCCTGACTGCCCTCCCTTTCCAGCCACTGGCGGGTGGGAATGAACCCCTTGATTGATTCTTGCCGGGGGTTAGGTATCGAGCTGGCTTGCTCTTTCATGACTTGCTCTTTCATGACTTGTTCTTTCATGAAATGTCAGCTCTAATACTCCGATTGAATGTTGCTTCCCTGCCTACCTCACCTGCTACTGGTCAGGATAAAAGGCCTCGCCGGGTCGTTGGTAGGGAACAGTTCGGTATCAACTTCAAATGCGTCGCGCATTGTTTCCGGTGTTAGAACATCCAGTGGAGCGCCAGATGTCAGCAATCGCCCCTTTGAGAGTAGCAGAACCTGGTGCGCAAAACGCAGAGCCAGATTGACATCGTGCAAGACAACCATGACGGTCGTACCCATTTCAGCAATTGATTCCAGCGTGCGAAAAAGGGCCAGTTGATGCGATAGGTCCAGGGCCGCTGTCGGCTCATCAAGGAACAGACACGCACCATCACGGGCATCCCATATCTGGGACAGTACACGGGCAATCTGCACTCTTTGTTTCTCGCCGCCAGAAAGCGTCAGATAGACTCGATCACGAATATTCTGCAGCCGCATCTCTCCCATGACTTCATCCACAACCTCCTGATTAGTCTGCATGGATGTCTGGTGCGGGATCCGCCCCATCTGTACCACTTCTACAACATGAAATGGAAAGTCTAGATCCGCCTGCTGCGGCAATATACCGAACCTTATTGCCCTTTGCTGCAGGGACATAGAATGAACGTCATCATCATCAACCAGAACACGGCCAGCACTTGCAGCAGATTCTCCATTTACCGCCTTTAACAGGCTCGTCTTGCCCGACCCATTCGGCCCGACCACGGCAACTATTGAACCCCCCTGAACCGTTACTGAAATATCCTTCAGCAGTTGTGATTCTTCGATAACATAGGAAAGGTTAGAGATGACAATACTCAAAGACCCAACCTTCCTTTTTGTCGCACGATCAGGTAGATAAAGAAAGGTCCTCCCAGTAAGGCGGTAATGATTCCTACCGGCAGTTCTGCCGGACTCAGCAGGCTACGGCTCAAGGAATCAGCCAATAGCAGCAGCAACCCGCCAAGTAGAGCTGACCCTGGGATGACCATGTAGTGATTAGAACCCAGGCTCATCCGGACAAGGTGGGGAACGACAAGACCGATAAATGCAATGACTCCACACAGGGCTACTGATACACCCGTCGCTAGTGCGGTAAGCACAACTATCTCAATTCTTAAACGTGCAACGGAGATCCCCAGATGGCCGGCCTCCCTGTCTCCCAGGGTAATGGCGTTTAGCTGCTCACTGCGAATCAGGAAAATCGCAATGACGGGAAGCACTGATGTTGCAATCGCAACGCCATACCAGTCAGCACCATTAAGGCTTCCCAGGGCCCAGAACGCTACTGACCGCAGTTCTACATCGGTTGACAGGTAGGTCAGCATACCGACCCCGGACAAGGTAACCGCATTGATTGCAATGCCTGCCAGCAACATACTTGATATGGTTCCACCTCTCCTGCCTACTTCAAGTACCAACCAGGTTGCCAGTAAGCCGCCAATAAATGCACTCGCTGGAATACCCATGCTAGCGATACCCAGCTCTGCGCCTACTACCAGGTAAGCCGCTGCGAATAACGCGGCGCCACCGGATACGCCTATCAGGGCCGGGTCAGCAAGTGGATTTCGGAATAAACCCTGTATCGCCGCACCTGAAGTGGCAACACTTGCTCCTACCAGAATAGCAAGGAACATCCTGGGCAACCTGATATCGACAACTATCATCTTATGAACCGATGAAGAATCTTCTCCTAGCAAGGTCAAAAGTACTTCTGTCACGGGTATTGCAGCAGAACCTATGCTGAGCGACATTACCGCCACAACTAACAAGGTCAACAATAGGATCAAGAGTCCAAATTTCGGCATTATTTTTAAGCCCCGAGAACAAATGGCAGGGAAGTGTGAATTGTGGGTTTGCCACCCCTAAAGCGAACCTTGTACACCAGTACCTCAACACCTGCTTCAACTGCCTCGATAAGTGTATCAGCATATAAAGGGTCTATATGTGCGGCTGGCGCCACTTGCTGAATGCCAGAGTGTTGCACACAGAAAAACAAAATAGCACGATGACCCTGGATCGCGACGCGCTTCAGCTCGCGCAGGTGACGGGTGCCACGAACACTAACTGAATCCGGAAAATACCCCACTCCATGACTGACCGGATTCTCCAGCAGGGTGACGCTCTTCACCTCCAGGTAACATTCGGCCTGGCCTGAATGCCCAGACAAAAAGATGTCGATACGACTATTCTCGTCTCCATAGCACACTTCATTCTTTACTTCCGGATATCCATGAACTTCCAGGACCCGTCCAGCTTCTATTGCACTTCTTACCAATCCGTTGGCCCTCTGAGGGTTTACACCTATGTAGTGACCCCGTGAAGTCTTCATATACTCCCAGGTCAGTGGATATTTTCTGGTAGGGTTCTCCGATCGGGAGAGCCATACCTGGGCACCCTCCTCAACACAGTTCTTCATGGACCCGGTATTGGGGCAATGAACCGTGATGATTTCACCGTCATCCATCATCACGTCCGCCAGAAAACGTTTATAGCGCCGAACCAGTTTTCCCTGTACAAGAGAAGGATCCTGCATCCTCTAGACACCTCTAGCCTATCCAGAAATAGATAGTTTCAATCCGATAGCAAAGTACAACGGCAAAACTGCGCATATCAGGCAATCGCCCACTAGGGGAGTTGCCCCCAACACCGAAATCAAACCATCAAAAACTCAATAATAGCACCAGTATTGCCGCAAGATCGGCCAGCCTGTACCAATAACAACCCAACCCACTTCCGAAGAGCTTCAAGGATAATTGTTACTTGGCGAAACCGAAATGATCTGGTAATGTTCGCCGCTCGATTTAGAACCTGAATTTTGTGTCATTAAGAACCGGAACCACCTATGACAGTAAAACGAAAGAAAGCGGCTAAAAAGACCAGAGCCCCGGTAAAAGCCAAATCAAAAGCCAAAGCTACGAAGAAAGTTACCTCCAAAGCTAAGGCAAAGGCCAAAGTAGCGGCCAAAACGCCTGCAAAAACAAATAAGAAGGCCAAAGCTACGAAGAAAGTTACAAAGAAAGTTACAAAGAAAGCCGTAGCCAAGGCATCTACAAAGGCAAAAACGACTAAGAAAGTAGCCGCCAAGAGTAGAGCAAAGCCAAAGAAGCAAACCCCACGTAAATCAACAGCAACAACAAGAGCGACAATGGCAGCCAAAAAGACTCCAAAAAAATCCGTAACCAAGACAAAAGCCAAACCTGTAGCTAAGAAGCGACCGGTAAAGAAAACGGCAGCCAAAATGACGGTA
>PBRQ01000093.1 GCA_002725995.1 Gammaproteobacteria bacterium
CCAGCTACACTGCAGTGGCAGCGGATGTTGGGAAACATCTCTCCGTCAGGGTCAGCTATGATGATGATGGTGGTACTAGTGAAGTTGTAACCAGCAATGTAACCTCAGTGGTTGAAAGTGCGCCAAACTCACCACCGACTGGTGTTCCCGTGATTACCGGAACCGTTCAGGTGGGGCAGGTCTTATCCGTTGATACCTCGCCGATAGTTGACGCTGATGGTCTCAGGGGTGTTACCTTTGGTTACGAGTGGGTTAGAAACCTATCACCTATCAGTGGAGCGAACTTTTCAAGCTATACGGTAACCTCGCTAGATGAAGGAAAGAAGCTGGCGGTGAAAGTTACCTTTGTTGATGAACGTGGCACTAATGAGTCCGTAGTAAGCGCAGAAACAGGACCTGTTGCTGCAGCGGGAGCCTATCCCGATGAGCTAGGCCTTTCGTTGTTTTCCGACTTCAATTTGATGGGTGGAGGGTTCGATTACATTAATTCGATGGGTAAGGGGATTGATGTTGGGAGCGGTGTCACCTTCAGCATTACCGGAAGTGGAACCACCTTTACCAACAATGGGAGCATTGTTTTCTATGGTGATTCCGGGGCAGTCGATGGCGCTAGTGGCACACTCCTGACGATAGGAGAAGGCGTTATCTTCATCAACAATGGGAGGATTGAAGGTACCGGAACATTTGATAATCAAAGTGGTACCCTAATCGACAATGGTTTTATCAATGTCGGCAATTCACCAGGACTACTGACATTTGTTGGTGACCTGATAAAAGGCGAAAATAGCGTATCCGAGTTCGAGCTGGCGGGTAACCGGGCTGGTGAAAGTTACGACCAACTGGTCGTTAACGGTACCGCGACACTCAATGGCCGGGCGCGGGTGTCACTGCTTGATGGCTTTATGCCGACCCTGGGTTCAACCTTTGTCCTGATCGCGGCCGAGGTTCTGAAGGATTCGTTTGATACGGTCGAAGGGCTGGACCTATCTGATGCCCAGGTACTTGACCTGGTTTCGACCGATGCCAGCATAGAGCTTGTTACTATTCAAACCAGCCGGGTGGGAACAGACTCAGCAGACATTATTCTTGGGTATGCATCCCAGGATGTCATTGTAAGCGGTGAAGGTGATGATATTGTCGCCATGGCAGCTGGTGATGATATCGTTTATACCCAGGCCGGTGATGATCAAATTTACGCTAGTGAACTGCCTAAACGTATCGATGGTGGTGATGGCGTTGATGTGCTGACCATAGGTGCTTCTATTGATTATCGTGAAATAGAAGGCACCGTCCTCGAACGGATAGAGGTTATATCCCTCAGGGATTTGAGGGGCAGTGTGATTGAGTTGGATGCTGATGCCATAGCGCGAATAGTAGATGGCGATAACCAACTGACTGCAATAGACAATAGCCTGGTAGTCGTCGGCGATGATGGGGACAGGGTTAAACTGTTTGGTGACTTTATCGAGAATGGTTCAGCTCTGCTTGATATCGAAGGCATGGGCGAAGTCAACTTCACTATCTATACCCAGGGTGGGACCTCGCTGTTTGTAGCAGACAATATCGCACTTGAGCTCTATGGGGCAGATGGTACCCTGGCAGTAGCTTGTATGCCCGTTGCTGATGAAATTCATTGTTATGTTGAAACTCAGGATATTGAGCCCTTAGCTGGCCTGTTGGGTGATGCGGTTGCCTTGGACTTTTCCGGCCTGAATGAGCTGCAGGTGCTGCACTCCGCAAGCGGCGCCGGCGCTCCAGTCAGTGCCATAGAAGATGTTCTACCGCAAAGTGGCGAGGGGCAAGTTCTGGAGGGACTCGTTGAATTCCTGCCTGATCAGGGACCGGTCATCGACTCCGGGGTTTCAAGCCCTGCCTTCGCAGGAACAGAGGGAATGCTCCCTGTGTATATTGATAATTTGGCGAAACTGGAAGGTCTGCTTCCTCCGGATGTGGCTGACCCCAACCAGATTGTTTAGGGATTCAGGGTGACGGCAATAAATTCGTCTCGACCGAACGCTAAAGTCATCTCGACCGAACAATAAATTCCTCTCGATTGAACGCTAATGTCATCTCGACCGAAGTGGAGAGATCTAAGGACGGTCTTTCAAGTAGCACTGGACCCCCGGTCGATACTAGGAAAACAGGTCGATCTGGGTGTCCGTTAGTTCTTCCGTTACTTCTCCAACCTCAAGCATAGATGATAACCCGCTCATTCTTCTGACGGATCGCTGCAAGGCTGCTGACCAGGTGATTTCATTAGCATAGATCGCCATGGAATGTCGTGCCCTGGTCACCGCCGTGTAGATCAACTCCCGGGTAAGCAGTTGCTCGCTTAGTGTTGATGTTGGGTTCGGCAGTATCAGGGTCACATGGCTGAACTCGGAGCCCTGTGATTTGTGCACCGTCATTGCGAAGCAGGTTTCATGGGGTGGGAGCCGTGATGCGAGGTAAAGCTTTATCTCTCCCAACGGGCCCATAAATGCCGCTTTGATCTGGTTGTCCTGGGCGTCATTCACGCAAATACCAATATCGCCATTAAATAGACCGAGGTTGTAGTCGTTTTGCGTAATGATAATAGGGCGACCGTGGTAAAAAGACTGCTCACTGGCCTTGAGTCCCTGCGCTTCAAGGTGTGTTTCTATTTCCCTGTTGAGAGTTTCCACACCCAGGTCGCCATCCCTGATTGGACAGAGGATCCGGGTAGATTCAAAATTTGAGAGGAGGCTTGCAGCATCAGATAGCGGGTCCTGCAGCAGCATTTCGTATTCAAAGTAGTAGGAAGCGATCTCCGAACGCATCCTGTCCTGGGCGAGTGATTCAAGGCTATAGACGCTGACCTCATCATCACTACTTGATAAAAGAGTCAGTTCTCCTGCTTGAATGTTTACTGCCAGTTGCCCGATGCCCTGATCCATTGAGAAACGGTAGTTGGTCTCAAAGTGACATATGGCATCGGTCAGGGCGTGCTGTTTTTTCCTTGTGGGTACATCTACCGACAGCAATTTACTGCAGAGGTCGGCAAAGGCTGGGCTGAAGCCCGGGCGATCTCGACACAGGTCCGCCAGTACATTCCCCGCTTCTACCGAGGGCAGTTGATCTGGATCTCCAAGAAGCAGGAGCCGGGTATCTGCCGGCAGCGCTTCAAGTAGTCGGTGCATCATGGTGAGATCTATCATTGAAACCTCATCGACGATTAGAACATCGGCGCTGATCAGATTGTCTCTATTGTAGCGAAAGCTCCTGCCGTTGCTGCGCATGCCCAGCAAGCGGTGCAGCGTTTGTACTCTAGTTGGGATAGTCTCCCTACTATCTTCAGGCAGGTTCGGCAAAAACTGCACAATTGATTCTGCCAGTCGCATTGCCGCTTTTCCCGTTGGCGCTGCCAGTTTGATATCCATATCGGTATCATTTTCCCGCAGCATCGATAGTATCTTTGCCACCGTGCTGGTTTTACCGGTTCCTGGGCCGCCAGTGATTATCGTCAGCTGTTGAGTCTGTGACTGCAGCGCAGCGATTTGCTGCCAGTTAATTGTTCCACCTGCGGATCCAAAGTACTTCTCCAGTTGATCACCTAGATGATCCTGGGGGGGCAGAGCCCTGTTCCGTCGGATTAGGGCGCGAGCAACGCTGGACTCGTACTGAAAATAGCGGTGCAGGTAAAGCTGATCGTCTCTTAGCACCAGTGGTGTCGGAACCTGACCGTCACCAACAATTGATAGTCCGCTCAGCTCCTTAACCAGGGTTTTTCTCCGTCTTGAAAGGTCAAGGCAACTATGCTGGAGTGACAGTGCCTGGCTAAGCTCGACAATAAGATCCTGGGCTGCGGCACTCATATCTGGTGAATACCTGCGCATTAGTTCACTGAAGGCAGCGTCGATTGGTCTTGTTTCACCCTGACGAATCATGGTGTTCCACCGAGCGCTTGATCGAAAGTCTGTAGTAACCCCTCATCAGGTTTATCAAAAAAGACGCCGGTCTGGGTCTTGCCATCCATACCCCTGAGAAAGAGGTAGTGTACGCCGGCAAAATGTTTGCTGTATTCATAATCCGGCAATCTTGAATGCAGAAATCGATTCAGTGCAACGCAATAGATCAGGTACTGAAGATCATACTGATGATGTGCCACGGCCTGTTTCAATTCTGCGGCTTTGTAAGACTCCTTGCTGTCCCCAAGATGGTTGGATTTGTAGTCGATCAGGTAGTATCGGTCCTGATGGCGGATAATGAGGTCAATCAGCCCAGTCATCATGCCTTCCAAGCTTGGAACTGATAGATTTTCCGAGGATGTCATGTAGCCATTCTTCTGCAGGGTCGAGAGAAAATTCACATCCGCATTCAAGGGGAAATGAAACTCCAGCTCATTGAGGCGATCATGCCCGGATATGTCAGAGAGCCGTAGTGATTCGTCTCGACCAAATGGTGTTGATAATATGTCGTCGAGCCATGCCGATATCACCGGGAGCCACTTGTTCCGATCATCGCCAAGTCCTACCTGTTTAAGGCACCTCTCACAGGCTGTTGTTCTGACATCATCGGTGGCTGAAAAATCAAGGTTCTCAAGGAGACTGTGGAGGGCGATACCCACCTGGGGGCCGCGGGGGAAGGTGAAGCGATTGAATTGCTCCGTACGTTGGGTCGCGTTAGTCACATCCGCTTCATCATCGGCAAACCCGGTGATGGTTATGGCTTCAACCGGGGCCTCCTTCATTTTAATTAGTTTACTGACCCCGGTGTAACTGTGCATCCGCCATGGGTCATCAATTTCAGGAAGGTTCGGTGGTGGCAGGAGCGATGGCGTTGAATCGCTGTCTTTCAGGGGCGTCGTATCTGCGGCAGTGATGGCGTTAATTGAAAAAAGCTCCTGAGGATATCCTGCCAGTGTGTCGAGTATTTCCTCTGGGTTGTTTTTGGCTGCGGCTATATTGAGCAGCCGTGCCAGCGCCGATTTAGGGAGTTGGCTGTGATTGGGTATGCCGAGGCAACAGTGGTGCCTGGCACGAGTAATGGCGACATAAAGAAGGCGCATATCCTCTGCAATACTCTCGTTCTGGGCCTGAGCTCGATGTCCGCTGTCATTGCCAAATTCGATGCAGGTTTCAAAACCATGCCCGGTTTCCCTGTGAAAAAGGGCGGGTTCTGCTGAAGGTATGGCGCGCCAGAAGCCGCCAAAAGGGATGTAAACGATGTCGTATTCAAGGCCTTTGGCAGCATGCATGGTGACTATTTTTATCAGGTTTTCATCACTTTCAAGGCGCAACTGCCGTTCTTCACTGGTAACCGTTTCTGCGGTAATCCTTTCTCGCGCCAACCACTTCAACAGGCGGTGCATACCTGGTGCCGCGGCGGATCTTTGCTGCAGCAGCTCTGACAAATGGCGCAGGTTGGTAAGCTGTCTCTCTCCGTCGGCCTGGCCGAGCCATTTTTCTGCGATTTTTCTGGTGATGATAAGGGACTCGATCATCGGTGCTATGTCCTCGGTTGCCCATAGGTAGTGATAGTGTTGGAACTCCTGGGTCACTCGCTGCTGCAGTATTACATCGTGGGTCAGGGCATCAATTTCAGAAATACTGGATTGCATGAGGTGAGTCGCCAACGCGGCCTTTATGGCGCGATCATTGGTCGGCTCCAAGACAGCCTGCAGAATGAGTTTCAGGTCGAGAGCCGTTTCCTGCAGGAAAACACTTTCCTGAGTGACATAAACGCTTCGTATACCCCTATCCGAGAGGGCGTCCCGTGCAGCCTGGGCATCATTCTTATCGCGAACCAGGAATGCGATCTGACCGGCGCTGATGGCTTTGCCGTCAATGAGCGCTGAGTTTTCCGCTGCTCGTAAAAGTAGTTCTGATACCTGTTCCGCCGCATGCTGCATGCAAAGAGCACGGGCATCATCCTTGCGCAGTGTCTTGCCTTCACCGTGAGCCAGGAAGAGGGAGAAGGGTTTTTGCTGGCTGTCGTTGAACCTATAGGACATTGATGCTGCCTGCGCGGATGCATCAACTTCGAAAAAGGGTATATCCGTATCATTGTCAAAGATTTGTTGCTGGGCAAACAGTGAATTGACAGCGTCAACCAGTGCCTTTGATGAACGCCAGTTGGTATTTAGCGAATAGAGGTTGTCCCACGTATCTCTCTTTGCATTGATGTAGGTGAAAACGTCTGCACCACGGAACTGGTAAATTGCCTGTTTCGGGTCTCCGATAAGAAACAGGCTTTGTGGGCCGGGACCAGCGTATATCGCCTTGAAAATGCCATATTGAATATCGTCCGTATCCTGAAATTCATCCACCATGGCGCAGGGATAGCGGCCTGCCAGTGAGCTTGCGAAGGTCTGGTCACCGGTGACGGCCTGAAACAGTTGCGTCAGCAGATCATCCAGGGTCAGTTGATTGGTATCTGTCTTGTACCTGCTGAGGTTGTCTCTCATTTTTTGGGTGACCTGCTGCCACAGGCCTGACTTGATTGACTCCACGACACTTTTGGCTTGAAAAATGGCATCTATCAGTTCGAGGCAGGAATGCTCTGGTACAGATTTCCCGGCGCGAATAGAATTGTCCAGAACACCTGCAGACCAGTATTCCCAGAGTGGGTCTTCAGGATCAATGGCGTTTTTATCCAGGCAGAAGCGGGTCATTTCATCGAGCTTTTTTACACAATTCCTGTTTGCCTTGAATCCGGCGTCTCCTATGACTGCAGGCAGGTCGCTTTCTACCCACTGGCGCTTGGCCTCAACAATATTGTTGACCAGTGTCGTCGCGTCGGATTGGCTGCCGGATGCTTCGGGAAATATCGTGACCTTGTGGCGAAACAGGAAGCGCTTTATTTTGGATAGCAGGGTATCCGGGTCTGGCCAAAGGCCGAGAGCGATATTTCTTTCGAAGGTGGGCAGAGTCAGAATTGTCTGACGAAAGCAGTCTGCTGCTGCCATTTCTAGCAACTGGTCCCGGTCACCATCCAGGTCCTGGTCAAACAATACGCCAGTTTCGAAGCTTTGTTGGTATAGAACCCTTGCGCAAAATCCGTGAATGGTAAAGATCGCAGCTTCATCCATGAGCTGAATTGCAGCGGCGAGCAAAGTTGAGTCACGGCGATTGTCATCGCTGATGCCAATCAGGTGTTCCAGGAACGGGTCGTTGGACTGTCCGGACTGGAATGCAACTTTGGCTTCTACGAGCCGTTTGCGGATTCTGTCCCTTAGTTCTTCAGTAGCAGTCCTGGTAAAGGTCAGTACAAGAATCTCGTTTACCGCCAGCGGTCGTTTGACTCCAGTGCTGTGCCCAAGCAACAAACGCAAATACAGACTTGTTATGGTGTAGGTCTTGCCGGTACCGGCACTCGCTTCGATAAGCTGCTGCGCTTCCAGGGGGAAATTTTCAGCCTGTAGAATATTCATCATGTCTGCCAGTGGGGGAGCAGCGCGCCATAGACCTTGAGGGCACGAGCAGTGAAATTATCATCAAGATCCTGCGGCAGGCTGAAAAGCCTGCTCCAGTAAATATCATTGCCCTCGGCAAATTCACCGCCAGTCCATTTTCGATATGACGCATCGGTTGCTTTGGCGATATCGTCAGACCTTTGCATCGTTTCTACGAAACTGAAACATGTCTCTGGAGGAAAGCAGAGAGGTGAAATGAGACCCTGGTTATAGAGGTCAACAAGGTATTCAAGATGGCTAAGTGCCTCATCCCGATGCAGGGGTTGAAAGCTTCCTATCTCAGCCTGACCTATTCCTTTACCACGTGAAATTGAGATGGTTTCGATATCCAGACCAGCAGCATTGGCGAATAGGTGCTTGATCCAGATTTCGAGCAGTTGCCTTTTCCGCAGGGTTCCACCGCGATAGTGCAGGGCGAAGCCATCGCCAACATTATCAAGGTGACCCTCCAGCACAGCCCCTGAAAGGTGGATGCTGCCACGGAATTTGTCGCCAGCCCGTTTGAGATAGGCTTCAAGCGTATCCCAGATGCTCATGGCATTTTGAAGCTCCCTGTCCAGTTGGGTTTTCCCATTGGCACCATCCATGACCAGTCCTGATGAAACCATTGCGGCCCGCCAGTCATCCGTATCTTCACCCTTCACCAGAACCTGCAGTGCAGAATCTGACAGTTTGTAGCGTTCAAGGCCATCCAGGGTGAAGGACTCGGTATCCTTCAGATCGATCTCATCTTCAGAGAAAAATATGCCAAGGCGTTGCTGCAGGAAGTACTGACCGCTGTGGCGGAAGAAATTAGTAAGCTGGCCGATTGAGCCAAGGTTCAGTTCCTCCTGTACCTCAAGGTCTATGTCGACAAAGGGTGTGGTAGTCGCATTTCCCTTAAGCGCTGCATACCAGTGCCTTTGGAACGATGTGAGGGGGGTGTTTAAAAAATAGCGTCGACTAAAGGGTTGCAGCGGATGCCTGGTAACATCTACAGATTCAAATACCTGATCCATATAGTCCAATAGTTCGCTAACAACAATAGAAGGGGGTTTTTCTGTGTTGCCCTCTCGCGCATTTCCCTCGTAGCTGACATAAAATACTTCCCTGGCTGAAATCATGGCCTCCAGGAACAGGTATCGATCATCCAGACGCCTAGAGCGGTCGCCCTTGCGTATTCCTTCTATCGCCATCAAATCGAATGATGTGGGGCGGTCTTCCCTGGGGTATTCCCTGTCATTCATGCCCAGAAGGCATACAACCTTGAACGGTATGCTTCGCATTGGTACCAGTGTTGCAAAGGTGATACCGCCGGAAATAAACCCCATGGATGAGTGGGTGAGGGTGAGTTGCTGGTTGATCCAATATCGAATCAGTTGACCTGAGATATCTTCGTCAAATGAACAGGCCTGAGTGTGATCAACCAGCTTCTGCATTAGGCTCTGAATCATCGATAAATCCAGTGCTTCATAGTCAAGCGGAAGGAAAATTTCTGTGAGCAAATTGTTGATCGCTGCCTGCCAGTCAGTGGCGGACTTAGGCGCGGTCAGCAATTGTCTGAAGTCATTGATTAGCTGGATGATGGAACATAGGGTGCCCAGTAATTCGGTGTCCCCGGACTCTACATCGAGGGGGAAGTCACCCGCGAAGGTACCGTTGCTGGCATCCATTGCCATGCCGAGCAGCAAGCGATCCAGTCCGAATCGCCAAGTATTTTGATTGCTGCCTGGAACCTGCCACCTGTCCGCCTTTGTTTTACCATCCATCTCCCAGCGGATTCCAGCGGTATCAATCCAATGGGATAAAGTATTGAGTTCATCTTCCCCCAGGTTGAATTTTCTTGCAATTGCCGGTACTTCCAGAAAATCCATTACCTCAATGCTGGTCAGTCTTGAGTTGGGTAGTTCAAGCAGTTTGCAGAAACTGCCAACCAGGGCTGATTGCTGCATGACGGACCGATCGGCAATGCCGTAGTGGATTTGTTGTTTGAATACAGAGTGGATAAAGGGCGTGTAGTCAGCAATATTCGGCGTCATAACGATCACATCGGCGGGCTTGATCGACCGATTTGTGCTCATCAGCAGCAGCAACTGATCGTAGAGTATTTCAACTTCTCTCAGCTTGCTATGACAACTATGCACCTGGATGCTTGTGTCTTCATCCCTCAGTTTAACTTTCTCAAGTTTATCGATATCCCCGAAGTGGCCGCCCAGTTCAAGATTCAGGATATCGTTCTGCAAGAAGCCGAGCGCAGTACTGACGGCCGGGGGTACGAATGCATCAAAGGAGTTTACCTCTTCAGCCTCCAGCATCAGTTCAAGAAAGTCTCTACCCTGCTTGCCCAATGACGCCAGAAGCGGGTTTCCCACTTCGAGGTAGTCCTCGTCTTCAAGAGGCTCACTTTTCCCTATCAAATTCCGAATGGATCTTTTGGCCTTATCTTTTTCTGAAACAATATCCCCCCAGTAGTGGCGGCAGGGGTTCATGAAGTAGATGTCTATATTCAGGTGAACGGAAAGGGCGCGAAAAGTGTCAAGGTGCATCTGTGGCAGTGACGAGAGGCCAAATAACGAGATGTGCTGGGGTAGCAGGGCGGGCCTTTCAGAGTTTTCCAGCATCCCGAGCAAGCTTTGATGCAGCCTCGCCCGATGTTGAGTCTTTAACTCGGAGTAGTTCTCCAGGAGGGACATCCACAGCCGCTGCTGCCAGGTGTGCGTGTTACTGGCGATCAGGTCATTGCCCTCATCCCATGCCAGTAACCACTCAGGGCGATATACAAGGTACTGGTCGAAGAGTCTTGCAATCTCGCTGGCCAGTTGGAATGTACGCAGGCCTCTATCACCGGGAGCATCGAGATAGCGCCTGATAGCCAGGAATTCGGGATCATGTTGATCGGGTAAAATAGACATCAGCCGCCAGGTCAGTAGCTCTGTGTCCATTGGAGACTGTTTGGCTTGACCAAGGAGGTCGCGGTACAAACCCCAGATAAAATCAGCTGGCAGCCTGCAGTCCAGGTTGGCAGATATGTCCCGGGCTTCGGCTAGTTGTAGTTTGAGCCATTGGCCAGTGCCGTGGCTTTGGACTATCACGGTCGTGGCGATGAAAGGATCCATATCGCTGAGTTGGCAGCGTTCACTAAATAGACTGGTCAATGCAGACAGGTCGTTGGACTGGAAGAATTGCAGCATCTGCGGAAGTTGAGAATCAAATAGCTCCATCCTAACTGACGGCAACGATGGAAGGAACATATCCTGCACACTGGGTGAAACTGGCCGTTCCGGTTCTGCAACGGTATAGGAGCCAGCAAATTAGCGGTTCTACTGTCAATTAATTGGCACGGACCGAGATTTTCCAATTGTGTATTTAGCTGGAAAAACTGCTTCCTGCCCGAATACAGTCGCTGTCAGCCCGTTTTTATATGATTCCGCTTCCCGATCTCATTTGTGCGCTTCTGGCACACTAGTTGCCGATCCTTGTTTACCTCAATAAGAATTACAGTTCACTATGAGAACCAGAGAAGAATTGTGCCGCTAAGGGGGCGGGCCTAGCGTGGCTGATTGTGTTTGCCCTAGCGACTGCGGCAGGGGTGCAGGCGGGGGAACGCACACCCATTAAAGCCATCTACATTCCCCTAGCAGATCACTATGCAGAGATTCATCAGCATTTCGATCCCAGCAAACTGATCTCCCTCACCTCTCTTCCGTCAGCGTAGGATGACATACGGTGATACCTCAACCATCTGCTATATCGCGAATAAAATCCTCGGTCTCGGTGTTTGACAAAAATCAAATTTAAGCGGGGTTTTCTGGCATGATTAAGTGACCAACAATGATAAGTGGTGATTTCGGTGCCTTACGACTATGAGACTATCTCTACCTGGTTCGATCAGGGTGTTTTGTTCGCAACAATTAGTAATCCACCAGTCAATGTGATGACTTTACCCCTGTACCAGGACCTGGTTGGCTTCACCAGTGAGGTTGAAAAAGATAGTGCAGTGAAGGTCGTGGTCTTTCAAAGCGCGGACCCAGATTTTTTTATTGCCCACTTTGATGTTGAATTGATTTTAACCTTCCCAATTGATGAGCCCGCGGTGAAGTCCGAGTCGATGAGTGATTTCCACCAAATGTGTGAGCGCGTACACAGCATGCCAAAGGCGACCATTGTGAAAATGGCAGGACGTGCCGGCGGCGGCGGGAATGAATTTGCTTCATCGTGCGATATGCGCTTTGGGCTTCACGGAAAGACGATAATCAATCAGATGGAGGTGGCGATTGGTATCCTGCCGGGTGGTTCCGGTACGCAGCGACTTCCAAGACTAGTTGGAAGGGGGCGTGCAATGGAGATCTGCCTTGGCAGTGATGATATCGATGCTGAGACCTGCGAAAAGTGGGGATACCTCAACCGCATCTTTACGACTGAGGCCGAACTCAATGAGTATGTCGATAACCTCGCATACCGAATAGCGAAATGGCCAGCTTCATCCATCGCCCTCTGCAAAGAGTCCGTAAATAATGCTGAGATGCCCGTTGAAGCAGGGCTTCTCGAAGAAGCTCACCTGTTCCAGCAGACGCTTAGGACAGAGGCGGCCCAGCAGAATATGAAAATGGCGATGCAAATTGGTGCCCAGACCCGCGAGGGAGAACTCAGGATGGGTGAACTGTGCCTTGAAGTCTCAGAAGCAGTTGAGAATGAAAAACGAAAGCAGTGAGGTGCTGACTATTTATGAAGGCAGGTGACAATTGGACAGGCGAACCTGGGGCAGGCCATCCTGCGGCAGGCATCCCTGCGACACGCGTAAGTGCACTTGAAAGCGAGTCTGAGAAGTTTGAAATACCATTTTCTGAGGGGATGCTGGTATTCAGGCGATGGTCATGCCCTGGTCCGGATTGTGAGGCAGTCCTGCTAGTTCATGGTGGCTCTGGATCCTGGAGCCACTGGTATCGGAATATTGAATACCTGAGGCAGCGGTTCGATGTCTTTGCAGTCGATCTGCCAGGGCTAGGGGATTCATCGGCACTGGCGGCCGATTATGGTGCTGAAGATGCTGTGTCAGCCGTTAGCTCCTGCCTTGAGTCCTCGCGTGTTCTATCAACAAGCGCTCTATCCACAAACAGATCAGGGGCCTTACACTTGGTGGGATTTTCATGGGGCTGTGTCGTGGCATCACAAGTGGCAAAGTCTCACAAGCTGAAATCTCTCATGTTGCTTGGTCCTGCCGCCGTGGGAGATATATTGCGCAGGGGTTTGATAAAGCCATTGATTCGGCGAACCAAAGGCATGAGCCCAAGGGAAGTATTTGCAGCAAACAAAGAAAACCTGGCGCGATTGATGATATATAATCGAGAAGAAATTGATGACTTGGCTGTATACCTGCAAACGATCAATACGAATCGTTCTCGATTCAATAGCGCACAATTTGCGACTACAACACTCGCTCTGGATGGCGTGAAGGCGGTTACCACCCCCCTTATGGTTTTGTATGGTGAGCATGATGCCGCCGCAGGTGGGCGTGCAGGTATCGAGCTCAGAAGAGAATTGTTCCAGGCCGTTAGGCCAGATATGACATTTGAAATTGTTCCTGATGCCGGGCACTGGCTGCAGTATGAGCAAAGTGAACTCTTTAACAAAAAACTTGAACAGTGGGTTGAACAAAATACCTGACTGTAAATGGAGAGGGGAATAGGGATGCGTGGTATCCAGGTCTTTTTAGATAGCCTTAGGGCGCACGGAGTTAACAGCATATTCGGCAATCCAGGAACGACGGAAAATCCACTACTGGACAATCTGGCTGATTACCCGGACCTGAATTATTACGTTGCACTGCATGAGGGTGTGGCTGTGGGTGCGGCAAGTTTCTATGCGCAGGCCAGTGGCATTACGGGCGTAGCCAACCTTCATGTCGCGCCTGGGCTGGGCAATGCCATCGGAATGATGTATGGGGCACTAAAGGCAAACTCTCCGATTATCGTTACGGCCGGCCAGCAGGATAGCCGTATGAACCATCGGGCACCCATTCTGGGGCATGACCTGGTCGGTATGGCAACGTCCGTTACCAAATGGAGCGTTCAACCCCGATCTGCTGACGAGATATCCGAAACTATGCGAGAGGCCTTTAGAATTGCAAACGAGCCACCTATGGGGCCTGTATTTGTCGCACTGCCCATCAATGTAATGGAGCAGGAAACTGCGCTCGCGGCAACCGTATCCGGTAATCTTTACTTGAATCACGATGCCGCGCCACAGGGTATAGCGGCGATCACTGACCTGCTCCTTGGTGCCAGCAACCCGGCTATCATCGTCGGCGACGATGTTGCTGTCACTGATGCCTGTGCGCAGATGGTGCAATTGGCGGAAACAATTGGTGCTTCGGTATTTCATGAGGGCCTTCAGGCGCAAATCAGCTTTCCAAGCCGGCATCCAAATAATAAGGGACGCATCGCCTTTGAGGTAGGTAATATGCGGCGGCAACTGGGTGGTTTCGATCTGATTCTACTGACGGATGGCAGCTTCTTTGAAGAAATCTGGTTTGATGAGGGTAGCCCCGTTTCAGAGGAGACGAAAATTGTTCAGATTGGAAATTCCGTCAAAGGCCTGGCTGATAGGGTGCCCCTTTATATGGGCGTGTTGGGTAACCTGCCATCTACCGTCGAAAAGATTCTGTCGGGGTTGGGTGACAAGGTCAGTGATGAATTTAGTGTTGCTGCCGCGGCGCGAAATGCAGACCTAAAATCCGCTTGGGAGGAACTGTCTGCCGCTCGCAGGGGCAGCCTGGAAAGGCAGTGGGACGCAGATCCTATGACGCCTGCGAGAGCGCTGCACGAAATAGCAGAGGTCGTCCCTGATGATGTTGTTATTGTCGATGAGTCTATTACCGCATCAATTGAAGTTGGGCTTGGCTTTAACTTTGAGGTGCCTGGTGACTACTTTGGTGGTCGTGGTGGTGGAATTGGCCAGGGACTTGCTGGTGTAATCGGTGTGAAGGTAGCCTGTCCTGATCGACCAGTAATCGCGATTTCCGGTGATGGTTCTGCCATGTACAGTATCCAGGCATTGTGGACAGCAGTGCATCACCAACTGCCCATCGTCTTTGTCATACTCTCGAATCGGGAATATCGTGTGTTAAAACACAACCTGGATACCTACAGACAGCGGTTTAACGTTCAGTCTAACCGGCCTTATCCCTACATGGATCTGACCAGTCCGACATTGAGCTTTATCGATATGGCAAGAGGTATGGGACTGGAAGGCATTTGTGTTGAAAATGCTGAGGAAGTTGGTGCCGCCGTTCAAAATGGGTTGGCTTCCGGTAACCCCTATCTGGTTGAGGTGGTCGTTTCAGGCAAGGTGTAGACTATCCTGCCAGGTATGCAATATCACACCCATTTCTTGACTTAAATCAAAGTTAAGCGCAGCTTCAATAATTATCATGGTGTCACGGATCAGACTGAGGCACATAGATGTGCGGACTCTAGCAATTGTTGTTCTGGCAATTTGGTTAGTGGGTTGGGCTGGCCCGCTGCAAGCAACTGACGCACCGATAGGCGAGACCTCTCAGGGCATCTTCCCCACCTCTATTGATACAGATAACGATGGTATTGACGATGAGGCTGACGCTGATGACGACGGCGATAATGTCGCAGATTCAATTGATGCCTTCCCTCTAGATAGTCGTTATTCGGCTGATTCGGATAACGATGGGTTGCCAGACGCCTGGGAAACAAGTAATGGACTTGACCCAGATAACGGTAACGATGCGACCTCAGACCTGGATAACGATGAATTAACTGCTTTAGAAGAGTTTGGTTATGGTACTTCAGCTAATCGAACTGACTCAGATTTTGATACCTTGCCGGATAGCTGGGAATTAGATAATGGGCGTGACCCAGCAGTAGCGGATTATCAGG
>PBRQ01000094.1 GCA_002725995.1 Gammaproteobacteria bacterium
AAGCGCAAGACGCGTAAGCAATACAGTGCGGAGGAAAAGATCCGCATTGTGCTGGATGGTTTACGCGGTGAAGACAGTATTGCCGAGCTGTGCCGCCGCTAAGGTATAGCTGCCCGGGCCTTAGCACAACGCCCTCGACCTTCTTTTGTCTTAGGCCCCGTGGATTTTCCACCGTGGATCCTGCAGACCTCCTTTTCTTTCATGGCAGGAGAGCGACACTGGTGTTGATTTGCACTGAATTCTGACCCAGCGTTTGCATTTAAATCTGAACCGTCCTTGGCAGCAAAGTACCCGATGACAAAGGTGTATACATACGAAATTGAGGGTTAACTATCTGGTACAAATCTTATTCAAAGTGGGTCAATCGAAGATGCAAATCAACAGTCTAGCCTTGCAGAGTTATAGTGCACCGGAGCCTTGTGAAGAATTAGCTAGTCTCTGGTATTTTTTCGGGTTGAGTCCCCGGCACAATTGCCCCGACAGGGCAGTAGGGAATGCATAATTTACACCCCTTGCATAGTTCGGGGACAATAACCATCTTGTGATAGCCACTGGCACTGACGCCATCAACGATTCCATCAAAAGGACAACTGAGATCACAGAATCCACACAGGATACAGGTATCTGTCACCATGTATTTAGACAAGCGTTTTTTCATTCAACATCATCGCCCATCGTTGTTAGCGACCGCGTTTATGCCTTCGCATTATTGACATTTTTCCGCTTTCCCTGGCGAAATCGTCTGACCATTCACCCTATTGTTCAACTGCCTTCATCATCAGGTGATCTCTTGGACAACGTTGAGGGTTTACGGTTAGATCAAACCCATCTCAACATACTTTGGTTTGATTCGATCCGAGAGCAGACCAATCTTTCCAAGGTTTGGCACCATGTATTCTGTCACGACTGATCGCTGTTTTGATCCAGATTTCAGTAACGTAATATCCGCATCTCTTATTTGCGGGTGGAACACGTTCTTAAGATCATCCGGGTCGATGCCCGCATCAAGAAACGGTTGCGATCGCTCAAAGCCTACTTCATCGCCAAGGCCAAGAAGTATGCTTATTGCAGCCAAGCCGAAATCTTCCAGCGCAGCCGTGTCTTCCTCTGACATTCTAGGAATCTCTTTCATCAGAGAGATAATGCCAAAATTTACATGCCTGGCTTCGTCCTGCGCCGTCAGCTTGACGATACTTGCGAGAAGTGGATCCTCCGCCTGAATCATCATGTTGTAGAATGTCCCCATGGCAAGGCTTTCGACAAGAATATTCATACCAACGCTTTTCGCCTGCCATGAGTCTGCGGCAAGAATGGCGTCAAGCACCTTCTTCAACGCAGTGGAAACCGGATAACTCTTATCCAATTTGTTGAGGTATCGATCAAAAACTTCCACATGCCGGGCTTCATCCATAACTTGAGTGGCCGCATAAAGCTTGCCTTCAACCGTGGGAACACTATTGACCAGTTGGCCGCAGCACAAAAGGGCTCCTTGTTCGCCGTGGAGAAATTGCGAGAGAGTATGTGCCGCTATATTGGCCAGCAGATCACTTTGCGTGGTCTTACTGAGCTTGCCAAAAAACTCGGTTCGAGCGATTCCTGTTTCCGCCCGACCAAAAACATCACTGTCTTCCCTCATATCCTGTTCCCAATCAATATCAACAGAAACATTCCATTGGTCTCTTTTGGCAATTTCATACAGATTATCGAGTGCCGGATCGTCGGATTCGTACTCAAATTTCCATGTTGTCGGACAATTTGTTTCAATTTGTAAATCCATAATTTTCCCCTTAATATAAATTTAGCAGAGCTTCCTAGTTACAAGAATATCTATGAACGTGGATATTCGTGTACTGCGATTCTACGTTTGGTTGAAAGAGATGAGATGATCTAGATCAATCCCCACCCATAAACGGGCACTGAAAAGGTGTATTCTATCTTCAGTTCAGGCGTGGCTAATGGGGATGACCTGAGACTACCTCGGACTTGAAGATCCTTCCGCTACTTGCTAATTCTTCGTAAAGGGATGCTAATTCTCCTTATACCCCCGAGTGGGATCTGCTGATTCGTTGTCACTTCGTATGTTTAATGCCCTTTTGTGAAGAATTAGCAAGTACACATTAATGAAAACAAGCCATTTTCTATTGCACTGGCAACAATCAGAATCTTCTGGCATTGGAAATTCTCAACAACATGAAGAACAAGTTCACCGCGAAAAATTAGTCGACAACTCTATCCGCCATGGATGGTCCCTCTTCCTCCCCTCCAAAAAAGTCCGGATCAAGGATTATCCGCCACATAGGCATCGCGACATCTTCTCCTCGTGGAAAGGATTCCAATTGAGCTGATAATTTCTGCACAAGCCCGGGATGGCCAGATGCAACGTTGCTCTCTTCAAAGGGATCAACGGATAAATCATAAAGAAATGTAGTAGCGTCGTATTCCTCATTTGCGACTGACTAACCCTTTAAGTCCTCCGTGCAGCCAGTGGTGCCATATGGGCTGACGTCACACACTACGTAGTATCTTCATCTATTCGAATCCAGGTGGCGGTTCAAAGGACTGATGACAACGTTCCAGCATTGCCGCAACGGCTAGCGGTGTTCGATCCTCTAGATAGGGGCCAACGATTTGAACACCTACCGGCAGGTTTCCCTTGGTTCGCCCCGCCGGTGCCACGGACGCCGGTAGAAAGGTCGATAGTGAAAAACCTGACCAAAAGAGAAGATCCAGGTAGGGACGTGATTGACCATTGAAGGTCAGCACCCTTTGTCCCATGTCATCTGAATGATCATGCTCAAATGCGGGAACAGGTGTTACCGGAGCCAGGAGGACATCGTAATCGACAAAAAAATCAGTCCATATAGAATTCAATTGAAGTCGTCGTTCGTTGAGCATAGTCCATTGCTCGTGGGACATGAATGGTGAATTTACCAACTCATCAGGGGCATCGACTGAGGACACGGCTTTGTGCATTTGTTCTTTCTGCTCCTCTGGCATACCGATACTCAAGAATGAGTTGAGAAGCTGCATGTATATCAGATGATTTTCAGCAAAATCTATCTCGGGTTTGACATCCCAACTGATGTTCGCACCTTCTGCTTCCAGACTCTTGGCGCTTGATGCGAGTATGTCCTGAATTTCACTGTCGACTTCACAGTTTGGGTCGGTGAAATAGGTAGCAACTCGAAGCTCTCTAATATCTGTGGTTCTGGCTGCTGGCAAATCGACTCGCCAGCCTACCGCTCTGTCGCTGGGAGGACCTAACAGCAAATCAAAGGCTTGCGCAACATCTGTAGCCGAAATACCAAGAGGGCCTGCAACCCAAAGATCTCCCTCTGCAAGTGATTCATGCATGGGGAGATGGCCACGCTGGGAAACAATACCGTGAGTGGGTTTATGACCGAAGACACCGTTGAAATTGGCAGGTGTCCGAATAGATCCCCCAATATCGCTACCAAATTCCAGGGGAGTTAAGCCTGCTGCCAGAGAAGCAGCCGCCCCACCGGATGAACCACCACAGGTTCGAGACAAATCCCATGGATTGTTAGTAGTCCCATAGATGTCATTGTAGCTTTGAAGATCACTGCTCATATAGGGGACATTAGTCTTGCCAAATACGATGGCACCTGCATTGACGTACCGTTTTACACCATCGGCATTAAAATCAGGGACAAAGTCCTTGTAATCCGGGATGCCATTGGTAGACACGATGCCCTCTGTTGCATAGGCATCTTTAATGGTTAAAGGCAGTCCATGTAATGGTCCCCAATCTTCACCTTTATTCGCAGCAATATCTGCCTCATCAGCTCTTTTACGTGCTCGATTCAGATCGAGTTGCACAACAGAATTCAAGGCCGGATTGTATTTTTCGACTCGATCCAAATAGAATTCGAGCAGATCTCTGGATTTAATTGTTTGGGCTTTTATTTCTGCAGCAAGTTGAAAAGCGGATCGATATAAAACATCCATATTGAACGCCTGACTTTAGTGGTGCTTCGAGAGGAAGCAGGAATACAGTGCCTTCGCTATATAGCCTAATCAACTGCAGGTTGTAAAGCACACTTTCCAGGTTTGCAAGAACAAGTCACTGTGTGACGTCAGCTCATATGGCTCCAGTCGTCTGTGGTTCATGAATGGTACGACCAGAATAAGCAGCCTTCCCGACGTTCAGTCTCGTCGGAACTGGCCAACTGCGGACATGGATGATAGAAATCACTGCAATTGCTACACTGACCCCAATTACTGAGGAATGGGTGTGAAGTTGACGACCTGGTTAGATGGATATGTGGAAGCCAATGGCATCAAGCTTCATTACTATCGGACGGGGGGCGATAAGCCTCAGGTAGTACTAAACCATGGCATAGCCGATGATGGTCTCTGCTGGACACATCTGGTCAGAGAGCTTGAATCAGACTTCGATGTGATCATGTTGGATGCCAGAGGACATGGTTTATCGGAAAGCGGGCGGGGTGATTACTTACCGGAGTCCCGTGCAACGGATGTCGCCGAAGCAGTGGAAAAACTGGGCCTGGAAAAACCTGTCATCGGGGGGCATTCGATGGGAGCGGATACCTCGATCTACCTAGCGGGGATGTATCCTGATCTACCTCGAGCGATCTTCATGGAAGACCCGCCAGTGCCGATGCCCGGACAACCCATGTTCGGTGGTGAGATGGGGAAGATGAATGAGAATGGGTTGAAAATGATGATGAGGGCTATGAAACTCATTAAAACGATGCCCAGGTTTATAGGGAAAATAGTCGCAAAGAAGTTGATGCCGGGTTATCCCGATGACGAGATCGACCCTTGGTTGGATTCAAAGAAGCGCTTCAGCAACGACCTCATCGATACCATGCGGGACGCGGATAGCAACATGATTCAGCCTCAATTTAGTGTGTTGAAGAAGATCACCGTCCCGGCACTACTGATTATGGGGGACCGAGATGCAGGTGCAATCGTTTCCAAAGCGGCGGCAGAAAAGATGCACAAGTCGCTCCCTGACCTACGGGTTGTACATCTGACAGGTGCAAGCCACGATATTCGTCGGACAAGATTCGAAGGGTACGTCGAGGCATTAAAAAACTTCTTAGGTGAAGTCTATGAATAGAAGTGAATCAATCGCATTATTGTTCTTAGTCCGCTACTAGGAAAAGCTGGCACCACTGGCTGCACGGAGGACTTAAAGGGCTGGTCAGCCAGTGGTGCTATCGAATCACCTGTAGGTCATATAACCGATGTGGAAGGTGTTGAGTTTGTATACACTTATACCCTCGCTCATGGGCTGACGACGTACAATCTTCAGCCTGGCTGAGAGGGGTCGATTACCCGACAATGAACCATGAAATACATTTTCTACGTACTTAGCCTGACACTAGTCATTATCTCTGTCTATTGGCTGAGAATGCCTGACTTGAATGATCACGTTACCCGAGATGAAAAAGGTGAGGGAACCCAGTCTGCTATCCCGGCAAAAGCAACGGATGATGCCCAGCCTATAGCACAAAAAGATGCTACTCAGCCCATAGAGCAAATAGATGAAGCTGTCTGGCGTCTATTACCGGAAGATACCGTGATACCACCGGTCAAGAGCTATACAAGGCAGGTTCCAGGTGCCGTCCTCATGGAAATATCGACGCTTCGTTCGACGGACTGGCAAGTAGGTGATGAAGTGACCTACACCATTCCGCAAACGGGCTATGTCCTGACTGCTAAAATAGCGGAAATCATACAACCAGTCCCTGGTATTCAGACCCTCAAGTCTTATCCCGATGAGACGATGTTCAACCATATGCTGGTCACTATCGGAAAAGAGAATACGTTTGTTAGCCTCTTTACCCCGGACGGGGAGTTCGAATTGGTCGGCAACAGACAGCACGGCTGGTTGATGCCATCAAGGGCGCTCGGTGGACCCGGCAACGATGATAGCGTTAGTGTTCGATCAGCGCCGCAATATCTGGAGTCCGCGAAGTCAGTTAAACGAGCCCACGTCAATGAATAGTTTGAGACGGTTATGCCAACTGTTGCTGGCGCTGTCTGGATTCTGGTTTCCGGCATCGGCGTTGGCGGAGCTGTCACTGCTATGTCCCTGTGAGGTTGAAAATACTGGTCAGACTGCCGTTACGGTGACGGCGGGTATCCGTAATACGGGAGATGAAGTGAGTGGCGAACTGCGAATCATGGTAGGAAGCAGTGTTGAGCAACCCATAGTCACCGCCTATTCTCGCGCATATGCCTATTTTACGGAAACCCTATTGCCCGGTTCTGAACATGAACAAGGCACAGAGGTTACGGCTGGATTTAAGCTTCCCTCGGCTAGACTGCTTGATGCAGAGGGCAAGACCAATCTGGAGCTGCGATTGTATGAAAAAGTTGCAGGCGACTGGGTACAACGAGACCAAGTTCGCTTAAATCCGGCGGTATCATTCCCTGACCCAGAAACCGGCGGAGAAAGTGTCAAGTATTCCCTGTATTTAGAAGGAACGCCGACACTCGAAGTGAACGGGGGGCAAGCAACGGTAACCATCCCCAAGATCATCAACAGCGGTCAGGAAGCGATAACAATAACCAGGGGCGTGATTGGTCATTTTGCTTCAGAAGAATTCTGGGGTCAAACATACCTATATGGGCTCAACAACGAGACCCTTTCTGAAACAATCCCGGGCGGGGGTTCTTTAAGTGATTTTACTTTTAGTGGCGAGTACGATCCGCCCGGCGATGATTATCCTTTTACGAGCCTTTCTGTCCGCAGTGAGGAGGGAATAGAGGTTTGGCAGACCATTGAAGCCCGGAATGGAAACACCATTCCAACCCATTCTTTTTACGCCGAATCCATTGATTTTCTGGAAGATAGTGATGGTGATGGCGTGGGCGATTACAACGAGACCTTGGAAGGTACCGATGCTGATAATGCCGAAAGCAAGCCAGACACTGTCATTTTGGATGTGATGGCGTTATACACACCCGGCGTCGCGGCGCTCTACGCTGATGACCCAATTACAAAGGTCATCCAGGATCTGGAGTGGGGCAATCAGTCTTTGAGCAATAGCGAAATTGATGCGAGCTTCAGGCTGGTGGACGC
>PBRQ01000095.1 GCA_002725995.1 Gammaproteobacteria bacterium
AATCGGAGTACCTTTGCGAAACTTTAGCAGCCCTCGGAAGGCTGACTTTCGGGTCGTTTCTTCATTTGCATGCTTTGAAAATGCCAGGTAGGCCTCTTCATTTTTGGTTCTGGCGGCGATCTGAAGGTTGGAGATACTGCTCGGGTCCCACATGTGGGTCTCTCCACCGGATCGCCAGTGAAACTCTCCCGGGTTAGACAGGACGGGGTGCAGGTTATTCGCTACATCCGGATATGCTGTCTCGTGGCGCTGGGTCATTTCCTGATACAGCACCGCAAAGCCCACTCCCTGTACGCGGCTTGGTGTTCCTACAAAGCACCGGTTGACTATTTCGTCCGCGAGTCCTACCGCTTCAAATATCTGCGCCCCCTTGTAGGATTGAAGGGTGGAAATGCCCATCTTGGCCATCACTTTCAAGATACCTTTCGCAACGCCCTTCTTGTATGCGGTGATGATGGCATCCGCATCAGGATATTCCGTCTTGTCCAGTTGCCCCTCGAGCAGTGCCTGCTGCAATGCCTCGAATGCCAGGTAGGGGTTGATGGCATCTGCACCGAAGCCAGTAAGAAGGCAATGGTGGTGAACCTCTCTTGCCTCGCCGGTTTCCAGTACGATGCCGATACGCGTGCGCTTCTCACTTTTAACCAGGTGATGGTGCACTGCGCCGCAGGCCATCAGTGAACTGAGCGGCATTTTTTCAGCACTGATACTGCGGTCAGTAAGGATGAGAATTGGATATCCATCGTCGATAGCTGAGGAGGCTTCCCGGCAGATTCGATCAAGAGCCATCATCATGCCGCTCTGGCCTGCTGATTTTTCATAGGTGATATCGATAACCCGGCTCTTCCAGCCGCGGTGGTCCATATGTTTCAGCGTGCTCAGCTCATCGTTGGACAGGATCAGGTGTGGAATTTTCAACCTGTGTGCATGGGCTTCTGTGGATTCCAACAGGTTACGTTCTGGCCCGATGAAACACTCCAGGGACATGACAATCTCTTCACGAATTGAGTCGATGGAGGGGTTCGTTACCTGTGCGAATAACTGTTTGAAATAGTCGTAGATCATTCTCGACTGGTCAGAGAGGCAAGCGAGGGCTGAGTCGTTTCCCATGGACCCGAGAGGGTCCCGGAAAGTAGTCACCAGGGGTACGAGCATAAATTGCATGGTTTCAATGGTATAGCCAAAAGCCTGCATTCGAGCAAGGAGGGTCTCAGGTTCGAAGCCGTGATCATCTTTAACCGTCGGGATATCAACCAGCTCCAATTTCTGATCGTGCAACCACTGCCCATAAGGTCTTCTGCCGGAAAAGTCATCTTTGAGTTCATCGTCCGGAATCAAACGACCCTGATCAAAATCAATCAGGAACATTTTCCCTGGTTGCAACCGCCCCTTAAGCTTTACGTTTTCAGGTTCTACGGGCAGCACACCCACCTCTGACGCCATGATAACCTTGTCGTCATGGGTGACGTAGTATCGGCTGGGTCGCAGGCCGTTACGATCAAGTACTGCTCCAATATACTTTCCGTCAGTAAAGGCGATTGAAGCTGGCCCATCCCAGGGTTCCATCAGGGCAGAATGAAATTCATAAAAATCTCTCTTCTGCTGCGACATGTTGGTATCTAATTGCCAGGCTTCAGGAACCATCATCATTACAGCTTCCTGCAAAGTACGGCCTGACAACAGCAGAAACTCAAGCACATTGTCGAAGGTTCCGGAATCAGAGCAGTCTGGTTCGACAACGGGGAACAGTTTGTTGATGTCGTCACCAAATAATTTTGAGGTCGCCACACCTTGCCTGGCGGTCATCATATTCTTGTTGCCGCGCAGGGTGTTGATTTCACCATTGTGGCTCATATAACGATTGGGTTGAGCCCGATCCCAGGAGGGAAACGTGTTGGTGCTGAACCTGGAGTGCACCATGGCTAGGTGAGTCTCGTAGGCTTCGTTTTCCAGGTCACAGTAGAAAGGAAACAGCTGCTCTGGTGTCAGCATACCTTTATAGACGATCACTTTTGATGACAGGCTGCAGGCATAGAGGCCTTGAGATTTTGTCATCCTGGAGCTTGCCTCTGGCGTTTCGGTCATCCTTCTGCGGATGATGTAGAGGGCGCGTTCAAATGCATCTGAGTCATCAAGGTTTGAGCCGATGAACAGTTGCTCCATGGCAGGCATAGCTTCGAGAGCGGCGGGTCCCACATCTGCCTTTGAAGGGTCTACAGGGATACGCCGCCAGGCTAGGAAGCGCTGTCCTTCTCCATGGATGATATCTTCTATAGAGCGCTTGTACTCAGTCCGAAGGCGGGTGGTTTGAGGCAGGAAAATGTTACCGACGGCGTAACGGCCTGGTACGGGCAGTGAAATGTCTAATTCGGTTGCGATCTGGAGAAAAAGGGAATGCGGAAGGGCGGTCAGAATGCCGGCGCCATCACCTGTGTTTTTCTCGAACCCGCGGCCACCCCGGTGTGCCATTCTCGAATTAATGTGAGAAGCGTCCAGCATGATCTGATGGCTGGGCCTGCCCTTAATGTCAGCAACAAATCCGACGCCACATGAGTCTTTTTCAAAAGCAGGGTCATACAGCCCTGTGGGTTCAGGAAAACCTACCTTGCCATCAAATCTTTTATTTCTCATTGTTTTCATAGTTGGCTAGAGCGTCTGGTAATGACCCATAGCAGGAACGTTGGATGCTACGGCGTGCTTCACGCCAGACAGGGTGCTAAACAGATCGAACGGGATACCTACTCATTTGGGGGTCAGGAACAATAACATCCGACCGTCCAAAGTCAATATATAGGCACAGACCGCGCCGATAGTTTTTCCTGTAGGTCATTGAAAAATAAGACATTCATTAAGATGGAGTTTTGATGGAGATTTTGCTGTAGCGATCCCCAGGCGCAAAAAACGCACTGGATTCAGCTGGAAGCTGCTCTATTTGGGGCGTCGTTTGATTTCAGTCTCGAACATTCCCTGTAGTTGGCGGCCGCTTGACCCGGGGGCAGGCAGCAATATTATTCCAGGCAGGGGCCTGATATTCCCTCAAAACTTATCGCGGGTGCTATAATCCGGGCCCGCTGAATACGAGCCAATAAAAGGATAAATCAAGGAGCTACAATGAAATCGCCAGTCAGGGTCGCAATTACGGGTGCTGCAGGACAGATCAGCTATTCCCTCCTATTTAGGGTAGCAGCAGGGCAGATGCTCGGAGACGACCAGCCACTTATTCTGCAACTTCTTGAAATTCCGCCTGCCATGGATGCACTAGGCGGCGTTGTGATGGAACTGGATGATTGCGCCTTTCCGCTGGTGCAGGAAATAGTAGCGACTGACAATCCCGATGAAGCGTTTAAGGATGTTGATTATGCGCTGCTCGTGGGGTCTAGACCCAGGGGTCCTGGAATGGAACGAAAGGACCTGCTTGAAGCCAATGCACAGATTTTTTCGGTACAGGGGAAGTCCCTGAATGACAATGCCTCGAAGGGCGTCAAGATGCTCGTGGTGGGAAATCCTGCCAATACAAATTGCCTGATAGCGCAGCGTAATGCCCCCGATATAGATCCGGGGCAATTTACAGCAATGACTCGTCTGGACCACAACCGGGCGGCGGCGCAATTGGCACAGAAAACGGGAAACCATGTATCGAGTGTGGCTGACCTTGCGATTTGGGGGAATCATTCCGCGACTCAGTATCCGGATGTGACACATGCAACCGTTGCTGGTACTCCAGCCATGGATCTGGTTGGACAATCATGGGTGGCTGATGATTTCATCCCGGTTGTACAGCAGCGTGGAGCTGCGATCATCAAGGCTCGAGGACTGTCCAGTGCCGCTTCCGCTGCAAATGCAGCAATCGAGCACATGCGTGATTGGGTTGCAGGTACCAATGGCGAGACTGTCAGCATGGGTGTCTATTCCGATGGCAGCTATGGTGTTGCCGAGGGCCTTATTTACTCCTTTCCCTGTACTTGCGATGGCGGAAAATGGAGCATAGTCCAGGGGCTGGATATCAACGACTTTTCCCGCGGCAAGATGACGGACACGGAAACCGAGCTGGTGGAGGAAAGAGATGCGGTTAAGCACCTGTTGCCCTCCTGAGAACACTTGCTGTTCATTAGCAGCCGTTCATGAGTAGTAGGACTGGTATTTCTTGATCTGACTGCTATTATTTTGGCACAAGAACTCGATCGATTTTTCGGCACGAGGTTGGCCATGTCAAGAATACTTGTTCTAGTCATTTCCGGTTACCTGATTAGTTTTACAGCACAGGCAGATTTGTCGGTAGATCTGCCTTTTGTTGAAAAGCTCAAGGCGCCAGACCATTCCTGGGTGTGGGTCATCGATGGTGTTGGTGACTTCACCAAATCTCGATTATTCGACACCACCAACGGCAAGATGCTGGGGATGTTATCAACTGGATACTGGAGCGGTGGATTGGTCCTGCCATCTGGTGGTCGTGATATCTACGCGATTCAAACGCACTACTCGCGCTCTACACGTGGAGAGCGAACAGACATTCTTGCCATCTATGACCCCCAAACGTTGCTGCCGAAGGGCGAAATCGAGATTCCACCCAGGCGCATGTCCGGCTTAATACAAAAAGGACTCTCCTCTGTAACTGCTGATAATAATTTTCTGGTGGTTCAGAACTTTACGCCGGCGCAAAGTATTTCGATTATTGACCTTAGTAACCAACGATTTGTTGCAGAGATAGAATCACCAGGTTGTACCGGTGTGTATGCCAACAGCAGTGTCACTTTCTCAGCGATTTGCGGCGATGGCAGTCTTATGTGGGTACAGATGAATGCTTCGGGGAATGTTATCGATAAGGGGTTTACCGAGCCATTCTTTGATTCCTATGAAGACCCGGTTGCGGCTGACGGTGTCCGTGTTGATGACCAATGGCTGTATGCTTCTCACAACGGCTATGTTTATCCCGTCGATGTATCGGATATCGTACCTGTTGCTGCTGAGCGCTGGAGCTTTCTCTCTGATCAGGAGCGAGCTGCCGGTTGGCGATTCGGGGGATTCAATCATATAAACGCTCACCCGCAAAGCAGGAGACTGTTTATCCTGATGCAGGATGGAGGCGAAGACTCCTATGAAGAGCCCGGTACGGAAGTCTGGGTATTTGACATCGATAGCCATGAGCGAGTGGCACGATTTGAACTTGAGCACATGGCTATGGGGTTGGAGGTTAGTTTGGAAGATAAGCCTCATCTTTATACCAGTGCGGTGGTCTTTCCCATCCCCACCTGGGCTGTTGTGATGTTGGCTGTGTTTGGTCATGAAAGCAGCCTGATGGATATCGCTGACTTTGGCCTTGATATCTATGAGGCTGAGACGGGTGAGCTTGAGCGTACAATCGAGAACGTTACATCGACACCTACACTTATGCAGGGATGGTAGTACCGGTGTTTATTCCAGTTGTTCCGGGTCCGAGCCTTGCCGTATGTTGTTCTCTGGCGATATATGGAGTCAATCGGGGACTGGCACGTAATCTAACGGTGAACAGGAGAGCGGACCAATATGTCTCGTTTTGACAAGTGGTTGGAAAGGAGAGCTCGAAACATTGCGCGCAAAACCTCACGCAGGTTCTTCCTGGCTAAACTGGGAACAGTGCTCGTTGGCGCTTCGGCTTACCCGCTTCTGCCAATTGCTCGGTCTCAGGCTACGGCACTTGCCTCAGAGACTGATCCGGGTAGCGCGGAAGACTGCGAGTATTGGCGATACTGTGCCATAGATGGATTCCTATGTGCCTGTTGCGGTGGCACTGCGAGTAGTTGTCCCCCGGGCACGGCCCTTTCTCCGATTACCTGGATAGGTACCTGCAGAAATCCGGCTGATGGCAAGAATTACATCATCTCCTACAATGATTGCTGCGGCCAAAGCGCCTGCGGGCGATGTCAATGTATGCGAAATGAGGGAGACAAACCTATCTATCTGACGTCGCAGGCAAATGATATCAACTGGTGTTCTGGCAGCGCTGCAGATATGGTCTACAACTGCTCGATTGCTGCCATTATGGGTGTGGAAGATGAAGCCTAGCACCGTCTTGTGGATCGCGATCTGCACCAGCCTGTGCGCTGGAATGGTCTGGGCAGGGCCTCGTTCGGACTATATGCTCAATTGCCAGGGCTGCCACTTGCCTGATGGCAGCGGTGTTGTTGGCAAGGTCCCATCGTTTGCTGATCTGGGGAATTTTCTTAACGTAGATGGTGGGCGTGAATTTATTGTTAGGGTACCTGGTACAGCCCAGTCAAAACTATCCGATGCAAATACCGCCCGGGTTTTGAACTGGATACTGGAAAATTTCAGTGCTTCTTCACTTCCCGATGAGTTCATCCCCTATTCAAGGGAGGAAGTTGCAGCTCTCAGGTCGGTCCGCCTTGACGATATTGGCTCGGAAAGGGCAAGACTTGTAAGCAGAATTGAGGCGTTGGGTACCTGACTCTTCGTTTGGAGTTTACTGTTGATCGTACCCTGTGAGAGCCCTTCAGCTTGGTCTATACTGGTAATCTCATCTCCAGAAGCAGAGCATGTGTATGTCTATCCAGGCAAACATTACAGGCAACTACAGCGAATCAGCTCAATATCCATCCGCGGCCGTTAATATTACCAATCACTGTAACCTGCAGTGCAGACATTGCTTTGTCTTCAGGGAAGGCAATCCGAATGAAGCACCTGCTTCGATTCGCGATGAAATGGCTGACGATGTGATGCTCGATACCCTCGAAAAATTGCGGGACCGTCATCAGATTAAGCAGATGCTTTGGATGGGCGGTGAACCCATGCTGAAGCCAAAGCTATTGAAAAAAGGTGTCAGGCTTTTCCAGCAGAACACGATCACGACTAACGGCACGGCGCCGCTGATTGATTTCGGTGAGGATCTACTCTATGTCATTAGCATGGATGGTCCTGAAGATCTGAATGATGCTATCCGGGGTGATGGTGTTTATCGGAAGGTTCTTGGCAATATCGAACATCTACCGCCAGATTTCGGCTCCCAGGTTCAGGTGCAAACGGTCGTTACGCGAAGGAATCATCAGCGAATGGAAGAGCTGGTGTCATCTATTATGCAAACCAGGGTTGGCTGGATGACTTTCTCTTTCATGGTGCCAAAGAATGGTGAACTGGACAATCCCGATGTATGGGGTACGAATGAAGAGCGTGTGGAAGCTGTTCAGACAATTATGGAGTTAAAGCGCAAGTACCCTCGATTCATCCGTAACAGCATGCGCCATCTGGAATTGATGATGCCCCCTTATGCGGAACGGGTGACCTCCACTTGTCCCGCCTTACAATCTGTACTGTCTCTGTATCTTGAAGGAGATCACTTTACGACTCCCTTTTGCTGCTATGGCAACGATGTAGACTGTGCCCGGTGTGGGGCCTGGGTCGTGTTCCACAGGGCGGACAGAATGGAGAGAGCAGGGCTTGTAGACTGGGAATCCGAAACCCAGGGAGGTTAGCTGCTAATTGTTAACCTTGGTCGACAATAGGATTCTCTCATTTTAGTGTCATATTAAGGTTAGTTATAGGGTTACTGGGTTGGCTGCGCGATCAGAAGTGTCGCCGGCTGTGTCCCTGTATTGCTGATTGCAACAGGATCTGCACAGGCGGGAATGTAATAGCCTTCTTCCGGTAAAAGTTGTTGTTTTCCGAGGGTCAGTGAACCCTCAACGCTGATCACCAGACAATAGTGATCAGCATCAATCGTCTCGTCCGTTCCCGGTTGCAGGAGAATTCGCGTTACCTTGAATTCTTCAAAGTCAGCTATCAGGGATTCTGTTTCAGAAAGTTGCTGAATTTCTGTGACACCCACGGAACTGATCTGTGCTTGATCCAATGCTTCTTTTGTATCCCATTGATTCTGGGTCAGAACTTTCTGCGCAAATGACAGGATGTATCGTTCGTAGTGTGGGGTTTGAAACTCAATAACTCTGACGCCATGCTGCAGCGAGTGTGGTACACGAGGATTCACCTGTATGACATCCCCTACCTGCAGGCTGCACTTCGCAGTAAACAGGTTCATTGCCTCGCGAAGGTGTTGCTCCTGGGTTAACAGCGATGGATCGATTTTGCTGTACCAATCCGAGACTGTTTTTGCAGGCACCAGGCCATCCTCCGCTACCTGCGCTTCTGATCGGATTTCATCCAATCTGTTGTCGATCTTGTCGCGTACCAGACGGTAGTTATTGACGGATGTGAGGTAGGCATCTTTGAACTGTTGTTCGTCGGCGTAGTCATCAATTATGTCTGGGTTGAAACCAAGGCGAATTTCACCAACGGAGTCCGACCAGGCATTCTCGTCAACATGCGTCACTACATAAACTTCGCGCTTTTGCCTGTGCAGTTCAAAATACAGATCACCCAATACCTCTCTGGGAGAAGGGTCGAGTATCTTCAGCAGTATGGGCGTGAGCTTCTTGGTGCCGGTGATGATTGTTGCAAACGCATCCAGGATCCACGGCAGGGGAACCCCCTGAATAGTGCAGATGCCTCGTTCCTCAATACCCGTATACCAGATTTCCCGCCCCCAGGGTTTAGGAATCTGCCCGGTGTCCAGTTTAAGTGGTATTTTAAGGTTAATATCTGAAAGTTGAAGTGCCTCTATCAGATTAGTGTAGGCGTGCTGGAAACCATCCGCCTGTTCGTCAATCGTTTTGCTAAGCGAATCCAGATCCGTTGTAAATGCAGCGTGCAATTCACCTTCGTTGTAGTAGCAGACGACGGCGATGGTTATTGAAAGCCCGGTTGAATAGTGTTGAACATGATCGAACTCGAATGTCACACAGGTTTCTTCGCCCGTATCAAGCAAGCTGGATACGGCCTTGGTCGGGTTGAAAACTTTTCCGAGGGATTTGATCATTGATGGATGAAATTATAGCTGGTTATGGTCCAGATATACCTATTTAGCGGGCTGGTTCAAATGGAAGGATCATCAGAAATAGCCAGGTCCGATTTTGGCTAGTATCACTGCGGTCTCGAGAATATGATTCTCCCATGGATTCGCAATACAAGATATTTGAAAGCGCCAGGCAAGCCCGGGACCCACGATTTGACGGCCGGTTCTTTGTGGGCGTTAAAACCACTGGAATTTATTGTCGCCCCGTCTGCCCAGTGAAAATGCCGATGGCCAAAAATGTCTCCTTTTTTGCCTCAGCCGCCGCTGCCATGGAAGCAGGTTACAGGCCCTGTCTGCAATGTCGACCGGAAGCCTCGCCGGGAACGCCAGCATGGATGGGCACATCAACAACGGTCTCGCGGGCACTAAGGCTCATCGGTGATGGTGCGCTGGACGGCGAGGGTCTGGGTACCTTGAGCGCCCGGCTGGGCGTATCCCCGAGACACCTGAGCCGCCTGTTTCAAAAGCACCTCGGCGCTTCTCCGATGACTATTGCGCAAACCCACCGCATCCAGTTCGCCAAGAAATTATTGGATGAGACCAACTTGAGCATGACGGATATCGCTTTTTCATCGGGCTACGGGAGTGTTCGTCGAGTTAACGACCATTTTCGAAAAACCTATAGCCGAACACCCGTCAGTCTGCGAAGGGAACAAATTATCGATAAGAGTGATGCCTTCACCATAAGGCTGTCGTATCGTCCGCCTTTTGATTACCGCGGTATTCTGTCGTTTCTTGCCATGCGGGCTATTCCAGGTGTAGAGACCGTTAGTCACAATGAATATCAAAGAACGATATTGATCGAGGGAAGCACCGCCCGGATTAGCATCACCAATGATGAGGAGCAGAATATCCTTCTCTGCAAGGTTGAAGTGGAGAATTCGAGGCTGCTTATCCGTATTGTAGAGAAGGTTCGGCGGCTGTTCGACCTGGATGCCGTGCCACGGGATATTCAGCGTCAATTACAGCGAGACAGACCACTTGCCAGGCTTGTGAAGCAGAATCCGGGGCAGAGATTGCCAGGGGCATGGGATGCATTTGAGTTAACGGTCCGGGCGATCATCGGTCAACAGGTTTCAGTTAAGGGGGCGTCGACGGTCATGGGACTTGTTGCTGAGAAGTATGGCAATCAATGCGAATATGGAACCCTGTTTCCAGGACCTTCAATCATCGCGAATATTGACCCTGGTGAGTTGCCCATGCCTGTTAGTCGTGCAAGGGCCATTGTGTATATGGCTGAAGCGGTACTCGCTGGCGACCTTGCGTTAGGTAACGAGAATGATAGGGCGCAGGTCGTTGAGCAACTGGTTGCAATAAAGGGGATTGGACCCTGGACAGCTCAGTATGTAGCGATGAGGGCCTTCAATGATCCCGATGCATTTTTGCACAGCGATCTGGTGCTGCTGCGAGTGGCCAGGGATATACTGGGAATTGATGGCGAGAAGCAGTTACTGCAACGTGCAGAAAAGTGGCGACCCTGGCGGGCGTATGCCGGAATGCACCTCTGGCTGAATGCGTGAAACTTGTGAGGAGACTAGGATGAACTACTGCTATTTGGATTCTCCGTTGGGTGAACTGCTGTTGGCTGGGGTGGAAGAAGGCCTCGTCTATATAGGCTTTCCTGAGGGGAAAGGTAAGGTGGCGCCAGCCAATGACTGGACCCTGCAGGAGGCCTCTTTCGCCGAAGCATCCAGACAGTTTGGCGAGTACTTCGCAGGCAACCGCGTCGAATTTGACCTATCGCTCTTGCCCCATGGGACGCCTTTCCAGCTTGAAGTTCTCGGAGCCCTGGCCAACATCCCCTATGGGAAAACCTGTACCTATAAGGATATCGCAATCAGTATTGGCAGGGAGAAGGCAGTGCGGGCCGTGGGTGCAGCCAACGGCCGCAACCCGTTGCCCATCGTGATTCCATGTCACAGGGTAATAGGTGCAGATGGAAGCCTAACCGGATTTGGTGGGGGGTTGGCAGCAAAGAAATTCTTGCTGGAACTTGAATCCAGACGAGGCCAGGGTCAGTTGGCAATGGACCTATCGGACTAAACTGCTTGATCCATCTTCATGCTGGATTATTTTGCTATCCCTGTATTTTTTTCGTTTGACAACTTTTCTGAAATTTTCGAGGGACTTGTAGGGCAAATTTGTCAGCATGGAGTTGACGATGAAAGCAGGAAGTGCACCAGCAGGATCAACATACTGAATCCAGGTTAGCCGCGTATGATTTTCATCAAGCTTTTCAAGCAGGTAGGATCCGTGGGCCTCTTTAATACGGATATTCGTTGTTTCCTTGATGAAACCGGGCCTGGACTCAAGGCCAATACGGATCTTCTCGGCGTCCTCCAGGAATACCGTAGCCTTTAGAATCATATCCCTGGAAGCCGCTGGGAATGGCAGGCTACTTACCTGGTAGATATGGCGCTCCAACAACCCTGTAGTATGCACAACCCTGCTTAGTTCGCACCTGTATATCCAGTCCACACAGGCTTCTGCATCATCGAGAAGGGAAAGGCTGCTGACCAGAGTAGCGTCCAACTCCACAACGGCTTTGAATTCCTCGTACTTTAGCCCTGCAGCCAGCCGGCTATAGACCTGGATTTCATTCTTGTCTTTGCGAAGTTTCCAGGCTTCATTCCCCTTGTCCTCTGCCGTCACGGAGAGGCAGAGAAGTAAACTGCAAAACAGGAGGCTCGTGGGTGAATTCATTTGAATGGGAGCCATGAAGGTGAGAGTCAACCGGAAATTGATTCCAGCACATCGAAATAGTCAGGAAATGTTTTGCGTGTACATTCCGGATCATTGATTTGAATGGGTTGGTTACCCATGGCAGCCAGTGAAAATGACATGGCTACTCGGTGATCTCCAAAGGTATCGATATCCACCGCATTGAGATCCTCAGGCGGGTCTATGACGATGTAGTCATCACCTGTTTTTACTCCTGCGCCTAGTTTCCTTAGCCCGGTCGCCATTGCATGCATCCGGTCAGTTTCCTTGACTCGCCAGTTGTATATATTGCGGATGATGGTTGGCCCCTCGGCAAACAAGGCCACGGTTGCGACGGTCATAGCAGCGTCCGGAATGTGATTAAGGTCAACGTCGACGCCCCTGAGTGACCCCCTATGCACCTCAATCGAGTCGCTGTTCCTGACAACGCGGGCGCCCATGCGCTCCATGACGTCTATAAATGCAAGGTCCCCCTGGACCGAGTCCTTGCCGAGCCCCAATACTCGAACGGATCCCGCAATAGCAGCTGCACCAAAAAAATAGGATGCGGATGAGGCATCGCCTTCGATCATGTAGGACCCGGGAGATTGATATTGTTGTCCTCCAGGGACCTGGAACATTTGATAGTCCTGGTGGGATGCGGTTACCCCGAATTTCCCCATGATGCCGAGGGTAATATCCAAATAAGGTTTGGATACCTGCTCACCGAGCACTTCAATTGTGCTTCCCTGGCTTGCAAGTGGCAGGCTCATCAGCAATGAAGTCAGGAACTGGCTTGAAATATTTCCCGGTATGATGACCTTTCCACCCCTAGTCTGACCTCCGATTATTCTGAGTGGTGGACAGCCATGCCTTTCCAGGTAGTGGACTTCTGCACCAAGTTGCTCCAGGGCATCGACCAGGTGTTCGATCGGTCTTTCACGCATGTACTCATCGCCATCGATTTCAAAGACGCCCTCCATAAGAGCCAGAAGGCAGGTGAGCGGTCTAATAGCGGTACCGGCATTTCCAAGGAAAAATTGTTTATTAGCAGGAGGCTCGAATAGGTCGCCTTTACCAGTCACCTCAGCTTCGATTCCATTTTCGTCCAATTTGATGGTGGTACCCAACTGGCGAAGGGCCTCTATCATATGACTTGTATCATCGCTCCTCAGTAAATTGGTCAGCCTAGTAGTGCCATCAGCAAGAGACGAAAGCAGCAGGCCACGATTTGACAAGCTCTTGGAGCCGGGAAGAAAGACATCTCCTGATACTTTCCTGATAGGTGAGAGGGTAATAGAGGTCATGCTGTAAAGTTTTGGCCAATGTTTTGATCAGTATATTCCAGCTTCGGTAAGAACTGGAGACAATCGCTCGAGAAACGTTGCCAGATCCTTCTCTACAACCTTCAAGGGGGGGGTTGCGGGTTCCTCCAGCAGGACCTGGCCAGATTCATTGTCAACACTCAGGAATAGTTCAGAATCAGGTTCTGTATTGGCAATGAACACCGTAAATGGTTGCCTACTTCGCTGCTTTGCCATGAAATGCCCCACCAGGTTTCCAATAAGCCTGTCGAAATCCTCATGATTCCACAATTGAATGAGGCTCACGTGGCCTTCCTGGCTGGTTGATTCAAGGTTTCCCGCCCAGAAAGAGCCATAGTAGGCGCTGATATCCGGGTGGATCGGTGCATCAACAGCATTGGCCAGCCCCGAAAAATCTACGGCTGGTTTCTGTACCATGGGTCGCCACAGTGTATTGCTGCCCTGCTGGCCTACTTCGCAATCAGATCGCCATTCAGGATCGAAAGGTGTGCTGAAGGCCTCGTTACCAGACATATCGAGCGCCGTCTGAAACAGGCCTGTAAGGGCAGCATTGATTTTGAGGTTCACAGGCTAATCTCGTGGCCTGCGCGGGGGTTTCCTGTCTCCAGGGAAATGAATAAGGAATCGAGACACTTTTCTTCTTTGTTCCGGCTCAAGATCCTTCAGGATCAGAACCATCTGTTCCAGCATCGTTGATTGAAAATCACCTGAAGCCTTGTGCAAACGGCTAAGTGATTTCTGCAGGGCAACCTCATCGATTTGCTTCTTGCTGAGCAACTTTCTGAATTCAGATCTTGCAGCATTCATCTCCTCGTGAAGTGGCGCGATGGTTCTTGCATGATCTTCTAGCCTTGGTTCCAGTTCATTCCTGGTATCTTCATCCAGACCCCTTAGTGCCCGGCCAAGCGGCGGGGCCATATCTCTGGGGTGCGGCCCGGACATGTGTCTGCCAGCAATCGCTCCAATAAAAAGCAGGTTCAGTGAAACCGAAAGCACAAATGCAATGGCGATCAGCCTGTTCTTATTCATCGTTAAGTCCTATAAGGCTCGTATCATCAAGGGCAAACAGGTATATCTCCTCATCCCAGTTGCTTTCAGACCCAGCATCGTCCAGAAAACTGCCCATCATGCTGGCGCCAATGATCATTCCCAGGATCAGGAGCAATGAACCTGCAATAGCAGGCTGCCATATCTGCGAGCTGACATCGGGGATCAGCCAGCCAATAATTCGGTCAATCAGAGGCGCTGGCAACTGGCTAAGAATCCTCTGACCCAGTCCTGGTGGCATGCGCGTTACATATTCATCAAGGTGCTCGTCCAGTGACTGGTATTGTTGTACCAGGGAAGCGCATTCAGCATCTGAATTAAGCAGTGCTCGTGCTGCTTCTCGTTCTTCCGCGGGCCAGTTCTTTTCCCGGGTTCCGTAGGCGTCTAGTAGCTGCTGAAAACGTCTGATATTCATAGTTCTTGCCAGTTTGTGCTCAAGTTCTGCCTAAGTTTCCTTCGTCCCCTGGCCATCAGCGATTCGAGCGCATCAACTGAAACGCCAAGTACGCCGGCGGCATCCCTGTTCGAAAGTCCCTGATAGTGACACATTATAATGGCACTTCGCTGTCTTTCGGGGATTGTCATCATTGCAGCTTGGATGTCCATAGCCAGATCCTGTCGGATATAGTTTTCCTCCGGGCTGCTCGATTCCTGCTCTGGATGGTCGGCTGATTCGGGGACCAGCCGGTCAGTCATGCGGAAATAATCTATACACAGGTTGTGGGCGATATTGTGCAGCCATGTGGTCAATTTTGCTAATTTGGGATTGTATTTGTGCCCATGAGTCCAAAGACGGACAAATGTCTCCTGGATAATATCATCTGCTTCCGTTGCGTTTGCCATCATTCGCATCACGTAGTTTGAAAGGGGGGGCAGATGATGTTCTACCAGCAATTGGTAGGCGGATTTATCTCCGCCTACTGATCTGCTGATTAGGTTTGCTTCGTCCACCCCTATTTGTAACACATTTCAATAAGTTCATCGGCAATGAAATGTGACTCTTTCTGCTACCAGGTATCTCCACGCCACTTGCCTCCACGTTCCTGGCCTCGACGACCCTCTCGTTCGCGCATGTGTTTCTTTGCGCGTTTGATTTCTTTAGGGGATAGGAAGCCATCCTCGTTTTTGTCCATCCTGCTGAATATATGGGAGCGAACCTCTTCCGAGGTCACGGCGCCATCTCCGCTGCTATCCATCTCTGAGAATACCTCGTCCATATGCTCCTGCCTCTCGGCATTGCGTTCTTCCATTTTTACCCTGTGCTCAGCCATTCTGTCTGCATGCGCTTTATGTGCTTCATCCAGGGTTACCATGCCATCCCCATCAAGGTCAGCGTTTTCCAGAATTCTAGAGCCTGGGCCACCTTTTGGAGGTTGAAACTCCTCGAGGCTGATTTGTTTGTCGCCGTCAGTATCCATTTTCTCAAACATCTGTTCACCGCGATTGGCTGCAAATGTATGGATGGAAAAGCCCAGAATGAGGGCTGGTACAACTAGTTTCAAGACTAAATATTTCATTTATTTTTTCGCCTGGTTAATGTTGTTCACATCTTTTACGCGGTGATGCCAATAACCTGTCGATTTTTTTCGTCGTGCAAGTAAGCGATTTTCGGGTAGGCTACACAAGGCTCAAGCTAAGAGAAGTAGAGGAATTGGGGGCAAACTGGGAAATTGTTGACTTAGGTCATCGACAGGCCTGACCATCTCATAATAATGGAAGCTCCTTAGTGCCCTGGAACTCTTAGACTTACATTATGAAGGGTTTTAGCAGGGTCCTATAGGACAGTGCAAGAGCGTGTATGTATTGCAGGAAGTATCCAAATATCCGGCCCGGGGCTTATCTTGGGCGAAGTAAATAACTAGGTAACCCAATGAATGACCAACTCATATCGGTCCAAGAGGTAAGCTCGGCTGCAGAAGACCTGCAGGCACGAGATGCCGCGGAACCCATTCCAGAACATATCGTCGAAATTGTCAGTGATTCTGGTGAGGGTGCCCAGAAATGTGGACAGACATTCGGCATCGTCAGTGCACGAATGGGTAACGGTGTATGGACTGTGGAAATTATACCGGCTGAAATTCAGCCGCCGGCTAGAACACCAGACGGCGCCAGTGGTATTCGAATTCGTGTCGGCGAAGACCTTATGACAAATATGGGTAATGAAGCCAACCTGGTCGTTGCCTTTAACGAGCAGGTATTAAGGTCCAGACTGGCGAGTCACGCATACAAGGCTGGAACGATTGTGCTGCTTGACAATATGTGGGCGAGCGATTCCAGTGAGGATATCCGCACCCAGTATAGTGAAGCCTTGAATGAATTTGCCGAGTTTGGTCTTGAAGTGTATGAGTTGCCAATTCAGACGGAGTGCCTGAAAGTCGTCCCGGACCCGCGCAAGGGTAAGAATATGTTCGTGCTCGGTATGCTCAGTCACATTTATAGTCGCGACAAGGAGCAGGCGCTCAATGAAATAGCAAACATCTTTTCTCGCAAGAGTGAGAAGGTCATCTCGACCAATCATGATTTGTTCAGAGCAGGGTATTTATTTGCTCAGCAGAATGTGCCGTATCACTATGAAATAGCGCCATCGAAACTGGCAGACAAGCCCATGGTGGTTATGAGCGGAAACCAGGCGGTGGGCCTCGGAGTTATGGCATCAGGAATGGAAATGGTCTCCATGTATCCGATTACACCAGCGACCTCTGCTTCTCATTACCTGGCGGATGACTTCCACCTTACGGGTGGATTTGTGCACCAGGCTGAAGATGAGATCGCAGCGATCGGGTTTGCCATTGGCGCATCCTATGCGGGTAAGACTGCCTGTACAATTACATCGGGCCCCGGTATCGCACTAAAAACTGAGATGATCAGTCTGGCGTCAATGGCAGAGATACCGCTTGTTATTGTTGATGTTCAACGGGGAGGACCTTCGACCGGGTTGCCCACAAAAGTTGAGCAGGGCGATCTGCTGACGACCATGTTTGGTGCGCCCGGTGATTCACCCAAAGTCATAATAGCTGCTGCCACCATAAGTGAATGCTTTCACTTTGTAACTCTCGCTCGAAGATTGGCGGAGTCATTCCGAATACCGGTCATCGTGTTGACGGATGCGAACCTGGCGACAGGCGTACAGCCCTTCGAGAGACCCGATGTCACCATTGACTGGTTTGCCGCCCCCGTTGATCAATCAGACTGGGATGAGAATGTGCCGGCATATGACTGGGATGAAGAAACCGGACTGTCTGCAAGGGCTATACCGGGAATGCGAAATGGTGGCTATGTCTTGACGGGGCTGGCCCATAATCGGAAAGGTAAAATTGCCTACGATACGACTTCCAATCAAGAGGGCAGTGACATGCGCAGCCTGAAAATGGCAACCCTGGCTGGGACTTTGAACCGCCCTGAGGTCCATGGTGAGGCGGAAGGTGATTTGCTGATTGTCGGCTGGGGTTCGACCCTGGGAACGATTGAAGAGGCAGTCGATGTCGCTCGGGAAAATGGGCACAAGGTTTCCTCGATACATCTACGTTTCTTGTCACCACTGGAGCCTGGCCTGCGAGATATATTCAGTAAGTTCAAAAAGGTGATGACTATCGAGATCAACTATAGTGATGCGGCGAATGCGCCCCGCATCACTGAAGAGAATCGTCGCTATGCGCAACTTGCTCTGCTACTCAGGGCACATACATTGGTAGATGTCGATTGCTGGTCGGTGGTATCTGGTCATCCGCTTCAACCGGGCAATATCAGCCGCGTGATCATGGATCGGGTCGCTGAAATAGAGGGAGACAAAAAATGTTTGGACTAAAATCAGATTGGTCTCTAAATGCCAATGATCGCTATTTTACGCTGGATGACTATGCTCGCTCGTTACCTAGATGGTGTACGGGTTGCGGGGATCTGGGCATTCTTGCAGCTATTCATCGGGTATGCCGGGAAAATCAGATACTGCCGGAAAATATGGTTTCCGTCTCTGGAATCGGCTGTTCAAGCCGCCTGCCACACTACATGAATGGATACGGATTTCACGGTCTACACGGTCGTGCACTACCCGTTGCCTGTGGTGTGAAATCAAGGCGACCTGACCTGGACATCTGGGTTGCTACCGGTGATGGTGACTGTTTCTCTATTGGCGCTGCTCACTGGGTTCATGCGCTGCGATACAACATGGACATAACGGTTCTCGTTTTTGATAATGGGATCTATGGCTTGACTAAAAAGCAGACCTCTCCAACAACACCGGAAGAGTATCTGACTAACACACATCCAACTGGAGCCCTGCTTCCACCCCTGAACCCGCTCACGGTTTCACTCGGAGTTTCGAACATTTCCTTTGTGGCGCAGATGGTGGATTGGAATCCTCCCTTGCTGTACGAGACTATTAAGGCTGCCCACGATCACAAGGGAACGAGCTTCGTTCGTATTATTCAGAGATGCCCGGTATATATGGAATCCTTGAATCTTGAGATGATGGATGATCCTACAAACCTGTTGCTACTCCATCATGAGAACGGAATTCCTGTACCAGAAGGTGTTGATCGTCTGTTCGAAAATCAGCTTGAGCATGACCCATCAAACCTTCCTGCTGCTCTGGGCATTGCAGCGGATAGGTCAAAAATGCCGGTCGGATTGTTATACCGAAATGACGAGGCACTTTGCTACGACGAGCTTTCCAGCGTCGGTTTGGATATGAGCTACGAAGAGAAGCTGGCTGGCGTCAACACTGCTCTTGACAAATTTTCGGTCTAACGAGATGGCTGCATTATCAGATGAGAACAAAGGGGAAGTGAAGGTATCTGGCGCAACTCAGGCTGAAGAAGATCCTCGGTTACCTTTGGTAGAGGAACTTGATGCCGATGCACTTCAGGATAGCATCAATCTTCTTCGCAGGTTCCACCTGGGAGAGCCTGGCGCGAGCGCTTCGACCCAATCGCCGGATCAAACGTATCTTCCGTTATTGCTGAATGCGTTCAGAAACCTGCGGCGGTTTCGCTATGAATATCCCCTTCTCCTTTTACCTGATACCAGCGGTGAGCTGCTAGCCAGACCTCTTGATGAGTTTCTCCAGGGTGTCCTGCCTGAGGCCGAGGGGTCAGCACGGATGCTGAAAGATAACATTACCTGGCTAGAGACCTACATCCGCGACCAGATATCTGGCCAGGATTTTTCAACCTTGGCCAGAGGCCTGGCAGTTGGTGCAGGCGAGGCACTTGTGATGCAGCTTGGCCTTAAGGAATCGGACCAGGAGGTCCTGCGGGCTGATCTTGATGAACTGGTGGACAATATACCCCAGGGCAGTCATTTTCTGCCATACACGCACAATGTGGCCCTGCACCTGTTGCAGCACACAATTCGCCATCGCACCCAGTGGCAACGTGAACAGATGATGAGAAGGATTGGGCGTGCTGTTCGCGGGTTACAGCAGCTTGTAGAGGTAGAAGCAGAAAAGACATCGGACGGTAAGATAATTGGTGAAGGATCAAAGTTCTTTGACAGTTCCTTCATGGCAAATGTCGTGGAAAATAAGAGTTCGGGTACGTTACTGATGAGCTCTGAGCGTATGGAACGTATTCAGGCAACGCTGGATATCTTGACCAGTTTCGAGCTGGACCAAAGTATCCTTCACCTGGTGGTCAGGCCCAGAAGCTTTTCAATTGGCGATGCAGGCTCTATCAATATTGTTGAATCGGCTGATCCCTGTACCAAGGCACTTGAACTGTATGATTTAGTTGCCGGCAAACTGTCCAGGGTGTTTGCCAGCTTAAGAACAGCGGAACTTGATGTAGCCGGGGCTTATGACTCCAGATTTCATGACTCATGGTTTGAGAGTTTTTCTGCCGCTGCCTTCAGTGATGATGAAAGGCAAATGATTTCAACGGTTGTAGCACTTGAAACAGCAGAGCATGCAACAGATGACTGCATGCAGTCTTTTTCCACCGTATTGGCTTCCGGTAAGCCAGTGCAGATTTTGCTCAATATTGATCCCCACACCAATCCAGGGCGCGAGTCTGACTTTCTTGGTGGGTTGCGTATGGAATTGGCATACCTGGGTATCGGCCATAGACATGCAGTGATTAACCAGATGTCAGCAGCAAAGTATGAAACGCTACTGTCTGGTTTTTCGGCTGCCCTTGGCAGTCATCAGGCGTGCCTTCATCTCATAGATACGGGGTTTTCAGATCCCCAGCCACTACACCCTTGGATTATGGCAACTGCAGCGCTCGAAAGTCGGGCTCATCCTTCAATCAAATTTGACCCAACCTCGACGGTTGATACGGAAGAAATGACCTTTGCTGGAAACCCCAGTCCGGAAGATGACTGGGTGATGAATACAGCCATCTATAGAGATGAGAAGGGCGAGTCAGTCGAGCAGGAGGTCGAGTTTACCTTTGCCGACTACTGTCTGCTGAAACCTGACCTCCTCGATCATTTCCGAGTCATTCCCGATGGTTGCGACTCTAAAGACATTGTCAGTGTTGGTGCCTGTTTGAATGCCTCCGCTGATGAGCAGGACCGTATAATCCCCTTCATCTGGTCTGTGGACGGTAACGGCCTGATACAGAAACTCGTCGTATCTCGTCAACTGCTCTTTTCCTGCCGAGACCGCCTGGACTTCTGGCAAACGGTTCAGTCCCTGTCTGGGGTTAAGAATGCATTTGTCGATGAGGCAGTTAAAAAAGCGCGTGAGGAAGAACAGTTAAGGGCTGCGAGTGAACGTGAAGAACTGGTCCGCGAATACGAGGAGACTATAGAGCAGGCCCGTACTGAATCAGCCAATGAGGTGATGGGCAGGCTCACAAATGCTTTGATGGAGCTAGACCTTACCCTTGATAGCCCGGTGCTCACGGAAAGTCCCAGACAAGCTGAAGCACCTGCCGTAACGCCTGTCGTTGAGGAGGTCGAATCAGAAGAAGTATCCGCACCTGAGCCGGCTGCTGAGGAAGATGATGATGAAATCAGCTTCGATGAGCCCTGGATAGATTCAATTTTCTGTACTACATGTGATGACTGTCTGAATTTGAATAAGCAGATGTTCGTTTACAACGACAATCGGCAGGCCATCATTGCCGATACCAAGGCAGGAACTTTTTCGCAATTAGTCGAAGCTGCAGAGCTTTGCCCTGCACGTTGTATACATCCCGGTAAGCCTCTCGACAGCAGTGAGGGCGGCCTTGAGGATCTGATTAAAAGGGCGGAACCATTTAACTAGTTTCTGTCCGTCAAAAGCAATTTTGCTAAAATTAACAACAAAATATTAATGTTAGACCTACGAAATAATCATATATGAAGGAACTAGCCCGCTCGATATCCAAATCCGGACAAGAGCTACCAGGTGGATAGCCTACTGATCGCGCCCTCAATCATGACGGGCATTGGGCTTTTCTTCGGAATTATTATCGCGATTTCACATCGCTTTCTGAAGGTTGAAGAAGACCCAAGGATTGAGGGCGCAAACGAACTTCTACCGGGAACAAATTGCGGTGCGTGTGGAGAAGTTGGCTGTCTCCCCTTTGCAGAAAAGTTGGTATCCGGGTCGATCGTGCCGAGTAAGTGTACCGTGTCAGGACCAGAGGAAGTTGAGGCCATTGCTGAGTATCTCGACGTTGATGTTGGTGAAAATGAAAAGCTGGTTGCGAGACTCAAATGTGGCGGCGGCAGTGCTCAGGCTTACCAGATAGCAGAATACCAGGGATTTGAGGGCTGTCGAGCTGCAGCAATGGTTTCTGGTGGTGGTAAGGGCTGCTCATGGGGTTGTCTGGGGCTTGCTGATTGCGAGGTGTCCTGTACCTTTGGTGCTATTCATATGAATAGCAATGGGTTGCCCCAGGTTGATACTGAACTGTGTACAGCATGTCCCGATTGTACTGACGCCTGCCCAAGAGACCTTTTTGAACTTATTCCCCTGAACCAGAATCTCTATGTTCAATGCAATACACCCCTCCTGAATGAAGCGGCTACCATACTTTGTTCGACTGCCTGTGATGGGTGCGGTAAATGTGCGCTGGATGCCAGTCCAGGTCTGATACATATGGAAAACAATTTGCCAGTCATCAACTACGCTTCAGGTGCTATTGCAGCGCCCGATGCAACGTTCAGATGTGCAACGGATTCCATCAAATGGTTGTCGGGCAATCAATTTGAGGAGCAAGAGGAAAGAGACGTTAGAGGAGTACGCCATGGTTGACCTGACAGGTATGGCGGTCCGATTGTATCGCAAATACATAAGCGATGATCTGAGCGATGCGGAAGAGGAAATCAGAGTTCTTCTAACTGGCGATCAAGCCGTTGCTATCGCGGAGGCGTCATTATGTGAGAGCGCGGTGCTTGGTGGTAACGATGAACTGCAGGAAGTATGGCTGGACCAGGTTGACCATAGTGGGCTGAATGTTTTCAGCCAGCGACTGACCTCTGTGCAAGGAAATTCGGCCAGATCAGCTATGGCCAGCGCCACAGGTTTATCGTTAGCGGGCAAGCGGGCAACCACTTTTGTTACAGGGCGGAACGTCGGCGCTGTACAGGACCTTCTTTTCGCCGCTAGTGGTCGTCATTTACCTCTTATTGTTCATCTCACCAATTTGGCGATGCCTAGTCATGGTATGGCTTCTGGTAGCGGTCATGAGGGCTTCCACCTGAGCGCAGATACGGGTGTTTTTACGCTCTTTGCCGAGAATGTTCAGCAGGCTGCAGATTTCTCGTTCATAGCGCGTCGGGTCGCTGAGGCTGCATTGGTCCCCGGCCTTGTCGTGATGGACTCAGATGAGACCGCAAGGTCTGTTCAGGATGTCAGTATTCTTAAACCTTCTCAGGTTCAACAGTTTATTGGTGCAACTGATGAAAATATTGTAACACCGACACCAGCACAGAAGTTGCTATTTGGTGAAACCAGGCTTGCACTACCAAGGTGGCACGATGTGGATCGGCCTGTGGTTGCGGGCGCATTTTTTGATGGTCAGAGCTATTACACAGGGGCTGCAGGCAAGTCACTCTATTTCGAAGGCGACCTGGATGAGATGCTGGCCGAGGCTTTTGAGGATTTTGCCAAGCTCACTGGTCGTCAGTATCACACAGTCAGGTCTCATGGCTCGGTGCAGGCAGATACCGTATACGTTGTGCAGGGTGCCAGCGCGGAAACCGTTTCCTCGGCAGGCAATTTGATGCGTGCTGCAGGGATGGTCAGTATTTCCAGCCTGCGGCCATTTCCTGACCAGTTATTGATGCAGCGACTGAAGGGCAAATCAAATGTAATTGTTCTAGAGCGTCTGTTGCCACCACTAGGCGTTGATTCCCCTCTCCTAGGTGAAGTACGCCAATCCCTGGAACGGACACTGGAAGGGTCCGGCGGGAAGGAACAGATGCCCATGCTGCATTCCGTTCGTTATGGCCTGGGCGGCGCTCCACTTCGAGTCGCAGACCTGACTCTTGTGGCTTCATCACTGACCAAGGGGGAATCTTCCACTATCGATCTCGGTATTGGGTTTGGCGCTGACACGGGTCATCCGAAGCGACAGGCTTTGTTGGATGAAATCACCAGGGCTTATCCTCAAGTAGTTAACGCTGGAGTGAAGGCGCAGGAACTATCGAATGAACCTGCTGGTGAAGGGACGCTCTCGGTTGCCGTGCAAAGGGTTTTTGCTGACGGCTATGAGCAAATAGTCCCAGCAGTAGCTGATATATTGCAACAGGTCAAAGACGGGACCATCAGGGCTCGAACAGATTTCTCCATCGGTGCTTCATCACAAGAGCAATGGCGAAAGCCAGGCGTTGATTCCCTTCTTCATTCAACGGGAACTGTTGTTGACGCGGGTGATGATGCGGCAATCGATGTAGTTTGCATCCCAGTCGAGAGGGAAGGAGCAATAGAGGCGATCGATATTTCTTTGCTGCAGCGACTTCGCGCTGGCGGGATCATTGTAGTCCCATCAATGTCGCCGGATCACTTGTCGCTGCTGTTCCCGGTAGCTCACAGAGATATGGTCACTTCAAAATCTATTGTCATCTATACCGCTCCTGTTGCAGATACTGTGAGCCAACAGGATCTTTCGGAAGCAATGATTGGCGCCATATTTTGCGCCCTGATAAAGATGTCGATACTGCCCATAAAAGACAGGAAAGTATTTTCATCCCGGGAAACAACACTTCGCTTGCAGCCTTCTGTCGACCACAAAAGCAGATTGCAGAGCTTCAAAAATGGCCTCGAAAGCGCTGAAGAAGTGGATTTGTCATTAGTTCCTGCAGTGACTGATGGTTTAGTCGGTGAAAAATCTGCGCCGGTTATCCTGCAGCGTCTTGCTGCCAGGGACGATCAGTTTGACAGTTTGCCAAGGTTCTGGAATCAGACCGGAATTCTTTATCGAGAGAAGCAAGTTGACCGAATTGTTTCAGACCCATATCTTGCCAGCGGCACTATTGCGCCGCTTAGTGCGACATTCAGAGGTTTTGTAGGTAAGCGCGTCGCGATTCCCCAGATCGATGCTGAGAAATGTACAGGTTGTGGCAAATGCTGGGAGACCTGCCCCGACAGCTCGATTGCACCACTAGCCATCAGTCCGTCAGATCTCATCGATCATGGTATTCGAGAGGCCGGGGCAGATCCACTGCGTCAACTCGCTAACCAGCTAACGAGTCGAATTCTTAGTCAGGCTCGAAAGCACGAACTGGCAGGAAATGTTGGTAGCCTACTGCGTGAGACCTATGATTGGCTGAGCGGCAAAATGGAGCAGACTCCGGAGCGTCAACAGGCCGTGGAAGAAGCGCTTGATATGGTTTGCGACAAAATTGGTTCATTACCGGTTTCCGTAACGCAGGAATTTTTTGACAACGCCGAGAGCAATAATAAAGACAGCGGTGAACTGCTCGTATTGGCAGTAAACCCTGATACCTGCAAGAATTGTGGGCTATGTGAGAAAGTTTGTGCTGAAGAGGCTATCACCTTCGCATCGCAAGTGGATGAGAAAATCAATAGGGCCCAGCAGATTTGGGATATCTGGTCCGCAGCGCCGGATACCGCCTCAGATACGATCGCCAGAGTCATTGAATCACCTGAATTTAGCAATCTGGCAGCGGTAAACCTCTCTCGTCATTGCCTGCTGAGTATGACCGGTGGTGATGGGGCAGAATCCGGTTCTGGAGAAAAAATTGCACTTCGAATGATCCTCTCGGCCACCGAGTTCAATCAACAACCCGTTGTGAGGCGGTTCATTGATCAGTTGGCAGATATCAATGAGGAGGTTGTCAAAGAAATTAGAGAGCTTCTGGCAATTGGTTTGCCTGCCGAGGATCTAGACCTGCTGAGTCAAGGTATGGATAGTATCAGAGCACCACTAGTGGAACTCAGTGAGTTGGCGAAAAAGGTTGAAGCATCCATGGATGTCGTGCCTGTTGATGCAGTGAGACTTAACAGACTGCTGGAGATTGCCAGTCGGGTGACAGATTTACACTGGCGCTACTCAAGCGGTAGGCAGGGTCTTGGCAGGGCGCGGTTTGGTTTAGCTGTGGCGCCGGGGACTGTCGCTGGCTGGGCCGCATCCTTCCCGTACAATGTTTTTCAATCTCCAGTGGTACTCGATTTCTCAAACGAGACACCACAGATAGCGGCAGGGCTGCTGGAGGGTCACCTTCGTGACACCTGTGAATCAATTGCGCTGTTACGTGCCGCCAGGCTGGAAATTGAACAGCCAGCGGGGTTGCAATTTGCGCGTGACTCCCTGTCCCAGCTCAAGTGGCAGGATCTGACGGAAGAAGAACGTCAGATTTGCCCACCAATGTTGGCGATAGGGGATGACGGGACATTTGGTGGTGAAGCGCTGGCTCAGGTGCTCTGGGCATTGAGCTCGGATCTGCCGATCAAGATCGTTGCTTTCTCTGATCTCGATATTTCCGGATCGACTCAAGACTCGCGTACAAACATGGCCATGCTGGCGATCACTGGTCGCACGGCCTTTGTTACCCAGACTTCAATTTCTGATACTGATCATATGTATAGCAGTATCACCAAAGCGATTCAGTATGCAGGCCCTGCACTCGTTCGCATTCATGGTGCTAGTCCTTCCCGGCACGGCTTTGATTCGAGCCAAACGATAGAGGCCGCGAGACAGGCAGTGCGCTCCAGAACCTTCCCGCTGTTTACCTATAATCCTGGAGCAGAAGGTGTTCATGGAACGCGCCTGGATCTATCGGGAAACGAAAATCTGGCAGGCGCCTGGGGCGATGATGAAATGCCCTACACACCTGCTCACTGGGCTATAACTGAGGATCGGTTCTCAGCTCATTTCAAGCCGATAGTTGATGATGAAGCCAATGGTGTTGAGATCCATGAGTTCATTGAACTGAATGAGCGGGTGCGAAAAGGAAAAGTTGCCTTTGTTTCTGTTGCGACAGATAGTGGCGATATAAGATTGGAGGTTGATGATGATTTGGTTAGTGCAACCGAACTGGCCAGACAAAACTGGCGCGTCATGCAGGAACTTGCCGGTATAGTTACGCCATTTACGGGACTTGTGGAAGAACAGGTGAGAGCTCAGGTCCAGGTAGAACATGATGCAGAGATCGCGACCATTCGCGAAGAATACGAACAAAAAATAAGCGAGCTTGACGCTAACATCAGGTCTGACGTTGCGGGAAGAGTACGTAACCAGCTTCTGCGCCTGGTGAACTCCGGTTCATCGAATACAGAGTAGCCGTCCTTTCATGGTTAACCTGAATCCTCTCAACCTGATTTCCGGAAGCTTCCGCCACGGGGTACACCCGCAGCACCTTAAAGTACAGACACAGGATCTGCCTATTCAGCGGGTGCCATTCGGATCAAACTATGTCATGCCCCTGGGCCAGCATATTGGTGTGCCCTGCAAACCGATTGTCAAAAAGGGACAGCGAGTTCGAAGAGGAGAGGAGATCGCTTCCGCTAGCGGTTTTGTTTCGATCGCCCTGCATAGCCCGGTCACCGGGGTAGTCAAAGAGATTGGGGAATTTAGAACATTTGATGGGAATTTCTCTCAGGCTATTGAGATTGAGGCCGATGCCTTTTCAACCCAGGAACCGAATATAGGCCCGGCTATTGACTGGGAGTCGATGAATATTGAGCAGTTCATACAGGCGGTACAGGGGGCTGGAATCGTTGGCATGGGTGGAGCCGCGTTCCCTGCTCACGTCAAATTTTCGATACCAGAAGGGCAGCAAATCCGTTACCTGCTGATAAATGGCGCTGAATGTGAGCCCTATCTGACTAACGACCATCGGCTGATGCTAGAAAGACCCGATGCGCTGCTCAAGGGAGCGGAAATCGTCAGGCAGAAGCTTGGTGCAGAGGAAACGGTTATCGGTGTTGAACTAAACAAGCCGGAGGCCATTGAAGCACTTCAGGCGCGGATTCAGCCGGGAGATCCTGTCCGGGTTGTCTCCCTCGAAGCCAAGTACCCCCAGGGCGCTGAAAAGATGATCATTAAAACCGTATTTGGTCGTGAAGTACCGGCTGGCCAACTGCCAAGAGATGTTGAGGTAAATGTTAACAATGTTAGTACCGTAGTCGCGATCGCAGACTACTTCGATCATGGCATGCCTTTGATTGAACGCATCGTTACAGTATCCGGCCCTGGAGTCAGCTATCCTGCAAACCTCATTGTGCCACTTGGAACGCCCGTTAGAGAGGTGTTGAAATTTTGTGGTGGGCTAAAAGATGAGACCATGGAAGTAATAATGGGTGGCCCCATGATGGGAAGGCCTATTGCGAGCCTTGATGCCCCTGTTGTAAAAGGTTGCTCGGGTATCCTTGCGTTCACCGAGGGTCAAACCCTGAAACGCAAGGAGTTTCCCTGTATTCGGTGTGGTCGATGTGTTGAGGCCTGTCCCTATTTTTTGAATCCCGCAAGATTTGCACGGCTGTCACGAGCAAGAATGTTCGGAGAGATGAAAGGCTATTTCGTATTCGACTGTGTTGAATGTGGCTGTTGCGCCTTTGCATGTCCGTCATCAATACCAATAGTTCAGCTAATCAGAACGGGCAAGGATCAGCTTCGCAATACGCAGGCGAGTGAAAAATGAAACAAAGAGACCCTGAACTTCTGCTGCAACATGCACCTTTCCTGAGGCAAGGCATGACAACACCTACAGCTATGGGTGATGTCCTGATCGCATTGACGCCGGCAACCCTGGCGGGTCTCTGGTACTTTGGCATAAGTGCCGTTCTGGTTATTGGTGCCAGCATTGCTGGTGCGGTCCTGACTGAGATTTCGTTCAGTGGAACAGAACGTCGTGGGGAATCACTTTTGGATGGTAGTGGGCTCTTAACTGGGCTTCTGCTTGGTCTTACCCTACCGCCGGGGCTGCCTATGTGGATGGCGTTTCTCGGTGGTGTTATTGCCCTTGGCCTGGGTAAAGTGATCTGGGGTGGGCTTGGCAACAACCTCTTTAATCCGGCGTTGGTTGGCCGGGCATTTCTGTTGGCAACCTTTCCCATTGCGATGACAACCTGGACCACGCCCGATGAAGCGTTTTGGACCTTCAGGGCAACCAATTTTGATATACCATTTACCTACACGGAAATTGATGGTCTAACTGCGGCCACTCCGCTGGGTCTGATGAAATTTGACCAGCAGGCCACACCCCTGTCGAATCTATTTATGGGCAGCACCTCAGGATCTCTGGGTGAAACCAGTGGACTGTTGCTGATTCTTGGTGGCATATACCTCTATTTCAGGCGTGATCTGGACTGGCGCATTCCTGTGAGTATATTGCTCACGGTTCTGGTTTTTTCAGCTATCCTGGGGCTATTCGATTCTGAGAGATTTCCAGCACCGCTATTTTCGGTATTTTCCGGGGGACTGTTATTGGGTGCGATCTATATGGCAACAGACCCGGTAACCTCACCGACAACGCCTGTCGGTACCTGGATTTTTGGTATCGGCATTGGCCTGCTTATAGTTCTGATTCGTGTTTTTGGTGGCATGCCAGAGGGTGTGATGTATGCCATTTTGCTGATGAACGCGGCGACCCCACTAATAGATCGCTTCACACAGCCCAGGGTGTTTGGGCATCTGCGGGGTGACAATGACTGAGGTTATTACCACCGATCGACCAGAAGCGGACCAGGATCCGTCACCTGCCAGGCTTATTGTGACGCTGGCACTGGCAGGGTTGATTTCGGGTGTGGCTATCGTTGGTATTTTTGAGGCAACCTTCAGCACCATTGCAGAGAACAAGGCGCGCGAATTGAGGGAAGCTGTATTTAAGGTGTTGCCTAGTGTAACCCAGATGCAGGAGCTAGCCTACCTTAATGACCAACTCATGCCACTGCCGCAGGGTGAGAGCGCTGAGAAAACGATTTACGCAGGTTACACAGAGGAAGCCAAATTTGTTGGCTATGCTATTCCGGGTGAAGGACCAGGATTCCAGGACACGATTAAACTGCTCTATGGTTATATGCCCGCCGACAGGAAAGTTGTTGGTATGGAGGTGCTCGAGAGTCGAGAGACGCCAGGGCTAGGAGATAAAATATATAAGGATGCGGTATTTGTGGGAAATTTTTCGGACCTGCCCATTGATCCGGTGATCGAGGTCGTAAAAAAGGGCCGGCGCGATAGCGACAATCAGGTTGATGCAATTACCGGTGCGACTATATCCTCAAGAGCTGTTGTCAGAATCATCAACGAAACGAATGAAATATGGCTGGACAACCTCCCTGCAGCCGGTAGTGAACCTGAAATGCCTGCCAAGTCAGACGAGGTAGCGCATGACTGAATCTGAGAATAGGGACTACAACGAATTTATCAAGGGGATTTGGCGGGATAATCCGGTATTCGTGCAGGTGCTTGGTATGTGTCCCATGCTTGCCGTTACGAACTCGGCTATAAACGCTATTGCCATGGGCGGCGCGACCTTGTTCGTGCTGGTGGGTTCGAGCTTTCTGGTGGCGGCTTTTAAAAAGTTGATTCCAAAGCAGGTCCGAATCTCCTGCTTTATCATCATCATCGCAACCTTCGTTACCGTGGCTGACTATACCTTGTTAGCCTTGGTTCCAGGGGTGCACAAGGAGCTCGGGGCCTTCATTCCGCTGATCGTTGCCAACTGCATGATACTGGGGCGGCAGGAAGCCTTTGCGTCGAAGAACACCGTGCGGCTGTCGGTTATGGATGCACTCGGTATGTCGACGGGATTTGTGATTGCGCTTTTCACGCTTGGTGCTGTCCGAGAAATACTTGGTGCAGGTTCCCTTTTTGGAATAAGCCTTTTTGGGGCTGCCTGGGAGCCATGGGTAATCATGATTTTGCCACCGGGTGGTTTTCTTACCCTGGGTCTGATCCTGCTGGTATTCAACTGGATGACTCACCGAAAGCAGATGTTTATGGAGAAAGTCGCTGAAGCTCAGAGGAGTGGCAGCTGATGCAAGAGCTCTTCTGGATATTTATCAGCTCACTGCTAATCAACAATTTTGTACTGACATACTTTCTTGGTATCTGTCCCTTCCTGGGTGTTTCAAATTCATTGGAGACTTCATTTCGACTGGGGCTCGCAACAACATTTGTGATGCTGGTAACGGCCTTATGTGCGTGGGTGCTAAATACCTATCTGCTGATCTACGCTCCTTATCTCAGGCTAATAAGCTTTATCGTTGTCATAGCGAGTACTGTTCAATTTATTGAGATGTTGATCAAGAAACTGAGCCCGGCTCTATTCAGAGCCCTCGGTATTTTCCTGCCGCTGATTACCACCAACTGTGCGATTCTTGGTCTGGCTATCTTCTCGACTAACCGGGGATATGGGTTTATGGAAGGCATTACCTATGCCCTGGGAGCGGGACTTGGATTCACCATCGCTATGGTACTTTTGGCGGGTCTGCGTGAGGAAAGTGAACTATCTGATGTGCCAGCGCTCATTGAAGGCACTGCCATGAACCTCATTATCGCTGGTATACTCTCCATGGCATTTATGGGGTTTGCCGGTTTGTTCAGTTCTACCTGATCATGGGCAGCTATATTCTTCCCATTCTTATCTTTGCTCTTACCCTTGGCTGTTGGGCAATGTTCCAGCTCTGGACAGGTCATCAACCGGATGGCAGGTCAATTGATCAAGACGGTGGAACCTGTGCGGATTGCCAGGAACCATGCACCACTGATGAGGTTCAAAGCTAGCTGGCTTGGTAGCGAGCAACTTTTCCCACTAAGTATGGTGCCTAGAAGGGCTTGGTCACCACCATTATCAGAATGGGAACAACGATAATCAGGGCAGATTCATTAAAGATGCGAAAAAATACAGATGAATGAATGATCTTGCCAGCCTGCATCTGGCGCAGATAGCGAAAGCACTGCCACTGGTAGGTTAACAAGAAAATGACCAGCAGTAGTTTTGCATGCATCCAATTACCAGTGATATCGTAGCCAAGCCACAGACAGAGCCCGGGAATGATGGCCAGCACAGCCATAATAGTAGAAAACCAGAAGAGCTTTGATGCCATGATAACCAGACGTCTGGTGTCTTCATTTGCTGCCTGGCCCTCGACATAGTGCACGATGATCCTGGGCAGATAGAAGACGCCCGCCATCCAAGCCATCACGAATAGGATATGAGCGGTCTTTATCCAGAGCATTGCAGATTTTCCGTTTATTGATTCAGGTAAGTCCCAACACTCGAAATTCACGATATGCTGGTACGATAATAATCAGATTCAAACACAATGATCGAGACTAACACACTACTTTTTTTTGCTTTGGTGGCCTTTGGGGCAGTTGTCCAGACGGTTACAGGATTTGCATTGGGTTTGATCATAATAGCCGGCGTGACAGTTCTGGGGATTGCTGAAATTAGTTTTGCAGCGGCGGTTATCAGCTTTGTCGCACTGGCGAATGTGCTGGTTGCACTCAGGGCGAGCAGGCACCATATTGATCTTGAGTATGTCAAATGGGTTGCCATTGGTTTAGTTCCATTTATGTTGGTGGGTGTCATTTTCCTTGAATTTCTCGGTACTCAATATTACAACTTTCTCAAGGTCCTGCTGGGTGTTGTCATCATCTGTGCGGGTGTCATGTTGATGATTACCCCTGCGGCTTATGAAAAAGAATCCCCTAAACCCATTAGGACTCTTTGCGGTATGTTGGGGGGTGTGATGGCTGGTCTATACAGTTCCGGAGGGCCTCCACTTGCTTACTTCATGTACCGCCAGCCAATCGAACTAAATACGATCAGGGCAACACTTCTTGCTATATTCGCTATCTCTACACTCTGGAGAACTTTTGTCGTGGCAGTAGCAGGGCACATAGATAGCCAGGTGCTTATTACTGCTGCCACATCTATCCCGATTGTTATTGTTGCCACCCTGGTCACGGGCAAATTCATGTACCTCATTCCTGATCGATTGGTCCGCAGGCTGGTATTTTTCCTGTTAATGGGGACAGGGGTTTTTCTAGTTGTCCAGTAGCATTCAAGCGGTCTTCTCTGTCCAAACGTTATCCCAGTACTTCCCGAATTTGTAACCGACCTCCGTTAGATACCCGACCTCCTTGAATCCCAGGGAGGTGTGCAAGGCAAGGCTTGCATCATTTGGCAGTGTTATGATGCCATAGCAGCGGTGGGTGCCTGCAGTTTCCAAGTCCTGAAGCAGTCTTGAGTAAAGCTGCCTGCCGAAGCAGCGGCCGTCGAAATCCGGATCCAGATATATGGTGGTTTCAACTGAGCGATCATAAGCTGGCTTTTGCCTGAACTGGCTGCTGCTGGCATAGCCGATAGGCTTTCCGTCAAGGTATGCGACGAGGAGTATATAGAGTGCGTTGTTGTACTGGTGAAACCAGTCGCGCCTTTCTTCCGGAGCGAATGGCTTTGTATCGAATGTCACGGCTGATGTAATCACATAGTGGTTGTAAATCTCAGTCAGTCTTTCAAGGTCAGACTCGGTTGCTCTGCGAATTTCAATTGAATTGTTCATGGATGACAAAAAAGTAAAAACCACTGCAATTTTAACCCGACACACCACCATAACAAGTAGAATGCCTAGTATCCATGAGCAGTTTTGAAGACATAAGGCCTTACGAAGATGCAGAAGTCACCAACGTCGTTGGTCGGCTGCTTCGAGATGCAGAGCTATTGAGGTTCCTGAGTAAATGGCAGGCACCCGGGGTTCACCGCTATCTACCCTGGCCAGTGGAAAAGTTTGTGGCACATCGGCTGGGCAGACAATTGCATGGTGTCAATTCCATCAAGGGTATCCAGGAGATCGTTGCCCAGGCGGTTCAACGATTGCTAAAAGAGACGGCCACCAGTTTCCGTTGTGAAGGGATTGAAAAGCTGGATCAGGATGAGTCCTACCTATTTATCAGCAATCATCGCGACATTGCTGGAGATTCCATGCTGTTGAATTATGCGCTGCACCGGTCTGATTACGAAACTGCCCGGATTGCCGTGGGGGATAACCTGATACAGCGTCCATTCGCAACTGACCTGATGAAACTGAACAAGAGCTTCTTTATCAAGCGATCTGGTAAAGACAAGAGAAGTGTTTATAAGGCGTTGGCGCATGCCTCAGAGTATATCCAGAACTCTTTGCGAGAGGGCTCTTCAATCTGGATTGCCCAGAGTGAGGGCAGGGCTAAGGATGGCATTGACCGGACTGACCCGGCAGTAATCAAGATGCTGACGCTGCACGATCGAAAACGGGATTTTGCTGAGCACATAGCCTCACTGAAGATTGTCCCCATGTCTCTGGCCTACGAGTTTGATCCCTGTGATGAGATGAAAGCCAGGGAGCTGACATCTATTGCCCAGACCGGTGAGTACCAGAAAACAGAAGGAGAGGATCTGTTGAGCCTGGCTAGAGGATTAGCCGGCTTTAAAGGAAACATCATCCTCAGGCTTGGTGATGTGCTCGATACATCTTTCTCGACTGCGGAAGATGTTGCCCTTGAAGTTGACCGTCAGGTATTGGCGAATCTGAAATTATTCCCGATTAGCTACTGGGCTCTGTCCCAGATTAAGGAAGATCAGTATCAGAGCATCTGGGATCAGGTGCGTGACCAGGCCACTACTGGTGATCCGGCGGCCTATGAGAGTCGTCAGCAAGATTGTGACGTTGCCTATCGTGCGCAGTGGTTGAAGACCTATGCCAATCCTGTGGTAAACAAGTTTAGTATGTCTTAGAGATCCCGCCATTCCCGCGTCTCGGCGACCCCGTCCGTCCCTGGCGCTAGCCACTCCAGGTCAGGTACCAGACTATTCAATCCTAACTGCTGAATTCCGCCGAATTAGTGTCAGATCAAGGTTAACTAGCGAAAGGTGGCTGGGTATCCCTTCCGTATGCCTTCAAGCGCAGCGCTGAACGCATGGAGAGAGACCCTTTAGGAGCTCTCGACTAAAGTGAAGGTAGCTGGGGCGCCGAGCTCGGAGAGCCGCAGGCTGCGGAGGAAGGGGTACCCAGCTATCTTTTGCGAATAACCCCGCAGCCTGCCAAGCAACTAATATTGTCCCTGTGCGCGCAATCCTGGAAGCGGGTTAAGCAATGGGAGGTTCTGCCACCAACTCCACTCAGCTCAGTCAAAAACCTGAAGCGTCGGTTCACTCAACTTGGACCACTGCTCTCTGAGTTCCAGAATATGTTCCGACCAGTAGCGTTCAGTGTTGAAAAATGGGAATGCCCGCGGAAAGGCCGGGTCATCCCAACGCCTGGCAAGCCATCCCGCGTGATACATCATGCGCAGGGTGCGCAGGGGCTCTATTAGCCGCAGTTCCGTGTAGTCAAAATCTGAGAAATCTCTGTAGCCCTTCAAAATTGTGGACATCTGGTTGGATTGCTCAGATGGTTCACCTGATAGCATCATCCACAGGTCCTGGATTGCAGGCCCCGAGCGAGCGTCATCAAAGTCGACAAAGTGTGGTGTATCTATCCGCCAGAGGATATTGCCCATGTGGCAATCACCATGTAGGCGAATAGACCGATAGGGGAAAGCCGTCATAATGGGTTCAAGGTCCTGCAGTAAACCTTCTGAGACAGATTCATATGCCGGCAGGAGTTCGAGGGGCAGGAAATTATTCTCCAGCAGGAATTTACGTGTCTCAATACCGTATTCTTCAATTGAAATGGCCCTTCTGTGTTCAAACCTTCTCCTTGTACTGACGCTATGTATCCTGCCAATAAACCGGCCAAGTATTTCCAGGCAATTCAGGTCATCCAGTTCGGGTGCTCTCCCGCCCCTCCTAGGGTAGAGTGAAAAACGAAACTGGTGGAAGGCGCTTAGTGTTTTGTCACCATCAATCTGTAGCGGTGCGACGACTGAAATTTCCTCGTCAGCCAGTTCCTGTGTGAACTCATGTTCCTCGAGAATTTCCTCGTCACTCCACCGGTTGGGGCGGTAGAATTTTCCAACGACCGGTTCGTTATCTTCGATACCGATCTGATAAACACGATTCTCGTAACTGTTAAGTTCAAGAATACGGGCATCGCATTGATAACCCACACTTTCAACCGCATCCATTACAAGGTCGGGTGTCAGGCTCGTGAAGGGGTGCTCTTCAGTCATTAATACTTTCCATCAAAAGTGCTACGCTCTTTATTTGAGCATAGACTGTTTGTTCGGGTTGAAGGCCTAGCAGGTTCAGGGACTTTTTTGTAATTCTTGCTAGAATAAATTGCCTTTTTCGACGTAGTCTGACGAGAACGCTTGGCCCGGTACTTTCTTCAAATGACACGATCTGAACTTCAAGTACATTTAGAATGCTGGTGTTTTCTGGTCGGGTCGTAGTGATGCTGACATCCTTCGCAGGAATTCGAACCCGAAGTGAATCGCCAACCTGATACTGCTCTGCATTGACGAAGATGCTTGCCTCCTCAAAATCAAGTTCACTCAAACGATAGTTATGGTCGTGTTTCGCGACGGTGCACTGTATGACCACCGCAGCCGCATCTCCCTCCCCGGAGTTCAGTTCGAGGGTTGAACAAAGTTCAAGCATTGAGCCTTGTGACGTTATCTTTCCATTGTCGAGTACAAAGAGATGATCAGCGAGATAGGTGATCTCTTCGTATGAATGACTCACATAGACCATCGGGATTTGAAGATTCCTGTGTAAGCGATCTAGGTAGGGGAGTATTCGCGACCGTGATGGGACGTCGATGGAACCAAGCGGCTCATCCATGAATAAACACTTTGCTCCGTTTAGCAAAACCCGCGAGATGGCTACTCGCTGGGCCTCACCTCCGGATAGTTGCCTGATTTCCTTGTCCAGCAGCGGTTGCAAGTTTAACCAGTCATACACCTGGTTTATATCCAGGTTGTGTTCGGTATGCTGACGGCTGAGAGCAAAATTGAGATTGCCTTGGACTGAGAGGTGAGGGAATAGCTGCTGTTGCTGGAATACAAAGCCCACTCCACGCATCTCAGGCCGGACGAAGCTATGCTTATTTTGCCAGACATTTTTCCCATCAGTGATCTCAATTCGATCGCTCCGGGTTCCTCGTTCAAGACCTGCCAGTAGACGCAGGAGGGTGGATTTGCCCGATCCCGATGGACCGTAGAGGGCAGTGATCCCGTGCGGCTGAACCGTCAGGTTTACATCCAGCACAAAGTCAGGATCGCGAGTGAGGTGAATGTCAGCATTTATTTCCATCTTAGCTGCCTGAATCCGAACGACTGAATTGCCCTGCCTGCCTTCGATTTAGGGTGTAGACAATCAGTAACAGCGTGAAGGAAAATATCAGGAGCCCCGCTGCCATCAAGTGAGCGCGAGCATACTGAAGGGTTTCCACATGATCAAACAAGGCGATGGAGAGTACGCGAGTTTCACCTGAAATATTTCCACCAATCATTAGCACAATTCCAAACTCACCAACCGTATGTGCAAATGCAAGCGTGCTGGCAACAACGAACCCACTTCTGCAAATCGGCACGACGATGTTTACGAACCGGTCCATGGGTCCCGCGCCCATTGTTGCGGCAGCATCCAGCAGTTCTTGTCTTACGCCAGAAAAGGCAATTTGCAGGGGTTGGACGTAGAACGGAAGGGAGTAGATGACGGAGCCGATGACAAGACCTTCGAAGGTGAAGGCAAGGGTGCTGCCAGTCATAGAAGTCCAGGCCTTCCCGAATCCGCTGTTGGGTGAAAACAAAATAAGGAAGTAGAATCCGAGGACAGTCGGCGGCAAAACAATGGGTAACGCAACGAGGGGCTCTACTAGAAAGCCAGCGATATGCCTGGTTCGGGCGAGCCACCAGGCGAGCGGGGTTCCAACCATAAATAGTATGAGAGTGGTAACGGCAGCAAGCTTCAGGGTAATTGTTAGAGATACAAGATCCGGGTCTATCACTTCGCTAATTCTCCCTGGGGCCGGGTAACTGATAGCCATCGTTGGAGATGATGCGCATCGCGGCGTCAGTGGTCAGGAATGCGGTAAATTCAATCGTTCCGGGGGACTGGTTCATAGTGACCATCTGCTGCTCTATCGGTTTGTAAAGGCCCTGGTCCACCGGCCAGAAAAACTTCTTGCTGATCCTGCTGTGTAGAACCTGTGATAAGGCGACCAGGCCTGCCTGTGCATTTTCTGTCTGCACAAAATGAAATGCCTGGCCAACGTTATTCCCCTTTATGAGCCTGATCTTTGATAGGTCAAGAGGTGACAGCAGTTCCTTTGCTGCAACCCCGTAGGGTGCTATTTCAGGATTAGCTATAGCGAGGTTACCCTGAAAGTTTTGTAAAAAGACTTCATTGACCGGGAAGGTAGGCCTGGGTGCCCATAACGCTAACCGGCCTACCGCATAGGTTTTCCTGCTACCGGCTTCAATCAAACCTTGAGTATCAAGAAGTGCCGGTCTCACCTTATCGGCCGCCATTAGAATGTCGAAGGGGGCCCCATTTGAAATCTGCGAGTAAAGCACGCCAGTTGATCCTGAAATCAAAACATATTCAGTATCTGGCTCCTTAGGCACAGCCTGAACAAGCTTGGTGAGCGTAGGGTGGAAATTTGACGCGACGGCTATGCGAACAGTTTCGGCAGAAACGCCGTTTGATTGGAAAGTTAGCCAGGCAACGAGAACAAGGAAATGAACGGATCCGGCCATTATTCCTGAAGCTGGATCTGGTTTGCTTGTTTTTGTCCGTTTTCTAACATCGAGTGGGCTATCCAAGGCGGCCCCTTCCTTTGTAAGAAATTATTTTATAAGCCAAAAGTTATTCTAGTGTATTGATATATGGAGAAGTTTACCTATTTAAGGGCCGAAATTAGCTTGGGCCCGCTTGATAAAGTCGTTAATCAGCCAGCCGGATATTGAGAACATAGCGGGTTTGTTGGGAAGGTTGGTGTAGTGGAACCAACCGGCATCGACAATTTCGGTTTCCTGCAGTACGAATTCCCCACTTTCATACTCTGCGTGAAAACCGAACATCAGAGAGTCTGGGAATGGCCACGACTGACTGCCGTAGTACTTCAGGTTCTTGACTCTTATACCGACCTCCTCAAGTACTTCACGGTGGACGGTTTCTTCAATTGACTCTCCCGGCTCGACGAAACCTGCAATTGTGCTGTAATAACTTCCCGGAGCCTTGAGGTTCCTGGCGAGAAGGATTTCCTCCCCCTTGTTAACGCAGACGATAATGGAAGGAGACAGCCTAGGGTAAAAAGTGAGGTTACAGCTCTGACATCTTCTTGAGCGATCAGATTCAAAGCTGCTCGTTTCCTGACCACAACGGCCACAGTAGTGATGATTTCTGTGCCATTCCACTATCTGCCTGGCTCGGCCAAGTAGGCTGAAAAGTTGTGAGTCTACCTGGCTCACGAATGACCATAGAGTCATAAACTCATAACCCTCCGGGTTATCTGCCTCCGGATCGACTTCATTGGTGAAAACCGGTACGTTGTTTATCTGACCCAGATAGTGGCTTGCAACCACATCAAGGCCCAGCCAGCGCCATTGATCCTGGTCTAGTGGTCTCCAGGGATAAACGCCGTCTGTAGTGAGGACTTCGTCGTCAGATATGACGATATGATAACTTTCGTTGAATGATTCCGGGGCCGCAATACCTGCGATAAAATCTCGCCCCAAATCAACCAGTTGCCAATCCATAATTTTCATCCTGCAATCTGGAGTCGACTTTACCACAGGCGCGGATGACACGGTTAGTCCGGCCACTTTCAGTGAGTACAAATAGAAGTTCTGGCGATGGATATTACTTCGATCGACCCTGCACCCCGTGCGACAATTTCCCTCGCAATTTCGGAAACTGTAGCGCCAGAGGTCACCACATCATCAACAATGGCGATACGCTCGCCCTGGAAATCCTTTTTTATCCTAAATGCACCGCACATATTTTCCGCGCGATCCTTGGGACCCAGGGATTTTTGTACGGCGGTGTTCCTGGTTCGAAAACAGTTTCGAGTATCAAGGGAAATTGACCAGCGATCTGCGAGGGTGCGAGCGATTTCAACCGACGGGTTGAACCCTCGCCTACTTTGTGTTGATTTATGTAGAGGAACGGGTACTAGCAGATCCGGCCGTAGAAAATTCTTTGGAACGGAGTTTGCTAGCAATGTGGACAGGATTTTTCCAATGACCAGATTTTACTTTTCCTTAAAGTCTAGGATAAGCCTGTCAATCGGGAACCGGTATATGAAGCCGCTATGGCAGCGAGTGAAAGGCCGTCTGTTGATAAGGCACTTCCCACAGATAACATCACTTTCTGGTAGGGGAATGCAGCATATCTTGCAGGCATGGTTGATCCATGGCAGATCTGATTCACAGGTCGTGCAGAGATCTAATATGCGCCCGCTATATGCATCACAAAGAATGCTGGTGCCGGGGAGACATGCGAATAGAAAATTGTCTAACCAGTTGTTCATGGCGCTTGCCGCATACCTGCGACTGAGTAAGCTTCGCAGCGGAGGCGGAGGGCTGCTATCAGCAATCTCTTAAAACAATGTGAGAGGAGGGGGTGATCTTTTGGGGTCGGTTTGGTTGAACACGAATTTCTATTATCGAGTCTCTATTCGGTCTCTCTGGCCAGGCTCTCTATTCAGACTCTCTATCCGAGCAGGGGTGTTCAGGTTTGTTGCCATCGCAAAGCGAAATGCTTCGAAAGTAGGTTGACCATGCGGCGATTTCCTCCCTTGCGAAATCTGGCTGGTTGGGCTCAAATGGCTCTATTTGCTTCAGCAGCTTAAGAAGATAGAAATAGTCGTTGCCGGCAATGGCCTTGGCCATCTTTATTTCCCCCTTACCGGAGTTGGTACTTTCTCCACAAAGGAATAGCCTCACGGACACCGGGAAACCATTTTCGAATCCAGAGAAGAGGTTGAAGTGCTGGACAAAATTGCAGTCCTGCTGATCATGGGTGACTTCAGACAGTAATGTTTCGACTGGGTCAGAGCCCACGAGCCCCTTGAAAGATTCAAGAGACAGCCTGGAGGTCCACTCAGTATTGGTTTCATCTGGCGGAACAAATTCAGACAATCGTGTTGAGATGTTGTTCATCTGGTAGACAAGCTGCCAGTCAAGGGGTGGTTTTGCCAGCAGCATCTCTGAGGTGACTTCGGTACTGGTGGGTGTGGAGGTGCAGGCGACCAGTAAAGAGGTCAATGCAAGAGTGGATGCAACGCTCAGGATAAGCCTGCTAGAAAAAGGCATTGGCCTCCCGCTCAAGCGCTATCAAACGTCGAACCCAGTTTTCAATCAGGGCGAAATCGTCGTTTGAGATTTCCATTTCATCACACAATAGTTTGAGGAAACTCCGCTCTTCAATTTCGAACGCATCATCAGCGTAGCCTAGCCGAATAAGGGAAATCAGGACAATGAACCTTAACCTTTTGGTATCAAATATTTGCCGGGTACCTTCTACATTCATGTATTGAGGTTCAAAGTCTGCGCGCAGTACCATTTCCCGGCGCATTTCTTCCATCATCACCTGTTCGCCCACACTGAGTTCGCCATCGGATATGACAACTGAGTGTGCAAGGCAAAAAAATGCTTCCTTTTGGCGGTCAGTCAGTGAAGATAAAAACATATTCTCTATTGTTTTTCTTGTTTTGCTCAGGTTTCTGGAGAGCTTAGAGTAACCTCATATTCCTGCATTTCTTCATTCCTAAGCGTTGTTACAGTAATGATGTCACCAGGACTCTGTTGCTCTAGCAATGATAGCAACGAGTCTTCATTCGTTACAGGTTCGCTGTTAATAGCGACTATTACGTCACCAAGGTGGATATTGCCCCGCCGATCCTCGCGTACACCTATCATTCCTGCTTTCGCTGCTGGAAGCCCTTCCTTAACGGACAAAATTGCCACGCCCTTGACCCTGAGCCGCTTGGCCCAATAGTCGGTCAGGGGAAGGATTTCGATGCCAAGGATCGGCCGGTAGAGGCGGCCGTACTTCAGTAGCTGAGGAATAATGGCTTTAACCGTGTTTACTGGAATCGCAAAGCCAATACCTGCGCTCGCCCCAGTGGGGCTGAATATTGCGGTGTTGACGCCAACCAATCGACCCATGGAGTCGAGTAGTGGTCCACCTGAGTTACCAGGGTTTATCGCAGCGTCCGTCTGGATAACATTCTTGATCGTGCGATTACTGATTGACTTAATTTCGCGTCCGATGGCGCTGACGACACCAACCGTCAAGGTTGTATCCAGGGCAAACGGGTTGCCGATGGCCAGCACCTTGCGGCCTACGGAGAGTAAACTGGAATCACCGAGGTTTATCGCTTTTAGCTTTTCATCAGGCGCACTAATGCGCAGTAGTGCGATGTCTTTTTCCGGAGAGGTCCCAACAACTTCTGCGTCGTAACTTTTTCCTGACTGAAGGGTTATAGTTATTTTGTTTGCACGGTATACCACATGGAAATTGGTGACGATAAGCCCTGCTTCATCCCAAATGAAACCAGTACCACTGCCCTTGGGTATTTCCATGACATTGAGGGAAAACATTTGCCGTCGGAGTTGTGTATTGGTAACAAAGACTACTGACGGACTTACATCGCTAAAAACTGCGATATTGTTACTCTCATCATCAGTGAGAGTGGCTGAAATATGGGTAGTCGCTTCAGGGGGAGGTGCCGGTTCGTTGTCTTGGCTGGTAGCCAGAACCACTGCAGTCAGAACTCCAGCAGCCAAAGTGGTGACTAAAGCTACCGCACTCAGCCATTTGTATTTCATTTCCACGTCTCCATGGAGTCAGTTCACCAGATGGGCGATAGTCTAACCATTTATCTTGTTGTTGGCGTCTTTCTTGTGACTAATTTATCCACCTTAACAAATTCATTCAGATCATATATGTCATCAGGGCTAAGGGCACCTACCAACTGTTTGAGTTGAAAAGTGTCTTTAATGTACTGGTACCGCGCGCTGGCATATTGGAATTTCGACAGGTACAAACGCTGTTGTGCCAGTAGCACATCAACGATATTGCGGGTGCCGACTTCGTATCCAGTCTGGGTTGCGTCGAGGGCACTCTGGCTGGACTCGATGCCACGCAGCCTGGCGCGCACCCTTGCGACATCAGTATTGATAGCTGTGTAGAGGCTTTTAGTGTTCTCCACCACGGTCCGTCGGGTCAGGTCGAGGTTCTTCTGCGCCTCTTCCAGTTTGTACCCGGATTCACGTACAACGGAGTGAGTCCCACCACCAGAATATATTGGAATATTCATTTGCAGGGCTATGGACCTGTTGTCAGCTTTGGATCCGAAGAAGCCACCTCCGCCAGAAATGCTATGGCTATATGACACCTGGGCGTCGATGGTCGGAAGGTGACCGGATTTGGAAATTTTAATCTGTCGCTCTGCTGCTCTTACAACTTCATTTGCTGCAACAAGAGAAAAGTTGTGTTCCAGCGCCCTCTGTACCCATGCGTTCTCATCCATGGGATCGGGTGCTTTTACGGGGAACTCACTGGACAGTGCAAGAACTGAATTGATGCTCTCACCGGTTAAACGTAGAAGTGGTTCAAAACTGACTGATTGTGCACCTTCTGCTTCGATAACATTTACGGTTGATGAGTCGAATGCGGCGGTCGATTCGAGCACATCGGTGATAGCGACGAGGCCAACATCAAATCGTTGCTGCACCTGCTCAAGTTGCCTTGCGACGGCTTCCCTTTCTGCGTTGGAAGCGCTCAGGGCATCCTGCCTCTCCAGAATGTTAAGATAGCTCGTTGCTACTCGAACGATGAGGTCCTGCTGATCGGACGCAAACTGTGCCATCGCCTGAGCAGCAATATTCTTTGACTGCTGAAACTGGTACCAGCGGTCCAGCCTGAATACCGGCTGACTGAGCACGGCCTGCCAGCCATGATTGTTAAAGTTCTCAACAGGGATTGTTCCCGGTACGACAGGTGTTTTGCGGTATTCATCTGATGTACTACCTGCTACCGATACATACGGCAAAATGCCTGCCCTGGCCTGATTGACGATCTCTCCGCGGGACATGTACTGCGCCTTGGCAGCACCAAGTTGGGGGTCATTCATGACCGCCTGGTCATATATTTCGCTGAGATTTTCTCCCATAGCGGGGAAGCTGACCGCCAATAGCAAAATCCTGGTGCAGTGGGCAGATAGTTTGTAGAGTTTTAACGCCATACTGATTTCTTCTCATAACATGAGTGTGAGGCTGCGTAGCATACTGTTTGAAGCCCGTTGTTTCTAGTCGCTCGCGACATGTGGATATCTGTACGTGATGAATATTTAGACGCCAAATATTCAAAAGTGGTTTAGACAGCTATTCCTGGAAGTTAACCAATTCTTGTCTCATTTCTAGCATCGAGCGGACCAGTTCCATTCTAAGTGATTGTTTCATATACCTAAAGCTATTTTCTAGGACCGGTATTCGGTCAAATAAGTCTGTTCCCGGACAGGAACTAGCTAGCCAAAAGCATTGATTTCTGGGGGTTTGAACGGATCTAACCTGGATTCAAGCCACGCTGCTACGGCAAGACAATGATCCTCGCGAAATGGACGGCTCAGAATCTGAATGCCTATCGGCAAGCCGCGATCAGTGGTGCCAGCACGAATTACCGTTGCAGGCCAACCAGCTAGATTGTATGCACTAGTGTAGGTGTGGCTTCCTACTTCCTCCTTTTCGCCATGCTCGATGGCTGCACCAGCATTCACCGGGGTTATGAGGATATCAAAGTCGTGGAAATAGCCCAACATGGAACTCTGGAAGTTGTGCCACAGGTTCATTACCTGGGCAAATTCGACAGCCGATAGCTCACTTGTTGCTCGTTTCATATTTTCCAGAATCGAGGGGGAAGGCTCTCGCGTGCGACTGTCCTCGAGCAACACGTCGAGCATTTCCCCATCGTCGGCTGACAACACCTGTGTAAAGATAAACCCTGCCATCTCGATCCCGGTTGGTCTTGCTTCAGTGGCGGTTAGATTGTGGTCCATGAGAAGGTCAACGACATCGATGACCGTCTGAACGATATCTTTGCTCGGAGCCCTGATCCCATTATCCGTGTGATAACCGATCCTCAAGGTTGCGACATCGACCTGGTACGGGTCGTGCAAGTGTGCGTCTATCGCATGTGGGTCCAGCAAGTCCGGGCCTGAGATAATCTTGAGAATGTAGTATAAATCTTCAACATATCTTGCCATTGGTCCTGGCTGAGTGAGTGGCGCGATCAAGCCTGTACTAGGTAGGGCATTGCCGGTACACGGAACCCGGCCTGATGTGGGTTTGATGCAGGCTATACCACAGAAGTGACTGGGTAACCTCAGGCTGCCGTCGGTATCAGTACCGATATCGAGTGGCGATGCACCGGCAGCAATGATGGCTGCTGCGCCGCCACTGCTGCCTCCCGGGGTTCGGGTAGGGTCGTAAGGATTATTGGTTTTACCGAAAACCAGGTTGTCAGTCTGGAATGAGAGAGTGAACTCCGGGGTATTAGTTTTCCCCAACAAAATAGCGCCCTGTTTTCGCAGGCGATCAACACAGGTCGCATCGCGACCGGGCCGAAAGTCTTTCCTTCCAAGGGTGCCCCAGGTTGTTACGACATCAATGGTATCCAGGCTATCTTTAATTGTTATTGGTACACCATGAAGGGAACCGTGAGAATTGCCTTTGTCGAGGTCTGCATCCGCCTTGTCAGCGTGCTTCAGGGCCATTTCGGCGGTGGACGTGACAACCGCATTCAGTTTCTTATTTACACCTTCGATGCGATCAAGGAATGCGGTGACAACCTCCTTAGACTTCACTTTCCTGGTACGAATGCTATCGGCGATGGCAACGATTGAATTGTTGAGAAGTTCATCCATGGGTCATGCCCCTATAAAGTTCCGACTAACACTGGTGAATACATTGCATTTACTTGATCTTAGGTAGAAACTAAATCCGATCTTAAAGTAGATTCTTACGGATTCAAATTCAATTACAATATTGTAATTGCTGGTTTTTATCCTATTTTTTGACCTAATCCTGCTGGTCAGCCTTGGATACTACTACGCCAAACTGGGACACAAGTGCCTGAAATTTGGTGCTGCAGCGTTGACTGTTGAAATGTTCAGTCAGACCGCCTTCTCAGTAGGTGCGTTGTTGGTATCCTATCAATTACCTTTTGTGCTAGGTGGAATTGGCAAGATTGTTTTTGCTGCCTTGATGCTCGTTTGTATTGCTCACTTGGTAAAGCGCAAGGTACCAATGACATTGATGCTGGCTGGCGTCATTTTTTATAGCGCCTTTGTCGTTTATGTGATGGCAATAAGTGAGTTCGGCCTCACTGAATGGATTATTGCTGAAATACCAGTAGTAACTCTTTTGCTGGTGAGTATCTCCTATTTATTCAAAGCGAGGAGTTCCCAGTCATTGGGGATTCTATGGCTCAGCGGACTTTTGGTTCTCCATGTCTGCTTCAAGTTGGTCCTGCCTACATTACTGCAGAACGAAACACTGTTTGTGCTGTTTTTTTTCTACAACTCAACTCTCGTGATGATCATTTCCGTAGTCCTGATAATGATTTCATCTGAGAGGATGATTGTCAGCCTCGATGATCAGAATGCAAAACTTGAAAAATATGAACTTGAGAATAGACGTCTGGAAATGCAGTTTTCGCAGGCGCGAAAGCTTGAAAGCCTTGGCGTCCTTGCTGGAGGGATTGCTCACGACTTTAACAGCATGCTGACCAGCATCCTGGGGTACAGCGGCCTCGCCATGAAGAAGTTGCCGACTGAAAGTGATGTCAGAAAGGACCTCTACATGGTGATGTCCGGGGCAAGGCAAGCGGTTGATTTAACCTCTCAGATGCTTGTCTACGCGGGCAAGGGTGCCATTGAATTTGAGACCCTAAATATTTCTGAGATGGTGGGCAAGATGTCCAGCCTAGTCAACTCCGTTGTGCCGAAAAAAATCAAGGTAATACAGAATTTGACTCGAGACCTGCCGTTGATGAAAGGTGATCAGGTTCAATTGGACCAGGTATTGATGAACCTTGTCACTAATGCTGTTGATGCGATAGAGGGCAATCCCGGGTCATAGAAATCACAACCGGACTAGTTGAGGTTTATGAGCGGCTTCTTAGGGGCAGCTTCTTTGCTAACGAATTAGAGAAGGGTGCTTATCTCTTCCTTCGCGTTAAGGACTCTGGTTTGGGTATGGATCCGTTGTAGATTGATAAGATCTTCGATCCCTTTTACTCAGAGAAAAGTACTCGCAAGGGGCTTGGACTATCTTTTTTGTCTGGCATCGTTTGTCAGCACAAGGGCTTCATCGAGGTGAAATCCAGTGAAGGTAAAGGGGCGGAATTCACCATTTACTTTCCTGTAGTCCTGCTTCATGACCTTGTACAGAAGACGGGGTCTGGTTCAAGATCTCCGCACGGAGAGGTGAAAGGAAGGATCCTGCTGGCCGATGATGATGCCAGAATCAGGTGTTTGATTGCTTCCATTTTAGAAAGAGACGGTTTCCATTTGACTTCAGTTGAAGATGGCAAGGAAGCCAAGAAACTGATTATAGGGTAGCGAAGACTTCGTTCTGTGCGTAATTGATTGCACTATGCCAAAAATGTCCAGTACCGAAGTGTACAAATACATCCGCTCCCATGGGATTAAGGCGCCCGTAGTACTGATCAGTGGTTACCATCAGGAACAGGTCATTTCCAATATCAGCAATGATCCTAATGCCTACTTTGTCAAGAAACCTTTTGACATCGACGACTTGCTTGGTTAAGTAAATGAAGCGCTCGTTTATCGGAGCAAGAATACAATCCTTTGATTTTTAGCTAGTTCCTTTCAAAGTGGTTGTATTGTGTACCTAGTGGTATTTGGCCGTCTGCATACGGACAGGAACTAGCTAACTCTCTCGATTGACATACTGAGCGTGTGCTCATCAATTTCGAAAGAGAGGGGTAGTGGCTCAATTTCTGATTCTTCAATTTCCAGTGCCAGCGTCTCACTCATGATGTGGGAGCGGTGTTCATTGATAGCGAGCCCCAACTCGGATGACGCGTGCAGCCGAATTCGAATTCTATCGACAACGTTGAACCCGGCGTCCTTCCTTGATTTTTGTATTCTATTGATGACTTCTCTTGCCAATCCTTCGTGCAGAAGTTCTTCGTTAAGTTCGCAGTCCATATCAATTGAAACATAGCGATCTGACAGGGCGTTTGTTCCCTCCCGGGCTTCGCGAAAAATAAGGATATCTTCGGCATCCAGTTGTTCCCCATCAATCTCCATCTCCCCTCGATCCTGAAATTCGGCGATAGTTTGCGCATCGAGCGCTTCGATTTCCTTTTTAAAATCTTTGAAGCGTCGTCCTAGCCTTTTGCCCAGTACAGGAGAGTTAGGCTTGGCATAGAGGGTGATATATCTGTTTTCGTCCGTGGAATATTCGATCGCCTTTACGTTCAGCTCGGTTTTAATGTATTCATCCAGCCGGGCGATTTCATCGAGTAATTCAGTATCCTTGTGAACAACAGTCAAGCGGGACAGGGGAAATTTCGTTTTTACTTTTTCCTGGTTACGCTTTTGGCGCCCTAAAAAAACAATATGCTGCATACGTGTAACCGCGCTTTCCAGCAGGGCTTTTATTCGATGCTTGTCCGCTTCGGGATAGCTGCACAGATGAACAGATTCCGGTAGCTCGCTGGTGCCAAAAGCCTTTAGTTCCCGATAGATGGTCTCCGCAAGGAAGGGGGCGAAGGGAGCCATACTCAAGCTCAGTTCGTAGATTGTAGTGTACAGGGTTGAGTAGGCGCTGGCCTTGTCCTCGGTCATCTCCTCTGCCCAGAAACGTGACCGGTTGAGGCGGATGTACCAGTTAGTCAGGTCTTCAATGAACTGGAATAGTGCGGGAACAACATTGTAGAGGTGATAAGAATCCATTTCCTGTGCAATGTTGGCCTTGAGGGACTGCAAACGAGAGAGGATCCATTGATCCATGATGTTTTGTGGTTCTGTCTGGGCATCGCCAGGGCTCCAGCTATCAATTTCGGCGTAGGTATTTAGGAACTTGAATGCGTTCAACCAGGGAAGCAGCGCCCTGCGAACCATATCCTTAACGCCCGTATCCACAAACCGCTGTTCCTCAGCGCGAACGAGACCTGAATTGATTAGGTAAAGTCTCAGCGCATCTGCACCATATGTTTCCATCAATTCATCGGGTGGCGTGTAGTTTCGAAGTCTTTTTGACATCTTCTTGCCGTCTTCCGCCATAACGATACCGTTGACGATAACGTTCTTGAAGGGGTGTTTATCGAACAGGGCTGTGCCGAGGACAATCAAGGTATAGAACCAGCCTCGAGTCTGGTCGAGACCTTCGGCAATAAATTCGGCTGGAAAGCCGCTGTCAAATGATGTCTGATTTTCAAATGGATAGTGCAGTTGTGCGTATGGCATCGAGCCGGACTCAAACCAGCAGTCGAGGACTTCATCGATCCGGCGGTAGGTGCCTTCCTCTCCTTCGAGCGTGAAGGTTAGGGGATCAACGTTTTCCCGGTGCAGGTCATCTACCTTTGTTTGTGTATATTGTGCAAGTTCTTCACGCGAGCCGATGCAAATTTGGTTGCCGGTAACATCATTGATCCAGATGGGCAGTGGTGTTCCCCAATATCGGTTCCGTGAAATTGCCCAGTCCATGGCACCTTCAAGCCAGTTTCCCATTCGGCCAGCTTTAATATGTGAGGGAACCCAGTTGATTTCCTGGTTGGCTGCAGTCAGCGCATCTGTCATCTGCTCAACTTTTACGTACCAGGAATCGATTGTTCGGTAGATGATTGGTGTATCGGATCTTGGGCAGAAGGGGTAGCTGTGCTCGATCACATCCTGGATATAGAGGTTACCGCTTTCTTTCAGATATCGAATGATGTTTTTATCCGCATCTTTTACGTACATGCCGGCAAAGTCACTGACCTCATCTGTGAATTTGCCACTCATGTCGATTGGACAAACCGTAGCAGTAATGTTGGCTTTCTTCAGGACGCGGAAATCATCCTCACCGAAAGCGGGAGCCTGGTGAACCACACCTGTTCCACTTTCAGCCGTCACATAATCGTCTGAGACTATGGTAAATGCGCCTTCACTAGCCATTTCCGCGAAATATGGAAAAAGGGGCTGGTATGTCTTACCAACCAGGTCTGATCCTTTGCGCTCATCAACAATTTCCAGATCTTTCCCTTTGCCTACTTCTTCCATGCGAGCTTTGGCAACAATGATATGTTTGTCGATTTCTTCGTCATAGAGGGTTACGTAGTCAATGTCGTCACGTACGCAGAGGGCGAGATTTGAGGGTAAGGTCCAGGGTGTGGTGGTCCAGGCAGCGATCCAGAGACCCTTCTCGTACTTCTTTTTATCGTCCTTGAGTTCGAACAATATGGTGATGGCAGGGTCCTGGATGTCCTGGTAGTTCGAAGCTATCTCAAAGTTGGAAAGCACCGTGCCGAGTGCTGTCGAAAAAGGTACAACCTTTACGCCTCGGTAGATGAGTTCTTTTTCCCAGAGCTGTTTGACAACCCACCAGACGGATTCCATATACCATGGTTCCATCGTCTTGTAGTCATCTTCAAAGTCCACCCACCGGCCTATTCGGGTTATCGTTTTCTCCCACTCAGTTGTGTATCGCTGGACAATACTGCGGCATTCGTCGTTGTATCCCCGGATACCCAGTTTTTTGACAGCTTCCTGCGAAGACATGCCCAGCTTTTTGTCGATTTCATGCTCAATGGGTAAGCCGTGGCAGTCCCAGCCGAAGCGACGTTGTACGTGGAAACCCTTCATCGTGAAGTACCGGGGAACAACATCCTTGATCGTGGAGGCGACCAGGTGACCATGGTGGGGCAAGCCTGTTGCAAAGGGAGGCCCATCATAGAAAACATAGGGTAGGCAGTTTTCAGTATTCTGGAGGGACTTTTGAAAGACGTTGGAAGTTTTCCAGAAGTCGAGTACCGCGTGTTCCGCTTCTAAAAAAGAAAAGGTGTCACTTCCTGGTTTAATGTTATTTGCCACGATACTTTCTGCCTGAATAAATGTTGCCAAAAAAAAACCCGCCGATTCTGGCGGGTTCCTAATTCTTGTCATGCAAGCATTAACCCACCACTTGGGAGTCGCTAGTAATTATTACGTGCTTGTTTCGAAATTCCATAAAACAAGGATAGACCTATCCATATGGTTGTCAAGGCGTTGGCCAGGGTTTGTCCAGTTGCTCATGCTGATCCTGCACACCGGTAACACTTCCTCTCGAATTGATTTTTTCCAGGATGGCAGCGAGAAGTTTTTCGATCTGGAAGGAGTGGTACCAATCCGGTGCATCCTGGTGAGCAACTGTACTTGTGCCAACAACCTGAAAATTCCATCCCTCACTTTCAGATATGCTCTTCACTGCTTCTAAACGTTCCCAGGCCGGATCAGAGAAGACAGGATGTACGCACGCAACGATGATGTCTTGTGCGCCTCTTGTTTTCAACTCCTTAACGGCGGCACCAACCGAACCAGCTGTATCGATAATGTCGTCTACAAGCAGAATATTACGGCCGCGAACATCGCCAATAAGTGTCGAGCGAGACACATGGTTTGGTTTCGAATAGTCGCGTTCTTTTGAAAGTGCAGCCAGGTCAGCTTCGAGCTCCTCCGCGTATGCCCTCGCGCGCTCAAGGTAACCCACATCAGGGGAGACCACCACATCACCGACGAGGTTCCTTGAATTCAACCATTGCACGAAACGCCTGGTGAGAAAAACGTTCTCCAGATGAGTTTGAGTCGGGTTGAACATTCCGGCGATAGCATCATTGTGGATTTCAGTTGTAACAACCCGGTCGGCACCGGCGCTTTGCAGCATTCGTGCAAATAGTCCCGCACTAATACCTTCCCGGGTTCTGCCTTTGCGTTTGTCCTGACGAGCGCTTGGATAATAAGGAATAACTACCGTTACGTACTCGGCATCGGATAGGGAAGCGGCCTCGACAGCGTGTAATAGCATGATGAAGCGGTCATATACTGACAGAGAATCCTGACAACCTATAGGTGATTGAAAAATATAGACATCATGTCCGCGAATATTGGCGTTTATTTCAAATTTGCCTTCACCACAGGCAAACCAGGTCTCCTCTGTCGGGATCAGTTCCTGCCCAAGGTGTCCGGCTACTGTTTCAGCAAGTGCTCGACCTGACTCGCAGGTCATCAAAGCGATGGGAGCCCTGGCATCCCTGAGTCTTGAGCTGATTTCATCTTCCATTGGCATGGTTCTTCTATTGTTTATCGGGTTAGATATTAGTTGGACGCTTCAGTGAGTTGCTTGAGAGTAGCTATGAGTAGTTTGTGTTCCTCGACGAGAACTCTTGCTGCGAGTGACTCCGGCGTATCGTCAGTGAGTATGGAAACACGAGTTTGGGAGATTACTGGCCCACAGTCGTAGTTTTCGTCGACATAGTGAACCGTGATGCCTGTCTCCTGATCATCTGAAGCTAACACCGCCTTGTGAACATTCATCCCGAACATGCCCTTGCCACCATACTTAGGTAAAAGGGACGGGTGAATATTGACTATTCTTTTCCTGTAGTGGTGCAGGGTTTTTTGACCCAGTCTTTTCATGTAGCCAACGGTTACAACCAGGCCAACCTGATGCTCAAGTAAGGTTGTGAGTATCGCTTCATCCAATGCCTCTTCCTGTGGGTGACTCTTGCTGGAAAGGTGAACCGCTGGGATGGAGGCCGATCTTGCGCGTTTCAAGGCTCCGGATTTTCCGTTGTTGCTGATAGCGACGACGATTTCTGCGTCAAGGTGCCCGGACTGGCATGCATCAATGATCGCCTGGAAATTTGTGCCTTGATGCGAAGCGAGGATGCCAAGTCTCATTATTTGGACGACATGAAGTAAAGCGCGCATATTAGCATGAGCGAGAAGCGATTATTGTCCGAATTGCTCGCGGAGGACATTCTTTTGAACCTTACCCATTGTATTTCTTGGCAGGGTATCTACGAATAAAACCTGCTTTGCTACTTTGAAATTTGCGAGGGTGCTCTTTAAGTGCTGAATGATTGTTGGCTCATCAATATCAGATCCTTCAGACCTGACTACTATCGCGGTTACGGCTTCGCCATAGTCACCGTGGGGCAATCCGATAATGGCGGATTCATCAACCCCATGCATCTTGTCGATGACCTTTTCGACTTCCCTGGGGTAAACGTTGAATCCACCTGTAATGATCAGATCCTTCCCCCGACCGACAATGGAAATATAGCCTTCTTCATCCCGGCAGGCCAGGTCACCGGTTCTGAAATAGCCGTCATCTGTGAACTCCTCCCGCGTCTTTTCCGGAAGTTGCCAGTAGCCGCTGAACACATTCGGGCCCTTGACCAGCAGGGTCCCGGTTTCATTTGCACCGAGGGTTTTTCCGGCACTGTCGATGATTTTGCACGAAACTCCCTTGAGTGGCAGCCCAACGGTGCCGGCTTTTTTGACCCCCTCCAGTGGATTGCTGGTATTCATGCCTGTTTCAGTCATGCCATAGCGTTCGACAATGGTGTGACCTGTGCGGCGCCTGAACTCATCAAATGTATGGGGTAAGAGGGGTGCCGAGCCAGCGGTAAATAGCCTTATATTGCGGCACGTATCCGTCCCGAATTCAGGGTTGGCGAGGAGCCGCGTGTAGTTAGTAGGTACGCCCATATAGACACTTGCGTCGGGTAGGAGCCTGGTTATCTCCATGGCATCAAATTTGGGCAAAAATATAATGGGGCTGGCATTCAATACCGCCAGATGCGTGGCGACGAATAGCCCATGGACATGAAAGATCGGTAGAGCATGCAGCAATAGGTCCCCGGGTGTGAACCCCCAGGTTTTGTGCAGGGTCGTTGCATTGGCCTCGAGATTCCCGTGGCTGATCATCGCGCCCTTGGGTTGCCCGGTAGTGCCGGAGGTATAGAGAATGGCAGCGATATCACGCTTATCACAGGGCTGGTCGGTAAAGGTGTCAACTTCATGGCCCAGGTTATTGTTTATAGATCCTTCACCATCACCGTCGAGTGTTTGAATGTCGAATTTTTTAATGTTGGCGGCAGCGCCACAGATGGAGGTAAACAGCATTTCACTGTTGGGCGCGCAAACAATAAGCATTGGGCTAGAGTTGTCTATAAAGTACTCGAGCTCGCTACGCTGGTAGGCTGTATTGAGCGGAAGGTATATAAGGCCAGCCCTGAGACATGCAAAGTACAGGAAAAGACTTTCTACTGACTTTTCCACCTGGACCATTACCCTGTCCCCCTTTACCAAGCCGAGGCCGGCCAGTCGATTTGCGTAGCGGGCACTGCGAGTCTCAAGGTCCATATAGGTAGCAACGGTATCTCCGCCGGCATCAAGAATAAAATCTGTGCCCGACTTCGTTCGTTCATGAAACAAGCTGTAGATATTGGACATTTATCTCATTATCCTGAGGGGGCGTCATGGGTCAAATATGGAGGCGGCGAGCAAATCGTCAATATTCAGAAGCATCTTTTTCATTCAGAGGATTGGCAAACGCTATTTTTTTGTCCTGTAGTCACCAAACTGTCCGTCTCTCTTGCTTAAGGCATCCGTTAGGCCTGCCGCCAGTTCTTTGAAGTGGCCCCGTGTTGATTCAGTATGAAATGCAAGTGCCTGGATCTCGGTGCCGGAACGTATAGCGGCTCTCATTCCCATTAGTTCAAGTTGCCTGTGTACGGCACGTTTGTTCATCTGCTGCAGGTCTGCGGGAACCTTGGCAATCTTTTCGGCAATCTCCAGGACAGATGATTCGAGTTCCTCTGCGGGATAGGCGCGATTGGCAAAACCATACTCGACGGCCTGGATACCGGTAATTGCGTCACCCGTTAGCATCATTTCCATGGCCCGTCGCAGACCCATAAGGTGCGGGAAGAATTGGTTATCTGGTGGGCTCATTGAACGTACTACCGGATAGCCGATTTGTGCATCCTCTGCTACATAGACCAGGTCACATGATGTGGCTAACTCAGTCCCACCGGCCAGGCAGTATCCATGCACCTGGGCAATGACGGGTTTAGCGAGGTCCCAAACTCGAAAAAATCCATCAACCACATGCCGTGGCCAGTTACCATCTCCCGGAGCAGTGTGAAAAGGTTGATTTTCAAGGTTGTTGGCTTTCAGGTCATAGCCTGCACAGAATGCCTTACCAGCTCCGCGAAGGATAGTTACGCTTATTACAGGGTTGCGGTCGTTAGCTTCAAGGGTCCCATAGATTTCAGAGCGGATGACATTATTGAGCGCATTTCTTGCTTCTGGTCGATTGAGTGTAACTCTGGAAACACCCTCGATAGGCTCGTCCACTTTGATATGTTGAAATTCTGGCATGTTTTCTCCTTGGGGGTATCCATAGCTGGTGGCTCGTCGCATCGGTTTAGTTCGCAACAGGTGTTAGTGACCTCCATTGCAGCGGAACGGCATGGTCCTCTGACCTAGCATGATCACTCTAGCAAGATAATGATAAAAAAGTTCAGAACATGCTAGGTTGCGGCGGGAAATTTCGGTATAACCGGTATTTCCTGTATTCAAAAACTCTGATATTTAACGAAAGGGGAAAAGCCATGGCCAGGATAAGCCTGAAAGAAAATAGTGAACTACCGCCAGAGGTGTTGGCTCAGGTTGAAGCAGTTGAGACGGCCGGGGGCGACACCTCCATTATGCGGGGCATCGCACATCGTCAGGAGCTATTTTCCAGTTTTTTCAAGTGGTATCACCATGCCCGGAAGGGGGAAGCCGTTGAGGAAGAACTGATCGAGCTGGTACGGCTCAAAGTCGCCCGCCTCAATAACTGTTTTACCTGACTAAACACACGATTTCTGTCGGGGACAGAAAAAGAAGAAAGTCTGACGGAAGACAAAATTGCTGAATTGGATTCGGCGACCAATAATTACAACAGCAGGGAAAAACTGGCCATAGAGTATGCGGAAAAAATGGCGATGGACCATCACAATATTGATGATGCTTTTTTTGGCCGATTGCACGAGGAGTTTACAGATCCGCAAATATTGGAACTGGGTATGTTAATAGGCCAGTTTATCGGTGTGGGCCGTTTGCTCATGGTCCTGGACCTGGAGCCCAAGAACTGCCCAATCTAGCGAATCCTCGGGTGGTCGCTAGGCCATCTGAGATGTAAAAGTGGCGAGATCGAAATAGTCTCGCCATGCTTTTATTAACCCGTCTTCTATCTCGAACGTACCCATAACCGGAAGGGAAATTTTCTTGCCGCCAGGCAGGCCAATATTATCAACTCTTTCGGTCAATACCTTGTTTCCATTTTCAGCGATACTGAGAACTTCCCAATCCATGCTCTCGGCCTGCATGCCTGTAATGACAGCGGCAGTAGCATCCCGACCGATGACCTTCTCCATCGGGATATTCTGGTAGATCACATCCTCCGCCAGCAATGCGATGACTGCGTCCCAGTCCAGGCGGTTCCAGCCGTCAATAAAATCCAGAACAATTTGCGTATTAGACATAAAGTCTCTTTTGGTTAAAGGCGGTCGGCGGCGATTAGTCCGAGTAGCGTATTTTCACCATCTTCAATGACGGACACACTGGCGTCCCGCATCAGCTTTTCTATGGGGTTCTCTTTGGTAATGCCTGCACCGCCATAGATGCTGAGCGCTTCCGTTGCCACTTCCATTGCCGTTCTGGTCGATGTTACCTTACTGGCGATAGCGAGTTCGAGACTTGGATTGACTGCATTGCGGGTAACAACTCGCAGATTTAAGGCTCGTGCAGCTTCCACCTTTCGGAACATCTCGAACAGCCGGCTCTTCACTGCCTGATGCTGGATAATGGGCTTCCCACCCTGAACCCGTTCTTTCGCGTAGTCTACAGCATGCTCCAAGGCAGCCCGGGCCAGGCCGCAGAACAGGGACCCCATTCCGCCGTTAGCACCGGTCAGGGTCATTTCCAGGACTGCATTGTATTGGTCAGGACCTGCGATCATATGATCAGCAGGAATCACCACATCGTCGAAGAATATCTCACCTTGATTCAGTGGTCTTTGCCCCACTTTATTGGTGGGTTTACCCTTGGTGACACCATCAACATCCAGTGGAACAACGAAGACACCGCCTCCCTTGACGCCTCCCTCATCTTCATAAGCACAATATAGAGCTGCCATTTCTGCGATGGTGCCATTGGATACCCAGGAAGACTTCTGTCCCTGGATGATTATATTGTCGCCGTCCTTCTTGGCGAAACAGTCGCCCCGCCGCGCATCCTGACCTTCGGTTTCTGAGCCACCAAAGTCCACCAGGTCACTGCCATGATTGGGTTCAGTTATTGCCCAGCAACCAACCTTGTCGGTTGTGTACTTTTCTATCAGGGCTGGATTTCCGGACATCTGTGCCAGTGTGATGGGCATGTTAGAGACCCCAAGACTGATGGCAAGGCCGCTGTCGCCCCATCCCAGCATTTCCGATGAGAGCGCCCCCAATCGTGCTGCCTCGACAGGATCCAGTGATCCATCCTCTGCAAACGTGCCAACACCCAGGTCTGCAAACTTACGATGTGCTTCCCACAGTATGGAATCCCTGGCGATGACATCATCCGGCGACATCGTATCAAGCTCTTTACCTATGGGGCGCATCACATCCTCAGCGAAGCGTCTTAGGGTGTCTCGGACTGCAACCTCCGTCTCTGAGAGTGTCTCGTTAAAGATTTCATTAGTCACATCAAATACCCCGGATTCATGAGTTTATGTTTAGAAGTTTAGGCATACCCCAGCAAAAATTTCCTGATTCAAGTCAACCTGGGGCATGATAGCAGGCCAGTTCTAGCTGACCAGATCAAAAGCGCCAAGGGAAGTAAGAGATCCAAGGGAATTGCCCAAAAGAGTTCTGGCAAGCGCCATGCCGCGTTCGTTACCCATGTCCAGGATACCGGCAATAATTACCGCATACGATAGGAGGTAAAGCGCACATTTTTGGTAGCGATCCCGACAGGTGTTCAGAGAGTATTCGGTGCCCTGGTCTGTAAGGGCCTGATGGTAAATAGCCACCCAGTCTTCTTTTTCCCTGATATCAGTAGGCACACTTTGGGTAAGGAAATAGGCCAGGTCATGCTCGGGAGCAGAGTGGCAGACGGCCTGCCAGTCCACGAACACAACCTCATTTTCGCCAAAGAAAATGTTGTCGAGCCTGACATCACCATGAGCGATGCAGAGCGGCTCTTTACTGAACTCATCCATCAGGCGGCCCAGTGCGCCTGGTATTTTCTCTCCAACCGACCTGGCGGCACCGGGAACCAGGTCGGCAAACTGATCCAGCACCACCGGCCATCCCATTTCAAATCCGCTCTTTACAGCGTCCCTCTGCATGGCGCTATTGTGGTTAGCCACACCCTTGTAGCCGGTCGCTCGCCATGTATTTGCGTGCAGTTGTGCAATAGTGTTGATCACCATTCGCACGTCCTGCTCGCTGCAGCCTTTTACCTGGTCACCTAATCGATATTCCTGCAGATCTTCAAGCAGCAATACGAATTTATAGCTGTCGTGCTCGAAGGCTCCGTAGTGACACTTTGCTGATCTTACTGGGATGGTCGGGGCAACCTCTGTGTAGAAACGGTACTCCCGGCCATAGTTATCGTACTCACGGGCAACGTCCCGATTCTCAGGTACGGGGGAGGGGAGTTTTGCAATCAGTGATTTCGGACCCAGTGCAGAATCCAGCTTGATACGAGACACAAGACTGAGAACGCCGAATCCTTCACCGAGGGGACGTATATCCTTGAGCTCGGCAGGATAGCCCAGGACTTCAGATAGCCAGTCACCGGTTACCTCGTTAACCGACATTGGGAAAAAAGCCATCCTGAACTCCTTCAAGAATTTATAGCTAGTAGCAAAAGTACCAGCTGTCAGGTCAGACACTGGTCTTTGTATGACACTAGTTCGACAAATTCAAGTAGTGAGGATTGAGTGGTAGGGTACCTGATCTGATGTGGCTAGCGCCATGGATGGACGGGGGCGCCGAGCCGGTGCCACAGAAGTTTAGGAGCTCGACCATTCAATCCGGTATTCAACTAGGGACTATTGTAATCATCACTAGAGCCTTAGTTTAGTGGACTGGCTCAAATTCGCTAATTCATTACGACTTAAAGCATCATCGCGAGCAATGAGGGGATCTTATTGTCAGGTTAAGACTAGCTGTCTAGGGAAACTCAATTTGTTTGGCGAATATGGTGGCTTTTTTAGCTTCATCCAACTCGATATGATGTTGATACTATCCTTTTAGATTTAGGTAGATGCACTGGATGAAAAACCTGCTGACCCTACTCGCTATTTCAATCTGCTTGAGCTCGATTGCTGAGGTTCCACAATCTCTTGACTGGCCCTTCTATGGTGGTACCCCTGGCGGTGGTCATTACACGACCGCGAGCCAGATAACCGCAGCGAACGTTGCCGACCTGGAGGTGGCCTGGATGCATCGTTCGGGTGACGTTCGCCAGGGTTCAGTTAGTGTTGCGGGTAGTTTAGAGGGGAAGCGTCAGATGGGATCTGCCTTCATAAGTACCCCCATCGTACTGGATGATACGCTGTATTACTGCACACCCTTCAACCGTGTGTTTGCTCTTGATCCTGCTACGGGTAAGCAACGCTGGGTGTTTGATCCACAAGTTGATATGAGTGGTGAGGGGCTTACAAACTGCCGGGGCGTGAGTCCCTGGTCAGACCCGGACGAGGGGAAATCAGGGCAGGTATGCGGGCATCGAATCATTACGGGAACACTTGATGGTCGCGTATTCGCCCTCGATCGTGCTAGCGGGAAACTCTGCCAGGATTTTGGTGTCAATGGCGAGATAGACCTGACAGTTGGACTGACCGAACACTCGGCATCGGAATATCAGATCACCAGTGCGCCAGCCATTATCGGCAATACCCTGGTCACCAATGCCTATGTCCGGGATAGCGTTCGTGACGATGTCCCGTCCGGTGTTGTTCGTGCTTATGATGTTCGCAATGGAGAATTCAAGTGGGGCTGGAACCCAGTGCCACCGGGGATGCGGGAGAAGGATGATGATGGAAACTACCTGGCGGGTACGACCAACTCCTGGTCAACCATATCGGTGGATGCCGAGCGAAATCTGGTCATCGTTCCCACTGGGAATTCGTCACCTGACTACTACGGAGGTGAGAGGGATGGAAAGCTCGATTACTATTCGAGTTCGGTTGTTGCACTGAACGCTTCCACTGGTGAGGTTGTCTGGCATTACCAAACGGTGCACCACGACATATGGGATTACGATGTTCCGTCGCAGCCAACATTTATGGATATCGAGGTTGAGGGTGAAGTTCAGCCTGCTGTCGTGCAAATCACCAAGCAGGGCCTCACCTTTATACTTGATCGGGATACCGGTAAGCCCTTGTTTCCGGTTGAAGAGAGACCCGTACCTCAGGAAGGGGCAGTTGCGGGAGAATATCTGAGCCCAACGCAGCCATTTCCCCTCAAGCCGGAACCCCTTGATCGTTTGGATATTTCCCCTGACGATGCCTGGGGGTTCACTCCCCTGGATAAGCACTGGTGCAGGAAGGAAATGGAATCACTGACGACCGGTCCCATGTACACACCCATTACGCAAAAAGGGCTTATTCTCTATCCGGCAAACGTAGGTGGTGCCAATTGGGGATCTCCTGCCATTGACCCGATACGCAAGATCATGGTCGTGGATAGCAAACATGTGCCCATGATTTTGCAGCTGGTTCCTCGGGAAAAATGTTCAGAGCCTGGTGTAAATTTTCCACAACTTGGTTCAGCCTATTGCGTAAAAATGAGGCCCTTCCTTTCCAGGTTCGGTGCCCCCTGTACAAAACCACCCTGGGGTACACTTGCAGCAGTGGATCTTGTGTCGGGTGCTATCAAATGGAAGATACCGCTTGGCACACTCAAGCATCAGGCACCCTGGCCACTGTCAATGATGAAAGGCGGCCTGGAAACCGGTGGCCCGATGGTTACCCAGACAGGGCTGATATTCATTGGTGCGTCTGCTGATCGACATATTCGTGCTTTCAATATCCAGACCGGCAAAGAACTCTGGGCTGACGAAATGCCCACTACGGGCAATGGCGTGCCTATGTCCTATATTTCAGGTGGCCGGCAATATGTTGTGATCGCGGCGGGTGGCCATCTTATGTCGCTTTCCCCCGCTGGTGATTACCTGATTGCCTATTCACTGTCTGAGTAGCACTTGTCGTCAGGTCTCGCGCCTTTGTGGTATTGGTTAACTGGTTATTTTGATTGAAATCCTGGTTGTTAAACAGGCACCTGCTTGCCAGTGAGCCTCGCGACAACAGGTGCAAAACTCTCCATTGCATCTTCATTAACCGTTATATAGGAAATGCCAAAAGCCTCCCGGCGCATTTCCAGTTCTTCGCATATGGAATCCACGCTACCAAACAGTGCGTGTGGGTGATGAGCCATATCAGATTCAGACAGGTCGAACATCTGGGCAAAACCTGCTAGTGTCGATGCGGCATCATCCATCACAAACGTAAAGTAGGCGCCTACTTCAATTTCAAGGTCATCAAAGCGATCGCCCGCACCTTGCCGTATCCAGTCAATTTTCTTCTGGGTTTCGGCGGCAGTTGAAGTCTGTACACCATCGGGGCCTATGATGCCGGCCCGGTTGTTGAAGTTCAAGCTGACAATATCCGCTTCACGTCCAGCGAGGCGCAATACCCGTGGTGAACCGCCACCGATCATAATGGGGGGATGTGGTTGCTGTATGGGTTTGGGGAGGCCATCGAATTCCTGCCAGTCGATTGTGTTGTTGGTCACTTTCAGGGGTGCATCAGATACATAAGCCTTGATACCGGAAATCACGTCTTCCAGTTTATCGATGCGCTCCCCGGGGGGATCCATTTTGAGTCCGATAGCCTTGTATTCATCTGTCAGCCAGCCGGCACCGAGCCCCAGTTCGAGACGACCGTCGGAAAGAAGGTCGATTGTCATTGCCTCCTTGGTGAGAACCACAGGATTGTGATAGTCCACGCAGAATACGCGGCAACCAATTTTAATAGTGTCGGTTGCGGCTGCTGCGTAGGCTATGGCAGGTATCGCCGCCAGGGATTGAACTGGATGGCCAGACCTCTCCAGTGCGGGACCAGGACCGATAATATGATCCGCAAGGTGGAATGAGGAATAGCCGAGCGCCTCAACCTTTCTGGCCTTTTCTTTCCACTGGATGCCGCTCTCAGCATTGAAACTCTGTACGCCAAATCGAAATGGTTTGCTCATTCTCTGCCTCTCCCCTAGTCCACCAAATTTGTGATGAATGCCTTGGTGCCGTCAGACAGGTATGACGCGCTCAATATCCGAGGCTATTTCTGGTTCACAATCGTATGGAGCTGGAAAGAAGCAGTCAAGGCTGTCTTTTTGGTGGGGGTCGGCAGAAAGCCTGGATTCTTTCTTTTAACATGACTCACTACAATTTTTGTGATGTACTCAGGACACGCTATCGAGAAGTAATCCAACCTATTGCAGGAGAAAGGTCGTGAAAATTATTATATCCGGTACTGTTGATATTGATCCGGAGAAGATGTCTGCCGCAATGACAGCGGGCAAACCACTAATAGATGGTGCGCTTACCCAGGACGGATGTCTGGACTACGACTGGTGTCCTGATCCGACGACAGAGGGGCGCATCCGGGTTTTCGAACGCTGGGCCAGCCAAGAGGCCCTCAGTAATCATTTTGATAACCACTGGTACACGGATATGCGGGACGCTATTGGCAGCTTTGGGCTTCGTAGTGCTGATGTATTGAAATACAAGGTTGAACTTGAAGAGCCTGTTTATGATGAGACGGGCACCCCAAGGGCCGATTTTTTAACGGAGAAGAAAGATGACTAATAATGTTGCGGATGAATTGGAGATCAGACAGCTGGTGGCCTTGTATGCCGATGCCGTTAACCGGGTTGATAAGGATCAGTGGGCCGGAACATGGGCTGAAGACAGTGCCTGGTCATTGCCGGGTTTAGGTGATGTCAGCGGCAAAGAGGCTATCGTCAATCTATGGGAACAGGCGATGGGCGGTTTTGAATTTGTTGCGCAGCTTGTCTATCATGGCACACTGTTCATTGATGGCGATACTGGTACCGGCAGGTGGTACCTGAGTGAGCATTTACGACCCGCAGGAACAACTGAAGGTGTGTTCAATATCGGCTCCTATGCGGATGAATACCAGAGGTGTGATGGCAAGTGGTTGTTCGCCAGACGTAACTATTCTGTTCTCTATAATGATGAGGGGAAGGGTGATATGTCCGGAACGGTCACCCCCCTGTCATAATGTCTGGAATACCCTGGCATAGACTGCAGGAACTGAGCCCTTAGCCGCAATGATGCTGCAGTCCCCGATTGGTATTGTCGTTAATCCGTCCTCTGGGAAGGATGTACGTCGGCTGGTGGCAAAAGCTTCCGTATTTGATAACCGGGAGAAGAGCGCAATTGTTCGGCGAGCACTCGTGGGGGCAGTCAATGCGGGGGCAAATCACTTTGCCTATATGGATGATTCTCACAATGTCGCCCAAAGTGCATTGGATGATTTGCAGGGAGAGTATGAGGCGACCAGGGTTGACTGCCCGAAAACAGCAACCGCCATTGATACGGAACGTGCCGCGAATGTTTTACGAACGTTGGGCTGTATAGCAACACTGATCCTGGGTGGCGATGGTACAAGCCGAGCTTTTACCAAGGGCTGGCGCGATGCGATTTTGCTCCCGGTTTCGACTGGCACCAACAATGTATTCCCATGCTTTGCGGAAGCAACTATCGCCGGAGCAGCGCTGGGACTGATAGCCTCCGGAAAAGTGCCTCTTGAAGAGGTGACAGTGGCGACAAAATTAATTGATATCACAATCGAAGGAGAGGATCCGGACATAGCCTTGATTGACGCGGTGGTGACGGGCGAGGCATTTGTCGGTGCGAGGGCCTTGCTTGAAGGGGATGAGTTGAAAGCGGCAGTGCTGACACGGGCGGATCCGGCCGCAGTCGGTATCACTGCCATTGGTGGTCTAGTGCAGCCGTTAGCTGAAACCCAGCCCGGTGGTTTGCTGCTTCGCATGGGTAAAGGTAGCCGCTTTGTCAATGCGCCGATAGCCCCTGGCCTTTACCAGCAAGTTAAGGTGGAAAGTTGGACCTCGGTTGCCTATAACGAAGTAATGGAGTTTGAAGGTCCCTGTGTTATAGCTGTCGACGGAGAAAGGGAGAGAAGTATCAGACGTGGTCAGAAATTTCAAATGAAAGTATCTTTGACTGGCCCACTGGTTATTGATATCGAAAAAGCAATGGAATTCGCTGCTGGCAGCGGCGCGTTTGTTGGTCACCTATGAGTGGGGTAACGTAAATGCCAAGAGAGATATACCTGGTCAAGGTCGGAATGACGATGACCGAAGGGATGGTTGCAAAGTGGTACATTGCTGATGGGGAAACGGTCGAGCAGGGAGAAATGTTGTATGCGCTGGAGACCGAAAAAGTAAGCCTGGATGTGGATGCCGAGGTGTCGGGTGTCGTTAAACATCAGGTCGAGCCAGGCATCATGTTGAAACCGGGTGATATAGTCGGTCATGTATTTGAGTCCGGTGAAGAAATTCCTGACGAGGTGAAGGCTATCCCTCCAGCAGCCAACAACGAGGCTACAGGGGTGATATCGGAGCAAATTGAACCCAGTCAGACATTAATGACAGAACGATCGACAAAGACTAATGGCAGCGTGAAGTCATCGCCTGCTGCAAGACGACTGGCGCGTGAAAATGGTGTAGATCTGGCACTGATTCAGGGAACAGGCCCTGGTGGCAGGATTGTTGAAGCGGATGTAGTGGCTGCAAAAGGTAAAGACGCAGATACCAAGGAAGTAAAGGCGTCACCCCTTGCGAGGCGACTAGCTGCTGAGAGAGAAATTGACCTGGCATCTATAAAGGGAAGCGGGCCGGGTGGCAGGATTACCAAGAGTGACCTGGATACGGTGGTCATTGACTCCTTGCCAGCTGGCGAATCAGTTTCGGAAACAACGCTGGTCCCGGGAGACTCAGTTCCAGTACAGGGGATGCGCAGAACCATCGCCCAGCGAATGCACGCCAGCCTGCAGGCTAGCGCTCAGCTCAGCATGGATATGGAAGCGGCCATGGATGACGCCTTTAGGTTACGTGAGCAACTTATCGCTGAGTGGCAGGATGAAGGGGTCAGGCCAACCTATACAGACCTGGTGGTGAAAGCCGTTGCGGGTGCATTGCCCAAACACCCGCGTATGAACAGTGTCTTTGCCGAAACAGAAATTACCCTTCTCCGGGAATATCACATAGGCATTGCAGTTGCCCTACCGGAAGGTCTTGTTGTCCCGGTGATCCGTCATGCTGATAGATTAACTTTGAAAGAGATAGCAATCGAAAGTAAAAGGCTTGCCGCTGCTGCCAAGGAAGGCTCCCTCGGCCTTGATGACTATGCTGGAGGGACCTTTACCATCAGCACGCTGGGGATGATTGGCGTTGATTCATTTACGCCCATCATCAATGAACCACAATCTGGCATCCTCGGGGTAAATCGAATTTTTGATGGTCTGGAATGGGATGGTGACAGGCCAGTAAAAACAAAGAAAATGAACCTGTCGCTGACCTGGGATCATCGCGTATTGGACGGTGCGCCGGCAGCTGAGTTCCTGTCAGAGGTCACATCGCTGCTTTCAGCGCCCTATAGGTTACTGGTATAGCAATATGACAGAGAAAGAATCCAAATATGACGCATTGATAGTCGGTGGCGGCCCCGGAGGATATACGGCGGCCATTCGTTGCGCGCAACTAGGTATGCAGGTGGCATTGATTGAAAAGGGTGAGCTGGGTGGTGTCTGCCTGAACTGGGGGTGTATACCAACCAAGTCACTGCTGCATTCAGCCGATGTCCTCCGCGAAATCAAAAGAGCCGGGGACGTTGGGATTCGAGTTGGGTCCTGTGATATCGATTTGGGTGCCATGGTGCGGCGATCAAGGGACGTAGCAGCACAACTGAGTGCCGGCGTAAAACACTTGATGTGTAAAAATGGTGTGGATGTTGTAGTTGGGACTGCGCGCTTTCTGGAACCTGGACTGGTTGAGGTCAATGGCAAACAGGTTCGGGCTGCCAGCACTATTCTGGCAACTGGTGCCCGCGCAAAGGACCTGCCGCATGTCAAGACTGATGGCAAGTTGATATGGACGGCACGCGAAGCCATGACGCCATCATTCTTGCCGGAAAAATTGCTGGTAGTTGGCGCTGGCGCCATAGGTGTGGAGTTTGCCAGTTTTTACTCGACCCTCGGGTCGAGTGTGACCCTGGTGGAGGCACTGGATCAGGTACTGCCCACGGAAGATGCTGAAATTTCAACACTGGCGCAGGCCGCTTTTGAAAAAGAAGGCATCAGGGTTCTTACTGGTGTTGGTATCGAGGAAGTGAAGAGTTCAGCAAAAAAGGTGAGTGCTTCCATTGGTGGAAAGCAGGAAAAATATGATGCTTTGATGCTCGCAGTCGGCGTGTCCGGGAATGTTCATGATCTTAACCTTGAGGCTGCGAGAGTTTCCACCGACAAGGGTTTTGTGACCGTTGATTCTCGGCAGCAGAGCAGTACCACAGGCATATACGCCATTGGAGATGTTACGGGCGCGCCTTGTCTTGCACACAAGGCTAGCCATGAAGGAATCATAGCCGCGGAGTCGATTGCAGGACTTAATCCTGCTCCCTTGGACAGAAAGCGAATACCAGGCTGTACCTATAGTTACCCGCAAATTGCGAGCATTGGTTTGATGGAAGCAGACCTGGCAGGCCACGAAATCAAGGTTGGCAGGTTTCCCTTTGTTGCCAATGGCAAGGCCCATGCAATTGGCGAAGCAGATGGTCTTATCAAAACAATCTTCGATGCCAGCTCCGGTGAGCTATTGGGCGCTCATATGATTGGTCCTGGTGTAACTGAGCTGGTACAGGGATTCGCGATTGCTATGGGGTTGGAGACCACGGAAGCCGAATTGATAGGAACCATTTTTCCGCATCCGACCCTCTCGGAATCGATGCATGAGTCAGTCTTGTCTGCCTATGGCAGGGAATTGAATATCTAGCCGGGGGCGCCTAGCCTAGGTTAGACCCTAATTCTATGATTATCTGTAACCGGGATTGACCAGCTAAAGCTTAGTCTTGCTCTGGCTAATACAGCGAAGTACACCGACCAGCCCATCGACGTCTTCATCAGACAGTGTTCCTGACCAGGCGGGCATCAGGCTTGATTTGCTGACGGCTACACCGCCATTAAGAATTACGTTCCTGATATCCTCATCGGATAGTTTTTGCATATCCTCGACTTTGGTAAAGTCTCTGGGGTCGGTGGCAAAATCCTTGGTCACATTTGGGCCATTACCTTTGCCGTCAGAGCCGTGGCACTGGGCACAGTAATAGTTGTACACCTCGTTTGGCTGGGTAGCGCTGGCGTTTGCTGCCACGGCCATCAGTAGCAAACTTATCAATAGAGCAGTCGTATTTTTCATCCTCTCATCCTTCCTAAAAGCTGCTTACGTACGAGGAAACTTCCTTAATATCCCTTTTTCTCATCACGCCCTCAAGGCCAGGCATTCTTCCTATCGGCTTGAACACCTTTGGGCTCATGAGATATGCGTAGATCCAGTCAGGGTTGAGGCGTTTCCCGGCAGCAACGAGTGAAGGCCCGGATATGCCTCCGATCACTTCATTCCTTTCCTGGTACTGGTGGCAGCCGTTACAGGACATCTTCTTTTTGAAAATCAGCTTACCCTTGGCGCGAGCCTTCGGCGTAATTTTACCCACTGCGACGGCATCCGAGGTGAGTGACATGAGGTAGTCTGCAACTGCTTTGGCACCTGCTGCGTCAAGCGCGACATGATTGCCGGCATTCTTTTTAAGAATTGAGTTGTACTGCATCGGCCTGATAGGGCTTGGGCTTGCTAACCAGGTCTCGAGCCAGGGTTTATTAAACTTGCTTCCCGCATACCATAATTCGGGGCCTTTCTTGGAGAGCTGATCGTCGACTGACTCTTCCCATGCTGGTCCCCGAGTGTCGTGGCATACCTGGCAGTTACTTTTCTCGAACTGCTCCTTGCCAGCACCAACATCCGCAATGGTGAATGAGGATATGGTGATTGATATTGTGAATAACAGAAATTTTTTCAACTTGCCTGCCTTATCGCATCCGTTGGTAAGCCTAAAATCCTTTAGTCGTGAGGTTTCGCAAACAAACTGCACTGCAATTAATATAACTTGTTATAAAATTAAGTACAAGGTTGGGGGCGGTAGGGAAGATGGAGGTGAACAGCTTTGACCACGGTGCACACCGTTGTTGATTCATGTGCTAGTTTTTCTGTTGGGCAGTAGGTTACACGATGTTGTAATTTTTAATTACAACATGTTGCAATATACAACGCGTTGTACTAGTGTGCTGGTGTACGCTTAATGGTAGCCAGTGAACACTGGATTTTGTATTAACTCAATCATTCCGGTGACTCGCAGGCGGCAAAAATTAGTGGTCAGTGGTGTTCCAGATTGTTATCAAGCTGTTTCCCCCGGCTAGTTTGGAACACCGCGATCACTATGTTAGATTTTGGAACTTGGATGAGCCTGCACAGGTCATCATTGTTATCGACTGCGACACAATCAGGACGGATAAATGACAAGGCATACATTTCCCGCTTTCAGTAAAGAATATGGGGACAGGTTCAGGCAATTAGAGTTGTGGAAGGATGAAACCCTCCATGGCTATTTTGATGAAATGGTCACAACCCACGCGGACCAGACGGTGCTCATAACCACCGAGTGCAAGTACACCATGGGGGAGTGGCAGGAAGAATCCCTTTCCCTGGCAGCCGGTTTGCTTGAAGCTGGTATTTGTCAGGGGGATATCGTCGCAGTGCAGTTACCCAACTGGGTGGAGTTTTGCTTCCTGCAGATCGCCCTGTCACGGATTGGTGCTGTGATACAGCCTCTGCACATGGTCTTTGGCGAAAGAGAATTGACTAACCTATGCAGTTTCAATGAAACCGACGCGGTTATTGTCTGCGGTGAATACCGGGACAATGACTATGCTGCCCAGATGCGTAGTGCCGTGTCCGAAATTGATAGGGTAAAAACCTTTGTTGTTGTTCGAGAGGAGCCCCAGGCAGGAGAGTGCTCACTAGAGGAGTTGATCGAGAAGGGTCGCGGCAATCATGCATGCCTGGATGAAATCGAGATCAGCCCGGATGATGTGTTCTATCTTAATTTCACCTCAGGCACAACGGGTAACCCCAAGGGTTTCCTGCATTCGCACAACACCCTGATATCACGCATGATCCTGACCGCGCAAATGATGTCAGCCATGAGTCCTGACAAGGTCAGCCTTGCATGCTCGCCCATGACACACAGTTTTGGCCATTTTGCGACCTATGGTTGTGCCTTTGGTGCCAGCCCAATGGTGCTTGTTGATCGCTACAATCCCACCATGATTCTAGAGTTTATCGAGAATGAGAAAGTGACAAACCTGTCTGGTACGCCAGCACACGTCATTGGCATAATCGATCACCCGGATTTCGAGAAATACGATACGTCGAGCATCACTGGTGTGGGTGTTGGGGGTGCACGCAGCGCACCAGAACTGATAGCCAGACTTGAAGCGCTCTGGGGGATCAAAACTGGAAATACTTACGGGATGGGCGAGAACCTCGTGCACTGCATGACCTTTCCCGGCGACCCGGAAGAAAAAATACGAGAGACAGTTGGTCGACCGGTTCCGTGGGTAGAACTGAAGATCGTCGACACCAAGAATCGTGAGAAAGAGCTTGCGACAGGGGAGATAGGAGAAATCTGTTTTCGTGGTCCAACACTGTTTGTCGGATATCACAATCAACCCGAAAAAACTGCTGAGACGAGAGATGATGAAGGCTGGTTTTACACGGGAGATCTTGGGCAGGTCGATGAGGACGGTTTTCTTTCCTTCGCTGGAAGAGAGCAGGAGGTTATTAACCGAGGGGGGTCCAAGATCTATCCCAAGGAGATTGAAGACCTGCTGAGTGCGCACCCCCGTGTCAGCGATGCTGCCGTCGTCGGCATGCCGGATGAGAGGATGGGCGAAAAAGTTTGCGCCTATGTAATTTCCAATGACGGTAAGGACATCACGCTGGAAGAGGTTAAGGCATACTTTGCTGAACTCAAGGCAATGAAATACCTGGTACCGGAGGCGTTGATATGTCTCGAAGCTTTTCCGATGACACCTACGGGAAAGGTACGCAAGGCGAGTTTGCAGGACGATGCGAGAAAAATGGTAGAACAGCAAAAACAGGCGGACTGAAACAATGGATTTAAGCTTTTCTGAACAGGACGAAGCATATCGGCAGAAACTGAGGAACTGGATTGCGGATAACGGCGATCTGGCTACTCGAACGATGAAAGGCATTGATGACCAGGGTGATAGAAACCCTATTCAGGCTATGCGTGATTGGCAGCGCCATCTTTATGAAGCTGGCTATGTTGGTATGTCATGGCCGAAGGCATATGGTGGTTACGAATGCAGCCTTACTGAGCAGGTGATAGTCAATGAGGAGCTTGCCCGTACCCATCTTCCCCCAACCATCAATACGATTGGTTTGACAATAGTCGCGCCCACTCTGATTCAACATGGGAATGAGGATCAGAAAAAAGAGCATTTGAAGAGAATTCTCCGGGGCGATGATATCTGGTGCCAGGGCTTTAGTGAGCCAGGTGCTGGAAGTGACTTGGCCTCTTTGCGAACTGGTGCAGTGGTAGAGGATGATCAGTTCGTTGTGACCGGGCAAAAAGTATGGACCAGCGTGGGACCTATCGCCGATCGGTGTGTGCTTCTGGTTCGAACCGATAAGGATGCTCCCAAAAGAGAAGGCATTACCTATCTGCTGGTGGACATGAAGAGCGAAGGGATTACCGTAAAACCGCTGCGAAATGCAGGCGGAGGTAGCCATTTTAGCGAGGTCTTTTTTGATGAGGTCAAGGTCCCCAGGGAAAATATGGTAGGTGAGTTACACGGTGGTTGGGCAATCGCCCGAAGCACTCTGGACAACGAGCGCAGTGGTCTATCCGGTGTTGTTGCCCTGGAAAACAATTTCAAAAAGTTACTGGAGCTTGTTGATGCGGGAACGCGGGGCGGGAAACCCGCCCTTGAAGATCCCAAGACACTCAACCAAATTGCACAATACTGGATTGAAATTGAGGGCTTGAGATATCTTGGATATCGCACCCTGAGTGAGCAGCTAAAGGGTCAGAAGCCGGGACCCCAGGCCTCTGTGGGGAAACTGTTTTCGTCAAAGCTCCGCCAGGCAATGGCCAAGAGCGCCCTGGAAATAGCCGGACCCTACGCAGCACTAACCAAAAAATCGCCCCATGTTCTCAATCGTGGGCGATGGGTGGCTGGCTTTTTTGACTCGCTTGGCTACAGCATCGGTGGTGGAACCAGCGAGATTATGCACAACGTAATTGCAGAGCGTGTTCTGGAATTACCTCGTTCAGTGGAAGATTAAGGATATGGAATTTCAACTTAGCTCAGACCAGCTGGCAATCCGGGACGCGGTGACCAAATTTTTGTCGGAAGAATGGGACCTGTCAGAACGTCGGCGAGCTCTAGACGATGGCCCGGTGAAAATTAGCGATACTCTCTGGCAGCAGATTCTCGACATGGGGTGGATCGGAATTGCGGTTAGCGAGGGCAAGGGCGGTAGTGGCCTGGAACTACTGACCTCGGCCATGCTGGTGGAGGAGGCGGCACAAGTACTGTTTCCTTCAAGACTGTGCAGTGCACTGGCCAGCGCCTATGCCCTTGATCAATGTGAAAGCGCTGGTATGTCTGCGCTGTTGGCTTCTCACATGACCGGGAAGACATTTGTTGCTCTTGCTGTTGATGAGGCAAATGCTGACTATGGCCCAGAGAATAATTCAACAACCGCCACCTTGTCTGGTGAAGAAGGCCTGCTTACCGGGCAGAAGATATTGGTTCCCGATACTGATGTGGCAGAGCACTTTCTGGTTGCTGCCAGGCTTGGTGACAAGGGAGCGCTCATTAGGGTGGCTACTGATGCGCCGGGTCTGACAATTACGCCCATGGAGCGCATTGATGCCCAGTGTGTTTCTGAGCTGGAACTAAAGGATGTCGCCTTCTCCACGGAGGATATCCTTGGTGGAGCGGATGGGGCCCAGGCAGCCCTGCATCGAGCCTATGAATTCTGGACCACGCTGATCTCGGCTGATCTGCTGGGAGTTACAACTACAGCGTTGAAGGTGACTAACGCCTATGCCAAGGAAAGACATCAGTTTAATCGCCCGATTGGCAGTTTTCAGGCGGTAAGCCATCGACTGGCTGATGTGAAGATGGATGAAGAAGTGGGTAGAAGCCTGCTATATGGTGCGTGCCTTGCACTACAGGAGCGCCCGGATGAATCCTCGCCGCAGGTTTCTGCCGCAAAGGCCTGGCTTAGCGATGCAGCTACCCGTGCGACTGAAGCCGCGCTGCAACTACACGGAGGTATTGGCTATACCTGGGAGCTGGATGTCCATCTGCTGCTCCGTCAGGCAAGGTCACATGCCGTCTACCTGGGTGACGCTGACTATCACCGCAAGAGGATTGGGGCGTATCTTGCCGAGCAGTTGAAATCATCAGCGGCGGAGGCCCAGCGTTGAGCGACCAGGGTAACGAGCAATTTGCCAAACTCTTTTCACCGATTGAGGTAGGCCCCATCACGGTGAAGAACAGGGTCTGTGAAACGACGAACTCACCCGGTTCTGCTGGCCCAGATTCTGGCGGACTCATTGATGAACATTTTACCGAGCATCATGTTGCGAAAGCACGAGGGGGCACCGCATGGATCGGTAGTGAAACCTGGCTGCTAAATGAACTGCTGCCTGAAGGTGCGGAGGAAGAATTTGGTGCTGGTGGTGCCGCGGTTAGATTTGCCTCCTATATGATTCCGGGTTTTGTTGAGGCGGTGCGGAAATTTTGTGATGCCGTGCATGAGCAGGGAGCCGTCGCCGTGTTCCAGCTGACGCACCTGAATAATGCCTTTGGAGCCTCAGCAGTGCCGACTGTTGAGCTGTATGACCTTGTGCCTCATGTTATGACCGAGGAGCACATAGAATTTGTTTTGAATACCTATGCCGAGGCTGCACAAAAGGCGCTGGAAGCCGGCGCGGATGGCCTTGAAATTCACTGTGCACATGAAACAGTTCCTCAGGCATTTCTATCTCCTGCGACCAATAAACGCGATGACAGATGGGGAGGAGATGCGACTGCGAGAACGCTGTTTGTGCGTGAGGCACTGGCGCGTATTCGAGCCGTAATTGGCGATAAAATGGCCCTTGGCATTCGCATCAATGGTGCGGAAGCCCGACAGGGCGGTTATGATTTGCTGCAGTTCCGGGAAATGGTTTATATCATCGCCGAAACTGGTTTGATTGATTTCGTTAATGTCGATGTGGGTCATTGCTGGGGTCGCCATGCATACGTGCCACCTTCGTATCACAGCCCGGCAGAAAATCGTGAAGCTGGAAAAGCTATTCGCACTGACCTTAGTGAAAAAGTAAAGGTATTGTTTGCAGGGCGGGTTAATGACCCGATCGTGGCGGAGGAGCTGCTGCAGGCTGGGATATGTGATCTCGTTGGCATGACCCGTGCTGGGATCGCTGATCCGGAATTTGCAAACAAGGCGAGGGAAGGTCGCCTGCTTGAGATGCGGCGATGTATTGGCTGCAATCGCTGCATTGGAGAGACCGTTCACGGTACCAAGCCAGCGCCGTTCAAAAGACCGCTTTGTTCAATTAATCCCGAGATTGGGCGCGAGGTGATGTGGAAGCAAACATTCAAAGCAGCGCAGGAATCCAAACATATTGCCGTCGTCGGTGCAGGCCCCGCTGGCCTTGAAGCCGCAAGGCTGGCTACCCTCCGAGGTCATAAGGTAACTTTGATTGAACGCGGCTCAAAGATTGGTGGTCAGATGCTCCTCGCTGCTAAGGCGCCAGGCAGGGACTCCTTTGAAGACTTCCTTTATTTTTCCGAGAACGAAATAGAGCGCCTTGATATCAACTTGATGTTGAATGCGGAGGCAACACCCGAATTGCTGCTGAAACTTAAACCTGACGTTGTGGTTTGCTCTACCGGCTCAACGGCCCGCCCTGTTCTTGAGGTTTCAGGTGGCGATTCAGACAAGGTTGTGCAGGGCTGGGATGTCCTAGCGGGCAAGGTATCAGTTGGAGAACGGGTCGCTTTGTACTCAGAAGAAGATTACTTTCAGACGCCTAATATCGCAGAGTTCATAGCTGCAAAGGGGAAGCAGGTCACCATCTTTCACAAATGGGCACAAATCGGTACTGACATAGATCGCTATTCCTTTGGCACTGTGATGCAAAGGCTGGAAGAGAACGGTGTTGAAATGGTTGGTGGTGTTCGCCTATCAGCTATTGATGGCGATGATATTCATTTTATCTCTGCCTACTCTGGAGCAGAGCGTGTATTTAGTGGTTTTGATTCAGTTGTATTGGTTTGTGGCTCTGTCCCCAATGCAGACCTCTACTATACATTGAAAGACAATTACCCATTCCAGAAGGTGTACCTGGCAGGTTCTGCCTGGCTGCCACGACGGTTGGCCGAGGCCACGCAGCATGGCGCAGCCATAGCGATGGAGATATAACCCTTGGTTGAGCTAAAAGATTATCCGACCATCGATATCATGAATCACTTCAATGAGATCGGTACGACCGAGGATGCCAACCCTTTTAAATACAAAGAAATGCAGATCATGCTGCAGACCACTTTTAAGGTTTTGGGTAAGGGTGGCGCGACACCAAAGGAAAAACCTGCAAAAGAGCCCTCAGCTAATAAGGAGGGCCAGGCCAAAAAGAAGTCGGCATCGAAGATGCCATTGCAGGGACATGATTCGGTTGCTGATTGCATGGAGACAATGGATGACTTGGGTTACGCCAATATTTCTGTTTGTGCCACCAAGATGTGGTCCTACTACTGGCACCGGGAATTCATTCTCAATACCCCCGTCGACCCGGTTGGAGATGCGGTAAAGGAATCGGGTGGTCGTGTGATGGGCGCGGCGAGTTATGACCCCTTCAGGATTATGGACAGTCTCGCAGAAATTGAGTACTGCGTGAAAGAGCTGGGCTTTAACTACGTCTGGTTTCACCCCTTATCCTATGGTGTACCACCGAATGACCGGCGCTGCTATCCTCTGTATGCCAAGTGCATGGAACTGGATATAGCCGTGGGGTTTCAGGTGGGCCAGTCAGCAGAAGTGTTACCATCCGACGGTGGTCGACCCATGCTGGCTGATGATGTGGCGATCGAATTCCCTGATTTGAGGATCAATCTTTCCCATACGGGATGGCCCTGGGTGGATGAGTGGTGCTCTATGTTGTGGCGCCACCCGAATGTGTATGGCGATATATCGGCTTATTATCCACACTCATTAGATGACCGGCTGATCAAATTTATGGATTCATCCCGTGGCAGAGACAAGGTTCTGTTTGGTACCAATGGCCTCGGTTTGAAGCGCTGCAAGGAGGAGTTTCTGGCGCTGGACATTAGAGAGGAAACTAAACGGATGGTTTTGTACGACAATGCTAGAAGATTTTTGAAATTGGAAGATGGCTAAGATATCGAATCAAAGTAATTGGTATTGAGGCCAAAACCAATATTAAACCAGAGCGTCCCAACACAGCAACGTAGAGGGGCGCTACATTAACTAAGAGGAAATATAAAGTGGTGCTAAGAGAAGGTGAAATTCACGGAGAAGTAACAGAGGCGAGCCTGGAACGGTTGCTTGAGCGTAAAGGGATGGAGCGTACGGAACGAGGTTCCATGCAGGGTGGTCGCGGTGGATCTATCGATAAAAAGCAGGGCGCGGAAGACAAACGACCGAACTTTATGGTAACAGCGCACGGTGCCCGGGCTATGGCCCAGGGCGCGGCTAATATGAATCCCCTGTTTTATGATCAGGATTATGCCGCCAAGTCATCCTATGGTCGCGTTATTGCGCCACCCATCCTGTTGTACTCCACGGAATTGGTTAATGGAGCTACCGACGGCTTTCCTGGATGTCACACCATCTGGCGTGGCTGCGAATTCGAATGGGGTGAGCCCATGTACGTTGATGAAAAAATCAGAGGCGTCACAACCCTGAAGGATGCTGTAGTTATCAACAGCCGGTTCGGTGGTGGTAAGGCTGCAATACAGGATTATGAAACGGTTTCTCACAATATGGATGGCGAGTACAAGGGAACCTATCGTACCTCCTGGCATCGGTTTTCCCGTAAGAACGCCAGTCAGTCATCCAAGTACAAGTCCATTGAGCGCAAAATGTGGACGGAAGACGAACTCGATGCCGTCTGGGCGGAATACCACAGCCAGAACCTGACAAATATCCAGGGAGATACACCTCTTTACTATGAGGATGTGAATGTTGGAGATCAGGTGCCGCATATCGTCAAGGGTCCCATTACTCTTACCAGCAAGATGGCCTTCGAAATGGCACAGGGTTCGGGTGGCTGGGTAGTTGGACACGAACTGGCGCTAGCGCTCAATGAACGCTCTCCAAACCTGGCAATACGCAATGAAGAAAATGTGCCGGAGCCACCGGTTGCTATCCACTGGACCAATGAGCGATGCAATAAGTACCTCGGCATGCCTGGTGCCTATGAAGCAGGTTTTGAAAGGCTCAACTGGTATGTCCAACTGATCATGAACTGGATGGGTGATTACGGACGTTTCCGCTCTATGAAGATCGAATTCCGTGGCTTCCACTGGCAGGGTGACCTTATTCGCTTGCATGCAGAAGTGATGGACAAGCGCATCGAAGATGGTAAGGCCCTGGTCGATCTGAAGATTCAGACGATTACCCAGCGTGATGACCAAACCAGTGAAGGCAAACTGACCGTTCAGCTGCCTCAGAAAGGAGACATCTGATAATGGGGTCACTCGATCACCTTAGAGTTGTTGAATACGGCTCCAGCGTTATGGCGCCCTTCTGTGCGCGGCTGTTTGCCGACATGGGTGCTGAGGTGATCAAGGTTGAACCACCGGGGGGAGAGCAGGGGCGCCATCGCGGCCCCTTTGCTGTCAACACCGGGGGTGAGCAGGTCAGCGGCTTTTTCCAGTATTTGAATGCCGGTAAATCGAGCCTGACCGCAGATCTAAACGACTCAGAAGACAGGGCACAATTTGCGAGGTTACTGGCCAGCGCCGATGTCTTTATTGAGAACCTGCCGAATGCCCTAAGGCTCAAATGGGGGCTGGACAGTGATTTACTGGCTGATGAGTGCCCGCATCTGGTTGTGGTTTCTCTATCCCCTTACGGTCGTTCGGGCCCATGGAAGGATAAGGAAGGGTCGGATATCTGCGTTCAGGCCGCCAGTGCGCTTTCCGCACGATTGGGCATAGCCGGATCCTTGCCTCTGAAAATGCCATTTGACCAGGCTGACTATCAGGCCAGTTTAAATGGTGTGGCAGCAGCACTGTGCGCGCTGATTGAGCGTGAGAAATCGGGCCTGGGGCAGGGCATTGATATCTCTTCCACCCAGGTCTTGGCATATCAATGTGGTGCCATGGCCCTGGTATCCAAGAAGATGGGTGGCAAGTGGGTTCGTGCTGGCAAAACGAACAAGGCCGGGATCTATCCCTCCGGGTTCTACGAATGCGCTGATGGCCATCTGGTGATTGCCAGCCCACACGGCCGCCTGTGGCTGCAATTTCTTAAGCTGATGGGTGATCCGGAATGGTCGAATGGTGAAAATCAGCGAGATGCAATGTATTTGGCACGGTGCGAAACAGAGGAACCTGCACATATTCACTTTAAAGAATGGTTGATGCAGAACACCCGTGCTCAAATGTTAGAAATGACGATGGAAACGGACATCATCATGGGTGTTGTCAACCATGTCGATGAGGTTTATGCCAGCGAACAGTTTGCCTATAGAGACTTCTGGAGTGAAGTAACCCTCGGTGATAAGGGAGCGAAATTTCCCAAGATGGGTGCGCTCATGTCGGAGACGCCCTGCTCGATTAGGGCCGATGCGCCGCAACCTGGTCCGGACATTAAGTCCATATCCGCTTCTCACTGGAAGCCTCGCAAGATGACAGTGAGCGGGGGAGAGAGGGGTGATGCGCTGGCGGGAATCAGAGTTCTGGATTTCGGCTGGAACTGGGCTGGTCCCATGGCGGGACAACTATTGGCCGACATGGGCGCCGAGGTGATTCGGGTCGAAACCAACAAACGACTCGACAACATGCGCCTCGAACCCTACAGCTATTATTTCTGTCATAACAATCGCAACAAGTTGTCTACAACTTTCAATCTGAAGGATGCCGATGGAGTTAGGCTGGTTAAGGAGCTAGTTAAAGAAAGTGATGTGGTTATGGAAAATTTTGCCGCTGGGGTGATGGCCAAAAATGGGCTCGATTTCGCAGAGCTGGAGAAACTGAACCCCGGGATCGTACTTATGTCCATGAGTATGGCCGGTGAAGAGGGTCCGCTCAATTACATGAAAGGGTTTGCATCCATCGCCACCGCTTACTCTGGAATTGAAGGCATAACGGGGTACCCGGAAACCAATGATGTCGTTGGGTTCACTTCCTTTGGGTTGGGTGATACTAATATGGCCATGCAGGGTACCATCGGTACACTTGCCGCGCTGATTCACAAGTCACGCAGTGGCAAGGGGCAGTTCGTCGATGTCAGCCAGATTGAAAGTTCCACGGCCACCCTCGGGGAAATGATCATGGAGCATGCCATCACAGATTCAGATATCGGTATTCAGGGGAACTACCATCCCGAGTATGCACCACACAACTTTTTCGCTACCCGCGCTGATGACACCTGGGTAGCGGTCAGCGTCACTAATGACCAGGAATGGCAGGGGCTTTGCCGGGCTATCGATCGACAGGACCTTTTCGGGCGGGAAGATCTCAAAGATCCTCAATCAAGAAGACTTAAGGTTGATGAACTGGATGCAATTCTGAGGCAATGGTGTCAGGACAGAGAACGGGAAGATGTATTGACGGCGCTCGAATCTGAGGGTGTGTGTATCGCTCCCCTCTTGTCCATGGAGGACCGGGACAGGCACCCTGTGTTTACAGAGCGAGGTCATGTCCACCACCATGAATCGCCCAATTGGGATGATTGTGATATTTACAATACGCCCTGGCTCATGTCTGCAACACCGCCAAAAATAACTGGCGACACGCCGACGGTCGGTCAACAAAATGAGTATGTATTTAGAGATATTCTGAAATTGAGTGATTCAGAAATAGATCGATTAGTAACCAATGAATCACTTTACTAAAGGGGTAAATAGCATGGTGCAAACCAGACGAGAATTTATCAAGAATGCTTCTGTTTCAGCAGTTTCATTATCTCTCAGCCGGCTGTCTTTCGATGCATCCGCGCAGAGCGGAGGGGTCGCCCCTGCAACCGTTGAATACGGTGACTGGCGAGATGTCTATAAGAACAAGTGGGCCTGGGACAAGGTCGTTAGCAGCACACACAGCTGTAACTGTAACCACAACTGTTCGTGGAAACTCTATGTTAAGGAAGGCATTGTCTGGCGGGAAGAGCAGAATGCCACCTATAAACACCTGCATAAGGGCCTGGCAGATGACAACCCCCAGGGTTGTCAAAAAGGTGCTGCCTTCAGTAACCAGATGTATAGCGAAAACAGATTGCGTTATCCACTGAAACGTGTGGGCGAACGTGGTTCACGAAACTGGAAAAGGGTCAGCTGGGATGAGGCTCTGACGGACATTGCCAAGTCAACCGTCGAGGTGGTCAGGGATGAAGGCGCTGACCGAATTATTATTCCAATGGCTACCCAGGGGACGGCAGCCAAGTCGCGATACGCTAACGCTATCGGTGGTGTCGTTATTGAACCCTATGGTGATATTGGTGATGCCCACAATGGTGCCAGCATGACGACCGGCACTTTGTTTCACAATGCCACGTCTGATTCCAGAATGATGGCTGACTGCATCATCATGTGGATCTATAACCCATCTTCCACGCGAATTGCCGATGCACACCATCTCTCTGAGGCCCGATATGGTGGTACAACTATTGTCAGTGTTTCCCCGGATCAGAATCCATCACATATGCATGCTGATTACTGGGTAAACCCTGAACCTGGCACTGACCACGGCATGGCGCTGGCAATGGCACATATCATTGTTCGCGATGATCTCTATGACGAAGGCTTCCTGCGTGAACAAACAGATATGCCTTTCCTCGTCCGGATGGACAACAAGAAATTCCTGCGAGCTTCTGATTTTGAGGCAGATGGGTCAGATGAAGTTTTCTACGTCTGGGATAGGAAAACTAATAAAGCAGTCCAACCTCCTGGTTCAATGGGATCAGCAGATAAGACCCTCATTCTTGGTGATACTGACCCGGCATTAGAAGGCAAGTGGCAGGTTAATCTTGCGAGCGGTGAGAGTGTAGAAGTCACAACCGTTTTTGAATTAATGAAGCTGAGCCTTGCGGGAAATACGCCTGAGTATGGAGAAAAGGTTACCGGTGTTGGTGCCAAGACCCTGGAAAAGATTGCTGCAATTTATGCGAATTCAGAGACTGCGCTCATTCAGTGTGGCTGGGGTATGCCAAAAATTTACCACGGTGACCTGCTGCAAAGAGCCATATTCTTGCTGTCTGCCCTGACGGGCAATACCGGTAAGGTAGGTGGGGGTGTTTTTGTTGGCGGCATCGTTGAATCCGGTAGCCCCATCACTTTTCCGACCAAGTATTTCAATGGCAAACACCGGGTAATTCCTGGGGCAACCTGGCTCTATGTCCACGGTGGGCTCAATAAAGTATCGAGCCGCTGGACCCCCGTTCCTGGAGAAAAGACTGCCGATGAGTACATTATGGAAGGCCTTGAAAAAGGCTGGATGCCAATCTGGCCGAAACCAGGAGAAGATCCCAGAATCCTGATTGAATGTGGTTCAAATCTGTTGCGCCGAACCCGCATGAACCATGTGTTGCGCGAGAACCTGTGGCCGAAGTTGAAGCTTGTAGTGACCATCGACTTCCATATGAGTTCATCTGCCCTTGAGTCTGACTATGTCCTACCAGCGGCTGGCTACTACGAATCATCCGCGATTAAGTATTCAGACTCTGCATCGCCTTACCATGTAATGCGTCAGCAGGCGGTTGAACCGATAGCAGAATCTCGCCAGGAATGGTGGATATTTGCCGAGTTGTGTAAGCGCATTCAAAAGATGGCGCCCGGCATGGGAATCACCCAGTATGAGGATAAGGACCTGGGGCTGACCAGGGATCTCAGCGATATTTATGATGTATATACTGAAAACGGAAAGTACCCTGAAGACGTTGATACCATGGAGTTCGTGAAACTCGAAATGGCAACCAGCCCTGCTTACAAGGGTATCGATTTTGAGGAGTTCCGTGACAAGGGGCAGGTAAACTGGGTCAATGAAGGGGGAAGAAGAAGCCCTACATCGAGAGCTACCTACGAGTTTACACCGGGTACGCCGCATGCTGATTCGTCAGATCAAGTGAGCAAAAAAATGCCCTGGTTTACCCTGACTGGGCGTACCCAATTTTACCTGGACCATGACTGGTTCCTTGAGTTTGGTGAGGAACTACCAGTGTATGTTCCGCCACCCGCAATGGGTGGAGACCATCCGTTTCGCCTGACCTGTGGTCATGCGCGCTGGTCAATTCATTCGTTTATGCGGGATAACGAACTGATGTTGCGCCTGCAGCGCGGTGAACCAATTATGTATATGAATGATGAGGACGCGGCAGAACGCGGAATTGAAGACCATGAAATAGTTGAAGTGTTTAACGATGTTGGTTCCTTCAAAGTACACATCAAGACCACGCCCTTGATGCAGCGATACCAGTTACACAGTTACCATGCCTGGGAGCGATATATGTTTACTGGCGGACATAGCCATGCTGCTGTTCAGGCGTCACAGATTAAACCGCTGGGTATGGTGGGTAATTATGGCCATTTGAAGTATTCGGTAGGGTTCTACCAGCCAACCAATGTTGATAAGGGTGCCCGGGCAGATGTCCGTCGCCTTGCCGGCTGATATTTGACAATAATTGAACAATTAATGGTAAGAATATGAAAGCAGAATATATTAAGAATGTTGATTTGAAACAGCTTCGGGATCTCAAGTCCAGTTTTTGGAAAAAGGTTCAGGCGAATAAACTGCCCATGAATCCGACGCCTGTTGCGATGCAGCCGACCCAGGCAATCCGTAGTGAATGGGAAGACAAACCGTTTGGGCTGGTCGAGGAAGTCAGCCTCAGTGCTGCCCATAATGGTCGCTTTATTGCCTTCAGGCTGGAGTGGAAAGACCCCAATCAGGATGCGAAGCGTAACGACAATAGCATTTTTAGTGACGGTGCCGCGGTTATGCTCGCGAGTGAGCCAGGCGCGCCGATTACGATGATGGGGGCGCCAGGACTGCCGGTGAATATTCTTTACTGGCGTGCAGATGAGGGTGAAACGGGAAGGAATATTGTTGCCGAGGGGATTGGTACATCCAAGACGGTAGATCAGGAGATGGTCGTTTGTACGGAGCATTGGGCTGATAACAAATGGCAGCTGATCATTGCGCGACCCATGAAGATAGAAACCAAAGAAAGCATAGCCCAATTGTCCCCTGGCGAGGATATGTCCTACGGCGTTGTTATCTGGAATGGAGCCGGAGGAGAACGTGCGGGTATTAAATCCTATGCCGCAGGCCGGGATCAATTGGTTGTTGGTGAAGCAGGCTAACCCAGCCCATATAAATAGAGAGGAAGTTTAATCATGTCAAAGCGACAGATTTCGATGGTACTGGATCTTAACAAGTGTATTGGCTGCAATACCTGCAGTATTGCCTGCAAACGCCTGTGGACCCGCGATGAAGGCATGGAGTACATGTGGTGGAATACGGTGAATACTTTGCCTGGCAAGGGTACACCGAAGAATTGGGAGGAGATGGGCGGCGGATTTCGCGATGGCAAGGCGAAGCCAGGTCATATACCCACCCGTGATGAATTTGGAGAGGCATGGGCCTTCAACTACACCGAGGTGTTTGAAGGTGGCAAGAAAGGCAAAGGCTCTCATCTGCAACCTGCCGGCAAGCCTGATTGGGGACCAAACTGGGATGAAGATCAGGGCGGTGGAAGCTACCCAAACGGCTACTCATTTTACATGCCAAGAATATGTAACCACTGTTCAAACCCGGCCTGTCTTGAAGCCTGCCCAAGGAATGCGATAGAGAAAAGAAGGGAAGACGGAATCGTCACCGTAAACGAAGAGCGATGCCGTGGTTATCGGTTCTGTATGTCTGCATGCCCCTACAAGAAGATCTATTTCAATGAGCAGACTAAAACGGCACAAAAATGCATTTTCTGTTTTCCTCGCATTGATCAGGGCGTCGCGCCAGCCTGTGCACGTCAGTGCCCCGGGCGCCTTCGCTTTGTTGGTTATAGGGATGATGAGGAAGCGCCGATCTGGAAACTGGTTGAGAAATGGAAAGTAGCGATACCGCTACACCCGGAGTATGGAACTGAACCGAATGTTTTTTATGTTCCACCCTTGAACCCTGCGGCCTTTGATGAGAAGGGTAATATCGATGAGTCGAAGCCTAGGATTCCGGATGAATATCTAATCTCGGTCTTCGGGCCTCAGGTGCTCGATTCGCTCAAGATTCTAAAGGCTGAAATGGCTAAGCGGAAAGCGGGTGAACCATCTGAACTGATGGATATTCTGATTGCCTACAAGTGGGAAGATAACTTTGGTGGTTTCGACCGAGATCCACAGACGATTGATTGGCAAATGACGGCGGGTGAAACGCATCCCATGGCAGATGACAGTAATGGTCGTTTTGCCGGCAGCGATGAAGTGAGCCCGGTGAAGATTATTGACCCCAGGGCGAAAGCATAAGTTTGTCAGTGACTTTATTGAATATAAATACAAGAACTGACTATGACGGAGATTGATGCGAGTCAGGTGGCCATGCACCGAAGCTTGGCTTACGGACTGTTTGCTCAACTTTATGAGTATCCTGATGAGACGCTTCACCAGAAGTTGACCAGCGAAGGCCTGTTGGAACAGCTCGAGCAATCAGTGCTTGTAGTGGACGAATCTGTGCAAGGAGCTGCTCTCTGGTCACTGGATCTGGAAGACATGGTTTTATCGCAACTGCAGAGTGATTTCACTCGACTATTTGATGTTGGTGCGATAGGGCGCCCACCCTGCCCATTGGACGGAGGGGCGTACGCTGGTGCTGCGCGGATGAAAAGCATGGAGGAATGCCTGCGTTTCTATAACCATTTTGGTCTACAGCTCAACCAGGAAATGAAGGCCATGCCTGATCAGCTAGGTACAGAACTTGAGTTTTTACATTTTTTATCACATCAACAGGTGCAATTGCTTGAGGATCAACAAAGCGGCCAATCATACTGGCAGGCAGAGTGTGATTTCCTTGATCGTGAGTTGCTGTTCTGGTTTCCCAAAATGATTACAGAATTGAATAAGCTTGAAGGGGCGCCATTTTATAAGTCTCTCAGTATTGTACTAGAGTCATTCTTTGGAGCAGTGGCTCGTCGAGTTGCTGTTACTGACATGTCGTGACCAGGCCAATGAAATACGTTCCTGACCAAGCGCTCGATAGACTGTCGATATGGTCAGGCAAGTTTGACTGGAGAAGAGATAGATTGAACAAAGAAAAACTAGAGGGTACATATCAATGGATCTAAGTGTCAACACGCTACCACAATTGCTGGAAACCGCCGTCTCTGCCTGGGGTGATCGAACCGCGCTGATAACCGAAGATGGTAGGTGGACCTACAAGCAGGTTTCTGAACAAGTTGATCTCTATGCTAGAGCCCTCATCGCGCAGGGAGTTGGCAAGGGTACACGCTTGGGTCTCCTGTCAGAGAATACCCCAGAGTGGATTTTCTTCTCGTTTGCCGCTACTGGAATAGGTGCGATTCTTGCCCCGATCAGTACTTTTGCACGCAGGGAAGAAATTGCCTATCAACTAAGACATTCTGATGTCCAGCAGTTGTATATGACCGCACGCTTTCTTAAGGCCGACTATCAGGAAATTGTTGAAGACCTGCTGCCTGAACTGAGCGCTTCATCGAACAAAGAAATATATTCCATGTCTTTCCCCGCGTTGAGGCGGATAACCATAAAGAACGCTGATCATATCCCGTCAGCGGCACAGCCTTGGGAGGATTTCCTGGCAGGCGCAGGCGACGTACCCGTGAGCCTGTTGTCAGAGCTTCGAGCAGATGTTGATCCAGAGGATGAGTGTTATTTGTTGTATACGTCTGGCACCACCGCAAATCCGAAAGGTGTTCTACACCGTCAGAAGTCGATCGCCAGAAATGGCATCCTGATTGGAAAGCATGAGATGCTGGATGAGAAAGATGTTGTTTGGTTCTACTTCCCATTTTTCTTTTGTGCTGGTTGTGTGAATGTGCTTCTGGGTACCTTTTCGACCGGCGCATCGCTGATCCTTCAGCCTACATTCGATCCGGGAAGTGCTATCGAGCTGATTGATAGAGAAAAGGCTACGGCCTGGCACCTCTGGCCGCATCAGTTGAAAGCGCTATTTGATCACCCAGACTGGCAAACCAAAGATCATTCAACATTGCACAAAGGAACTGGTGCCTTCGATTTGATGCTGGAAGTTGGTGATACTTTTAATGGCGTCGGCGGGGTCGGCATGTATGGCATGACGGAAACATGCACAGCATTTACCTGTACCTTCGCAGATGATTCAGAGGAAGTCAGAGGTTCGACCAACGGTCGAGTGATGGATGGAAGTGAGATCAAGGTAGTCGACCCGGATTCGAGCGAGGTGCTTGGTGCCGATTCCATTGGTGAGATTTGTGTTAAGGGTCCGTCCGTTTTCAGAAGGTACTACAAGGTGGATCCGGAGCTAACCTTCGATACTGATGGGTTTTTCCATACGGGTGACCTTGGCTATCTGAATAGCGATGGGCGCCTGTTTTTTGAGCAAAGAAAAAAAGACATGATAAAGAGCGGAGGTATCAATATCAGCCCGGCTGATATTGAGCAGACGCTATCTGGTCTTGACGAAGCGCTGGAGGTTTACGCATTCCCACTACCGGGGGGGGAGCGTGGTGAGCTGGTTGGCGCAGCCTTGGTATTGTCCGATGAAGGGTGTGAAAACGAACGTATTATTTCTTTCTGTCGTGAGCAGTTCTCATCCCATAAGCGCCCCTCTCTAATACTATTGGTAAATAAAAGTGATATTCCTATGACAGGCTCCGGGAAGGTGCAGAAAGTAAAGCTTGCAGAGATGCTGCTAAGCGAATCAGAAAAGAAATCAACTCGATGTGTTGTGGTTTGATGAGTTTAGAACTAATTGACTCCGCACTCGTTTGTGTAGAAAACATGAACTCTGAAGCATGAAAAAGAGACATCAATATCAATCGGACAGGCAATTGAAGCGTCAGGAAAATATCCTGTACACGACGAGGAAGCTCGCCAGTAAGGTTAGATATGAGGGTTTGACCATGCGCGGAATTGCGCAAGCGTCAGAAGTCTCACCAAAAACACTTTACAACCTCTTCTCAAGCAAAGATGAGCTTCTTGCAGCAGCGCTGGAAGACTTAGTGGGTATTGTCCAGGAATCAATGGGAAACTACTCAGATTTGAGGGGTATTAATTACATTTTGACGAAAAGGAAAATTTCCAGCGAAGCAATTATGCGGTCACCCGGCTTTGCCAATGTGATTATTACCTTGTTCTTCAAGGCAAAACCAGGGGACAGGCTTGTTTCTGCATTGCTCGGTGGAGTCGAGCAGGAGATAGTTGAACAACTGCAGTTCGAGAAAGATGAGGGTAGCATTGCGGCGGACCTAGACCTGGCTAAAGTGAGTGCTCACTTGACGGCGCAGACCTGGGGCGGTTTGTTGTTGTGGGATAAGGGGTTGATTAGCCTTGATCAGCTTGGTGATGAGATTCGTCGAAGTTTTCTGCTCACGTTTGTTGGCATTACTAGTGGTAAGAAAAAAAACAAGCTTCTGCAGGAACTGATTGGTATGGGTAATCGGGAATAATGCAGACTACAGCAAGTACTTACAAATCTGGACGACAAGTAGAACGCCGTGTGAAGATTCTAAGAACGGCGAGGCGACTTGTCAGTGAAGTTGGTTATGACGGGCTGACTATGCGTGGATTGGCAACCGCAGCAGAGGTTTCACCGAAGACACTTTATAACCTGTTTGGCAGCAAGGACGAATTGCTGATCTTTGCCCTTGATGATCTGATGCTGGGGCTGGCTCAGTCGATTCAGAATTCTGAGAATGTAGAGGGCTTTGACTATCTTTTCCTCCGACAGGAGATACATAGCGAGGAGATATTGCGCTCGCCGAGATATGCGGCTCTAATGACAAGAGCCCTATTTCAAGCTAAGCCAAATAACAGGCTGGTGCACAGGCTACTGGCTACACCTATCAAGGAGTTTCTCGTTCATCTGACATTTGAAAAGAAAAAGGGAAAACTTATTGATGGCCTTGATATTGAACATGTTTCTCGTCAGTTGGTGCTTCAGGATTGGTGTGTCCTGCTACTCTGGAATAAGGGTGAGATCAGTCTGGAGGAAATCCCGCTGGAAAAGAAACGCGCCCTTCTCATGATACTCGTTGGTATTACCAAGGGGTCGTGTAGTCGGCAATACCAAGAGCAGTTAATGATTTTGTCCTGATCCGATAGACCGCTAGCACATACGAACTGAGTACCTACGCACTTAGCACATAGTTAAACCACCCGATACGCTAATGGCTTGACCCGTAACGAAGCTTCCATCCGGTGATGCCAGAAAAGATACCAGTCCTGCGACTTCATTCGGGAGTGCCGGGCGGCGGAAAGGTGTAAGGCGCATAAATTGTGCCCATCCCTCTGCCGGGAACCCTTCAGGGGGTTCTGCGGAAGGTCTGGTAGGTCCCATGCAGACCGCATTGACGGTAACCGTATGACGAGCCATCTCACGTGCAAGGGATTTTGAAAAGCCGATAATACCAGCCTTGGTAGCCGCCTGAACTGTCTCCATGGTGGCGCCAATTTTTCCTGAATCGGATGTGAGATTGATAATTCGCCCACTACCTTGCTCTCGCATGTGTTGTAGGGCCGCGTGGCATGCATAGAAGAGTCCCTTCAGATTCACGTCCAGCATCCGATCCCAGTATTTCTCATCATCGTCGAGAAATCGCCTTAAGTGATCGACGGAAAAGCAGTTGGCAAGAATATCCAGGCGCCCGAATTCCGCGACGACTTGATCAACAGTAGCGATTACCTCTTCGCGCGAAGTAATTTCTGTTTTTATGAATGTCGCCTTATGACCGGCGGCAAGCAGTTCTTCTGCAAGTGCCTGTCCTTCGGCTTCTCTGCGCGCGCTGATGATGACACTGGCTCCCTCTTCACAGAGCTTTTTTGAGATGGCCGTACCTGCTGTGCCGAGCGCGCCGAATACCAGCGCAACCTGATTCTCTAACTTCATGATTTGTTGTTTCCTTTGCTTTCGTTGATTGCCTGGTTGCCGGGGGAATACATCCACGGTTACTGGAAAGGTGAATGTCAGACCAGTGTGTCACAATTGTCAATTACGAGCTCAGCCCCATTGACGTGTTTTGACTCGTTGGAGGCAAGGAACAGCACCATATTGGCAACGTCACTTGGTTCTCCCACTCCGGTTGACGCCATGATCGCGTCGGCATCATCGCCGCTGAGGTCAACGCCGCCCAGGGTGCTTAGTGCGTTTCGTGCGATGGGTGTATCAATGAGGCCGGGGTGAACTGAATTGCACCTGATGTTGTACTTATTAGTGCGGCAATGAAGTGCGACCGATTTGGACATTGACCGAATCGCGCCTTTTGCGGCCGAGTAAGCCATATAGGTAGCGGCACCAGTAAGTGCGGTTGTTGATGAGATATTGATGATAGAGCCACCGCCGGTCTCCTTCATTGCCTTAACCGCCTGCTGGCATCCCCAGAAGGTAGAATCCAGGTGAACGCCCAGGACTTTTCTCCAGATTTCGGTGGTTGTGGTTTCTATGTCAGCGATAACACCGATACCTGCATTGTTTACCAGCACATCCAAACGACCGTGCTTGGCGACGACATCACCAACCAGCGTCTCCCAGTCTTTTTCAACGGAAACATCCTGATAAACGAATTCTGACCCGGTCTCTCCAGCGATTCGTGCGCCGGCGTCGCTATCGATATCGGTCATAATGACGTGTGCACCTTCGGCTGCTAATGCTCGTACGTCAGCCTCTCCTAGGCCAGATGCTGCGCCAGTTACGATACAAACTTTTCCCTCGACTCTTCCCACGAAATTTCTCCTCTGGTATTAATATTGCGGGTAATCGGCAAACCCGATTCCCTTTTTGTATGGCGGCGATCACCAGTCCTTGCCAAATTTTATCTTTTCTCGTTTGTTGTTCATAGCGGTCAAGAACCTTTTGGCTGCTATGCGACTAATGGAGGTCAACTCAGACGGTTTGCATACCATTCATTGCATTGAGAAATGATCATATTAAGATAGCACAGACCTTGTAGTGGTGGTATGAGGTTCATCAAGAGGGGCGCAGTTTTTCTACGCTTACCCCATCGAAATTTTGCAATTAAATCAGGGAGTCTATGCAGGCAAAGCAACAAAACTATTCACTAAACGGACTTTTTCTAATTACAGCTGTGCTGATGGTTGGATACGGTGCCGTATTCACCCTTTTGGCGGAGATTCGTGATCAGTTTGGCTTCTCTGAAACTGGCATCGGCCTTATTGGCGGGGTTGCCTTTGTCGCTGGTTTTGTAGCGCAGATGGGCGTTGGAAAGCCCGTTGACCTGGGATACGGGAAGTTGGTTCTGCGTTTTGGAATGCTGCTGGCACTCGTAGGTGTCGGCTGGATGATAGTTGCGGACAGTTTACCCGAGTGGCTTGTCTCAAGGGCATTGTTCGGCTTTGGCTCCGGTTGTGTTCGTCCAGCGGTAAGACGCCTGGTAATGACGGTTGAACCGGCACAGGCGGGTAGAAATGTTGGGCGGCTATCAGCCTATGAAATGAGCGGCTTTCTGTTGGGGCCCATAATTGCTTCTGTACTCACTGCCCTGTTCAACATGCAAGCTACCTTTGTCATTTTGGCTCTCCTGCTTGTAGCCATGACACCGCTCGTGATCAGGGCGGAAATACCGGGTGCCGCTAATCCGGAACTTGATGGTATCTATCTAAGGTTACTTAATAAAAAGCCAATGCAATCGAGCCTGGCTACAGGCATTGCCTTTTACATTACGGTGGGTGTGTTTGAGGCAATCTGGGCTGTATTTCTTGCGGATAAGGGTGCGAGCCAGATGTTTATTGGACTGACCATGAGCCTTTTTGCTTTGCCTATGGTTTTCATATCACCCGCGGCGGGAGCACTGGCACACACCCATGGGCCACTCAATATCACCATCGTCACTTTAAGCATAGCGACAGCCTGCATGATTAGCTACGGCCTGCTGGATTCCATCTACCTGCTCTGCATACCAATGGCAATTCACGCCATTGCTGACTCCTTCACCATGCCTGCGAATCAACTTGCCGTTGGAATAGCAAGTGGGGAAGACGCCCTGGCCACTGGTCAGGGGTTATTTGGTGCGGTCGGGATGGCTGTTGCGGCTGTTTCCGCTGTTGGCGGTGGAATTTTCTATGAGGCCTTTGGTGCGACATTCCTTTGGCAGGTGTCTGCGTTGATAATGTTCCTCTGCCTGGTGTTTGCCTGGTTGAAGGGTGGAGATCTGAAGCGCTCTCCTGGTATGGAAACTGGTGGATAACGAGTGCCAGGGCAGCCCGCGCGATACCAAAATCCGGACAAGGGCTAGTTTAAGCGGCCCATTTGCGCAGGACTCTGGTGATTGCCTTGCGCGCCATCCAGAGGTGCAAGGGCAGTGACAATGCGAAATACCAGGCGCCTGTGCGATGGACCAGGAACAAGGCATCCGCGAGCGTGATATTCAAAGGCACATAAATATCGAGTAACAACATGACTCCGGCCGTTCCCTGTATTGAGCAGGCGCAAATGGTGAGTATTAGATGCATGCGCCGCCAGTGCCAAGCCGGGTCCTTAAATATACGTGCTCTTAGAATGCGCAGTAATGCGCCTTTTGTTCTAGCCAGCATCAGAGCGGGGAAAGAGATGAACAGGATGCCAGTCCATATATGAAAATCAGCAACCCACCCGTCATAGCCGCCGAATATGGAGGACCTTAGTTCTGGGAGGTTATGCAGCGTACCGGATATCAATAGTAGAACTAAAGCGCTTGTGTTAACCCGGTGAATCCAGCGTTGTGACTCGGCTAATTGCATCTGCAGCGGTGGTTCAATCTAACGATATTATTAAGTGTTGGAGAGTAAGACCAGGCAAACTAATCTTCGGAACTGCTCCGTGATTCGAATACCTCGTTGGCTGCTCCAAGTCCTTGAATTGCTGCCGGGAAGCCGCCATAGACCGCCATTTGCATAATAACTTCACAAACCTCGTGCCTGGTCACACCGAGATTGAGTGCTGCAGTAATATAGGCTTTTAGCTGTTCTGGTTTGTCGAGTACAGTCATGGCCGCGATTGTTAGCATTGCTCTTTGAGTCTTGGGCAGACCCGGGCGAGACCAGACATCACCCATCACTGTAGAGATGGACAGGGCATTCCAGTCATCTGCTATTTCCGGTGGATAGCTAAATCGAGGGCTCTCTGCGTCTTCCCTGGGGGGAAACAATTCGCCTGCTGTTTTTAGTCCTTGTAAAAATCGTTCATCGGTCATGCAACATATCCCCTTGGCTTTTCCTAGTGTTTAGTAGTCTGGGTATTAAATGGGTGTTAGCAGAAACACCGTGAGTTCATGCTCGCAAGATATTTCAAAAACAACTTTTGAAAGTATCCCCCTAGTGGGAAAGCGGGCGTGAACTTCGTGTACTCTACAACAGGTTATATTATTGCACCAGCCCTTTTACGAGAGGCATATGGGAGGACAGGCAACCAAATCACGCTTGATGGACACGGCTGATCATCAGGACTGAACGACTTCTGCGATACGTGCACTTATTTCATCCGGTATTTCCATAGGAAGAAAGTGGCTTTGCTCTGGGTAGTGTAATTCTCGACCGTTGCGAAATTCGTTTACGAGCGGTATCCAGGTGGGGGAAGCAGAGAAGTTCTGTATCGGGTTATCTTCAGAGGGTTCCTGGGCCCTAATGATCAGTACTGGCAATTGCAGTTTTCGAATGCTATCGAATATCTTGTCGCTGGATTTGCTGGTTAGATAAACAGTCGCCTCCATCAGGGGGGAACAGGCCAGACGGTAGCCTTTGCTATCTTTTCGCAGGCCATAGTGACAATAATTGTGCAGTGATTCCACTGTAAACCGTGAATAGGGCTTACGATCCTTAAACCGGTCAATCATCGCCTGGGGGCTTTCAAAATGACTCTTCCTCTTTGTTGCCGGGTGGGTTTCCGGGGATGAGGCCTCCGTGCTGGATGAAGATTGATGGTATTGGTCTGGAGAAACAATTGCTGGATCAATCAGTATCAGGTGTTCAAACCTGTCTTCATGTCTGGCGGTGGCTTCGGTCAATGCATAACCACCCAATGAGTGACCAACACCAGTGATTCGATCCAGATCCAGCTTAGCGATCAGTGAGGAAAGGTCTTCGCCAAATACCTCCCAGTGATCAAGAAGTGTTTCCTCGCTTCGGCCGTGGCCACGCAGATCTACGGCGATGATGTGATAGCCTTGAAGTCCACGGATAATAGGGTCCCACATCCGGGCGTGAAACCCACCGGCGTGAGTGAACAACACTGTCGGACCATGGTCCCGATATTCCGCCCCCCATTCAAAGTAGCATAGATTGATGCCGTTAACTTCTATTTGGTATTCGGTGACTGAATCCTTGAAACTCATATGCCCATATCCCTAGTTTGACCTTGCTCCTATTTGATCTTGTTCTAAACAAGAAGCCGGCTTTTTGGGAGCGAAGATTGCCTTAAGAGGGCGGGTACAGTCAAACGGACGGCGGTTCATCCAGCCACCTCACCCCGGAAGTTCATGTAGTGGTCCTTCGACTTAGCCGGGGAGAAGTGCATTGTTCGCGTCTACTCCGTATGATGCATCAAGTTCTACACAACTCCACGCGGGTGTATTTATGTTACGTAAAACGCTGCTTCCCTCGATATTTGCCATCCTTTCTTATGGTTTGTGGATTAATCCTGACTTCAAAGAAATAGCAGCGGGTGTCGCGATCTTTTTGTTTGGCATGCTGTCGCTGGAACAGGGATTCAGAGCATTTACTGGTGGAGTGCTCGAGAAGATTCTGCGTTACTCAACCGAAAAATTATGGAAAAGTATTACTTTTGTTGTGGTCAGCGCCACCATCATGCAATCCAGTTCTCTGGTTTCTGTGATTACAATCTCTTTCTTGAGTGCCGGACTGATTGGCCTTGCCGCTGGTGTTGGTATTATCTTTGGTGCGAATCTCGGCACTACAACGGGGGCGTCCCCTTTTTTAGTTAAACATTTTAGGAAGTTAAATCGATATGCGACAGGAATCAGAACTTGCAGCCATCACCGCTGACAGACCCAAATGGTTTGATGAGGCCATAGGGATACCGCGAAAAGAGGGTACGGTTGATGTGGACGGCTGTCCAATTTTCTACATGGAATGGGGTGACCCCACTTCTCCGGGAATCATCATGGTTCCGGGGCTCATCGCGACGTTGCGTTGTTTTTCGTTTATCGCTCCCCTGCTTGCTGGCGACTACCATGTCGTGGCGTTTGATCTGTCAGGTCAGGGGGACTCCGGGGTAAGGGAAGATTACCCTGAGTCTGTCAGGGCGGCTGAGTTGACGCGCGTAGCCGAACACACCGGTTTGTTTAATAACGGTGGAAAGCCACTGATAATAGCCCACAGCTATGGCGCCACGATAGCTTTTGCCGCTATTGAAGCTGCCGGTGGCAGGTTTGGTGGAACCATCATTCTTGAAATGATGACCCTCAGACCCGAGCAAATTAGAGCCTTTCGATCTGGTAATGCTGTCAAGGGGGATGCGAAACCTCACCGCCTGTATCCTGACCTGGAAACTGCCATGGGTGCATACAAGCTGGGTCCGGTGCAGCCCTGCGAAAATGAATACCTGCTTCAGTACTCTGCACGGCATTCGCTTCGCGAAGTCGAAGGTGGTTGGATCTGGAAATTTTCACCCAATCTGTATGCCAATGACTATCGAACGAATGAGTGGTGGGCCGAGCAGCCGGAAAGGTTGGTCCGGATACCAGGACAGAAAGCAATTATCTATGGTGGCCTGAGCCCACTCTTTGGCCAGGAATCCATCGATTACCTGTGTGAATTGGGTGGTTCAGATATCCCGATAATTGAACTGCCTGGAGCTTATCACCAGATGATGTTGGATCAGCCTTTGGCGCTCACTAGTGCCCTAAGGGCAATACTTGCAATGTGGAGAATCGACTAGATGCCTGCTGACACCAGCGAAATATCAATAGCGGGAGAATCCTGATAGCAAAGCGGCAATGCATTACGCAGGTTGGAATGGGCGTTGATCTTCATGGTGCCGACGATACCAAGGCGGCGGGCCGAGCGGCTAGCAATGCTATCCAGGACTGCTCGGACGGGAATATCGCCGCTGTACTTTTTTACCAGTTCGGCAAACTCGGTGCCGGCCCATCAGCAGGAAGGGCGGCAGGTTTTCCGGAACCATCAAGGAATTGGGAAATTATTCCCAAAAAGAAAAGCGATCTAGTCGAGCTGACTACCAGTGGTTCCAGTGTGTGATGCTGGCAGCTGGTTTTCGTCGCGCGCGCTTGAAATCAGTGCCGATGGTGTAGGCAATCGGCAGAAGCGCAATTTGCATAACATCATCAGGGATACCCAGCAGTTCAGCCACGCGCTGTTCTTCAAAGAGATGAACGGTTGTTAGGACTGAACCTAATCCGCGCGCTCTGAGGGCAAGCTGAAAACTCCAGATTGCAGGGAAGATGGAGCCCATCATTGCTACCCAGTGGGCGGGCGAAGTGTCTGCCGCGGGGCGACCCTCTATACATGGGATGAGGAATACCGGCACATCCTGAAGATACTCCATCAGTTCACTTGCACCTGCATAGACCCGGGAGGTCTGAAGGTCTCCGGCTTCCATTGTTCTTGCTTGGGAGGAACTAAAGCGACCCTGCTCACTCTGACGGCAGATATCTGCCAGGGCAGCACGCTGCTCCTTGTCGTCGATAACGGTCCAGCGCCAGGACTGGCGATTGCCTCCGGTAGGTGCCTGTATTGCAAGTTCAAGGCACGCTTCTATAACGGGCCTTGGTACCTTGCGCTGTAAATCGAGGCGCTTGCGCACGGCTCGAGTGGTTGCAAGCAGTTCATCGGTCATGCCCAAATCGAATTTCATCTATGTATTCCTCACTGTTCTGATTACAGAATAGTTGAGGTCAGCCAAAAGTGCCAGCGCACTATTCCAGCACTTTACTCTGCCCCCAACCTGTGTAAATGTAGCGCTGCGCGAACTGTTTGGAATGGAACGGGAACTGATCTATGAGTGATACAGAGGAGAGCACTGAGAAGAGGCTGGAACAGGCTCTGCAAAAGGGTGCTCCTGAACTGAAGGTTCAGCGAATTAGTAAAGTTGAAAGACTCACGGGGGGTCTGTCGTCGCAGAACTTTTTTGTCACTGCTGACACGGATGACGGTGAAGTCATCTGGGTTATGAGGGTTGAGCCGAAGCAGGGCATGATCACTCCCTATAGCATGGAGCGTGAATTTAACCTGATTCGTGCAGTTGGTGAGGCGGGGGTTCCAGTGCCGGAGGTTTTGTACCTGGAAAAGGACAAGTCAATTATGGATGGGGACTTCATTCTGATGTCCCTTGTTGAGGGTGAGATCTATTCGCAGAACGATCCCCGGTTGCACGCGGATCCTGCCCTCATGAAAAGTGTTCAGAATCAATTTGTCGAGGCTTTGGCCAAGTTGCACAGCATCTCCCAGGATGTGATTCCAAACTATGCTGACGGGGCAGAATCAGTCAGGGCACAGGTTGCGATTTATCGAACCAGGCTGGAACGAGCCGAACAAATACCTAGCCCGGCATTTAGAAATGCACTTGAAGTTCTTGAGAGGGGTGCACCAGAGGCGCAGAGAATATCGCTGTTGCACGGTGACTACCGTTCACCCAACCTGATGTTTCGAGATGGCAAACTACAGGCGATTCTTGATTGGGAGCTGGCGAGAGTTGGTGATCCACTCACAGATATCGCTTTTACGCAGACAACAGGTGCCGGTATCTGCGCAATAGAGGGAGAGCTTGCAGAGTACTACACTGAACTAACCGGGGTTTCGGTCGATGAAGAGGAAATGGAATATCACCGTTTTCTGGAAGGCACAAAGGCGGGGATCATTGGGCTCGGTGGGGCTACTGCGGTCGTCAAGGGTGGCACTGATCTTAGGTTGCTATCAGTTACCGCCAGTGCCCTCGGTGGAGGGCAACTGAATGACGTGAGGGAACTTGAATCTAAATTTGATAAATACCGGGGGAAATAGTCAATGATCGTACTTGATTCTATTCAACTTCTCGATGCAGTTCACCGCTCCTTAAGCAGTAATGTGCTGCCGGTGCTGGAAGATGATTTTGCCCGCGTACAGATTGCGGCTGCATTGAAAATCCTGGAAGAGGTTAGCGATCGACTGGAGAACGGGGATCCCTGCGAGGATTTTAATTCAGCCATTAGTGCCGATGTGGCCGATTTCGCAGACAGGGTTCAAAAAGATTCACCAGACTTTGCCAATGCCCTAGGGGAAGCGATAGCTAAGGCCGGGGGAGCTGGCGAGCCAAGGGATATTAATCGTCAACTGGTGGAATCTCTCTGGTCTGCGGCGACAAAAGCTGACGCCAAACATAGAACCGAACTGCTTTCTCTTTTAAACGAAAGAGCGAAAGAAATTTCTGCAAACGACGCAAGGTGGATATGCCCCGAAGCGTTGATATCATTGATCTAGACATTTGGGGTCGCACAATGGGGCCAGTCTACAACTAACTTAGGAAGGATTTTCATCATGAAATTTGGTATCAGCTATTTTGCGACACATATGGGTGCAAACCCGGATGAACTGGCTGTTGACATCGAGCGCCTGGGTTTTGAGTCATTTTTTGTGTCAGAACATTCACATATTCCAGTTGATACGGATTTCCCCCTGGCCGATGAAGTGCCCATGCCCTATCGAAGTATGTACGACCCATTCCTGTCATTGGCCGCCGCAGCTGCTGTAACAAAACGCATAAAGCTGGGTACAGCAATCTGTATCATTCCCCAGCATGACCCAATTAACCTTGCCAAGGCTATTTCCACGCTGGATCAAATATCAAATGGTCGCACTATCCTGGGTATTGGCGCTGGCTGGAATCCGCCGGAAATGGAAAACCACCGTGTCGCCTTTGCAGATCGCTTCCGTATGACGCGTGAGCGAATCGAATCCATGAAAGAGCTGTGGACCAAGGAAGAAGCAGAATATGCCGGTAAACTTGTCAACATCAGCAGATCCTGGCAGTGGCCAAAACCCGTGCAGCAACCCTACCCACCCATTTTGGTTGCTGGATCAGGAGCAAATATCATCAAGCGTTGTGTCGATTTAGGTGATGGGTGGATGCCCGTATTTGCCATTCAGTGGCATGAGTCCCTTCGCAACAAGCAAACACCGCTGGATGACTTGCCTGAAATGGCGGCAGAGTTGCGTCGTCGGGCAGAAGAAGCGGGCAAGCCGAAGCCTACCATTACCGCTATGGGGCTGCCGCCAACGCCTGAATATATGGATTTACTTGAGGAGCATGATGTTGACCGGTTGATGCTGGGATTGCCGCCTGAGGGTAGAGAACTGGCATTCGAAACACTTGAGTCTCACGCACAGGCCGTCTCCGCTTATACTTGATCTGTAAAAATGGGGTCGGAGTAAAGTGTCAACGTGAAAGTTGTGGGCTTGGTCATTTCGCCTGCCCTGAGCGACAAATCGGGGTCGCGCACGACGGAGCCGAAGGGACCGAAGTGGAGAAACCTCTGCCAGCTAAAAAGCGAGACCCTTCGGCTTCGCTCAGGGTGACAAAACAGCTTGAGTAAGTGCCATTCTACTCCGGCCCAATTTTGCTTACAATATCATTCCGCCATCAACGACCATTTCGCTTCCGGTAATGAAACTAGATTCATCTGATGCAAGATAAAGCACCATTTGAGCGACATCTTCAGGTTCACCCAGACGACCAATAACACTGCCACTGGACATGGCTTCCAGGGCTGCAGCCGGGTCCGGTAGCGTGTCAACATAGTCGGTAACCATCCGTGTACGGATTGTCCCAGGATGAACAGAGTTGCAGCGAATGCCGGTTTTGGTTTGGCCACAATGAAGGGCTACGGATTTTGTCATCATTGCCACCGCAGCCTTGGACGTGTTGTAGGCGGTCAGGTTTCCATTGGCACGCATGGCGGCACCGGAAGACATATTGATAATGGAGCCACCATTTCCAGCTTTCTTCATTGCGCCAATACCGTATTTGCAACCAAGAAACACGCCGTCAACATTGAGGCTCATCACCTTGCGCCAGAACTCGAGGCTGGTGTCTTCGATGTTTGATGCGGGGCTGATACCTGCGTTGTTAACGAGTATATCTAGGCGACTATAAGTATCTACAATCCAGTCGCATGTCCCCTGCCAGTCGGCTTCACTGGTAGCGTCCAGATTCCTGAACACTGCTTTTTCACCAATTGCTGCTGCTGCTTTTTGGCCTTCCTCTTGCTGAACATCGGCCAGGACTACCAGGGCTCCCGCTTCAACCAGAATTTCCGCGCAACTCTTACCTATTCCCTGGGCCGCACCTGTTACTAGTGCCACCTTGTTGTCTAATTTTCCCACGTCTGTGCTTCCTCCATATCGATTAACCTGATTGACCGGGCCTGCCTTTTTCACTCGCAATGGCCTATCCAGGTGGACACTATACCCTAGCTTTTAGTGCTGGGCTCTTCAACTGCTCGAATATTGACCGGGATTGCACTCATCATCGGTATGCCTGTGTGGGGATCAAAGTCCTTGTCAACACTGGTCAGACGACCCGTGTTACTACCAATATGGCGGACCTGATTGTCATATTCCGGGGCGTCACCAAAGCCGTGAGCCATGGAGACCACTCCATCAAGGATATCCGCCGCCCCTTCAACGACCCCCAATATTGAACTATGATCAGAAATGATTTCAACCATGTCGCCGCTGGACAGCCCCAGGGCTTCAAGATCCAGTGGGTTCATGTAGGCGGGGTTATATAGTCCATTGCGTTTTAGCGCAGGGATATCTCTGCCGACCGAGTTGTAAACGCCGTGCATGCGTCGGCTTACCAGTCGGTGGCTGAATTCGTCACCCTCTCGGTAGCCGCCGCCGGAAACGAGTGTCTCAGCCTGAACGGCGTGAAGTTCGTCCATCATAAAGCTGTTACCAATATCCAATCGTTCGCCGCATTCAGCATCCTTTGGTAACACCTTTATTGAGGGGTCATCAAATATATGCCCGTGTGGATACTTTTTGACTTCAGACAAAGGCACGCGGGAGCCCCGGGTCAGAATTTCAAACAGGTCATCAATGCTGGGTTTGTTTTCCATGTCCAATAACTCTCCGGAAAACCTTAAGCTCAATCCCATGCGCTGAGCAAGACCATAGAAGAATTCCCACTCTTCAAGGAGGTCGGAGCCTATGGGGGGCGGCACAATGGCGGGATGGTACTGTGCAAAGGGTTCCGGGTAACCCGCTGATGCACCATTCATGATCCATAGGGCTTCATGTAATATTGTCATGGAGGGTTGCTCAAGGGACAGCTTGGGGGCAACAACATAATCTGCCAATTTTGCAGTGGCCGACATGACGATATCCAAAGTGATATTCAGGTCGAGGATTTTCATGGCTTCATAGGTTTTAAGCTGGTCTGGCCAGGCTGCCATGGGGTTGCCTCCTACACTGATCAGCGCCTTTACCTGGCCTTCTCCTTCCATCAGAATTTCATCAGCAAGTGCCGCCGTACTTAAACCTGCAGCTGAGTTCGTGAGATTTCTAACCCGTAACTTTTCTCCGAACCCCCAGGTAACAGGTTTCGGTTCACACTGCGCTTTGCCTCTCCGCTCCGGCATCAGCACAAAGGGATTTGGCATTTTTTCACCTTCCCGCATCCAGCGGCCACAGAGGGTCGCAATGACCAGCCCCATGTACTCGGTCAGTGTCCCCCTGGGTGACATGTTGGGACCTGTGCCTACCGTGACATCGCCACTGATTGCCGAGCCAAAAAGGCGGGCTGCCTCGATCACCATCTCTGCTGGAACGCCGGCGCGCTGCTGAACATAGTCTGGGGTATAGGGCTCTACGCTGTCGCGCAGGGCATCAAAACCTTCAACATTCTCCTGAATAAATGCCGTATCCTGAAGCTTGTCCTTGATTATGACTCTGGCTATCCCAGCGAGAATTGTTGGGTCTTCTCCTGGTTTGCATTGAAGGAATATGTCCGCTTTTTCTGCGCATTCAGTTCGCCTTGGGTCTATGACGATGGTCTTCATCCCTCTTTTGCGCGCATCATGCATTCTCTTGGCGGGGCTGTACTGGGGAGTACCCCACATCGAGATCAGGGGATTAGTACCGACAAACATCCACACGTCTGCCTCTGCGAAGGGGCGAGGACCGGCGTTCCAGCGGCCATGCAAGGCCATGGAGATGGACTTACCCGGTTGATCAATGGTGCCGCTGCTAAACCGCATTGGCGATTCGATGGCATCCATAAAGGCCATCGACATGGGTCCACTGGTTGGGTAGAGATGGCTGAATGTACCGGAGTACATGGCCACCGCACGTGGGCCGTGCTGATCAAGAATCGAGGTGAGCCGACTTGCAACCTCATCCATCAGGGTCTCACTTGCAACCTTTGTATACTCTCCGGAGTCCTGCCGTTTAACAGACTGAGCCAATCTTTCAGGAATATAATGTTGGGCCGGTAACTGCCTGCCCTTGATGCAGCTATACCCAAAGTACATGGGGTTGTGTTTGTCGCCAATTACACTGGTGATCCGGTCGTTTTCGACCTCCACCTTTAGCCCACAAAAGGCGTGGCAAAATCGACACATGGCATAACGGATATCAACCATAGCAGTCTCCCTGTGGCTGGAGTGATCGGGGTGGTCCAATCATCTTGACCCTAATTATCGGTGGAAAAAGTCATGAATTCACGTATTGCCGGCAAAATAGTTGGTTATACTGCTGTTGGACCCTGATCGTCCTTAGGTTCAAGATCATTGTAGAAGCGAACTAACTAATTATGTAGGGAGAACTATATGCCCAGAATAGAAGAAGCAGGTGGAATGGAAGGATTTGCTGGTGTCTACGCACACTGCCCGGATCTTTTTCAGGGATTCATGTATCGCTATGGGTTGCTATGGTCGCATAGCAGATTGGAGCCGGTACTGAAGGATCTCGTTCGTTTGAAGTCCGCAAACCTTAACGGCTGTCACTACTGAATTCCCGCCCGATCTTCTGCGGCGCAGGAGAATGGTATGACGGAAGAGATGATCACACAGATGTTGGATCATCGTAATTCTGACTTTGATGAGCGCCTGAAGGTGGCGTTGGATCTGACTGAAGACTTTGTGATGAATCACGCCAATAGTGTTAACGATGAATTTATGGCGCGTCTAAAAGAACACTACAGTGAAGCAGAAATTGTAGAGCTGACCATTGCGATAGGCGTCTGGGATTCAGTCCATAAGTTTAACAATGTGTTCGATGTGCATCCGCCGGTAGAAGAGGGCCTATTTACTGTTGACCCCCCTGATGTGCCAGAGGCCATGCGCCAGCATGTTATGGATCCAGGAAACAAATATTAGTGACCAATTGGCTGGGGTATGATCTCAGTTATTTTGAAAAGGGAGAGCATGGGTGGCTGAGCAGGTAGACTATATTGTTGTTGGTGCAGGTAGCGCCGGTTGTGTGTTGGCGAACCGCATTTCAGAAGACCCTGACAGGACTGTTTTGTTGCTTGAAGCTGGAGGGCAAGACAAGAATATGCTCATCCACATGCCCGCAGGTTATTCGGAGCTTGTTCATGAAGCGAATGAACAGAACTATGGCTTTGAAACAGAGGCCGAAGCCAACGCAGCAGATAGGAAATTGTACTGGCCCAGGGGGAGGGGCTGGGGTGGATCTTCTGCCATCAATGCAATGGTCTATATTCGCGGTAATGCCTGGGATTATGATCATTGGGGTCAACTGGGTAACCAGGGCTGGTCCTACGAGAGTGTGCTGCCATATTTTAAACGAGCTGAGAACTTTTCCGGAACGGGTGATAGTGAATTTCACGGCACAAGCGGACCCCTGGCAGTTAAGACGTCTGATACGGATAGGGATCTGTTACTCGACAAATTTGTCGAGGCTGGGGCCCAGGCTGGCTTTCCCTTAACCAATGATTTCAATGGTCGTCAGCAAGAAGGTTTTGCACGTTACGAGCACACCATGACGGGCTCAAAGCGATGCAGTGCTGCGACGGCCTATCTGCACCCGGCGCTTGATCGAGAAAATCTCAATACGCGAGAGAATGTCACCGTCGACAAGATCATTTTTGACGGTAAAAAAGCTGTGGGCATCGAATTTATTCAAGAGGGAGCGCGACACCAGGTCCTTGTGAACAAGGAAGTCATTCTATCGGCCGGGTCCCTGAACTCTCCACAGATACTGATGCGCAGTGGTGTCGCTGCCGCTGAAGATATCACTCCCCATGGTATACCTCTGGTCCATGAGCTCAAGGGAGTAGGGCAGAATTTACAGGACCACCTGGGAGTGGTCAGCCAGTTTGCCTGCACCAAACCCGTCACCTTGCATCGGGCCACCGTGTGGTGGCGACGTTTGCTTGCCGGCGTCCAATATCTTGTGGCCGGTAAGGGAGAAGCATCTTACCCTCCGACTGCAGGTGGTGCTTTCTTTAAATCCCATCCGGGCAAGGATATACCGGATATGCAGCTACACTATGTGTCCGCAGCGATGCATGACAGTCATGGTCGTGGTGGCATCACTCAGAACCATGGTTACTCCTGTGTTGTTTATGGATGCCGACCGCAAAGCCGAGGACGTATGACCTTGAAGAGCGCCGATCCGGCTGATGATCCGTTACTGTACCCCAACTACCTGTCTGAAGAGCAGGACCTGGTAGATCTGAGAAATGGATTCCGTGAAACTCGCCGCGTCATGATGCAGCCGGTTTTTGATGAATTTAGAGGTGAGCAGTTAAAACCGGGTCCTCATGTAAATGTCGACGATGACGCGGAACTGGATCAGTGGATTCGCGAAACGGGAGAGACGCTCTACCATCCGGTTGGAACTTGTAAGATGGGCTCTGATGATATGGCGGTCACCAACGAGCATGGTCAGGTGTATGGTGTTGAAGGTTTGCGGGTAGTGGATGCATCCCTGATGCCAACGCTTATAGGCGGCAATACGAATGCGCCAGTCATTATGATGGCTGAGAAAATATCCGATCATATTCGGGAGCGTACATTCCTGTCGCTGCAACATTGATTAATGTAGGTATCGTTCGGGTCAGTGTGGAAAGAATATTCCAATCCAGAAATGAGCCTGAATTAAGTATTTTGTCATCCTGACGGCAGCGGCGAAGGCCCTGAAGTTAAAGGCTCCCGCTAGAATGTTGAATTGGTTATACCATCATCCATGACCAGGCTCTGACCAGTCACAAAATCTGCGAACTCACTGCAGAAAAGTGCCACAAAATTTCCAAGGTCATCGGGGTCACCAAACTTGTTTGCTGGAATCCGCCATTGTTTGACTAGCGACTCGACGATTTCATCATAGGTTGTGCCTTTCTCTTCAGCCAGTGCCGTAAAGTTATCGCGGATAGTAGCTGTGTGGTACATACCTGGCAGGATATTGTTGATCATGACATTGTGTTTGGCGACCTTCTTGGCAACCGCAACTGAGTAGTTGACCAGTGCGGCACGGGGTGGGCCGGATAATATTCTGAATTCTGCGGGGTATTTGGCTGCAACTGTGGCAATGTTAACGATCCTGCCCCAGCCGCGTTCAGCCATGCCATTAATTGTGGCTTGCATGAATTGCACCGGACTCAGCAGCGTCATGTCCAGCGTTGCTTGCCAGTCACTGGCTGAGATTTCCCTGTAATCACCAGTAACAGGTGGAGGTGAACAGGTGCCAACCAGGATATCCGGCTCTGGGCAGGCCGCAAGTATTCGTTCTCGTCCCTCATCAGTACTGTGGTCAGCAACGATGGGCGTGATGTTTGCACCTGTATCTGCAGCGATCTCTTCACAGGCGTTGATGAGCCTTTCTTCGCCGCGAGCAGACACATAAAGTTCTACTCCCTCAACTGCAAGCGCACGAACGCTGCCCTTGCCCATGCCTGCACTGCCAACGTTTACGATGGCTTTCTTTCCCTGGATGCCGAGATCCATGTTTTTCCACTCCTATTGATTGTATTGATAGATGCCAGCTATATCAGCGTACCGTTGTTTGCCCGCCATCAACTGGGATAAGCTGGCCGGTAATGAATTTCGAGGCGTCCGAGGCGAAAAAAACCATCACCGGACCCAGGTCACGGTCGGGATCACCATACTCGTGTCCCAGGTAGATTGTGTGCCGGTTCTGCCAGTAAATTGCGTCAGCCTGTTCATCACTTGCCCGGGTTACGGCTTCCAAATACATTGGTGTGGCCATGGCTGGCAGGATTGCATTGACGCGTACCTTGTCCTTTCCCCAGGTGCCAGCTGCTGTTCGCGTCCATGAATGAACTGCGCCCTTGGCAGCGGAATAGGCCGCAGATGACACCTCAGGTCGCAGTCCCGAAATTGAGCCAAAGTTGATAATTGATCCTCCCCCCGAGTCCTTGAGATACCTGTGGGCAACCTGGTTGGTCAGCATGGTGCCGCGTACGTTAACCGCAAACATGAGGTCCCAGTCTTCAACTGATACATCACTGGCACTGGAGGTACGTTGAATCGCTGCAGGGTGGGCGAGGGCATCCAGCCCACCGAGACTTTTCACCGCCTCGGCAAATCCTGTTTCTACACCGTCTCGATCGGAAATATCGACATGCATATAGCTGGCTTTGCCTTGGCCAGATGCATTTGCTTCCTTGACGACTTCATTGCCCGAATCATCCGTGATATCCATGGCGATAACCTCAGCGCCTGCATTTACATATGCGCGGACAGTTGCAGCGCCCATACCACGTGCAGAGCCGGTTACAATAATACGCTTTCCCTTTAGTTCCATTGCTGGTTCTCCTGATTTTTCATGGGGTAAATTAATTAGGTAGTTTTACTCTGATGTTCCCCCAGTTTTTCGGACATGGGTTAGTGAACATGCGCCCGCTCTTCATAGTTGACCGGACTCATGTAGTTTAACGTCGAATGACGACGCTTTCGATTGTAGAACAAACTCGATGTAGTTGAAGATACTGGCTCTAGCTTCCTCATGATTGCGGTAATCCTCGAACACGACCTACTCCGTCTTCAGTGAATGAAAGAAGCTCTCCATCGGTGCATTATCCCAACAGTCGCCTTTGCGGTTCATGCTACACACAATGCCATGGTTGGCCATCAGCATTTGATACTCCCTGGATACGTAGGGTTTCCCTCTGTCCGAGTGCAGAATAACACCATTGACTTCACCCCGATCTGAGATCGCCATCTTTAGTGCATCCGACACCAGCTGCGTTGAGTTACTGTCACTCATCGACCAGCCAATCAACTTGCGCGAAAACAAATCCATCACTGTAGCCAGATACAACCAACCGCGGCGAGTGTCTATACCTGTTACATCTGATACCCACTTTTGATTGGGCCTGGTCGCCTTGAAGTTCCGTTGTAGTCGATTTGGTGCCACTTTCTGGTTCGTCGTTATCACAAATCGACGATGTACTTTCGACTGGATACCGTTGCGCCTCATCAACATCGCCACCGTGTTCTCACCAACAACTTCGCCCAAATCCTTGAGCTCACCGTGAATTCGAGGCGAACCATAGATCTGGCGAGTTGATTGATGAATCAACTGAATCTTACGGGTCATGTCGCGATGACGGACTGCTCTGGTGCTCTCTGATCGGTTGACCCAGTCATAGTAGCCTGACCGGGATACGCCCAAAACACGGCACATTCGAGAAATACAGAACTGCGTTCTATGCGTGCGGATAAACTCAAACCTTACTTGAGGTCTTTCGCAAAGAACTTGGTGGCCTTTTTTAGGATTTCGATATCCTCTCGGGCTTCATCAAGTTCCTTTTTCAGGCGTTTATTCTCATCAGCCAGCTCAATCGACTTCTCACTTCCTGAACGTAAAAATGCTTCACCGCCAAGACGATCAATCTCTTCTTTCCATCGATAAAGCTTATTGCGAGGGATACCTAGTTCTCTTGCTAGATCACTCGGTGACTTCTCCCCAACCTCAAGTTGGTGTACTGCTTCTCGTTTGAACTCTGTTGTAAAGATTCTTCTTTTCCTCATCAGACACTCCTTTCGGGAACATTGTCCCTAGATTAGAATGTCCGTCAAACTGGGGGAGGTTCACTCTGACCCCATTGCCGGCTTCCCGAAAGCAAGCAGCGCATTGCCTGGCATGTGAAAGTACAAACCATAGCCGGAACTGATGAACAACATGCCGTTCACACTAATGGGACCAGATCCACCACCCATGGAGCCACCACTTGTTTGCTGGCCCGCCAGGCTGGTGACGGGCTGCGTTGTATCGTAGTGCCATATCAGTTTTCCGGTTTTTTCGTCATGTACGCGCAATATCCCATCCATGGCGCCAGCCATCACGATACCCGGGGCTGCCGTAATGGCCTGGGAAATTCCAGGGTGACAGAAGTCCCGGCCTTTACAGATGTCCGTCGGCGCTGGTTGCTTCCATATCACATCGCCGGTTTTCATATCCAGTGCATAAAGCCCGGGGCGGGCTGGTTCTGAATATTCGCGGCCATCTGGCATATCCGTAACTGGCACATAAAGCGTATCGCCCGCAGCGGCCATACCAAAATGAATGCCACCCTGAACACCACCGCGGCCCACGGGATTTTGCCAGACCACTCGTCCATTCTTGGGGTTCAGGGCATGTACGACGCCTGATTTCTGACCACCAATCACGAGATCCCGGCCGTCGCTCAGTTGTGCCAGGATGATGCCGGCCGCCATGTCGTAATCGGGGCCGTTTTCCTCCGGGCAGTTGTCATCCTGAACGGTTCCACAAGCACCGTTCCAGGCATCATTGGGTGTGCCCTGAAAGGTCCAGCGTACCAAGCCTGTATCCAGGTCTACCGCAAAGATAGCATCACTGGTCTTGGTTGCAGGGGAGGAAAGGTTTTCTGCTGTACCAAAATAGACCTGCCTGCGAGTAACGTCTACTGCCGGTGCATTCCAGACGGCTGCGCCGGAAGGGCCATATTGCTGCGTCCCGGAACGATTAATGCCTTTGGCAGTAGGTGGGTCGAAAACGGCGTAACTTTGCCATTTCACTTTTCCATTACTTGCATCATAGGCAACGACGGAGCCGCGAAATTTGCAGCACTCATAGGCGGGGTTTGTCGGTGGGCCCGTTTCCAACGCTGAAATTGAAACAAGAAGGAGCCCATCATAATAGCTGGGCGTGCCGGTAATGGTTGCGTTGGGGTGACCATCAGGTCGGTGACGCCAGTTAAGTTTGCCGGTGACCGCACTGATTGAGTAGACATTACCAATAACATCTCCGAAGAATAATTGTGGGTCATCGGCTCTAAATTTGTCGGCGTTGGGAAAGGCCTCAGTTGTGATGCCGGTTCTGACTTCCCCCGAGGCTTCAAAGGTCCAGCGAAGACAGCCGGTTTGAGCATCCAGGGCGTAAACCCTGGCATCGTGACCACCAAAGTAAAGTGCGCCCCCCAGTAGTGCCGGTTGCGAACGAATTCGGTTGGCTCCAGGGACAGCAAAAGCCCACTTCAATTCCAGCTGAGAAAAATCTTTTGCAGAAAGTGGTTGTGCACTGGCTGGAATCATACGTGTATTCTTGAGATCAAGTCCCCAGTTATTGAAAACCGGTAGGCTGGTATGATCAAAGGCAGCAGCCTCACCCTTACATTGTGGTGCAGGTTCCGGCTGAGGCTCTCCAAGTTCGCTGCCTGCTAAATACTCGGCAACCTGCAAACGCTCAGTCTTGGTTAAACTTTGCGATTCGGTTTGCATGAGCCCTGAGTTCATAGAACGCAATACCGCCTCGGGCGTCATCATACCGATCATGCCCGTATGTGGCGCCTTGGCCACGCCCTGTTCATGACACGTTGCACAGGTTCGCAAATAGACATCACGACCGGGGTGCGCTTCACGAATCCTCTTCGCTTTTGCCAACGCTTCCATGCTCTCTGCCGCTTCTAGATCCTGCCCTTCGAATACAGCGCCAGTGTGCTTTTGTTGTTGATTATGTTGTTCTGAGGGTACGCAGGCGGTCGCGAGCAGACTGAGCAGACAGGTGATCAGGCGAGTGCGGCGCAGAATGTCATTGGTTGAGAAATCAGCAGTTGGGAAATTGGTCATGGGTTCGTCCGTCCGTATCCAGTCTTGGTTAGTCAGCCCTGTGGTCCTTTTCGAGAAAATTTACAAATGTGACCAAGACTAAACGGTCTGCAAAATCTGCGCAACGCCATCTGGGTTGTCGATCATTAGATGATGGCCGCCTTCCAGCGTATGTGTTTGCCAGTTCGTATCATCCTTAAGCTGGTCATAGTGGCCATGGGTAGATGGATGTTCAAATGCGGGCGCCAATATGTAGTGTCGGTTGGTGAGGGCCTTGTAATCCCCTGTTAGCCTGATGGGCTGGCTAAAACATTTCAATGGATGGTCATACACTTATTGTCTACCCATGCCCGGTCACTCTCGTTTACTCCAAACGCCTCAGCAGTCATGGGTGGGACTGTTTTTCCACCGGAAGCTGCTGCCTGCTCATTAAATGTATCTGTAAAACTCTGGGGAACCGTATCGAACATGGATTGACCATCTTCTGGAACCAGTGCGTCGAGATAGACTAGCGTTCTAATGTAGCCAGGCACCATGGACCAATACAAAGTTTGTCATCACTTAGCCTCTTTTGTTAGCCGGCCCTTTAGCGAGACCTGCTCCCTGATAAAAGTTAGCTTAAAGGTCGGCTGCACCAACGATACTCAGCACTTCATTGCATCCATCTTCAATCATAGAAGCCCGGGCGTCGCGCATGATCTTCTCCACCGGGTATTCACGGCTCAGGCCATTGCCGCCGAATATCTGAATGGCTTCACTGGCTACATCGAAAGCAACCCTGGTGCAGTATGTTTTAGAAGCGATGGCATAGTGCAATTGCCCGTCATCCCTGGTGTTGTTGAATATTGAAACCTTGCGCGCATAGGCGCTGGCTGTTTCTACCTTTCGGTACATGTCAAAAAGCCGCAGCTTTACACTCTGATGTTCAATTATCGGTTTTCCCCCCTGCACTCGCTCATGCGCATATGCCCTGGCCAGGTCAAACGCGGAGCGGGCAACACCGCAGAAGGTTACACCCATAAAGGAATTCATGAGGGTCAGGGTGCTGTACAGCTGATCCGGGTAACCCTCCTGGTCAATCACCATGTACTGCTTTGGAATTCTTACCTCATCGAAGAATATTTCACCTTGGCACATTGCACGCTGACCAATCTTGTCCAGGGGTTTACCCTTGGATACACCAGGAAAATCCAGTGGTATCACGGCAACGCCACCACCATGAAACCCCCGGTCTCCTCCAATCGTGCAGTAAAGGGCGGCAACCGTTGCAATCGGGCCATTTGAAACCCAGCTCGACTTTTGTCCTCTGATGACATAGTCGTCACCATCGCGCTTGGCTATGCAATTAGCCTTGAGGTTGGCATCCTTAAAGTGCGGTTCCGTAAGTGCGAGGGTATCGCTGCCGTGGTCTGGCTCGGTAATTGCCCAGCAACCAATTTCCTTGTTGCCGGGTTTGGTGAAACGATCTATGAGTTCAGCGCTTCCTGATGCTTCAGCAAACCCCGCAACAAAACCACCACCGCGAGAGCCCAGGGAAAGGCCAAGACCCGCATCACCCCAACCTTTTTCCTCACAGATAATTGCCTGAATACGTGCCTGCTGTAGCGGTGTCAAATCTGAATCTTCCCGTTGAAACTCCTCGATACCGAGCGCCTCATACTGATCAAATGCATCCCAGAGCGGCGAGCCATCAGCGATTACATCTTTAGGGTCATGGAGTTTGTCAATCTCCTGGCCGAGCGGGCGCATAATATCCTCTGCAAAGCGATGCACGGTGCTTTGAATTTCCCGCTCTACATCCGTGAGTTCGAACTCTAAATCGATTGACGACATCATGGTCTCCAGCACTTCGTGACAATTTGCAAGCATGGGAGAATTCACTGCAAACAGCAAGTTGCGTTTCGAGGACTGGAATCAGTTGGAAGGTGATCTCAAAACACATTTGCACAGGGCCGGTATTGAGATCTAGGTCTTGGATCCTATCAATTTGGTGATCGCTTTCGTTTCTTTTGACACAGGTGCGCTTAAAAGCCCAACTAGTTCATCTATCAGGTTATTCAGGAATAGGTCTGCCAGCGGGCCCTGGAAAGCGCTTTTCTGGCGAGAGTGATGGCTCATGGAAATGGAACAGAGCCTGACCGCGCTATCCATTCGCTGTAGGTAAGCTCCGCTATTCAGGTGGGGAAGTGCGGTGCGCAGTAATTTGCTTGTTTGCAGGGCGCTTGTCCCGTGGATTTCCTTTTCTTCCACCAGGGACAGGGCAGAATTTGGAGTCAGTGCGATTTCATGACCGAAGGCAATGACAAATTGGCAAAATGCCGGATTCGACTTTGCGAGCAGAAATGTCGGTAGGACCATGACTTCACACAGGTCCCTCAATGCTGGTTTTTCATTGTCAGCCAGAATTTTCTTGAGCATCGCCGTACGCTTTTCATGGATTTCTTCGTTGCGAGACTCAAGGATAGCTCTAATCAGACCTTGCATATTCTCAAAATGGTACTGTAGGGCTGACTGGTTCTTTTGACCAGAGGCCTCTACGATTTCACGAATCGAAACATTCTCGATACCTTTTTGCGCAATTAGCTTTTCTGCCGCGCGCATGAGGGCATTTCGAGTGGATACACTGCTGCTTTTCTTGCCTTCCAACGGACTATTCATTCCTTGTTCGCGTGATGAAGTAGTGATGAATTATAGAACATGAGCGGTTTATAGTTATAGATGGTCATGAGCTCTAACACATATTTGCATAACTGACTCACCGCTTTGGAAGCTTGTGATCCGCGGGCAGGGTACAGGTTCGCTTCATTCTCGTTGTGCTGCCATCGGCATATTCCCATACCAGCTGTTCTCCATCGAGATAACGCTTTACCACAACGGGTCCCCAGCCAAAAACATGAAAATCCAGCACGCCCTGGTTCCATATCATGCTGGCCGATGTTCGTGGACAAAAGGGCTTGTTACCAATTCTGAAAATTACTCCCGCGGTGTCGTTAGTATTTTCACCGAGAGTGCTGTTCGGACCATAGTCATGGATAACTCCGCTCTGGTAACCACCACCCGACGACCGCATTGTTCAATCCGTTCCACGTGATCGCCATTTATTTCCTGCCAGAGTCCCCTGATGTCATCGGCACCAGCCGCCAGGGGTTCTTTGCATTCGGCCAGTATCGGTAGAGGAAAATGTGTATAGTTGCACCCAGGGGTGTTGCCCTTGGGAATATTTGCTGCCATTTTTCCGTTCCCGTCAAGTTTGGGGAGGTCGCAATAGTTGACCAGGCTGCCATCGCCGGCAAGCGTCGCCGGGTCGGTAGTGACGGGCGATCTTGGTGAAAGAAACAGCACACAGAATGCAAAAAGAATCAAAAGCGTGAAGCTGACTGCCAGGCGTATCAGTAGAGTTTTCATGGCAGCACTTTGGCGAGCGATTCTAGCAAACTGCTAGAGCCAGACTTCCAGGTTGTTCTCGCGGCCAATACCTCTCGTCAGTTTGAGATCGAGCACTGCCTTCATGTCGCAAGCTGACAACATGCCGGCGACACCCTTCTTGCTCTGATCGTCGAGTGACGCGTATTCATCCTGCACACGTTTCAACAGATAGAACCGGTAGGGTTGCGCCAGAGCGTTTATAGTGGTGCCGTGGACTTCGAACGAACCAAGGCCGACTCCCCTGAGAAGTGGCGTGCCGGGAGTAAGATCTTTTTGTGAATCAAGCCAGTCATTGATGCAGTGGGCTGCAGCTTTGGTTTCTGGTACAAAGTCGATTGCAATGTGCTTCAACAGCTTGATCAAGGTTTCAGGTACATCATCATCGGGCAGGTATTCAGCATCCTGTATTTCAAACTCACCCAGGTCCAGCTCTGGGCGATTCATTCGCTCTACCCACCTGAAAAGACGCACAGCATGCTTCTGCATCAGTGACAGGGGTTTTGGATCACGGCCAAGGTGACCATAGAAGGGTGCAATCATGCCGAAATCACCTACGCACGGTTTACCACCGAGCAGATATGGCTGGTCAGCAAAATGAAGGTTGAGCTTTTGCAGTAATTCCAGGTACAGGGTTTCCACCAGCTCAAAGGTTACCGGTACCGCGCCAAATGCCATGCAGGCCGCCCGCATTTGATTCGCTGCCGCATCAGCTTTCTCTTCTCTGTTAGGACCACGGGGCATCATGGATTGAAAATGGAACCTGAGAAATTCCAGATTCTTGTCGTCAAAATTCCATCGATAGTGCATGGCCGGGCGAAGCATTCCCTCGGCGCCAATTACATCAAACAGCCTGCTCAGTATGCGTTGCTTTGGTGTCACGGGTGAGAATAAATGCCCATTCATGTTCTCATAGTGGTCAACGATCGCAGCCCCATCCCGAATGACTTCACCCTCCGGGGTTTCAATGGTGGGCACGCTCGCCCTGCCACCAGCCTTTGGGATGACTATGTCCCGAGTGTGTTCAGTGGTCGGCGTTGTCTCACGGTACGTCAGCCCTGCCTTGATCAGGTAACTTCTTGCCCTGCCGGTGTATAGGGACAAGGGCGAGCCATATAGCACTATTTCGTTCATCGAAGCTCCTAGTTAGTTCTTGTCAGTATTCTAGCGTCGAACGGCTAGTTCCTTCTGCAAGTGATTGCTACTAAAGTTTAACCGTTTCTAAGTTTTTCAAATCTCGATCATATTCCACAATTTACGGACAGGAACTAGTTTGACCAGATAATAGTTTCGAAATCCGTATCCGGTTTCCTGTCTATCGTGTAGTCAATAGCAATGGGTGCCTCAACTAGCGCTGGCCAGAGTGGCTCGACCATCTGTTCGTCCATGGCGTAAAGCGCTTTTCGCATCTTCTGAAGCTGCTGCGGATTTGAGTCACTCAAGTTCTGTTGCTCTGTTGGGTCATCACTAAGATTGTATAGCCAGGTTTTACCGTTTTGTTCCTGTAGCTGAAACTTCCATCCCTTCTCTTGCAAAACCTTGTAGCCACCTGTTCGCCAGAAGAGGGGTCTATCAAGGGCAGGCTGTGGATCCTGCAACGCATAGTCAAGAATGTTCACACCATCGATGATTCGATCGTCAGGCTGCTCGGCTCCGGCAGCGGCAAGGGCGGTCGAGAATATATCGATGTGTGCAACCGGTGAATCGTACTGACTGCCCGCAGTTATCCTTTCTGGCCAACGAATAAAATAAGGTGCGTGAATGCCGCCTTCAAAAAAGGTGATCTTCCAGCCGCGGTAAGGCTTGTTCAGATCCGGCAAGCCGACGTAGCTAGCGCCACCATTGTCGCTGGTGAAAATGACGAGGGTGTTGTCGGATATGTCATTGTCATCCAAGGCCGCGAGTACCTGCCCGATGCCTCGATCCAGCCCACGCAGCATCGCAGCATAGGTGCGCTCAGTGTGGTCTGTAATATGATTAAGCGCATCATAATCAGCCTTTTCCGCCTGCAATGGCGTATGGGGTGCGTTGTAGGCCAGGTACATAAAAAAGGGTCTGTTGCGATTAGCGGCAATGGCCCGAACAGCCTGCTGGCTGAAATAGTCGGTCATGTGTGAATCCGGCGTGAAGCGCTCACCGTCGTTAAAACGCACTGCATAGCTCAGGTTGGCCCATAGAAACTTGTCGATAGGGTCAAAATCCTGTTTGGAATTCACGACCTGCGTATCGCCTGGATCCATGAACATTGCGGCACCGGGCAGGAATCCCAGGAACTCATCGAACCCCTGATCATTTGGCCTCATGCCTTCACTGGTACCAAGGTGCCACTTGCCTAGCGCGATGGAGTGATACCCCTTATCCCTTAACATTTCCGGCAGTGTCAGTTCACTGGACGGCAAACCAAGATCATCTGATGGTGGGTAGTTCTCTGCACTTTCCTCAATAAAACCGTCGCCCCCTACCATTTTTGCAAACTGGACAACTGCGGGCGTAAACTCGAAGCCAACGCGTGTGGGATAGCGACCGGTGAGCAGTGCTGCGCGCGATGGTGCGCAGGTGCCGTTACCTGCATAGCCGTTCGGAAAATGCATACCCTCGGACGCGATTGAGTCGATGCTTGGTGTCGGGACACTGCCATCAGCGATTCCACCACCATAGAAACTAAAATCATTGAAACCGAGGTCATCAGCAACGATCAGGATGATGTTTGGTGGCTGACCTTCACCAACAGGATCAGATGGACCTGCCTGCCAGGTAATGGCCTGGTTCTCACCGACCGGATGCGCAATTCTGGAAATGAAACCAGGCAGGTAATACCAGTACTGGGACGCTAGAATGCCGGTGACCGTAACAACAACTGCGAGGCTGACCAGCGCTTTCTTCATGAAGACCCTTTTCATGAAGACATGGCTTTCTGAAATGCCGGGCGTTGTTCGACGCGCGAAATGTAACCCTTCAGGTTAGCCATCTCTTCGGTTACAGATCCGAGCAGGTTGCTCATATAACTGGCGTGTCCCAGCATGATGTCAGCTCCTGAAAAATTACCGATAAGATAGTCATTGCCAGCCAGCACCTCATCGACCGGAACGAGAGCTCTGGTCAACAGACGTTGCGCCTGGGCGAGTACTGTTTCATCGCGCTTATCCTCTGGCAGCAGAATCGTCTGCACTACGATCGTGTTGACCGGAGGCATTACCATACCTTCACAGTAGTGAAACCACTGCAGGTAAGGTGGAAATTCAGGCGCCTCTGTCGCTGGTTTCAGGCCGCCGTTCTTATGCCGTTCAAGAACATAGTCGACGATGGCGCCCGATTCATAAATACTGATATCACCATCTTCCAGGACCGGCACTCGACCCAGCGGATGCCGGGCACGGTGCTCATCTGACTTCAGGTCTTTCGGATGAAAGTCCATTCGATTCAGTTCATAGGGAAGTTCCAGTTCCTCCAGTAGCCAGACGATCCGTCCGGCCCTGGAGTTGGGGGCAAAGTGCAGCTGCAACATACTAAAGTACCTCGAAGAGACCGGCAGCACCCATACCGCCACCAATACACATGGTGCAGACAATATACTTGACGCCTCGCCTTTTTCCCTCGATCAAAGCATGGGCTACCATGCGTGACCCGGACATGCCGTAGGGGTGGCCAATCGATATGGCGCCGCCATTGACATTCAGATTCTCATCGGAGATACCGAGCTTGTCGCGGCAGTACACAACCTGTACGGCAAATGCCTCGTTCAGCTCCCAAAGGCCTATGTCATCCATTGTCAGACTATTTTTTTCAAGGAGCTTAGGCACAGCAAAGACTGGTCCGATTCCCATTTCATCGGGGTTTGTGCCGGCAACAGCAATTCCCCGATAGGCACCGAGCGGCGTCAGCCCTCGTTGCTCAACCAGTTTCGATTCCATCAGCACACAAGCCGAAGCGCCATCAGAAAGCTGGGAGGCGTTGCCCGCGGTCACATGTTTGCCTTCTGAAATGACCTGACCACCTGAGAATACAGGCTGGAGCCCCGCCAGACCCTCGGCCGTTGTACCGGGCCGGTTACCTTCATCCTTATCGAGGTTGCTTTCAATTTCGGTGACTTCACCGGTTTCCTTGTTCTGTAACTTCATCACCGACGGCAGTGACACGATCTCTTCATCAAAAGCGCCAGCCTGTTGGGCCGCTGCGGTTCTGGCCTGTGATTGTGCCGCCAGTTGATCCTGCGCTTTCCGGCTGACACTGTAACGCTCGCCGACAACTTCCGCCGTCTCTATCATCGGCATGTAAAGTGCTGGCGTATTTTCCACGAGGCCAGGGTCCGGAATGACGAACATGTCAGCCGTCTGGTTCATGGAGATTGATTCCACGCCGCCACCGATCGCGATGTTCATACCATCTGAAATAATCTGTTTGGCGGCCATGCCGATAGCCATCATCCCTGATGAGCACTGGCGATCAACTGTCTGTCCTGAAACCGTATCAGGTAAACCCGCTTTCAGCAGGCTCTGCCGTGCAACGTTTTGAAATGCAGAGCCCATCTGAATCGCGGAACCCATGATGACGTCTTCCACTTCTGCTGGATCAATTTTTGCGCGATCTACGGCATGCTTGATGGCGTGGGCGCCCAGCGCTGGTGATGTAGTGTTGTTGAAAGCACCCCGATAGGCTTTACCAATCGGAGTACGTGCTGTAGAAACAATTAGCGCTTCGCGCATAGTTCAGTCCTCTAGATGAAAAATGTAATTGGGCTGTAAAAGCCTTCAGGTTAGGTATCGACAGGCTCTTGATAGCCGGAATAGCGAGTACCCTACCAGCGTTTCATCGGGACGCATAGTAAGGCGATCTCAGCTCACTTGCCTCAGCAAGTGTCCGTCCGCTTCCACGGCAAGCGGATATCTAAATGGAATATTGCTTGCGAAGTTGTACACTTTAGCAGAGTAATGAGATGCATTAAATAGTGCCTGATGATACTGCTGGACTGAAGCGTTCAGGTGTGTGCTGATCAAGCTGCCAGAACAGTTGCGGCTGAATTTGGATTGTTCCGACCCGTTCTTTTTGGTCTGGGCTTGATAGCAAATTTCCAGAATTGCTCTACCTCAGGGCCAGTGGAAGATCATCATTCAGACTAACCGCAGGAAACCAGCGAGGAATTCTTATGGAAGTGATTAACGAAGTTGTGCCCTCTGACACGGCGCAGATGGAAGCAATGATGGAAAAGGGCCCGGATGAGCCAATTTTCATGCTCAACCTGCTCAAGTTCAAAGAGAGGGCGGAGTATGAAGATGGGCGTGAAACAGATTTCACCGGCAGGGAGGCCTATATGATCTATGGTGAAGAGGTAACGAAGATTTTGCCAAGGTTTGGTGGGGTTGCTATTTTTGGTGCAGACGTCACGCATCTGGCGCTGGGCAAGGTCGAAGAATTGTGGGATGAAATTGCGTTCGTAGCTTACAAGGATCGTGCAGCACTGCTCAAAATGTCCATGTCTGATGAGTGGCAGGCGATTTCGGTGCATCGAACTGCTGGACTGCAAGGACAGCTCAATATTGAATCAACACTAATGATGCAGGGTGGTTTGAACCAGACTTTTATGACTGACATTGCTGATGACCTGGCCGGAAAGATGAAATAGGCTCCCAGGGTGCTCGATAGTGTTAGTACTGCTTTGATGCGATGGATAGTTGATTAATGGACAAATTACAAACACCGGACAATTGTTTCAGCAATCTGGCGGATTATCCCTTCTCCCCTAACTATGTAGACCTGGATGATTTTGAAGGGGGCACGGTAAGGATGCACTACGTGGACGAGGGTACACGCGATAGCGGAGTTGTTGTGATGATTCACGGTAATCCTACCTGGTCCTATATGTGGCGCAAGCTGATACCGCAACTCTCGGCAGCTGGTTTTCGCGCCATTGCTATTGATCTGATCGGTATGGGCCGGTCCGATAAGCCTACAAAAATGAGTGGCTACACCATTGCTCGCCATGAAAAATGGGTTGAACAAGCACTGATCAACAAACTTGATTTACAGGACATGAATATTGTTCTGCACGACTGGGGTGGTATCATCGGTTTGCGCTTAATAGCGAATCATCAGAGTCGCGTGACTAGTGTGATCATGTCTAACACGGGTATGCCTGCAAATGATCCAGGTGCTTCTATAGAGCGCATGGCCCGAAAAGGTGCTGGATTGTTGCGCATTTTTCAGCTCTACGTTCGCTTCAAGAAGAACTGGCAGCATTGGAAAATGTTGGCAGCTATTGTAAAAAAAAGATGCCGGCTGAGGATGTGTCAGGCTTTTCAGCACCTTATCCTGACAAGAGGTATCTGACAGGTAATCGACAGTTTACGCAGATGTTGCCGACGCGAAATGACAATCCCATGTTGGTTGAGAACTGGCATGCGATGAAGAAGATTGAAAATTTCGACAAGCCATTTTTGAATCTTTTTTTCAGACAAGGACCTGGTTGCGCCTAATGGGCACAGAAGTGTTCGACCGGCGATTCCGGGGGCGCAGGCGATAGAGCCCATCATTCTTAAGGGGGGCAGTCATTTTCTCCTTGAAGATATACCAGAGGACTATGCGCGTGAAGTACTCACTTTTCTGGAAGTAGTCGGAAGGTCAAACTAGCCGGCACAATAGGAAAATGTAAATGGACGTAGTCTTTGCCATCTGAAGCGCCACCCTGGTATCGTTGGGTACTTTTGTCAGGGGTCTGGCTTCAATATGCTGCCTTTGGGCTCGTAGCAACCAGCCTGGCACCATTGACGGGGCTGATAGAATCAGATCTGAAGCTGACTCACGCCGAAATGGGCACAACCATGGGTGCCTGGCAGCTGGTCTATATCGTCTCCGCGATTCCGTGCGGAATACTACTAGACAAATTAGGACCTCGCTGGGCTTTGATAATTGGCTCATTATTGATTGCTTTGTCCGTTTTTACCCGCGGAACAGCGGACAACTTTTTTGAACTGATCCTGGCAGTGATGCTGTTTGGCCTGGGTGGGCCAATAATCTCTGCCGGTGCCCCAAAGGTAATTGCTGAATGGTTTACTGGATCATCTCGCGGTATGGCCATGGGTATATATATGACAGGGCCAGCGATAGGTGGTCTGGTCTCTTTGACAATGACGCACTCGGTACTGCTGCCGGCGCTTGATGGTGCCTGGCAAAATGTCATGTTCCTGTGGGCAGGTGTTACCGTTTTCGCCACGATCATCTGGCTGATTCTTACCTCACACCCGCTAATGCGGGTTTCAAGCGGAAGTGGCGGCACAGGTGGCCTGCCCCAAACCAGAGTCCTGATACTACTCGTAAAGGAGCCGGCAGTTTTATTGGTACTGATTATGAGCATTGGGGTGTTCCTGTTTAATCATGGTTTGAATAACTGGCTGCCGGAATTGCTCAGGTCCGGTGGTATGACCCTGATTGAAGCAGGGTACTGGGCTGCCATTCCGACGGTGATTGGGCTTGCCGGATCACTCCTGATACCGCGGCTTGCCACGCCAGAGAGGCGATTCCCAATTTTGACCGGATTGAGTGTCGCTGCTGCTTTAGCGAGTGTACTTTTGCAATTCCAGGCACCTTCATTGATGTTTACTGGTCTTATCCTGCAGGGCATTGCCCGCTCCTCCTTGATGACAATACTGGTACTGACACTTGTTGAACTGCCAGGGGTAGGGCAAAAGCACGTTGGAGTCGCAACTGGGCTGTTCTTCTCGGCAGCTGAAGTGGGTGGTGTGCTTGGCCCCATGTCACTTGGCCTGCTCTACGACTGGACCAATGAGTTTAATACGGGTCTTTTTATGCTTACCGGCGTGGCTGTAATGATATTCCTTGGCACTTTGAGGCTAAAAATGCTGTGTCGGACATAGAATGGCTGGATAAGAGGGCTTATCCGCCACACCAGTGCTTCTTCATACCAGTTCGACTCAACATTTACTCGCATCTGAATTAGGGGTGTCAGCCACTTCTCCCGTCAGTTGCTGAAATGGAGTGGATCATGGATATCTATGAGTGAGATGATCAGGAGAGGGATTCAAGGAGTCTGCTGATATGCGATACATTATCTACGGCGCCGGCGCTGTCGGCGGTACAATCGGTGCACGTCTGTTGCAGGCTGGTAAGGACGTCGTTCTGATCGCCCGGGGGGAGCACCTGGAAAAGATTCAAGAGCAGGGGCTGGTGTTGACGGACACGGGCGGATCACAGACCCTTCAGGTTGACGCGGTAGGTCATCCACGTGAACTGGATTTCCGTGCCGGTGATGCTGTTTTACTCACCATGAAGTCACAACATACCCTCGCTGCGCTGGAAGACCTGCGTGTGGCAGGTGGGGGCGACTTACCCGTTATCTGTTGTCAGAATGGAGTTGAGAATGAGCGCCAGGCTGCCAGGCGATTCAGCCGGGTTTATGCGATGGTCGTGGTTCTTCCTGCAAGCCATCTTGAACCCGGAGTCGTCCAGCACGAGGCGATTGGTTGTGGAGGAATACTCGATGCGGGCTGTTATCCAGGTGGGGTCGATGCATTCATTGGCAACGTCACCGAAGACCTGGAGCTTGCTGGTTTCAGTGCACGACCCGATGAAAAGGTGATGCGCTGGAAGTACGCCAAACTACTGAACAACCTCATCAATGCGATTCAGGCGGTCACCGTGACTTCTGATCGCACACACGTTATCTACAAATTGATGTACAAGGAAGCCTTGCGTTGCCTTGATGCTTCAGGAGTCGATTACGCTACCCAAAAAGAGTTTTCTGCTCGAGTTGGTAAATTGTTAAAGCTGGACACTGCTATGGTGCGAGGCGGTGGATCATCCTGGCAAAGCTTAACCAGGGGTACCGGGAATATCGAAGCTGACTATCTAAATGGTGAAATTGTTCTGCTCGGTAAACTGTGCGGTATAGCTACACCCGCTAACCAAAGCCTGCTCGAACTTGCCAACCAACTGGCGGCATCTGGTGCGGAACCCGGATCCATACCAGTTGACCAGGTTGAAGCGAGAATAGAAGAGCTGGAACAGGCTGGTGATGAGGGGTAGCGAACTCCTAGCCCCTTACGTGCTCGTAAACCGGAATTGAGCGACCAAATGGCACTGTACCCTGGTTGTCGTATCCACTTTCTGTATTCGTAAGTCTGAAAAGAGGCTCGAAGCAATCATGCTGTTCGAGAAGAGACTGCAAGATATCCTGAGTTGATTGATCCAGGCACCTGAATCTTTGCTGAAGTTTCTCCAGGCACCAGACACGATAACGGGATGTGGGAACGTTTGCATAGTTTGCGCCCTGGATACATACATCAAAAGTTGTATTCCTTTTAGACCATGCCTCGGCATTGGCGCAGAGATTTTCCAGGTGAGTTTGCCCAACTTCCTGCAGCAGGGGGAGAATATTTTCGGGAATACCTTATACCTGACTTCCACCCAGTCTGCTGGCTTTAGCATTCCACAAGCGATAGACCCACTCTATAACAGTTGGTGCCGTTTCCCTCATGATCTCTCCCGGTATCGGGTCCTGCGAAAAGTGCCGGAAGAGGGGGCCAAAGAGGCCAATGTCTGCGAGGGTGGGTTTGTCACCGAAGATAAACGGCCTGTCTTTGAAGATAGTACTGAGAATTTTCAGCAGTTGAAGGTAGCCGCGTTCAACATGATCCAAATTTTCCTTCGTTACACCATCCTTTATGACAAAATTGGAACATTGGCGTTTTTCGATGCTCATTCTTACCAGCCATTTTGGGATCTTCACATCTGTTGCCATCTCATCTGCAATCTGCCGCCGCAACAATTTTGAACTGGCCGGGTAACTCCAGCGGTAGTGCATTGCAGGGCGCCACAACCATTCGTCTGCATAGTCTTCAATTAGCCGGCATATAAAAGCTTGTGATGGATCTTCCGGGAGGATGGGGTTATCGGGATACTGCAGTTCGAACCAGTCGATCATTGGGCTGGTGTCTGTCATCCAGCGATTGTCGGCAAGCTCGATCGCCGGCATCTGCATGGCACCTGTTTTGTCGGGGATTTTTCGGTTGAAGTCCGTCGCTGTCATTGAACAGAACTCAAACGGTATTTCCTTGTAGCGCAGGTAACCTTCCATCTTGCCGGTAAAGTAAGAGATTTTCAGGCCATAGAGCTTGGTCAATTTCACCTCCGATAATATTGCTGCTCACAAGGTCGAGCAGAATCTAATGGAAGTTGCATGGTCTGTAGCCCGAGTTTCTAATGCCGTTAGTCTACGCCCGTGGCCATCTATGTGCCATGGTAATGGTATTCTGCCCCTGGCGATAATATCCAGGCAAAAAAAGGCGGTTAGACCGCCCCTGTTTAGGTTTTGGTTGTGCTGATCCTAGTTGAAGTGCATCGATAAGGTCAGACCAAAAGTACGTGGTTCCATGACAAAGGTATTAATGAACAAACCACTGTTGTCATCCGATGTGTAGAAACCAGTGATATTGTGCTGCTGCCTTCAAAGTTACCCTTGCCAAACATCATGTTGGGTACGCTGAACTGCAGTTTAGAAGTAGTGGCAATCTGCCGCGCCTCCATTGCTTCACCATTAAAGGCGCTTACGGCAATCGCAGTGTCCTGAACGGTAGATTCTCTTTTCTCGGCTGTAACGATAATCTCTTCTATTTCCTGATAGTCCGCAGCATTGGCGATAACAGGGGCAAATGGTGTCAGGAGAGTGAAGCCGAGCAATCCGTAAATGTTCCTGGCAATAGGCTTAATAGCCATATGGAAATTCCCTTTGTGGTTTTGTATTAGCAAGGAAGGGTAGTTGGGCACAGATTGTCGCGGCACCTCCCCCCCCCTGATTAGTACGCGAACGCAGCACTACGTTATCATTGTAGTGGCAGCCTTCTCCTTAGTTTACTGTTCGATTAGGCCTTCTTCTCGGCAATCAATTGTGGGTTCAGCCCGCTGTGGGCCTGCTATCCGAGTGAGTTGAAAGCCTCATAGGAATAGTCGCTAGGATCCCGCGCGGAGATACCAGGCGCTGCTTCCAGATTGTTTGGCATTATCAGGGGTTTCTCGTAGGCACTCATCTCAGTTACTTTGTCTACCCTGATCATGTCGCTGAGTGAGGTTCTGTGGCGGATTGCCCAGACGCCATCAATGCACTCAAACCGATCCACATAGCGACCAGCACCCTGTATATCGGTCAGTTCACTATCGACAAGTAGCCTCAGTTGGACGTTCCAGTAGGACTCGGTAACTGCGGAATTACCATCCAGTTCTATGAGGATATTACTGACTACATGTCGAGTTCCCTCCATTGCGGCGTGTACCGGCCAGAGCCATTTGACGAAACCTTCAGCGCTACCCTTATAAAGAGGAGCATGATTGTCGGTTCCGTCTGGGTGCCAGCAGGAGAGGGTGAGATCCTTATCCATTCTGTCCATGCCTCGGCAGTAGCGGTAGATCACTTCTGTAATTTGCTGTTTTGCTATCAGTTCTAGCATTCGTCTTGTCGCCTCCCTCGGGATAGATAAACAGGGGAGCAAATTTTGGAGTTAGAGTAAAGTGCCAAAGTAAAACTATCCCCGGATTGCTTTGGCACCTCTTCGGGTCTACTTGTGACTTGGGTCAAGCTCCTTGTTTGCAAATTGTCTATACTTGCCGTTGTAATTTCTGCGCTATATCCTTAGGGGGCGCGAACAGATACTTATGAGACCTTTGATGCGTCGATTGACGACAGTCACCTCAAAATTAGCTTACATCTACTTGATGACAGCGCTGGTGACTCCTGCGCTTGTACCAATGGGGTACATGATCGGCAGGAATTCAACCTCTAATCTCGTTGAGATACGACTCTGCTCCTCTGTCGCTCGTCAGCAAACGTCCCATGTCCAGCATGCCGGTCAGGTCCAGCATCATTCTGAGAATCCTGGACATTTATCTCAGCCAACGGGTGAACATGAGCCCGAACACCAGAATGTAGGGACGGCAGACCTTTGTCCATTTGGTCTGGCCTCTGCTGCGCTGCTACTTGGCAACGCGGCGAGTGACGAAAGGACAAGGTTTTACCGAAGCTCAGAAATCTTAGCACCACTCGTTAATTCCGTTGTCGATCATACTTTACCTCCACTACCCGCAAGGGGCCCACCGGTTCTGGTTTAATCGCCTTTTCAACAGAACAGAAATTCACGCTGGTTGTTTTGATACTGCCGGCAAGCTCCCGTTAGAAATGACTGGCGGGACATAAATACCGGAAACTCCAAATGTGCGCAAAAATACGACAAGCATTTTGCTTGCTGCTGTGTCTTGCCGTGACGGTCTCGTCACATGGTGAGAGCAATTTTCTAAAAGACAAAATCTTCCAGGACGTAATTCTCGTCACGGGAACGCGTCAACCTATTTCCAGCGAAACTATCAGTGCTGATGTGGCTCCAGCCATAGCCCCTGATGCGGCTTATCTTGTTGGTCGACTACCGGGCGCCGCTCTCAACAACAATGGTCGGCTTTCAGGGCAGATACAGTACCGCGGTGCCCATGGGTCAAGAATTGGTACCAAAATCAACGGCCAGAACTTTCACTCCGGTGGCCCAAACCTGATGGACCCGCCTATGCACTATGCACCGCCACCGCTGGTTGAATCCATCGAAGTGAGCCGTGGTGCAAGCGCGGTTGCCTTTGGACCGTCCCTGGTAGGCGGTATTAGTACAATGCTTAAAACGGTGGACTATGGAGAAACCAGCGCCATTGATTTTCACTATGACCTGACAGCGATCGGTCGGAGTGCTGATGCGAGTCACGCGCTCGGCGGCACGTTTGGAGTGTCTAACGATCGGTTCAAGCTGTTTACATCCGTATCAACTGAGGAGGGTAATGATGTCGGGTTCCCGGGTGGGGATATCGAGAATACATTCCATGACAGGCTTGCCTTTGGCCTCACTGGTGTATACCGAGGTGATGATGGCGAGCTTAGCCTTGAGTTTCGACGCCAGGAAACGGGCCCAACAGGCAACCCGCCTTTTGCGATGGATATCAGGCTTGTTGAGACAGACTTTGTAAATTTGCGTTTCAGTAAGACCTTGGCGAATCTGAAGTGGTCTGGGTCTATAGGCTATAGTGATGTGGATCACGAAATGACAAACTTTGAGCTGCGAAAACAACCGGCCAGCCCGGGTCGCTTCAGGTTGACCGTTGCCGCTGCCAAAACCCTTGTTGCCAGTTTTGGTACAAAACTTGAAGTTGGTGAGAATCAATTGCAGCTGGAAATTGACAGCAGTTCGGTTGAAAAGTCAGCAAGAATAAGCAACCCCAATAACCCTAATTTTTTCGTCGACAGTCTGCCAGGAATCAAGATTGATCGTTTTGGTGTTTTTGCTGACTGGACTAAATCAGTCGCTGCTTTCGATATGTCAGTAGGCGTGCGAGTTGACCAGCATGAGGCAGAGGCAGGTCTGGCAACAACGGGCGCAGCGGTTCCAATGATGCCCGCCATGCTGTCAATGCAGTTCAATCAGTCAGATCGAAAATGGAAGGCGACCACGACTGACTTAGTGTTAAGAGCCTGGAAAGAGATAAAAGGCAACACCTGGCGAGCAAGCCTTGCCAGAAAAAACAGGGTGCCAAGCTACATAGAGCTCTTTGCATGGCTGCCAACGCCAGCAAGTGCTGGTCTGGCTGACGGCAATAACTATGTGGGTGACCGTAACCTCGATGAAGAAACAGCCTGGATTCTTGAGGCAGGTATCGATATAAACAGGGATGGATGGTGGCTCCGCCCAACCATTTATTATCACCATGTTGAGGATTACATACAGGGTATTTCTTACGACGATACGCCCGGTGTTATCGATTCAACCGTGGAGATGGTGTCCAATATGAATGGTGACTCTGCACCACTTCGTTTTGCTAATGTCGATGCTAAGATGTATGGCTTCGATACTGACTATGGCATACAACTCAGTTCCAATTGGCGGATAGAAGGTGTCGTTTCAGTTGTTCGGGGCGAGCGACGCGATATAAATGACAATCTCTACCGAATTTCACCGGATCGCTTTTCCCTCGGCCTAATTTATGAGCGGAACCAATGGATGGTTAACCTTGAGAGTGTGCTTGTAGGTGAGCAGGATAATATTTCTCGAACCAATAGCGAACAATGGACACCCGGTCATGGGCTTCTAAACCTTTATACCCACTGGCGGGCAAAAGCTGGTCTTTTGCTGTCCCTGGGCTTTGAGAATATCCTTGACCATGAATATCGTGACCACCTAAGCGGATATAATCGGATAGCAGATTCAGACATTGCTGTTGGAGAGCGTCTTCCTGGAACTGGGCGGAACGTCTATTTGAGGTTGCAGTTACGACGATAGATATTTCCTTCCACCGCAAGGTTGAACAGGTCCGCACCATGCTGTGTGTCATCGAAAGTATACGAGGTGGTCTGGTAAATGGGTACGGCCGCAGCCTTGGTGGTGGCTTCCGAATCGTAGCCGTGGTGCAGTGCCAGGGATTCCAGTTTCATGCTTCAACTCTGCTTCGAGGTTGGTGATAAAGGACGGGAAGATACTCTACCGCCCGTGAAGGTGCCAGCGCTTTTTATATTTGAGGAATGTCTATTCGACCGTACGGGGTGCTTGTCTAGCAGAGCCGTCCGTTGCCTGCGGCGCGGACCGTGACGCTTGCAGTGTTGGCCTAAACATACACCGGACATTTACTAGTCATGGCGTGCACATTTTGGTCGCTAGTGGCAGGCAGGTTTGCCTTCTTCGAAGTGCCTATGGTTGACAAGGTGAACCAGTAACAGGTAGCTTGCCGATTTTCTGGATTCAACAGGTCGCCTTGCAGGAAATTTAGGTAAGCTGTCCCCAGGTTCGACCTACTTGCATCGCCTACGGCATCAAGTGGCATCTTTGAGTATGCTGCAAGTAACTCGAGAGACTACCGTGTAGTAAACTCATGTTTTCATTCGCAAAAGCAGTCTATTTTCTAGTCAATCACCAGCTCAGAGAGAAGATTCCAGGTGTTCAGAAAGAGCGGGTTGACCTGCCATGCAAAGGTGTCAATCTAACCAATACCTTTCGCCCGAAAGGCATTGATATCAGTGCCAGGCCAACGGTCATTGTCATTCATGGTATGTCCCCTCAGGGTATCGAGGATGAAAGAATTCTACGCTGGTGCCTTAGTTTGGCAAAACAAGAGTATCTGGTGGTTGCGCCGGAATATAAGTTACTTAGAGATTGTGGTATTAGCGTTCAAACTTCAGTTGATATCCAGTCTACATTTGAAGTTATTGGTGCGGACAAGAATCTATGCCCCTCAGGAAAGCTGGCTCTAATGGGTGTATCTTTTGGTGCGTCGCTGAGCTTGATTGCAGCCTGCAGAATGCAAAGTCCAAAGCGCTTTGTCGCCATGTGTTTGGTTGGTGGGTATTATGATCTCAGAGAGTCGCTGCACTATATGATCAGCAATTCACATGCAGACCCCTACGGGCTAACCATCCTTCTTAAGAATTTCACTCACCTGATGTTTGATGATCCTGAGTTAGCAAAAGAGATTCTTAGTATTTCAATAGAGGATCTCTCCTATCTGCGAGACGAGCCGCTGGCTGAAAAAGAAATATACAGGCTTTCAAAATCTGACCGAGACAGGCTTGGAGAATACCTATCCAGTCAGTCCTTTAGGGCGCGATGGTTCGAGGAGATAGAAGAGCACCTTGAGGAGTTGTTCAGCCAACATTCCCTGACAGAAGCACTGGAGCAAGTAGAGTTTCCCATCACGCTAATACATGGTGAAGATGATACTGTCATACCTCCTTCCCAATCGCACCTGATGTACCAGGCGCTAGAAAGATATAGCAATCGTCATCGCGTACTGATTACGCCATTGATCAGTCATGCCGATGCTTCAGTTGGACTAAAGAATGCTCTTCACATACAGAGAATGATGCTGGCACTTGGCCATTTCTTCAGGTCAGCGGATGCGAGATAGTTTTCAGGAACTATTTTCTCCGTTAAGCCACTTCGCAGCTTCTGGCCAACCGCTGACTGAATATGCGACCCTAGACCATGTGATGTCCTGGTGGATATTGCTCAATTATGTGTTCTGTGATCAGGCCTATATGTATGACCTTAGAGCGACTAGAGCACTGTTCCTGAAACCACTAGAGGTCGCCTGGTATAGGCGACACGTATAGAAGGTAATTTGATGTCCGAAAGTAACAGACGGGGTAGCCTGAGCAAACTTCAAATTGCTACCTATGCCTTGCCGGCTTTTCCGGCTTCCCTGGTACTCATCACCGTGGCCATATACCTGCCGAATTTCTATACCGATGATCTGGGCATCACAGCAGGTATGCTGAGCTGGGTGTTTCTGTTCGGTCGATTCTGGGATGCAGTTACTGACCCGGCCATGGGCTATCTTTCGGACAAGACCCGCAGCCGCTGGGGTCGAAGGCGTCCCTTTTTGCTGGTTGCCTGTATTCCGATTTGGATCACCTTCTACTTGATATGGTCTCCTGACCCCAATCAGTCCCCGGGTATGCTGTTCGTTTACCTGTTGATTTGCTACCTGACGCTCTACACTTTCTGGACGGTCTTTTGGGTTCCCTATCAGTCGCTCGGGATGGAACTGACCTCAGACTACAATGAGCGCACGGTCCTGTTCGCGGCTCGACAGATTGCCTATGTCCTTGGTACGGTTGCCGGAATGATGATACCGGCATATCTTGCCACCCGGCTTGGTAGCCGCCTTGAAGCCTATTCTGTGTTCTCTGCATTCGCTGGCGGATTTGTTGCGCTGATATTGATAGTGGCCTTTTTCAGACTTCACGAGAGGGAAGAGGTTGAGCACGCGGCGAGTTATCCGTTCCTCGAAGGTCTGAAAATCACATTCAAGAACAGAGCTTTCGTCATATTGGTTCTGGCGTATCTATCGAGTGTCGTTGGCAGTAGCTTTATTGCACCTCTGTCCCTGTACATCGCTAAATATATAATAGAAGCTGAATGGGCCATGCGCTATGTTGTGCTGGTTTATATGATGGGATCGCTCATTTCAATTCCTTTCTGGGCATGGCTGGCCGGGCGAACAACAAAGGTGGTGGCATGGCAGATCGCCCTGGTTATCGGTGGAGTCGCCTATTTTGGAGCGCTTTTCTACGAAGAAGGAACCTGGCTAATATGGATGATCTTTGCATTCATTGTCGGTACTACCTTCGGCTGCACCACCGCCATTGGGCCAGCAATTATCGCTGATGTTATTGATCAGGATGAAATGCTGACGGGAAAGCGCAGGGAGGGTGCGTTTGTGGGAATTCAGTCCTTTGTGGACAAGGCTGCCGTGGGACTGGCAATCTTTGTAGGTTTACAGGGGCTTGAAGCCATTGGCTATGTGCCAAATGTTGATCAGACTCCCCAGGTGATCTCAGGTCTTTTGTTCCTCTATGGTGTTTTGCCGGGTGTTTTGCAGTTGGTTGCGGTTGCTATCATCTACCATTTTCCGATTACACCTAGGGAGCACAGGAAGATCAGGGAGCAACTGGGGCGCTAAGCCCTAGAACATTGGCGCCTCCCCTTAATGATATAGGTAGATGAATAGCCAGGGAGGGCGGCGACCTCCAGCTGGTGCATGGTGCGTTTATTTATCTTGAAAGAGGATCTCCGTGGAGAGAAGGGCGCGTAACTTTTCAGAATTGGAAAGCTTCTTCTACAACATATCAATTCTCAACAACCGCAAAGACCGAGGTGGATTCTGATTGCTGGTCGGTTCCGCCTGCATAGCGGTCAGAGGTGGTGGCTGGTTGTGAAGTTTCTTGTTTTCCGCAATGTACCCATAGCGGGAGATTACGCTCGCCCGTCAATCATCTGTCAAAATTCAGAGCACCATCAGGACGGGGATTACTATTTACCAACGAGTAATCAGAAAGCTGATGAGATCGGAGAAGCTCGCTCGGTCTGGTTTTTTGTCTCAACTGAATATTG
>PBRQ01000008.1 GCA_002725995.1 Gammaproteobacteria bacterium
AAGGAAGATTATTGAGGGATTCAATCAAGATTTAAGGAGATTGCTCTCGCCAGTGTTTGTCAGTCGCTAGCAGTTTTGCTTGTTGATCCTGTTCCCAGATCTGAAGTGTGATCGCTCGGCTTGGTTGATGGAACGCTTTCACGTGCTCAGAGTGCAAGTTGGAATCTTCCGCTTCTAGGCAGAACAGCGGGTAGGTGGCGACCCAGCTACTTTCGGCAGGTAGACAGCCATAGAGCCATTTGTCTGCCACCGGCCGGATGTTTCGTGGGTGGCCTAGTAGGTGGTGATGGCGAAAGTAGCGGTTAAGCCAGCGGCCTAGTTTTCGACTTAGTTGGGGTAGTGCTCTTTGATGCAACAGCACGGCTCCATTGCCATGGCTGCGTACCGTTTGTTTAGGCACCACAAGCGTTCGGCCTTGGTTTTTAGCCCAGAGGCCATGCAAATGGCTGCGTATGCGTGCATTGGTTGGTGCCAACTGAATGGCACAGGCTTCATGTCCTGCTTGTGCTGTGATTTCATCCAGACCATGGGGCCATGCTTCTGGGCAGGCGAGGCAGGATCCAAGGTCGTCTTCCATGAGTAGGAACCAGCCGCTGGGGCTTGGTTGCTGCAAAAGGTGCTCTGTTAGGCCTTGCCAACTGCTTAGGCAGGCCAGTTCGTTGCGGCTGGTGGGGCGTTTGGCTTCGTCTTCCTGGTTGCGGGCTAGTCCAGGCAAATCAGCCCCTTGTTGCCAAGGTCTTGGTAAGGCCAGAAAGTGCTCTCGTGGGCTCTTTCCGTCTATTGCTGGCCAGCGATAGGCTTGCCAGCCACCAGTGTTGATCGCCCACTGCATGCGTTGGCGACGTTGAAATTGCCTGTTCAGATTGATCCAGAACAAGGGGAACTGGCTGATCCAACTAGCTGTTATTTCAGAATTTTTCTTTGTCAACTTCAAAACTTAAATTTGGCTGAACGTTGCCTTTGGTGGTGATGGAGTGCAATTCACCTGGCATGGATCATGGTGATGTTTATGCCATCTCTTGCTGGGTCTGGCGGAGGGTTGGTCTCAGCGTAGTTTTTTCCATAAGTTGTGAGCTTCTTTGACGAAAGTATGTATGTCATTAGTAGAGGCTGGAGAGTGATGTCCGGCTGCCACAGCGCGATAAAGATCTGCCACGGCCCAGGCTGTGGTGGTTTGATCGCTTTTGCAGCGCGGGATGAGGTGCAGATGGAGGTGTTGGGCCCCTTCGCCAAAGGCGATTGCATAAATGCGATCGCAATGTGTGAGTTGTTTCACTATGCGTGAACATTGCTGCACAGTTCTTCCCCATTGCGCGGCTTCTTGTGTGTTGAAGTCAATAGGACCGCTGCAGTGTCTAAGGCTGTCGAGGATAAGCCAACCAGTTAAGGGTGCTGGTTGGGGGTGGTGACGCAGCACCCAAAGTTCGCTACGGCCAATTTCAAGTTGCTTAATTGTTTCCTCATCGGTATGCAGCGCACAGATCCCGCAGGTTGGTTGTGCATTAGAGCTTGTGATCGGCACAATGATTTGCTTCAGGCATCTCCCCTATGTTGAGTGTCTATGGTCATGGTTGATTGCAGAATTGCGGGCTTAGGTTCATTCGATGTCGAAACCACCTGATCAGGCTGAGTCATCTAATTCAGAGCCATCTAACTCAGAGCCATCACCGTCTGCTTTGGTTAAAGCAGAACAGGCCAAAACCGAGCTGGTCAAAGCCGCTTCATCAAGCCTTAGCTTGAAGCAAAAGACGGGTGATGCCGCTAACCGCTGGTTGGCGAAGAATCGTTCGCTTGTACTGCGTCAGACTCCGTTTTGGGCGCAGTCGCTGGTGGGAATCATGATCGGCTTAGGCACCATTGCGGTGATTGGTGGTGTGTTGTTTAGAATTGATGAGGTTGTCACTGTTCAAGGTCAGCTCGAATCGATTGGTGGCACGGTTGAAGTGAAAACACCTGCCGGTGGACGCGTGGCGGAGGTGCTTTTTAAAGATGGCGAAGAGGTTCAAAAGGGTCAGCTTCTGGTCCGTTTTGATACTCGCCAGGCGGCAGATGAACAAGCCACACTGACTGATTTGATTGAGCTGGAGGAGAAGGAGTTGAAGAGTCGACTCCAAACCATTGCGAGTCAACAGGCGACGCTGCAGGGGCGTCTCGATGTGTTGAAACAGAGGTTGGTGACCAAGACCATGATTTCTAATGAATTGAAGAAGCTTGTTGAGTTGGGTGGTTTTCAGAAACTGCAGTTTCTAGAGAAGCAGGATCAGCTGTTTGAGCTGCAGAAGCAATTAAGCGAAGTAGTGCAGCAAAAGGATCAGTTGCGTTTACAGGCGGATCAGACACGTTTGCAAACGCGCAAGAGCGTTGGTCAGATGAGCAATAGTTTGCGTCAGGCGGAACTTCAGCTCCAGTATCAGAATGTTTTGGCGCCAGTAAAGGGTGTTGTCTTTGATCCGCAGGCTCGTGCTGAAGGGGTGCTCTCTGCTGGTGAACGGATCCTTTCGATTGTTCCTCAAGGTGGTCTGTATGCGGAGGTTTTTGTTCCTAATAAAGACATTGGTTTTGTGAAAAAGGGGCAGCAGGCCAAGGTGCGTGTGGATTCATTCCCTTTCACTCGTTACGGTGAATTAAAAGGAGAGGTGACTCAGATTGGTGCTGACGCTTTGCCACCTGATCAAAAGATGAATTTTTATCGCTTCCCTATTAAGTTGAAGCTCAACCAACCTTATTTAGAAAGTCGTGGCATGAAGATCCCCTTGCAAAATGGAATGGCAGTAACCAGCAACCTTAAATTGCGTGATAAGCGTGTGATTAGCCTAATTTCAGATTTATTGGTGGATCAAATGGATAGCGTTAAGAGCATTAGGCAGCAATAGAGTTGGTTTAACTGCGGAATGATTCTATTAATTTTATTTGCTCTTTGAGGCAACTTGGTAGGTTGTATTTCTGCTTAATGTGTTGTCTGGCATTTTTGCGTAGTGGGATAAAGCGATCTGGTTCTTGCAGGCATTTGCTGATTTGCTTGGCAAGGCTATTGGCATCGCCGAAGGGCACGAGTAGGCCTGTTTTTTGATCAACAATTACTTCCTTTACAGGTTCAGTAGCACTGCCGATGATTAGCGCTCCACAGCTCATGGCTTCCAGCAGGCTCCAGCTGAGCACAAAGGGATATGTGAGGTATATGTGGACAGTACTCACCTGAAAGACTTGCTTTAGCGTTTTGTGAGAAACAAGTCCGAGAGGATGTATCCGGCTCCAGTCAAGGCGAGGCCCTAACTCCTGTCGCAGTGCTGTGAGCCAGCCGATTCCATCTTTGCGATTGGCGCCATAGCTCACCTTGGGGCTATCAGCACCAACTAGCAAAGCTTGCGCTTGTGGATGCTCCTCTTGAAGCTTGGCAAGAGCTTCAAGAAAAATATGCACGCCTCTGTAGGGCTCGTAGGTGCGATTTACGAAGGTGATAACAGGATCGCCGACTCGCAGATCCCTCCCTTTCGCTAGAGGCAGGCAGGCCTTGGAATCAGGGCATAGCCATTCTGTGTCGATACCATCGTGGATGATCTGGGTGCGTGCTTGAGCCCAATCGGGCAAGAGGGAGTGTTGAAAACGGGTTGGCGTAATGCCACAACTCATTTGATTGAGGTTGGCCAGATGGTTGACGTTCTTCATTCGCGCTTTGGCTCGGTCTTGCCATTGCTGTGGCGGGGAGTAGCGATCTTGGATGTCGTTGTCGGTGCCTGGAACACCATGAAAAAATTCCACGTAATGCATTTGGGGCACATCTGGCCAGAGATCAGCTAGGAAGAGCATTTCTCCCCAGCCAGGGTGGCCGAGGATGAGATCTGGATGGAAGTTTTGCTGTTTGAGGAGGGCAGCTTGTTCGGCTACGGCTTCTCCCCTAATCACTTTGCTTTCTGTTTCCAGAACGAGCGGATGGATGTCAGTTGTATTGCAGCGTTGCAGTTGATAAGCCTGGCAATAGACCCCTGCAGGCATTTTTTCTTTGGATCTCCAACCGCTGATGGCCCATAAACGATGGCCTCGTTCCTTGAGTTGCGGGATCAGATGTTTGAATTGACCAGGAAATCCTTGATGGATGAGCAAAATCTGCATGGGCAATAAATTTAAAACTGAGCCATGGTTAATTTTGTTAGATCTTTGACTTTGACTTGGTCGATTGAGGTTTTGTCTTGCCTCCTAAGGTGCCGCCGCCCATGCGAAATTTAAATATTTTTAGCTTAATTAAAAACGAATACATCATAGTGAGCTGTTCAGGTTTGTGAGCAGCAGCGACCACCAGCTTTTGTGGGAGATTGGATGAGTGATAAATGGGAAAAGTGGCGATACAGGGGAATAATTGGGCGATTCTGGTGGTCCACCATTCAGGTGGTGCTAGCAGGATGTGTGCATTGCGACCATCGGCCAATTTTTTTACTGCTGGCTGTAAATCAATGACCAGATAGCAGAAGTGACGCGTGAGGGCATGGATGTCACGCAATACCAGATCAATGCTCTCCATTTCGATGTGTTCGAGTACATCTAGGCATGTGAGGATGTCAACAGGAGTGGAAGGTTTGTTGGCATAGGCTTCCACCGCAGGGTCGTAGCCATTCACTGCGATGCTCTGCGGAAGTTCATGACGCAGTCGCTCGACCAGCTTCCCTTTGCCCGTGCCGTAATCGAGAACAGAATTGCAGATACCCAACTCATGCATCCTGAGCAATGCAATCGGAAGTTGAGTAGCTAAACCGGCACCATCCGCACGATTGCCGAAAGCGTTGTTTTGTTGATGTAGTGCCTGATTGAGACGCCTTTGCTCTTCACTGATGACTTGGGCCATCGGCCACTCCTCTCTGTTGAATTGATTGAATTGATTGAATTGATGCGATTATCTCATCTATGCTTAAAAAGCTTGTGGCTCCGCTGGATCCAGCTCCTCAGTATTGGCTGACGCTTGAACGTCTTCAACGCTTGGAGGCCGATCTGGGCAATGCCGTGGCTTTGTTGTCCATGTCTGGTTTGCTGAATCAAGCATTGGATTATTGGTTAAGGCTCGAACTGACCCAAGAGCTTCTTGCTTCCAGTTATTGGCCTGAAGATCAACGCAAACAAGAGTTGGATACGCTCGAGGAAAATTGGCGCTGTAAATATGACCCTGCTGATTGGGGTTTGAGCGATCAGCAATTGCGAGATAAGTTGTTGGTTGCTCCTTGCTGTCGTCATTGGGCACGCATGCAGTGGCAACAAAGGCTGGAGAAGTTGTATCTCGAACGTAAGCAGCAACTTGATCAGGCCAGTTGTAGGCTTCTGCGGCTGAGTGATAAGCATCTTGCATTAGAGCTTTATCACCGGATTCGAGCTGAGGAAGATAGTTTCGAGAGCTTGGCTCTCGAGTATGGCGAGGGGCCCGAGCGTTTCAAGGGAGGGCTTTTGAAGCTACAGCCTTTAGCGCAAATGCCTCTTGGGCTCGGGACCCTATTAAATCGGATGGAACCTGGCGAGCTCCTTACCCCTCAACGGCTAGGTAACGGATTTGCATTAGTGCAGTTGGAGCTCTTTGAACCGGCTCCACTAAACCCAGCAACAGAGGAGACTTTATTGGCTCAAGAACTTCAGGCTTGGTTGCAGCAGCTTGTTTTGTGTTTACGGGCTCATCTAACGTCTTCAGATGCTGCCTTGACTTTGAACTCTTGAGTGAAGTGCCCATCAACGAGTTGGATCGTTACTTTCTTCAACTAGCTGCTCAGCCGCCTTTTTCATTACTTCCAGAATCTCTCAGGAAGGAGTGGCTTGATGGCGCTGAGCTCTGTCGATACAAGCCAGGTCAGCGATTGCTTCGGCCTGATCAATTTCCTAGCCGGGTTTTTCTCTTGCTTAAGGGGGAAGTTCGATTGCTGGTTGAAGATGTGTCGGATAAGAGGCCAATAACGCTTGAAAAGCGTGGGCCAGGACAACTGCTCGGCTGGTCGAGTTTATTGAGTGCGGTTCCTTTTGAGTGGGTCAGTGTTAGCGAAGATTCTTTGCTATTGGCTTTCCCTGCCGATGGCTTCATTAATGCGTTTTGCAATTGCAAGAGTTTTGCAGCGTTCTATGAAGAGTTGCCTGCTCCTCAGGAGGCCTATCGAGTTGCTTGTGCCGCCGCTGAGCTGCAACCAAAGCGTTCTGCAGGCTGGCATAACGATTTGAAGTTACGGCTATCTAAAGCTAGTGCCTGCTCTGTGATTGCAGAAGCGCCATTGCAGTTACCTGCTCATGCTCCAGCGGATTTCAACTGGCATTTAAGTAGCGATGGGGTGCCGGGTTGGTCGGTTGGGGCTTTGGTCTTCAGTGGTCAGAGCTTGCCGGCAAGGCCTGGTTATCAACTCCCTTATCGTTTGATTGGGTTGCCTCAGACTGCTCAGTTGCCAGCTTCCGAGCAGGTTATTGGCGTGGATTTGCTGCCTTGGGAAGAAGAAGCTCCTCCCACATCTCTTCAGGAATTGGGCATTCTTGAGGATGATCATTTGGTTGACGACGATCGCTACCCGATCGTTCGTGGTCAAGGGCAGCTGGCGGAGGGCTTAGCGATATGTGAAATGGTGGCCCTGCAGCAGAGGGTCCCCTTTCGGCGCGATGCTGTGCAGAAGACTCTTGAGGAGCAATTTAGGCGCGATAAAAGTTTGTCGCTGGAGTTGTTGGCTGGTTTGTGCGAATTGTTGGGCTTGAATACTCAGCTAGCGGAAACGGATCCTGCGCACTTGCGCAGCGTTGAGGCTCCTGCCTTGATGATGCTGGAAGGTGTTCCGGTTGTGCTTTTCGCTCATCACGGCCACCAGGTTGTACTCGGCCATCCTCAGAAGGGGCTTCAGCGGGTTGCTCTCGAGGAGATCCAGGCCCAGTTGGGCGATCGCTTTCGTTTTGCATTGCCTCGATGTGTAGGTAGTACACCAACCAGTCGCTTTGGTTGGAATTGGTTCACACCCTTGCTGGGTAAATACAGACTGGCATTGGTTTTAGTGTTTGCGGCATCGCTGCTCGCTCAGCTGTTTGGCCTGGGAATTCCGCTTTTAATCCAACAGATCATCGACAAGGTTCTGAGCCAGGGGAATCTCAGCAGCCTCAATGTTCTGGGGACTTTGATGCTGGTGATGGCTCTATTCCAGGGCATCCTCACGGCATTGCGCACTTATATCTTTGTCGATACCACCGACAGGATGGATCTCACATTGGGCACGGCGGTGATTGATCGCTTGCTGGCGTTGCCGCTGAACTATTTCCAGAAGCGTCCTGTTGGTGAGTTGAGCCAGCGAATTGGTGAATTGAATACCATACGCAACTTTCTGACTGGCACAGCGCTTGTCAGTGTGTTGAGCATGATTTTCTCGGTGTTGTATTTGGTTGTGATGTTGTTGTATTCGCCACTACTTACAGCAGTTGCCTTGAGCACATTGCCACTGTATTTCTTGCTGGTTTTTGGGATTGCACCCATTTATAAGAGTTTGATTCGTAAGCGTGCCGTTGCTCAGGCGCGTACTCAGAGCCATTTAATTGAGGTGCTGGGTGGTATTGAGACAGTTAAGGCACAGCATTTTGAGCTCACAGCCCGTTGGAAATGGCAAGACCGTTATCGACATTTTGTTGATGAGGGCTTCAAGAGCACGGCTCTGGGAGCCACATCTGGCGAAATTGGCAAATTTTTAAATCAGGTCAGTGGGCTTTTGGTGCTTTGGGTAGGGATGTATCTCGTGCTTGATGGTGAACTCACTTTGGGAATGTTGATTGCTTTCCGAATTATTAGTGGCAATGTTACGGGCCCTTTACTTCAACTAGCTGGCCTTTATCAGGGATTTCAGAAGGTGCAGCTAGCTATGGAGCGCCTGAGTGACATTATTGATCAAAATCCAGAGCTGGGGAAAGCAGAAGATCGGGGGCAAATTTCTATGCCCCCGATTCAGGGAACAGTGCGATATGAAGGGGTGAGTTTTCGATTTGGAAGAAAAGGGCCTTATCAGGTGGACAATGTTTCGGTAGAAATTCCTGCGGGAAGTTTTGTTGGCATTGTTGGCCAGAGTGGTAGTGGTAAGAGCACATTAATGAAACTATTGCCGCGGCTTTACAATCCAAATAAGGGCAGAATTTTTATCGATGATTACGATAT
>PBRQ01000096.1 GCA_002725995.1 Gammaproteobacteria bacterium
AGCCCTTTAAAATTGGTGGCCAGAGGTAGAATCGAACTACCGACACGAGGATTTTCAGTCCTCTGCTCTACCGACTGAGCTATCTGGCCATGTTTGGCTTTAGTAGGATCCGGGCGTCATAAGAAATCGGGTTCGGTAACCCGACTTGCTGCTCCCAATAAGGGATTACACCAGAACAGTCTCATGACCAAAATGGCTGGCCACGAAAAGGCCGCTATTAAACCCAACGAACCCATTTGAGTCAAGATGGCTGCTAAGTTCTGTTGAGTTCATGATTTCGCGGGGCTATTTGATGCCCCTGGGCAGCGCACTTACTCCGGGCTTACATAGCCCTCCGCCCGCTCGATCTCTTCACCAGCCAGAAACTGGTCCCGCTGGATATTGAGGTACTTTCGTGCGTCCTTGTCCATCATGTTGAGGTGCTTCTCGTTGATGAGCATGGTCTGTGTTTCCTGCCAGCTCAACCAGGCGTCCTGCGAGTAGTTCTCAAAGATCTCCTGACCCTTGGGTCCGGGGAAAGGTGGTGCTTCCAGTCCTGGAAGTTCTTTGTTGAGTAATTTGCAGAAGACAGTGCGTGGCATATTATCCCAGTTCCTTTAGTAACCTGGTTACAGGTCCGGTCAATCCGATTTCAGCTGGTGCACTCGGTGAGTACCAGACAATGGGTTTTCCCCCGATGGTCGCAGGAGTATCAGTCAATTTTACGTGAACTGGCGTGATTTCCAAATGAAAGTGTGTAAAGGAATGCCGAAACTTCTCCTTCCTCGCCTGTGACTCGATAAGGGTGGTTTCTATGTCAAGCTGCAGCAAGGTATCTTTTATCGCATCACCTTCCGGGAATGACCAGAGGCCGCTCCAGAGTCCGGTGGAAAGGCGTTGCTGCAGTAACAATTCCCCCTGGGGGTTTTCGATCACTAGCATTGTTGTGGTGCGCACTGGCACTACCTTCTTTGGCTTCTTTGCTGGGAATTGGTCAGAGCGGTTGGATTGGTGTGCAATACATTCGGTCTCAAAAGGGCAATTACTACAATCCGGTGATGTTCGCGTGCACAGGGTCGCACCCAGGTCCATTATGGCTTGCGTGTAGTCCCTGACTCGCGTATCAGGAGTGAGCTGTTCTGCCTTTTGCCACAATGCTTTAGCCGTTGCTTTTTTACCCGGCCAACCATCGATGGCGAAGCAGCGAGCTAGAACGCGCTTTACGTTCCCATCCAGGATCGTTGCTTTTCGGTTGGCGCAGATCGCAACGATTGCCCCTGCAGTTGATGGGCCAATGCCAGGTAGAGCTTCCAGTTCCGAAACGCTCATGGGGAGCTCACCATTGTATTTGTCCATTAACAGGTTGGCGGCTTTATGCAGGTTCCGGGCGCGCGCGTAGTAGCCCAAGCCGGTCCAATTGTGCAGGACAGTATCGATGGAGGCTGATGCCAACTTGTCAATAGAGGGGAATGTGTCAATGAAATTGGTGAAGTAGGGCGCTGCAGTAGTTGTCTGTGTCTGTTGCAGCATTACTTCAGATATCCAGACACGATAGGGCGTAATATTCAGCTGCCAGGGAAGATCATGGCGCCCATGTTGGTCGAACCAGAGAAGAAGGTTCGCTGAAAAAGAATTGCTCACCAGTTTCGCATTCCTCTAGATGAGTATTGTTTCTTGAATTGGCCTGCTGTGAATTTTCCGCTAGGAAGCTGTTACCTATTTTTGTCTGACCAGGTTCTGCCGCGCGTAGTTACATAAGACGTGGACAATGCCTCGTGTTACTTCCCTGTTACCTGCCATGAGTTCATATAGGGATTCACCTTCAATGCGCAACAGTGTGCAGTCTTCCACCGCCTGTACTGAAGCCGCCCTAGGCTCAGGGTCGAGTGCAGCAAGATCACCGAATACAGCCCTGTTACCTAATATGCCCAATTCCTGCTCCTCGTCAAAAATTCGAACCTTGCCATCTGCAACAATATACATCGAACTACCGAGATCACCCTTGTGCATGATGATTTCTCCCGCATCGAACTCAACCGATTCAACGATAGTAGCCAGGTCGACCAGTTGTGCTTCCGGTACGGAGGAAAAAATATTGACTGATTTGAGAATTAGTACTTTCTCAATCGTTAGTAGCATCGGTAATCACCAGCGTCCGTAGCCGTCCTACAGTAATTCAAGTTCACTTTGTATTATGCCAGCTTAGCGGCAGACTGCTACCTAAAAGCAGTTATTGACATTCCATCACTCGAATTACTGCGTCGGCTCTGGCTCGGGAAGACCGGCCAACAAATAGCGTACGATGTCACTGACGTTTTCATGTGCATCGCCCACATGGATCTGGAGGGTCCGTCGCAGATCCGATGGTTCTAGTCGTGATAGTGCCCAGAGACCCGTCTCCCTGATGGTCGCTTCCCCGTCTTGGAGTGACTCTCTGACTTTACCGATAAGCCCTGATTCCCGGTCCTGGCCGATCTGGTACAGCAACGTATTGCGGGTCCAGAAAAATGCATCGTCGAAATGAGACTCCACGATATCGTTAAACCTGTTTTCAGCAGACATGCTTTCCTGAGGGAATTTCTCTTCTAGAGCGGTCAGACGTTCCGCAACTGTCAGGTCATCGAGTAATGGCAGGACTATCTGTTTAATCTCACCGGTAAGCAGATTATCCAGAACTTCCAGGGCAAAGATACGCAGTTCGGTAACCTTGGAATCAATATTGGCGCGTGTATCAAGCATGACAATTGATGGAAACAGGAAGGAAATCAGCAATAGCATATTGTCCCGCTTGACATCCAGTTCATGGCAGAGTGCGCTATGTACCAGTTGATACTGGTCCACGTCGTAGATATCTTCCATGGCAGCGAGTAGCCAGGTGATACTGTAAACTTCTTCATCCAGCTTGTTCACAAATATGTACTGGTCATCCGGGTCCGCCTGGTAGTGCAGGCCGGCAAGGCTAAGGAGGATTCGATGCCTGATTTCTGGTTGCTCCACGTCGATGTGACGGAGCAAGATTTCAGTTGCCCTGACCCCCCCTTCCGCACGGATGATATCGATGATGTGTAGCCTTTCCTCACGGCTTGCCTCTGGGGATGAAAATCCCTGATCCAGGTCATAGAGCGCCTCTTCTCCATATAGCCTCAGGGCAGTGCTGGCTGCAGGTAGAAGGGCCGGATTTGTCAGTTTTGAAACCAGTGAGTTGATGAGCCTGTCGTCTCCCATCTGCCCTGCAGCATAAATTGCTTGTTCCAAAATCGTGTTCTCCTTGTCTTCCAGCAATTCCACCAGAAATCCAGAGAAGTGTTTGCTGCCGATATCTGCCATGACCTTGGTGGCAAACAATCTGTCTTGGATAGAAACAGAGCGAACAGAGCGCAGCAAAAAGCCATTAGCCTTTTCGTTTTCAGGGTTGTGGGTGAGTATGCCAACTAGTGCACCGTGGGTGAGGTCAGGGTCAAGTTCTTCAAGATAAATCGATAACTTTTCGATGATGTCATCTGGGGCAAGTGCTGCATAGGTGATTAGTGCCTGCCCCCGAACGGCGCGATCAGTTTCAATTTCTATCCGTTTCGAAATGTGCCCGATTAAAGGCCGTATCTTCATGGATGCAATTCTTTTCAGTACATCCATCCTTACTTCCCTGTTGCTGTTAGATAGAACTTGTTTCAGCAGTTCGGTGATCTCAGGATGCTCGATTGTCTCCAGCAGGTTCAGGCAATAGAAGATCTCTGCCGGGTAGGAACTGGTGAGTCCGGCTTTGATTATATCCAGGCTTGCATCGTCCAGCTCGGTGATTGACAGTTCTCCAAGTTTTCTTTTCTGGATGCTGACCACCAGGTTGGACAGGTAGAGGCGACGGATAAAAATCGACAGTACCAGCCAGCAGGCCATGAGGACGCTTAGGAGAACCAGAAAATGTTTCGGCTCCCAGCCCATTGTGTCAATTAAAATGTATAGACAGAGGCCTGCGATGCCTCCGGACAGAGGGTCGATTACACCTTCCATCAAGGAGGTGCCTGCTGTGCGCTGTCGGTCAGGGAGTACCTGAAACAGTATGGCTACAGAGGGTTTCCAGATTGCTGCCTGGAGAATAAAGCGGGCACAGTTGGTGGCCACCATTACTGCGAAAATTGCCGCCACTGCAACGCCTGAAAATTCCATGATGCTGACAGCGGTTGAACCAAAAAAAATTACCAGTGGAAATACGATCACTCCTGCGATGATGCCGAATTTTCGAAGGAAAGGTGCAAATACCAGGACCATTGTTAACATGGTGAGGAAGCCGGATACAGCAAAAAATTGGGCAATGAATTCCGCTAGCTGTCGCTCATCTGGAAGATGAATAGATGCGTAACGATAAAAAGCAACCTCAAGAAAAAAATAGGCAAACATGTAAGCGCCATAGCAGCCTGCAATGAGCCTAACGTAGGGGAGCCTCAACATGGCAAAAAGGCGGCTATCGGCGATCTCGCTTTCGACAATTTCTTCGTTGGTAACTAACAGTGTTGATTGGAATTGCTTGGTAGTGTGGTTGACCACGAGGAATACCATGCCTGTCGTCAACATTGCGACGACTAGAAGGTCTTCCAATTTAAGGAAGTTCAGCAGAATGACAACGAGGAATCCGCCACACATTTCGGCGACGAACTCACCAGAACGAGCAATACCAGACAGTCGTTTTGCTTGCCTGACATTTAGCAACCTTGTTAAAAGGAATATGAACTGCAGGCTGAAAAGCATATAGGCCAGTTCAAAAAACAGGGGAAGTGTGAAAACGAGAACTGTACTATCGGTCAGCCCGAGCAGGGCGCGGAAAAGAAGTAGCCCGCCCATCACGATACCGAGGATCGTGAAGACATGCGCTCTGGTTGAAAAACCGATGGTAAATTTGTCGATAAGAAGCGTTGTGGGCATCCCGGCCACAGCCAACAATATTGCGACGAGAGCAAGCTGCTCAGAACCAAAATGCTTCAGGAAAAGGGTGAGCGCGCAGACTCGAATCATGCCTATCGCAATGCCTGACAAGAACATATTGCTGAACAGCAGTGTGGTGACAGTTCTTTCGTCAGGGCGGACGCCCAACCGGGCGAGCCATTGCTCAGTGGTAGAAAGGGATGTATCTACTGCGACCGTGGTATCAGTCAAAGTTTCGCACCTCATCGTGGAGCTTGTTATTGATTCTCGGATGCCGCTTCAATTATGCGTTATTCCAGTAACTTGATCGAGAGTCAATTCGAACGGCTGTCAGGCCACTCGAAATGCCCGTTAACGAGTCTGTATGCCGCGAGAATTACTTTGCCCAATCTGCTAGTCTCGCTGGAAAGGTAATAGAAGGAAAAATTGATGGGTGAAATTGGCGGTGTTGACAATCCTTTGCGTGTCGGAATTATTGGATCCGGACCAGCCGGCTTTTATACAGTCAGTAACTTCTTCAAACAAAAGGGTGTGAACGTTGAGTTGGATATGTTCGATCGGCTTCCAACGCCCTTTGGACTGGTGCGGGCGGGGGTTGCACCGGATCACCAGAAAGATAAGTCAGTGACCCGGGCCTACGATAAGAGTGCGTCCAATCCAAATTTTCGTTTTTACGGTAATGTAGCGTATGGCACGGACCTCCATATGGATGATCTGAAGCGACACTACCATCAGATCATTTTTGCAACAGGCGCGCCGGTGGACAGGGACCTGGGCATTCCGGGTGAAGATCTCACGGGGAGCCATTCCGCGACAGAGTTTGTAGCCTGGTACAACGGTCATCCGGATTTCGCCGACAGGAAATTTGACCTCAGCCAGGAGAGTGTCGCCGTTGTGGGCATTGGCAATGTGGCGATGGATGTTGCGCGGATTCTGTGCAAGACCCATGAAGAATTGCTTGAAACCGATATCGCTGATTATGCACTTGAAGCCCTAAAGCAAAGCAAGGTGAAGAATGTCTATTTGCTGGGTCGCCGGGGACCGGCTCAGGCAGCCTTCACGCCACAGGAAATCAAGGAAGTGGGGGCACTTCTGGATGCTGATATCGAGGTCTCGCCTGAAGAGGCCAGCCCTGATGCGGCGAGTCTACGGAGTATTCAAGCTAACCCGGACAAGAATGTTGAGCGGAATGTCGCGGCCATCGCTGACTATTCTGCACGCGCGCTGGCGGGAAAGCGCCGGTTGCTTACGTTTCGATTCCTTGTCTCGCCCACTGAAATCATGGGTCCTAATGGCAGGGTAGAAGCGATCAGGCTGATGAAGAATGAAGGCTACCAGGCTGACGATGGTTCCGTCCGTGCGCGGGCGACCGGAGTTGAGGAAGAACTCAAGGTAGGTCTGGTGTTTCGCTCCGTGGGCTATCGGGGTGTTGCGCTGCCGGAGGTTCCATTTAACGAAAGTTGGGGGACGATTAGAAATGAGCATGGCCGTGTCCAATCTGTCGATGGCGAAAACCTGCCGGGTGTTTATACGGCTGGTTGGATCAAGCGTGGTCCGAGTGGTGTAATCGGCACCAACAAAACCTGTGCGAGTGAAACGGTAAATTGCATGGTAGAAGATCTGGCCGCTGGTGTGCATTTCAATCCCGTTGAAGCGGCACCAGCGTCATCGGAGGCTATGATAAGGGCCAGGCAGCCAAAGGTTGTAACCTACGCAGACTGGAAGAAGATAGATCAGGCAGAGCTGGCCAATGGTGAGGAAGCGGGGCGCCCGCGTGTGAAATTCACCACTATCGACGACATGCTGGCGGTGCTGGGGCGTTAGCCTTCTTGGCGTAGAACTGGCATAACCTCTTCGATGTAGGCATCCAAAGCTTCCTGCTGCCAGGGTGCTCTTAGGGCGATATTGACCATATCAGCACCGGCATCCTGGTATTGTTTGATTCGATCAACGGCTTGTGTGGGCGTGCATAGCAAAGCACCGCCTTCGATATGTGCAGCCAGTGGCCCCCAGGCCTCATGTAAGCTTTCCTGCTCCTTTTTCACCTGCGCATCGGTCGTACCCATATTGAACGTCAGATTAATTGACCGTTTTAAGGTAGCAGGATCTCGATCCTGCTTTACGCACCACTTATCCAATACGCTTCCCAGGTGTTTGAAGTGGTCAACTGAGATGTAGGCAGCATTCCACCCATCTGCGTGTTTGGCGACCAGGCGCAGTGTCTTTTTTTCGCCGAGGCCACCGATCCATATTGGCAGACGACTCTGCAGAGGGGCAGGAACATTGGAAGCATTTTCGACCCGGTAGTGTTTGCCCTGAAAGGTGGTTCGCTCGTTGGTAAGAAGTCCACGAATGATAGTGGTTGCCTCATCGAGCATGTCGAGACGAGTACCGACTACTGGAAAATCATAGCCATAGGCTGTCGCCTCCTGCTCATGCCAGCCGGCGCCCAGTCCAAGCTCAAATCGACCTCCCGATATATGATCGAGGGTGGTGGCGGCTTTGGCGATGCTGGCTGGATTTCGGTAGCCCACATAAAACACTAGGCATCCCAGCCTCGCATGAGAAGTTTCGGCCGCCAATGCACCGAGGGTGGTCATTGCTTCGAAATGATCGATGGTGCCATCTGCAGGGGGTGCCTCATAGAAATGATCCCAGGTGGAAAGCCAATCAACCTTTGCAGCATCAAGCTTGCGCCACAGGGCGCGCATTTCATCCATAGCCATGTTTTGCTGCCCAACATGAATCCCGAGGGCTAGTGTCATTTGAATCCCCTAGTAGACTTGTGGCTGCATGATAACATTCCTTAAAAATTTCCATGAAAGGCTGATGGTGCTCCGTCGGTGATAGAATTGCCCGGTTATGAAGTCTTCTTCCCAAGATTTAACCCACGGCAGCGTCAGCGGGCACCTGACCCGAATGACCATACCCATGTTCCTGGGAATATCGTCCATGATCGTCGCCATGATGATCGATACCGTTTACATCGGAATTCTAGGTGCTGCTGAACTTGCTGCAATAAGCTTTACATTCCCATTTATTATGGCGCTTTCAAGCGTTTCCATGGGTATTGGTACAGGAGCAGCCTCCTTGATTGCGCGTGCGCAGGGCGCAGGGGACCGGCAGCTAGCCAGGCGATACACAACCCATTCCCTGATCCTGGCCACGACTATGCTGGTACTAATAATGTCGTTAGCCTACGTCTACCTTGAGCCGCTTTTTACAATTATGGGTGTGCAGCCTGAACTTCTTCCTATGGTGGTGGAGTTCATGACTGTCTTTATCCTCGGTCTGCCCTTCTTCAGCCTGCCGATGGTGACCAGCACCGTGCTGCGGGCGGTTGGTAATGCGAAGATTCCCGGCTACGTGATGACCTCAACTTCAGGGGTTCAGATTGTCATTGCACCCTTGTTCATCTTTGGGCTTCTGGGAATGCCTGAGATGGGTATCGTCGGCTCTGCCTGGGCGGCGGTCCTATCGGGTCTGATGCGAACCCTTGGCATGTTCGCAATTCTTATTTTTGATGAAAGACTGATACTGCCAGTCCGAGGCTGGGCGACCAATATCGTAAGGTCGACTTGGTCGATTCTCTACATCGGTGTACCTTCGATGCTCAACAGTTTGATTGGCCCGGTGACCATGGCTATCGTCATACGACTCTTGTCCGCCTACGGGCCGGAAGTCGTCGCTGGATTCGGCATTACTTCGCGCTTCGAAATGCTGGTCCTGATGATTCTCATGTCCCTGTCAGCAAGTGTTGGTCCCTTTGTCGGTCAGAACTGGGGCGCCAGGAAGGTAGACCGGGTCTACAAGGGGCTGAAATCATCCTACAAGTTCTGCTTTGCCTGGGGCATCTTGTGTTTCATCTTTCTCGCACCATTTGGTGGCGACCTTGTTGCCCTGATCAATGATGATGCAAAGCTCGTTGAGTCCGCAAGCTGGTACTTTTTTCTGGTGCCTGTGACGTTCGGCATGCTTGGCATCGGTATGATATCTGGCTCCTTGTTCGTCGCCCTTGGCCGGCCGCTACCCACGACCGTGATGTCCCTGTTTCGAATGATTGTCGTCTATATTCCTCTGGCGATGCTGTTCGATGCGTACTGGGGCTATATCGGTATATTTATAGCAACCTGTGTGGCCAACGTGATCATGGGCAGCGTGGCATATTTCTGGAGTCGAAAAATGTTGGCCCGCGAAGTGAAAATACTTGGTGATGCTCGTGTCGAGGAATCATAAAAGACCTAAGCCGACTTTCAAGGCAAACGATGAACACATCCAGGCAGGGAACAGAGCATTTCAAAAATGAGATTAGCTGCCAGCAGTGATGTGTTTTCCGTCGTATCGTATGGGGGTGACACCTCCACCAGGTCACAACCAACTATATTGAGTCCGAAGGTGCCGCGAATGATCTCCAGCCCCTGGGATGCCATGAGCCCTGCGGGTTCTGGTGTGCCGGTTTCCGGTGCGACGGGCGGGTCCACCCCATCGATATCGAAACTAAGGTAAACCAGGTGATCTTTACCCAGTTTACCTCGAATGGAATCCATCAGGGGAGAAAGTGATTTGTACCAGCATTCCTCTGCTGATATTACCGTCGCGCCTTTGCTGCGCGCCCAATCAAAATCCTCGGCGGAATAGCCGGTTGCACGAAGGTCAACCTGGAACATTTTTTCTGGGCCAACCAGAGCTTCTTCGATAGCGTGTCGAAAAACGGTTCCATGGGCAACCTTAATGCCGATATCGACATTCTCTGCTGAGTCCGCGGCTGGCAAGCGAAACATGGTTGTTCTGCCACTGAATTGAGGCATTTCGTTTCCGGATTCTGGCTGGTTATATTCAGTCATTGTCATCTGCGTCGGCGATCTTTGCCCAGGGTTTGCGCGCTGTCACGATCGGAAATCTTCGCAAGAACTGATCGAACAGCCCGGTCATTTGCAGCAAAGCACCTGCATCACCTGCAATTTCGAGGGCGCCGGTTTCCATCAATTTGGCAGCATTGACCAGCCCCATCATCAGGCGCTTGTAGTCCATCATACTAATTTTTATCGTTGCGCTTGGGGCATCATGTTGTTTGCCCGGAAAAGCATGCAATACGGAATTTTCAATGGTCAGCAAAGTTGCTTCGCTGTCAGTAAATTCAATGTTGATATGCAGGACTATCCCGTCTGCCCTCTCAGCGTTTAGACGGACAGCCATTGTTTGAAACAAATTTTGTAGCGGCATGCCCTTCGCCATGCCTTCACTGGCACCGAAGGTTGATGAGCCAGCGGGCAAACCCTCACGTAGTTCGAGAGCACCGCAAAGGTAGAAATTTCGCCAGGGTGCAGATTCCGATTGGTATCCGAGTTGCTCCAGTGTATCGGCAAGCAGCGCTCTGCCCTCCATGTGGTCAGCCTGGGCCATAGCCACATGATTTAGAACCTCAGCGACCCAGCGATAATCGCCGGCAGCAAAGGACGCTCTCGCTCTGTTGACCACCGCGTCGGCACCACCCATATAATCAAGATAGTGGTTTGCAGCCTCAACGGGGGGCAGGGGATAAAGGTGCGCGGGGTTGCCATCGAAATAGCCGAGATACCTAACATAGACGGCGCGGGAATTGTGATGTACGGTTCCATAGTAATCCCTGTTGTAGAACTCCTTGCCAAGGGAATCCGGCAGCGAGATCTGCTCCGCTATCTCTTCTTTCGTGTATCCAAGGTTAGCAAGGCGCAGTGTCTGATCATGGATAAACTTGTACAGATCCCGTTGCTTTTTCAGGTAGGAGACCGCCTCCTCCTGTCCCCATATGGGCCAGTGATGGCTTGCAAACTCAATTTCCAGCCGCTTGCCAAACAGGTCGATAGATTCGTTGATCTGCGCTGCCCATGCCAGCGCGTCCCGCACCTGTGCGCCGCGCGGTGTATAGACATTGTGCAGGTGATGGGAAGTAATTTCAGACATGCACAGTGCCTTGAATTGCGGGAAATAGAACACTATTTCGGCAGGTGCCTCCGTGCCCATGGTCATCTGGAACTCGATCTCTATGCCATCAATATTTCTCGTCTCTCCGGTTTCGCGGATGATGTCATTGGGGACAATGAAGCCGGTCGTGCCCATGGAAAGGGCAGCGCCGAGCCCAGTTGTGACGAAACCCGTTACCGAAGGTTTGAGCAGGTTGCCATACATGTAGGTTGCGCGCCGATTCATCACGTTGCCCGCCAGTACATTCTCCGAAAGTGACTCCTTTACAAAGTCCACTGGCGCTATGACTGCAACCTCTCCTGACTCTGCCTGTTCCTGGGTAATGACGCCTAACACACCGGCAAAATGATCAGCATGGCTGTGGGTGTAAATAACCGCGACGATGGGGCGCTCACCAAGTTGCTCGTTTGCCAGTTCGAGTCCTGCTCTTGATGATTCTGAAGAGGTGAGTGGGTCAACAATTATCCAGCCACTGTCGCCTCTGATGAGTGTCATGTTGGCTATATCAAACGAGCGAATCTGGTAAATGCCGTCGACTACTTCGTACAGTCCATGATGTCCGGCGTTCAACTGTGCCTGACGCCAGAGGGAAGGGTTGACCGTATCCGGTGCTTCACCCTCAAGAAATTGCATTTGCGAGAGGTCGTAGACTGCACGCTGGCTGCGGTCGTGGGCGATGGTGAGCGGATCGATAGTGGCGATAAAGCCGCGCTTTGCATCCGCAAAGCTCTGCTGGTCAGTGAAGTCGAGCTTGTCTTTGAAAGACTGCTGAACTGCCCTGGTTGTATCGGTTGCGGGTTTGGCCGCGCGATGTGCCTGTGGAACTGGCGAATATTGAGTCATGGTGAGCAAGCGATTTATTTGGAAGTGTTAAGCATATCGGCTGAAAATGATGTGACAAGAACTATTGTCTAACCTCCTCGCTGCTCAAGAAGCTGGTACCTACTGTAACTCGATCAGTTTGGACTGGGATGTGTCAAACAGCTGCTCAACCCACCAGTCTCACCAACCATATTTAGCCCGCATCATTTGCCTGATTCTTGTGTGATCAGGTGCCAGGTCATGGATCGAAAACTGGTGCCTGCCTGTAACCCCTTCCCCCTCAACGGTGATGTGGCGCAGATGTTGCAGATCCTGTACCCACGGGTTCTCAGGATGTCCGGCTTCCAGGAAGATTTTATTTTCCTCGATGACAAACCAGGTATGGGTGTGCCGGGCCTGGCCGCCCTTGGACTTAAGGGTTTCAATCACGACGACACCATCATATTCGAGCGCTGAGTAGGTAGTTAGCAGCAAGCCCGCCAAAGTAAAGACTACACCGAGGATAATGATTTTTCCCATGCTCGTTTCTAGCCAGAAAGAATTGATTCACGTTGAAACAGCCTGGCGGTGATCAGCACCAGCGCCATACTGAGAACCAGGCAGGATATGGCGGAATAGAAGTAGCCGATCAGCGGCACCTCCTTTGCGCCCAGTACATCCACCAGCAACAGGTGTTGACCCAGCATGGGAATGGCAAACATCCATTCCTGGGTGGCGAAGGGGCTAAACATCATATACATGGAGGGCACCATGGGAAGGAGGACCAGCAAACCGATATAGGACTGGGCGTCCTTAAAAGACTTGGCAAATATGCCCAGCAGAAGTTGCATGCTGGTAGCGAGAAAGGCAAGGGGCAAGGTCGCCAGCAACATAGACAACATCTGTCCATTTCCAATATGGAACTGTAACCCTATTTGCGCCAGCGACACCTGCCCCATTGCGGCGATACACAACACCAGGGTAAGGGCCATGCCTATAGCCGAAAAAATCGTTGCTGCAAGCCATTTCCCCGTTACGATCTGATAGCGTTCAACTGGGTTGATGAGCAGCGGTTCGATGGTTTTTCTTTCTCTCTCCCCGGCGGTGCTGTCCACGGCGATGCCCATGCCAGCGACAAACGCAGCCAGGATGATGTACATGGGAATAAAATTCAGTGCCATCGCAGCGCGCTGTTCCTTGCTGGCAACATCGATGTGCTGACTCATGACAACCCGGGTGACATCAGGAGAAACGCCCCTGGCTATAAGTCGCAGCGCTCCGATTTCCTGGTTGTATTGACGCAGCAGGTCGTGGACTCGCCTGATCTTGGGCTGCGAATCCGTGCGTGAACCATCACTGACAATCTCTATCTGAACAGTTTTCAATTCCCCGAATTTTTGCTGAAAATCATCCGGGATGATCACCACCAGTTCCTTGTCCTTGTCCCTGACCACCTGCTTTGCATCGCCGTCAAATTTTTCTAGATGCACATCCTGTTCCTGCAGCCATTGAACGAGTGCAGGAGCATGTTCACCGCCGATGATCGGAATTGTCATTTTGTCCGCGTCTGTTTGCAATTCGATGATGGCGGTCATCATGAAGTACACCAGCAGGGGAGAAAGTACCGGGAACAAAAAGGCGGTCAGCAAGGCGCGCTTGTCCCTTGCGGCGTCGCGGACTTCCTTGCCCAGAACAACAGTCACAGGATGCATCAGTCGATGCCTCCCTCAACCAGTTTCACGAATGCTTCCTCAAGGTTCTCTTCGTCGGCGGTATTCCGAATCTCATCGGTGGCGCCACTGGCTACAATTGAACCTTCCGAGACGATAACGATGTGGTCACACAATCTTGAAACCTCGTGCATCAGGTGGCTCGAAAACAATACGGCAATATTTTTGTTTTTGAGCTCCTCTATAATCTCTCGCACATTGCGCGTAGTCATGACATCGAGCCCATTTGTTGGCTCATCCAGCAGGACGTTCGGTGGGTTGTGAACCAGTGATCGAGCGAGGCAGACCTTCATCCGTTCACCCTGGGAAAACCCTTCCACCCTGCGATCTGCTATGGCTTCCATACCCAACAGCTTAATGAGCTCGTTGGTCTGGAACTCGAGCTTATCTTCATCAAATTTATGCAAGCGCCCGAAGTAGTGAATATGCTCCCTTGCTGTCAGCCTGATGTATAGGCCGTGACTGTCCGGCAATACTCCAATTTTCCGCTGTGCACCAATTCGATCAGATTTGATATCGATACCATCGACCAGCGCACCGCCGGAATCCTGGGTGAGCAGGCCATAGAGAATCCGAAGTGTGGTTGATTTACCCGCACCATTGGGTCCGAGGAGTCCGGTCACCTGACCATTGTCGGCGGTGAAGGATACATCCTTGACGGCTTTGATATCGGCGAAGGACTTGTAGAGTGATTTGACTTCAATCACCTGTGCTTGTCCTCCTGCTTACCCTCACCAGGACCGAGCGGGCCGGCCAGGCTGGTAAAAAAGGCGGGTCTTTTCAGGTCGACACCGCAGCTGCCTGTAATTTTGGTGGGTTCCGGATGGTTAATAAAGTCGTAGACGATATCAGGCATGCAACCCGCTGTGATCACACTGTGGCCAACACCTGGGATAACGATGTGTTCAGAATTGCTCAGCGTGAGAGATGCCTCCCAGCCATATTTAGGCGGCGTGACCGGGTCAAGCGTTCCAGAGGTCAAGAGGATGGGAATATCCGATACTACTGGCTCAAAATACTCCTCCGAAACGGAACCCCTTGGCCAGAACTCACAGATTGGGCCCAGGGCTTCATATATAGCGTTGTCAAAATCCCTGCTGTTGCCTGCGGAATCGATTCGTGTCATATCCTCTGCACACAGGACGGATGCCATCATGCCGCTGCTGAGGCCGGATTCTTCTCCGGTGAGTGTATAGGCAAGGGTCGATAAGGGCGCATAGTTTCCCCGGAAAGCTTCCTCAATGGCTAGTGGCAGCAGTCGAGACAGAGTCCGATCGTACATGACAGTCCGGACAAGTCTGTTGATGAGATGTGGGTCAATGGTCCCCTTTGTTGCCTTTCCAGTTCTCGGGTGATGCAGGGTAATTTCTTCAGGATTCTGTTCCAGCCCCTCGACAAGGAGCCTGAAATGTTCCTTAAGATGTGGATAGGTTTCTTTACATCCTGGTTGTTTCTTGCAATCAGATAGTAGTCGCTCGAATGCAGCTTGTGCATCAGCGGCAACGTTTTTCGGAATGGCCATGGTCAAGGGGGCCACCGCATCCAGTACTGCGCTGCGCACAGTATCCTGGTGTCGGCGAATGTAGACCAGCCCTGCACGGGTTCCGTAGGAAATACCCAGCAGGTTTATCTTTTTGTAGCCCAGCACTTCCCTGACTTCATTGAGGTCGTCCATTGCGATAGGCGTTGTATACAGCGCGACGTTTGCTTCGTATTCGCTCAGGCACTTTTTGAGATTCTCAATCTGCATTTCAGTGGCCGCCGCGACGGAGAGATTTACCTGCTCGAAAGCTGAGGTTTCTAGCTCACAGGCGAGTGAGTTGGAATTCCCTGTACCTCTTTGATCCACGAGTACGATATCTCTCTCAGCTCGAAGTCTGTGCAGGTGGGAAAAGAGGAAGGGGCCCACATCAACAGCCGACTGACCTGGCCCGCCAGCCAGGAAAAAGATCGGATCCGGCTGTGAAGATGAAATTGCAGGTATGACCATGATGTTCAGATCAATCTTCCTGCCATTTCTCGTTGCCCTGTCTTCAAATACTGAAATCGTGCCGCAGAGACTCTCAGCCACAAGGTTTGCGATAGCGGCACTATCAGGTTTGTCGCAGGAGGAAAGTAAATGGTAGTTTGGGGAGATGGTGACGTCAGGATCGATCCCAAACTCACAACCCTGTAGAGTAAAACAGGTAAGCGCGAGTGTGGCGTACTTCCGTAGAGACATGCTTGCAATGTACTGGATAAATGTTGTCTTATCCATGACCGTGGCGGGATAAGGTTGGGACCAGCCAAGCGTGTAAAGAGACAAGATTGTGATTAGCAGTAGAATTCTGCCTGAATATGACGACGTATGTGGTAACTCTGAGGAATAAAGATGAAACCCCTTGAAGGTGTAAAAGTACTAGAATTTTCTACAATGATAACGGCTGCCTTTGCCTCAATGATGATGGCTGAGCAGGGAGCAAGAGTCATTAAGGTGGAGCCCATAGATATGGGCGACCCCATGCGCTATGTCGGCAGTTCAAAGGGTGGTATTTCCGCCCTGTTTGCTAACTGCAATAGAGGCAAGGAATCTATTCGCATCAATTTGAAGGATGAAGCAGGGCAGGCACTAATTCGTGAACTGGCGAAGGATGCTGATGTCATTGTGCATAATTTCAGACCCGGTGTAATGGACAGTCTCAATTTGGGAAGCGAAAAGTTACGCGATCTTAATCCGGGACTTGTTTATGTCGCCATATCCGGTTTTGGTGTCGAGGGCCCCCTTGCGAACGCGCCGGCCTATGACCCCATTATCCAGGCTCATTCCGGTATGACTGCATCCCAGAGTTTCGAGACACCTTCCTTCGTGCGCAACCTCATGTGTGACAAGATCACAGCCTACACAGCAGTCCAGGCAATCACCGCCGCGCTTCTGGTGAGGGAAAAAATAGGTGAGGGTCAGCATATAGATCTATCCATGCTGGATGCGGGCCTGTTCTTTATTTTCCCGGACGGATTCATGAACAATACCCTACTGGATGATGATATTGCGCCACAGCCGCTGCTGGCCGACCTGATTTACGAGCTTACCCTGACCAAGGATGGCGTCATCACGACCTCTGCTGCAACAGAAGCACAAAGGGCAGGTGTTATGCGCGCCCTTGGCAGGGAGGATCTGCTGACGGATGAACGTTTTAATTCCTTTGAGAAGCTGGTTGCAAATCTTGGAGAATTCAGAGGAGAATTGGAAGAGGCGTTCACGCAGTTTTCTACTGACGATATTCTGAAGAAACTTCATGAGAATGATGTCCCCGTGGCGAAATGTCTGGGTTATGAAGAGGTGCTTACGCAGCCACAGATTCTGGCCAACGAAACTGTAGAGGTGCGAGAGCATCCGGCTATGGGTTCCATGAGGGTAGTCCGGTCGCCTGCGAAATTTGGTGGTGAAAGGCTGCCAGCGACTTCTCACTCCCCTGCCCACGGTCAGCATACGCAGAGTGTGCTCGAAGAGCTGGGGCTGGATTCAACGATGATTAGTGACTATACGGAAAAGGGAATCGTACTTTAACTCACTCAGGAGTTATCTCACCTGGCGGGTCAACTTGCCCGGCGTGCCGTAGAGGAAAGCGGGTAAGGTACCGGGTAACCAAACTGCCCCATAAATTTCGCTGGTTAAGCAGCAAACCCCTGTATCCTTGCCGCTTCATCCCTGACAAGTTCCGGTGTGCCCAGTAGCTGGCGGTTGGCACCAATGCGCTTGAACCAGTAGTGCAGCCCCACCAGGTCAGTAAAACCCATGCCGCCATGAACTTCAGTAGCTGTCTTAGCGATGAACTTACCAACCTCTGACAGGTGAGCCTTGGTGTGGCAAGCGATCAGCCTTTTCTTATCCGGCAATTCATCGAACGCGTGCCCGGCGAACCAGACCATTGATCGACAGGGTTCAAGGTTAGCCGCCATTTCTGCACACATATGTTTTACGGCCTGGAAGGAGGCTATAACGCGATTGAACTGCTCTCGCTGTTTGGCATAGGCAACCGCCTGGTCCAGCATGCTTTGGGCAGCGCCCAGTGTATCGGCGGCCAGTATAATGCGACCGGCATCCAGGGTTTGCAGGTAAACCTCGGGGTCATCTGAGATGAGTTCACCTTCAACCTTGTCGAGAATAAGTTCGCAGTTAGGTCGTGTCTTGTCGATGGTTGTGAGGATATTACGTTCAAGCCCTTTCGCGTCAGCCCTGACCCGGTAGAGACTTTTTTCGGGGGTTGCGATCAGGTAGGCATCGGCGTTCGCGTCAAGAACAAACAGACATTTCCCCGACAGGGTTGTTCCATCAACGAGAATGCCTGCATCCCTCCTGGCACCAATTGCTTCCCCAAAGGCTATTCCAACTCGGTGGTTACCGTCGGCAATTGCTGCGAGCGTATCGTCTTTACCTGCCGCCATAAGAGCAACCGGTGCCATCACCGCGGACGAGATGAATGCTGAGGGTGTCACGTGATAGCCGAGACATTCCGCCACGATCACGGCATCAACGGTGCCCAGATCTACGCCACCTTGTGCCTCCGGTATCAGCAGGCTTGGAATACCCAGTTCAGCAAGACCCTTCCAGACCGCTGAATCATTGTCTTCACCTGTGGCGATCTGCCTGACTTTAGCCAGTGGCACCTGGTCGCCTAGAAACTTGTTAACACTATCCTGAAGAAGGATTTGTTCTTGCGATAAACCGAATTCCATACTTCTATTCCCGTTGTTCCTACTGCTGTCCTGCTGGTGTGTTGAGTGATCTCATCATTTAAAAGGGGGATTCCTGGCACTGCTCAGGATGACTTGGCCACCTTGGGTTCCTTAGGCATATCGAGGCCACGCTCCGAGATAATATTTTTCTGAATCTGAGATGTGCCACCACCGATAATAAGCCCGAGATAAAACATATATTGAAATTGCCAGGAACCTTTGTCGCGAACATAAGGATTGTCCTCATAACTCAGGCCGATTTCCCCCATCACGTCGATGGCAAGGCCCTCGATTTCATGACGAAGTTCAGTGCCCATCAGTTTGACGATCATGGCTGCGAGTTTGACGTCCTGATTCTTGTTGATTCGTGCCGAAAGTAGGCGCATATCATTCAAGCGCAGGGCCATCGCCCGCCCCTGCAACTGCATCAGCCGGTCTCGATACACAGGGTTATCCATGAGTTTTTCGCCGCCAATGGTTTCCGTGCGCATCAGGTCTACCACGCCGTTCAGTCTTGCATCTGCGACATCCGGTGGTGCCAGGGAACCCCGCTCGTGTCCAAGAATAGCGTTCGCCACGAGCCAACCCTGACCACGTTTGCCGACTATCTGGTCCTTCGGTACACGAACATCGGTGAAGAATACCTCGTTGAAATTGCGCTTGCCTGTCATGTCTATCAGGGGCCGAATCTCGATACCGGGTGTATCCATCCTGAAAAGAAGAAATGAAATCCCCTGATGTTTTGGTGCATCAGGTTCGGTTCTCACCAGACAGAATATCCAGTCAGCTATATGGGCGGTGCTGGTCCAGATTTTCTGGCCATTGATTACCCACTCATCGCCATCCAACTCAGCCTTTGTCGTCAGACTGGCTAGATCACTGCCGGCTCCGGGTTCCGAGTATCCCTGACACCAGAGCAGTTCACCATGGATGGTGGGTTTGATGAACTGTTGCTTCTGTTCCTCATTGCCCATTTCAAGGAGCACCGGGGTGAGCATGGAAATACCCTGGCCGCTTAGTCCTGTATTGATTTGTTCAGCACTGAATTCCTCGGCGATGATTCTTGACTTGATAATGTCAGGCTCGGCGCCGTAGCCACCATACTTTTTTGGAATTGTGCGCGAGTGGTAGCCGTGGTCTATGAGCAGTTTCTGCCAGGCCAGCGTTTTCTCGCTTCGCATTTCAGCCGGGTTCGGTTGTTTGTCCTTGTGCTGGTGTATGAAGTCACGAACCTCTTCGCGAAACACTTCATATTCGCTACCAAAAGAAAGATCCATTCAGGTCTCCGTCTTGTTATTCATAGTCTTGGCGCGGGGCCAATCTAAAAGAGCCGTCAAGGCTACCATATCAGGGGTTGTCCTGAAATCTGTTAGCGGCTCAGTTGGATGATTCCGCAGCTAGGGAACCTCTTAATCAGACGTTCTCTAGATAGTGAGGCACTCCTTTTGTGATGATTTGAACTGGCTGGCGTCCTGTTGATCATCGCTCGAGTCTCTGTATTATTGGCTATCTGACAAATGACAAGACCCGGGGTAGAGAAATGATAAAACTATACGGATTTACCGTAAGCAACTATTTCAATATGGTGAAAATGGCTCTGTTGGAAAAGGGAATTGAATTTGATTTTGTTGATACCATGCCAAGTCAGGAAAACGATTATCTAGCTAAGAGTCCGATGGGCAAGGTGCCCTGCATTGAAACAGAGCATGGGTTCCTGAGCGAAACCAGCGTCATCATGGAGTATCTCGAAGAAAATTATGCTGGACCCGCTCTGATGCCAACGGATCCGCTTGCAAGAGCCGAAGTGCGTGAACTCATCCATGAAATTGAGTTGTACATCGAACTGCCAGCCAGAACTTGTTTTGCCGAAGCCTTCTTCGGCGGATCAGTCTCTGATGAAACAAAGGATAAGGCGAAGACCAACCTGGACAAGGGCATTGCCTGTTTGAAAAGAAAAGGTAAGTTCTCACCCTATGTCGCCGGCGATGCCTTCACCTATGCCGACATCATGTTTCTCTATACGGTAGGCCTCGCGGGGGCCTGCGCGGCCAAGGTGCTGGATATGGATCTGCTCGTGGATTTCCCCCAGGCGAGGGAACTGGCAGCGATGCTGGGTGAGAGAGAAT
>PBRQ01000097.1 GCA_002725995.1 Gammaproteobacteria bacterium
ATCGAGAGATCCAAAGGCGCCTTCGAGTACTAAGGCACGCAGAAGAGACCGGTAATGTGTACGTCGTCAGCCCATATGGGACCACTGGCACTAAATTCTAAGAGACACTTCTAGTTCATCGTTAACCCGAGAGGAAATGATGATGACAGAGAAAAGAAGTGCAGAAAAAGCCGTGCTCTCGCGCCAAATCACCGATTCTGGCGCCAGCTTCATGCGCCTTGAGAAACCCAATGATCTGCTCTTCTGTATACCGTTTGCCCTTCATAACGAGACCTCCCATAGGTCAATCTAGCGGGAAATCCCTTACTTGTCATGGTTAACCTGGCGGGGTGAAGGTCACATTACTCGGCATGCGAGACTCCCCAGTACTTTGGCTGGCGGATTCACCGCCTCGTGGGAGTTTTTGATACAGTCAGAACCCTGCCATACCAAATGAAATTGAAGAGTCAGATAGAGAATACATCAGCGATCTTTTTGTATCGCATGGTGTACAAGTGAAGCTTAAAGGGGATCTAGCACTTCAGACGGCCCATACCGAGAGAACAGCAACACGACCAGATGCCAGAATTTCTTTTGATAACCCAACTGTGGGCTTTTTGAATTTGAGGACTCAGTAGTATATTGTCTAGCCACGTGGGAATACTTTGGATTTCATCCAATGTGCTTTCATCTTTTCAAGATAGAAAGTGATCCTACCTTGCAACTGGAGCCATTATCCAAATGAAAGTACTATTTGACAAAAAATAATAAGGGGATGACTGTGCGAAACAGAGTATTGATTTTGAAAAAGTTTAGTGCCTTGATGGTTATGGCAGCATTGATTGGTGTTGGGTCTACAGCAGCGGCTGCTGAACAGACGATAGAAGAAGTAGTGGTTATCGGTAAATCAATCAAGGCCAGTCAGCAGGCTGCAATTGATGCAAAACGGCTGGCTGACAATGTCGCTGACATCATCTCAGCAGACGCGATCGGGCGATTCCCGGACCAGAATCTTGCTGATGCGCTCGGTCGGGTACCTGGCATTTCAATAGAAAGGGACCAGGGACAAGCGCGATATATTAGTTTTCGTGGTACACCGAAGCGTTACACGACGACCGCCTTTAACGGTATTAGTATTCCTGGTGTAGAAAACGGAAGAATACCTAGATTTGATGCCTATCCGGCTGTTATCACTTCTCAAGTAGTCGCTAATAAGGCAATAACTCCTGACATGCCTGGAGAATCGGTATCTGGATATATCAATGTCAAAACATTTATGCCATCTGAAATAGAAGGATTTTCTGGCTCAATTGAGCTAGGTGTTGGAGAACAGGATCTGGGAGGAGGTGACATTGAAAGAGGAAATTTGAGACTTTCCTATTCTAACGATCAATTCGGTGTGTTGGCTTATGGGTCATATAATATGCGTGAACAGATCACCGATAATCGTGAACCTACATACTCTGGCACTGAAGGGGCACTATTTCCTGACAGGATCGATTTTAGAAATTATAAGCTTGAAAGAGAAGATGAAGCCTTCGGTGGAACGATAGAATTTTATCTTGAGAACGGTGGCAGAGTCTATTTCAACTCGCTGAATACGAAGTTTACTGATTCAGAGCAACGAAATGATTTTCGTGTATACCTTAAAGATGTCCCTGCTCAAACTGGCACTGCGGAGACGGGTAGCATAAGGCGACTCCTTGAATACGGCACATATATTAACGAAACTGAAGTGAATACTTTAGGGGTAGAACTTCCTCTAGGCAAATGGGATCTTGAAGTAAGTTACAGTAATATCGATACAACATTCGATACTTTTTTGCCAATACCCTACTTTATTGGCGGTGGTCAGGTTTCAAATGTCTTTTATGATCTTACGAATCCACAAAATCCAACAATTTCCTTTGATGAAAACCTGGCCGATGTTGAATTTGGTACGAAATTGTTAGTGGATGCAATTGGCGGACTCTATACCGACAATGATCAATTCAAGATAGATCTCAGTCGTGCAAATAGCAGGGGGCTGTTGAAGTTTGGCATTAAGTATGATGACCGAGAGGCTAGTGGTGGTGGGGCGCCTCTTGCTACAGTAGGAAAAGGGTATCCTTCTGATAGTTGCCCCGTTCTTAATTATGTACAGGGATCTTGGGATACAGAGCTGAATAATAGTATCGGCGCTTTCTATACCGATAATCCAGGATTACGAGCGTGTTTGGAAGCCGCTGGTCAAACTCGTTCAGATTTTCCAGAAGATGAGAAAATCAGTATTGAGGAGACCTTATTGTCAGCCTATGTGATGCAAACCTTTGATATGGAATGGGGTAATATCATTGCTGGAGTTCGTGTCGAGGATACGGAATACGAAACTATAGGTTCAAAATTGGTAGGTGCAGTCTCTCAACCACTGTCAGTCAAAAGAAGCTATACAAATGTTCTGCCTAGTCTTCATGTGAATTATGATCTAAATGAAGATATGAAGGTTCGTGTTTCCTACTCTACAGGCATTAGCCGACCGTCATATATTGAAGCAAGAGCGGCAGCTTCAATTAGCGACATCGGTACATCTGTCTCTGGCGGCAATCCTTTTCTTGAGGAAGAAGAGTCATGGGGAATTGATGCAGCTTTTGAATGGTATTTTGATGAAGCAAGCCTCTTATCCTTAACAATATTCTATCGTGAAATTGATAATGTAATCGCTGAATCCAATGAAAAAGTGGACGGGAGCATTTATTCCGATTTTGCCGAACCGGGAGAGCTATGGGACCTTTCGGCTTTTGGAAATGGTAAGGACGGTGAACTCCAAGGTATCGAAATAGCCTTTACGGGAAGGTTAGACAATTATATCGAGGGATTTTTTTCAGGCTTCGGTGTTGAAGCTAATCTTGCATTGATTGACTCCGAGTACACAGCACCTTCTGGTTTTGAATTTAGTCTACCTGGACAGTCAGATACTAATTACAATTTCTCTTTATTCTATGAGGATTATGGTATCTCTGCTCGAATAACCTATCGCTACAGAGACGAGTGGCTTGATGAAACAGAAACCGGTAATGTTTTTGGCCTTGGCTCAAGCGTTTATTGGGATGAACAAGAGCGTGTTGACTTAGCGATACGTTACAATCTTGAAGCACTAACCGGCTATCAAGCCTCCGTTTTTCTTAATATGAATAATCTCACAGACGAAACCGATGTTCGTTACTCAGGAAGCAAATGGAATCCAAACCAAATTGAGTCCTACGGAAGACGTTATCTTGTCGGATTTCGGCTCAACTTCTAAAAGGAACTAGATTTCACTAGAAAGCCCCCAGAAGATTTCTCTTCTGGGGGTTCTAAGATGGAGCAATTTTGTAATTTCGTATCCGATTGTTAGAGGCTACAACTAATCTCATTTGAAATTTGAAATCAGCATAAGGAAGGGAATTGTTTAGAAAAGCAATGCTGGCAATCATGACCTATGTCGCTGTCCTGTCGCTTATCGCTGGATGTGCGAGCAATACCGAAGACCAGCTTCTAAACACAGAAAGTGTGCTGCCTGAACCAAGTCGTATCTTTCTTCAACAAATTTCTTTTGATAGTGCCATTATCAAATGGAGAGACGGAGCGGACAGTGTTTGGTTTGGTACTAGGGCAAACCAACTCGATCATACTGTTGCAACAACATATGAAGCTCGCCACAAAATAGCAAAGCTACAACGGCTAAAACCGGATACCCGATATTATTATTCTTTCGAGAAGGCCGGCCCTGAAACTGCAATCATGTCATTTCGAACTGCACCCCTTTCTGAGCAAACACCTGCTGATGGGAATACTCATATCTGGTTGCTAGGCGACTCGGGAACGGCTACCGAAAACACTCCGTCGGGTAATCCTCACGAAGGGGAAGCCCTTGCAGTGAAAAGTGGTTTTCTTAAGTACAACGAAGAACAGGCCGGTGGTGAAGCGTTGGACCTGCTTTTGCTTCTGGGGGATAACGCTTACTTAGAAGGAACAGACGAACAGTGGCAGGGTGGTTTCTTTGATATTTATACTGAGCTTATTCAGGGTGCTGCAACCTGGCCAACTATCGGAAATCATGAGATGGGCGTGGGCCCTCTGTTTGATATCTGTATATTCAGTGAAATTCCCGCCTGTGAAAAGGGGCCGGTAATAATGAACGTGAGTGGAACTAGTAAATCATCTGAGCCCAATTCATATGATAGTGACGGCAATGGACCAGACAAATCTGGGTTGCCCTACCTGCATATCTTTACCTTACCGACGAAAGGCGAGATAGGGGGCGTGCCAAGTGGGACGGAACAATACTACTCGTTCAACTACGGAAATGTTCACGTGGTCAGCCTAGATTCTCAATTGACGAATCGAGACAAGCATCAGCGTGAAACAATGCGTGCATGGTTAATAGATGACTTAAGCGCAAACACGCTTGATTGGACAGTCGTCATCTTCCACCATCCTCCTTATTCGAAAGGTAAAAACCACGACTCTGATCGAGAACAAAATGAAATAGATATGCGGACAAATTTTGTATCGATATTTGAAAACTATGGAGTTGATGTCGTATACAGTGGCCACTCACACTCTTACGAAAGATCCTGGTACCTAAATGATCATCATGGATTGTCTGATACCTTCGACCTAGCCGAGAATGCACAACTGGATGCTCATGGGCACCCTGCTTTAGGGCAAGGAAACGATCCGTACCAACAAATCAGTCCGTTGGATGGTTCGGACAATCGTGCGGTATATATAGTCGCGGGGAGTTCTGGAAAAGCAGATAAAAAGAAACCCTGTCTTGAAGGGCGGATATACGACTGCACTCTACCAGACTGGTTGCAACATCCTGCTCACAGAACATTCAGTGATACAAAGTTTGGGCATCAAGGCCACGGAATTGCCGTAAAGGGGTCTGTCGTTTTGGATGTAAAAAAAAGTACTCTGACCTCTCGCTTTATTGATGAACATGGTCGTGTTCTGGATTACTTTATCATTACCCGAAATTGACAATGAAAGTTTCACATTGGCTTCAATCGATACTGTTCATGATTTTGTCGATTTTCAGCATCGAGGGTTATTCGCATGCGGGGGATCAACGCAGTATTGAGGAGCTTAATGCTTTGCTAGCTGAAAACCCTGGTGAACCATCGTTACTTGTTGCGCGCGGATCCCTTCACGCCAGATCCGGTCACTGGCAAAAGGCAGAGCAAGATCTGAAACTTGCTGAAACTTTCGGTGACAAATACGACGTAGCCTTCGAAATGGGACGACTATATTACTACATGGGCGATTTCCAAACGGCGCTTGGTTATCTCGACAAATATATCAGTGTTAACTCAAAGTACCCGGAGGCCTTTTTGCTGCGAGCGAGAGCCGCAAGCGAAGCTAAACGATTTGATATTGCTATCGCTAGTTACAAGGTGTACCTGGATACTTCTCCACAACCACACCCAGGAGAATATTTGACTGCAGCTAAGCTGCTAGTTGAAATCAGACCTGATGGCATAAATAGCGCCTTGGCCATTTTAGACGAGGGTATTAAGAAGCTCGGCCTCAACCCTCAGTTGCAGCGCTACGCGATGGAGTTGGAACTCAGGCGTGGCGAGGGTGAAGATGCTTTGGAACGTTGGTACAGTCTTGAAGATCAGTTGGGGCATTCACCAGAATGGACAGTCACTCTGGGAGATTTGCTTATTCAGGCTAGCAAGTTTGACAAAGCGAGGCTAGCCACAATAAAAGCCAAAGCCCAACTCGTTAGCTTAAGACCTACACCCGCCAGGAAAACACTTCACGAAGTACTAGCACGCCTAGAAATTCAAATTGATGAATATTGGAATCGGAGGAAAGTGCCGGAGTAAACGTATCCACTGGCTGTTGATTTGCACTGAATTCTGACCCAGCGTTTGCATTTGATTTTGAACCGTCCTTGGCAGCAGAGTACCCGATGACACAGGTGTATACATACGAAATTGTGGGTCAACTATTTGGTACAAATATTATTCAAAATGGGTCAATAGAAGATGTAAATCAACATGCTGTACTACATCAAGTTTCCTATCGTTTGTTCTGAGGTGCCAGTTCGATTCCGAGCGCCTAACTGTGTCGATATCACAATGATGCTACTGACCTGATTAGAAGAGCTGTGTGACTATTCAGATAAAGACTGATGAGTTCTGTCGAGCCTGTAGAGTAGACAGAACAGTAGACATTTTGTGCCCTTGACGGATCGTGGAAGTGGGCTAAGCTATTGATCTCTCGTGTGCGAGACCTATGAATGGTTCCGATTGAGGGCGTCAGAGTTGACCCTCGGTACCAAAAGGCAGACTCGACCCACGGTTCGAGCCTCCTGACAGAGAACCAGTGTAAAGCCACCCGAGACCATCAACTTTATTCTGGCACCTCACTTGCCCTTAAACTAACCCCTCAACCGCTCATTACTAGGATCATAAACAGCATCCATCTCAACATGCGCCAACCGCGGCCCGGCTGAGGTCATCACCTTAAGGGAAGTGCCCTGGACGACAAGTTCCGGTCTGATGTAGGCGAATGTCAGGCTGTAGCCAACCCGGTGACCGTAGGTGCCGCCAGTGGTGAGACCAACGAGTTCCTCGCCCTGGTATATGGCCTCGTTTCCCCAGCATTCGCAGGCAAGGTCATCGTCGAAGGCGAGGTAAGCAAGCCGAATACTGCCCTTACCTTCCTGCCGCTTCCTGATGCTTTCAACGCCAATGAAATTGCGGCTGGTATCAATGAAGCGCTCCATGCCTGCTTCAACGCCGCTGATCTCTTCGGTAAATTCATTCCCCCAGGCGCGGTACATCTTTTCCATGCGCAGTGAATTAAAGGCATAGCCACCGAAATCACGCAGGCCGTATTCACTGCCAACGCGTTCGAGTGATTCATAGATGGAAACCAGCTGGTAATTCGGCATGTGCAGCTCGTAGCCCAGTTCACCCGCATAGGAAACACGCATGACTCGCACATGGGCGCTGTCGAGTTTTACGGTGCTGCAACTCAGCCACGGAAATGCTGAGTTCGATAAGTCTTCATCGGTCAGCTGCTGCAGAATATCCCGGGCGTTAGGGCCGGTAAGCAGCACGCCACCATACTGGTCGGTAAGATTTTTGATCTGCACGTCATAGCCGTTGCTGTGTTGTTGCATCCACTGCATGTCCCGATGTTCCGACAAAATCGGGCCAACCAGGTAATACAAATCCTGGTGCAGACGGGTAATGGACTGTTCCGTCATGATGCCGCCATTGGGACCATGAAAAAGTGTCAGTACGATTCGGCCGTCCTTCCTCGGCAATCGATTACATGAGAGATTGTCCAGAAATGCACCAGCACCGGGACCGCTGACTTCAAACCTGGAGGCCCCCGAGATATCGACAACGCCCGCCGCATCGCGCACCGCCAAACACTCCTCTGCAACTGCGTCATGTGCCTGGCTGCGCTCCCAGGTTGATGCTTCCTCCTTTACCCTGGCGGTTTTAAACCACAGGGGCTTCTCAAAACCCTGAATGGCGCCATGTACGGCGCCCTTTTCGGCCAATACCGCATACAGTGGGCCGGGTCGTCTCGGTCGCCCGTGGGGTTTGTTTTCATTGGCGCCAAAGGGTGCATACATGATCTCGTAGGATTCAATGGCCTTGGTGATGCAGTAGTCCTTGCCTGCCCATGGGCCAAATCGACGCGAATCAAGGGGCACCATATTCAACTCGGTTTGTCCGTGAACAATCCACTGCGCCAAAAACTTGCCGATACCACCCTGGGCGATACCGATGCTGGCGCCACAAAGATTCCAGAAATTCCTTAGGCCTGCTTGTGGGCCAACCAGCATATTGTCATCAGGCGTGTGTGTAATCGGTCCATTGACGACGGTCTTGACGCCAACGTCGCGGAATATCGGCATGAGGTCCATGCAACGGTCAAGAAACGGTATGAGCCTCTCGAGATCAGCAGCAAACAATTCCCGATCAAATTTCCAGTCCATCCCCTGCAGTGCCCAGGGTTTAGAACCATAGGTTTCATAGGGGCCAATCAGCAGTCCATGGCCTTCCTGGCGCAGGTAGGCGCTGCATTCTGAATCTCGGACAACCGGCAGCTCAAAATCCAGCCCGGTCACCCTGGGATGATCGTCAGTGACCAGGTACTGATGCTCAAGATTGACGATAGGTAATGAAGCGCCCACCATAGCGCCTACTTCAGGCGAAAAACAGCCGCCGGCATTAACCACATGTTCAGCAGTGACTGTTCCCCCTTCTGTGACCACTTCCCATTCACCGCTGGCGGTGGCGTTTATTTCGATTACCCTATTGAAGCGGCTTATCTCGGCCCCTGCCGAACGCGCCAGTTGCGATAGCGGCATTGCTACCGATGTCGGGTCAACATGACCATCGTTGGGTGTACTGACGATGATGCGTGCATTGTCGAAGTTGACGAAAGGGTTCAGTTTGCGCGCTTCAGCTTTACTGATGATGTTGAATTCACAGGGTACGCTCTTTGCCCGGCTCGCAAGGTTACGAAACCATTCTTCCTCAAGCTTGCTGTAGCCGATTCGCAGACTGCCCGTCTGGTGAAAGGTTGAAGGCTCACCCGTTTCCTTCGGCAGGATTTCGTTGTACAACCTGATGGAGTACTCATGGATCTTGGCAACGGTCATGTTGCCGATAAAGTTTGAACAAAGGCCTGCCGCATGCCAGGTGGAGCCACTGGTCAGCTCGCCTTTTTCAATCAGCAGCAGATCAGTCCAGCCTTCCCTGGTGAGGTGATACAGCAGACTGATGCCGAGGGATCCACCACCGATAATGACAACACGCGCCTGTTTCCTCATGACAGGCTGGTCCTACAGATAACCCCTGGTTCCATACCCCACTCTCTCGCTGTTTAGGTTGAGAATATGACCTTTGCAGCCGCTGGTCAATTTGACAGGTCTGGTTTGCCGGGATCAGGCCTAGACTGCCAAATGAAGTTTCGGGATGTTTTTTACTCTGACACCCTACTCTGATATACCCTACTTAATATTTCATCTGAGATGCGCTGATATGCTCAAGAAACTTCTGCTCAGCCTACTGGCATTCATTATTGGCGGCCTGGTGGTGACCTGGTTCACCATCGGCCAGTCTCTGTATGATACTCACAGGGCCACTTCACCCACGACCGCGCCAGGGGACTACGCCAAGCAGAACGACAGCAGGGTCCCGGTCCCGGTCCAGCAGACGCAGATACAGTATCCGTTTGACCCCCTGAAAAACGTCTATTGGGGGGATACACATGTGCATACCAGAGCAAGTTTCGATGCGACCTTGTTCGGAACGACCCTGACCGTTGAAGATGCCTACCGTTTTGCCAAGGGTGAAGCCATGCGTAATGCTGGCGGTGAGCTGATGCAGTTGTCGCGCCCGCTTGATTTCGTTGCTATTACAGACCATGCCGAAAGTTTTGGAAACCTGACGCGATGTGGCGAAGCGAACCTGACACTCCTCGAAAAAGTTAACTGCTGGGTTTTCTTGAACCCCAATGTCGCGATTTTTCGTCTAATCCGTGGGAGTGCACTGGGTGAAGGGGATGATGTAGCAGCCCTGGGTTCGCCGGGCGTGTATCAAAAGACGGCACGAACACACCCAAACCAGGCTGACCTGCCCATATGCTCCCGCGGTGAAGGTGGGCCTGCGCGGTGTTACCGTGACAGCGAATCAGAGTGGGCACGCTACATTGATCTTGCCGACAGGTATAACGAGCCTGGCATCCTCACAACATTTGCAGCCTATGAATATTCACCAGTTCTGCCTGATACGGGCAAGCATCACCGCAATGTCATCTTTAATGGTAGTGACCTACCTGGCCATGCGACCTCCTATCTTGATGTAGGCAGTGTGATTGAACTTTGGCGTGGGCTGGAGGCAACCTGCAGTGGCAGTTGCGATTTCCTGACCATCCCGCACAACATGAACAAGGGATGGGGATTGTTCTACAGTCGTCATACCTGGGATGGCAAGACCTATGAGCCTGAAGACTGGCGTTTGCGCATGCGGCGGGAGCCGCTGGCTGAAATGTATCAGGTTAAGGGGGCATCAGAGTGTGCACTGGGAGTCGGGGCAACTGATGAAGAATGCGCCTTCAGCCAGGTTTTTGAGCCCTGCGATGTGGGTGAGGTCACTGGTTGTGCATTCGAAACAGGGTTTGCTCGTCAGGGCCTTAAGATCGGTCTGCAGATGGAGCAGGAGCTTGGTTTTAATCCCCTCGCCTTTGGCATGGTTGGCTCAACAGACACCCACAATGCCAACCCGGGCGATACAGAGGAGTGGGATTTCGTCGGTGGGGCTGGTGCCGTTACGTCCCCCGCTATCCGGCGGTACAGGCAGAGCGAAGACAAGCGGCCTTTTAAGTCAACGCTGACATTTCATACGGCTGGCGGTCTTGCGGCGGTGTGGGCCGAAGAGAACACGCGTGATGCAATTTTCGCTGGCATGAAAAGACGCGAGGCCTATGCGACTTCTGGGCCGCGCATAACCCTGCGCTTTTTCGCTGGTTGGGAGTTCGATGAACAGATTGTCAACGATGGCAAGCCAATTGCCATTGCAACAGCAGGCGGCGTGCCAATGGGAGGGGTACTGTATCCGGAAAACGGCCAGATAGAGAGCCCGACCTTTTTCACCTGGGCGGCGGCAGATGTAATGAGTGCGCCGCTTCAGCGCGTTCAGATAATCAAAGGCTGGATTGACGCGGAGGGCAATACACATGAGTCGGTCCGGGATATTGCCTGCGCCGATGAGCTCAAGGTAGACCCCACGACAGGACGATGCCCGAACAACGGCGCATCGGTTGATATCAGCAGTTGCCAGACACTGGGCGAGACCGGCGCGAGGCAGCTTATGTCAGCCTGGAAGGACCCAGAATATGATGCCAGCCAGGGCGCCTTCTATTATGTCAGGGCAATTCAGAATCCCACCTGCAGATGGTCGACCTATGACGCCATCCGCCTGGGGATTGAGCTAGACCCTCGTGTGCCAGCCACCATACGCGAGCGGGCCTGGTCGTCTCCAATCTGGATTGATCCCTAGGTTAAAAAAACCAACCCGTCGTCTTTACATGCCGATACTTAGATCCCAGTACTTAGGTAACCAGTTTTCTCGGGTCAAAGGTGATGTACTTCTTGACCTCAACGGGCCCGACCATCCGGCCTTCCGTATCCATGTGTTTTAAAAATGCCTCCCTGCCCGGCGCATTTGTTCCATTACGGTCAAACAAAGTATTCAGGAAGCGGGTGCGTAATTCCGCGTCATAGGTCAGCTCAATGGTGCCTACGATTGTCACTGAACCGAGTTCCTGATCGCCGAATACTACCGAGGTGCGTGGATCACGCTTCCATGCTCTGGTCTTGGAACGGTTGCCCGTCGTTGTTAACCAGACCTGGCCGTCCATTACCACGTGACTCACCCAGACGCCCATGGATTGACCGTTCTTGGCATTCCATGTCACGGTGCAACCAAATGCTCTATCAATCACCTGCTGAATTGTTTCTTCGTCCATTCGAAAGGGAGAAAGATCCTCCCAGGCTGCATCTTTTAAATCATCACTCACTTAAACTCTCCTCTGGTTTAACCGTTATATGTTCAGTCGCGGGTTTGTGTACTGGCGTAAAAGCTGATCCTTCAACCGACAGGGATGCAGTAGAATAAAACATGTTTTTGCGTATCCGGCAATATCTCGCCCGGATAAACTTTCTGCCAATTCATCGATCAAGTGACTTTTCAGCAAAAACCGACCATTGCCGGTGCGTCTGAAACCTGCCGCCTCTAGTAGAATTCGAGGCGGTATCTAGCCATCGCTGCCAAAAATTACCAATTTTCTGATATTTTGAGAACAAACTGCCTTTCTCTAGAATATCTCTTTGATCGCCGGGTCACCTGGAAGTCCTTAAAAATGTGGCCTCCGTATATTGCACGCTTTAACTCCAATATTGGCATGTAATCTGTGTTCTCCATTTTTGCAGCTATAGAAACACGATAACCACCTGGCTCACTTCATGGCGATCCGAGCCAGTATTAAGAAACAGG
>PBRQ01000098.1 GCA_002725995.1 Gammaproteobacteria bacterium
CAGCATGCCGTTGATAATGCAAACGACGTTCTGCAAGGGTGTTTCGTTTGATCCTTTGTCTGTTTCTCAGTATTGATTATCCGCGCCCAAAGCAGTTGCTGCCTCTCTGGATAGTGCTCTAAATAAGATTATCCCAAGGCAATCTATCCCTTACTCCTCGGCACAGGATTTTTCTACCGAATTTCCTTCCGTATACCTCATCCTCACCAAACACCTATTCACCCCACTGCAATTGATTGTAAGCCAAATCATACAAACTAACTTCCATTCTGGCAGCGCGTGCTATCAGCACTTCTTCAGAGGGTTCTGGATATATCGCCAAATATTCCAGCGCCGGTGTACCGCACCAGTAAATCTGGCCAACCCAATCTCTAATCTTCGGGTCTTTGATATATGGCACGGCTAGTGCATCAAGTGCATCATCAACTGTGTTCATGGAAGTGTAAAAGAGTAATCTTGTCTGAAGGTCTTCAGATGGAGGCACCTGCAGTGTCATGATCAGTACCAGAGCGATTTGAAACTTTTGACGTAAATCCATAATGACCTCGTCGTGAAATAGGCAGATAACCTTCAGCAAGAACTGGTGACCAAAATGCAGATGCCAACCCATATGGTATCACTAACCCCTTCACGCAAAGAGCCACCTTGGCTATCCCTTACCGCTCGGTGCGAGGTTCTTACTACCCGGCGTTCTACCCCTTACTCGAGAGCCCCTGATAATCCCTACTGCCCGTCCTAGCATTTCTAATTCATGTAGCTCCCGAAGTTTGGAACTGGTTACTGTGCGCCTCTTGCGTGTCTCTTTGCCGTGTATGGTCTTCGCGGCGGCACAGCTCGGCAATACTGTTTTCACCGCGTAAACCATCCAGCACAATCCGGATCTTTTCCTCCGCACTGTATTGCTTACGCGTCTTGCGCCTGATGTCAAGAATGATCCGTTCTGACGATGCGGGTCGTTTTGCTGGTTTCTGTTTCATCTCAACTCCTTACGTTAGGATGAACAAAAACTCTCCTTTAAATCAATGCTATATCTGTTCCATAGATGTTGACGGGGTACATGGAGTTTATAGTCTTTTCTTAGGAAAGAAGTTGTAGCGCTCTGGTCGTTAGGCTTCGCATCGACAACTTTGTAGTTTCCCATTTAGGATCATGTCGTTTGCCGCGGCGATGCAGGCTGAGATTGAATCCGGTAATGATGGCAAACTTGTAGGCTGCTAACGCTCGGAACCAATTCAATTCAGGCAGGGGGTCTCCGTAGGCCTCGGTGTATATATCCAGCAACGTGTTTGGATCGAGAAACATGGGGCGCCCACCTTCACCCGTCTCCCAGGCCTGCGAGTCGCTGAAGGTACATATCCAGCCAACATCATTTAATGTCGCGCCGATGCCGACCAGTTCCCAATCTATTACGGCGAGCAGTTTCTGGTCATCGGAAAAGAACAGGTTAGCGTTCTGAAAATCCCCATGAAAAATACCAACAGGTGCATCCTGGGGTATGTTGCCGAGCAGCTTTTCGCGCACCAGCGGGGCCAGTTCAAGTTCTTCCGGGTCGGCCGCGCGTTCAAAAAACCTGTCCCACCTAGTGACATCTTCATCAAAGGCAATGGCTGGCCCAAGACCTGGTGCTGCCTCCTTCCAGTCAATTTTGTGTACGTTGGCAAGCGCTGTCATATATTGCTGGGCCATACTGACCGCTTTTTCCCGAGGCAGATTTTCCGCCCATTCACCCGGTTCCATGCGAATAACGTCACCCTGCAACTGGGGTACGATGAAATAGGGCCTGCCAAACCATTGCAGGTCATCGCCTGACCACTTGACTGAACAGTGGGGAACATCTGTCCCGTCCAGTGCATTGAGGACCTGAACCTGCCTCAGAACGTCGGCAGTGCCTTTCCAGTTGACGTTGGGCGGCGGTAAGCGAAGGAACCAGGCTTCGGTCCTGCCCTTTGAATTTGCACTGAATCCATAAGCAAATCCTGCGTGGCCTGGCATGACAAACACATCGGAAACGACCACAGTTGCATCATCGTAATGGTGCTGGCAAAAAGGGTCGAGCCTTTGTTCGAGTTCTGCTAATTCCATAGGTGCGTATTATCTGGTCATGGAGTATTGATGTTGCTGAATCATGCACTTTTTAACAAGGGTGAAGATCTAAGGCTAGAAGCGCTGGATTGTGAGGCGAAGATCAGCGAGCCAGGTTCGTCATGTCTGTTGCTCATCCTCCGCTAACAAGAGACTGTAGGAGGTCAGTATTCGGGTCACAGTGGTCACCCAGCACAGGAAGCCAAAGATAGATGCCATTAACCAGAACCAGTCGGGGAAGGCGCACATCAACAGGAACGTGCAAATCGTCTCAAATCCTTCTGTGAGACCACCCAGGTAATAGATGGACTTAGCGCTGTGGATATCTGTGTTCAGGTTTCTTTTTGCGGCAAAAACGGACAGCGCGAGGAACGAGCTTCCCGTACCGATGAAACTGAAAATTAGGAATGCGCCATAGACTGCCTGATCCGGCAGGGCCAGGCAAAAGCCAAATATCACGGCAGAATAGAAGACGAAATCCAGCACGATATCCAGATAACCACCCACATCCGTAATGCCATGAAGCCGGGCGATGGCGCCGTCGAGCCCATCGCTGAACCGGTTGAGGGCGATGATCGCTATCGCGAGGTTGTATTGTTGAAATGCCAGTGCCGGGATTGCCGTCAGCCCCAGCATAAATCCACCAACAGTCACCTGGTTCGCGGTGATGGAAGTTTTTTCCAGCAGGGCCGCAATACTTGCAAGGGGAGGGTTGATATAAGGTCTTAACTGGGCATCAATCATACTGGGAAATTTTATACGAAAGCCATGCAGTTTGTGGTGCTGATTCGGCGGGAGTGAAGAGCGTGATTCAGATCAATTATTTGTCTTACCTAATCGGCTTGAATAGGAAAACATGCAACTGAGCCTAGTAATGCTCTCATGTGCCAAAATTTACCGGAAGACCGGTTACCGCATTGTTTATTTTCGGGTGGAAATCATGGTTAAACTCAAAAAGTTGAGCCAGCTATTAGCTATTGCTGCCTCCCTGGTATTGGCACCCATCACGGGTGTTACGACCGCGGATGGTGATATCGAAGAAGTTGTTGTCACTGGTTCGTATATTCAATCAAGTCCAAAAGATGGTGCCTCACCCGTTGATATCGTTACACGTGACTATATCGACGAGCAGGCGGCCATTACCATCAGCTAGAGTCCTCTGCTGGTCGAAACATCCACTGAAAAAATCAGGATTTTTGATGATCGCGGGCTGGTTTCCCACTTAACGGTCCTCTTCTTTGAAATCGCCATCGATGATGCTTCCTCGGCTCTCTGGGCCTGGAGGGAATGGCCTGCCTGTCATGTTTACGGCCCGGAGCAGCCCCTGCCGAATTATCCAGCGTGCAATTGGTCGCCTTAGGCCGGGGAGTAGACAAGTAAAGCCGATTGCATCGGTGATAAATCCTGGTGTAAGCAGCAGGGCGCCACCCACCAGCAGCATAATCCCTTCAAGTAGCTCTGTTTCAGGGATCTGTCCCTGGTGGAATTTTTCCTGCACCCTGGCAAGCGTGGCCAAACCTTCCAGCTTAAGTAGCCAGATGCCGATGGTCGCGGTGAGGACCACCAAACCCACCGTTGAGATTGCACCAATCAGGCTGCCCACCTTGATCAGGACAATCATTTCGATTAGCGGAACTGTAATAAAGATTAGCAGTGCAGTGCGCATGGGTTCGGTTAGCCATATGAAGTTTTCTACTGTCTCACAAAGCGCCTAATATGTCCTGCCGTTATGCAGTATTCATTGGAATTATAACGACGGGAAGCGGTCCGATATGTGATAGGTTACTGGGCATTGGTACTAGCCCAGCACTTGTAGATCGGCAGATCGCTGGATTCAACTAGTCGGGTGGGGAAGGTTTTCCCGATCCTGGAATGGGAAAGAGATGATGGAGCTTGTGACGATCGAGGGTAAGGCTGGAAGCCTTGAAGCCCACCTGGAACTACAGGTTCAAAATAGTTGCTGCGCAGTCCTTTGTCATCCGCATCCTCTTTACGGTGGTTCCATGCATGATCAGGTGCTGACAGTACTGGCGCAATCCATGTCCAGTGCACTGGTGGGCACTCTAGCTTTCAACTTTCGTGGTGTCGGTGCGAGTGAGGGTTGTCATGACAATGGCGTGGGTGAAGTTGATGATGTTGTGTCGGCTGTAGAGTGGCTACAACGGGAAAAAGGTATTACGTCCATTGTGTTATGCGGATATTCATTTGGCGCACTCATGGTGTTGAATGCATTGCCTCGACTCGAAGTGGAGAAGGCGATTCTTGTCGCTCCACCGGTTGGGCGTATGTCAGCCTGTAAGCCAGAGAAGATACCCATGCTTGTGATATTGGGAGAAGAGGATGAGATCGTTGATTCTGAGTCGACGGCAGCATTTTTCAGTTCTGCCGAAGTGCATACAATTGGTGCCGTTGATCATTTTTTTGTTGGTGCTGCGGGCGAGATACAAGCGAGAGTCGCGGGGTTTATGAATGGAGCTTAAAACTATCACCTACAATCTGGATGATGAGATAGCGACCGTTACCCTGAACCGACCCCACCGAATGAATGCTTGGACGGGCCGAATGCACACGGAGTATCGCTGGGTGCTGGCGAAGGCGAATGAGGATGATAAGGTCAGGGTTATTGTGATCACCGGCGCTGAGCGCGGCTTCTGCGTTGGTGCAGATAGCCAGGCCCTTGAAGGCCATGTCTCCAAAGGTGGATATGACCCTGGAACACCAGACCCACTGGCTGAACCGGGATTCGGTGTCAGGCAGGAGTTTGATGCCAGCTTTGCCTATCACTTTGGTCTGAAAAAGCCGGTTATTGCCGCCATTAATGGACCAGCAGCCGGGGTTGGACTGGTGCTGGCATGTTATGCGGACATAAGGTTTGCTGTGCCTAGCGTAAAATTCACGACCGCGCATGGAAAGCTGAATTTCCCGGCGGAATACGGCTTATCCTGGCTTCTGCCGAGGCTTATCGGGCTCACCAGAGCCAATGACTTGTTGTTGACCAGCCGTGTATTTTCCTCGGACGAAGCTTTTGATATGGGTATGATCAATCGTCTGGTTGAGCCGGAAAGATTACTGGCCGAAACCTATGCCTATGCAAAGCAAATGAAGGAGACAATATCTCCAGCATCTTTACGGGAAACCAAGTGGCAGATATACACGGATCAGCACCGTGATGTGGGCGACAGTGTTGCCGCTAGTGAAAAGCTCCTATTGGAGATGAGTCGTCACAGAGACTATGAAGAAGGTGTAGCAGCATTTTTAGAGAAACGTAAACCGAACTGGAGTGGAGAATAACGTTGAATGAAGTGACCAGGTCAGAGGAGGGGGACGGTTACGCGCTAGCTGAAGAGCCCTATTACTTGCCACTGTCTGATGAGGTGGAATTATTCAAGGCCGCCTACGAAGAAAGGCTCCCGGTCCTGCTCAAGGGGCCGACCGGGTGTGGAAAGACGCGCTTCGTTGAATATATGGCACATCGGCTCTACCGGGGAGGTGGCTCATCTGCGGATAGAAATGCAGTTGCCAACCCTCTGCAGACCGTGGCTTGTCATGAGGATCTATCCGCAACCGATCTGGTTGGTCGATACCTTCTCAAGGGTGAGGAAACCGTATGGCAGGACGGCCCCCTGACCCGGTCCGTAAAGGAGGGGGCTATCTGTTATCTTGACGAGATAGTTGAGGCGCGAAAGGATTCCACCGTGCTTATACATTCACTCACCGACCATAGAAGAATTTTGCCACTGGAAAAGCTGGGTACGATTCTTGATGCTCATGAGAACTTTCTACTGGTCATTTCCTATAATCCTGGCTATCAGAGCGTGTTAAAGGATTTGAAGACCAGTACGCGACAACGGTTTGTTGCCATTGACTTTGATTATCCTGGAGAAGAGCAGGAAACAGATATAATTTTCCACGAGAGCGGGGCGGGAAAAGATATTGCCGTTGAGCTGGCCATGCTTGGAGCCCGCATCCGAAATCTCAGGCATCATGGGTTTGACGAGGGGATAAGTACACGGTTGCTTGTCTACGCTGGGCAGCTAATTGTCCGTGGCGTACATCCCATTCGTGCCTGTGATGCTGCAATATGCCGCGCGGTATCGGATGACGTTGATGTGCAGCGCGCCATAGGCGAAGTGGTGAGCACGGTATTTCCTTCGGAATAGCCCGCAATGGTTGCATTCGATGAGGTCGTTAAAAGGCTGGCAAAGATAAACGGACAAACGGCGGGGCTGCTTGCGCAAACCATTGACAGTGTCTCTGGTGATGAGGAACATCGCCTGAAATGGGCCACCATGTGTGAGCATATGGCCGAATCCGGGTGGCATGCATGGGAATCTGCCGATGCCTATATCAAAGTCAGCCCTCTCATTAGCCGGTTTTATGGAATCAATGAGGTTCTTGAGCGTGGTGCTTTTGGGCTGGGCCTGTGCGGTCATTCCTTTGAACCAGCCCACAGCTATTTCGTCGGGTTGCAGGGGCTGATTCAATCTTCCGGGCCTGAAGGCAAATGGGAGAACCTGCGGCTTATTGAATCAACTGGCTCGATGGTCCAGCAGAAATATCAGCACGCATCAAAGCTGCTTGCTGCCTATCTCGCTGCAGGCTTTTTCGTTTTAAAGCGATACAAAATAGAGGGGGTATCTGCCTGGAGCGATCTGGTGCTCGCGATCGCCAGTCAGAAAAGGGTGGACCTGCTGAAGTTTCTGAAATTGAGTCATTCCAGAGTTCCCTGGACTGCAGCCCTGGAACTTCAGAAGGTGTCTGCGGATGCCAGCCTTAATTATATAGAGTCCTATCCTTCACTTGAACGAAAATACGGGCAGAGGTTGATTGAAGAACAGCAGCCCTGTTTCCTTCAACTGGCGGCTGGTAAACACTCCCTCGTGCCCTTCTTTGAAGTGCTGCAGTCTGCTGCATTGCCCGTTCGCGAAGCGACATTGCTCTTTCGACTGTTGCCTGAAATATCAGATGTAAGGCTTGCTACCTGCCTTATCGAACAGTGCAACTCTCTGCCACTGGGGAATTACAGGGTATTACGCGCATGGGTTCTGGCGGGGATGGAGGAACTTGGCAGCAATTTTGAAGCGGCGCTGGCCTTTTTCAGCCTTGAGTCCTCTCGCTCAATTGAACTGCTGGAAGAATTAAAGGGGCAGGTGAATTTTTCTGATTACAGGCGTGTGCTGCAGTTATATGCCGAAGCTATTTCAGGCAGGAAAATTAAGGTGGATGTTTCTGATGACGAAGATGCAGACTTTCGTGGTCTGGCTAGAACCGACGGTCTTTGTATATTTCTGCCAGATCATGTTGCCAGGTTTTCGGGTGTGGCAGAAAATTTTGGCTTCTACAAGCTGACCCTGCTGCATCAGATTGGATATTTTGAGTTTGGTGCCCTGGACAGAATCTCTGTCATTGAGCGTCAATTGGCTGCCTATGATGATGAATTGCTGGCCTATAAGCTGTTTACTATCCTCGAAGATGCCCGAATAGATTGGCGCCTCGAGAGGCGGTTTCGGGGCATTGCAGACTTGATAGGTTTTCAAAAGAACCAGGCGCTGCGGGCCAGGGTTGACAGGCCATTTTCGCGCAGGGGACAACTTCTGGAATCGCTTGTGCGCTATGGTCTCGGGGATGCAGGAAGCGAATTCGCACAACCAGAATATCAGGGTGATATTTCGGCCCTTTGTCGCTGCATGCAGAATCTGAATTCCGATTCTGCTGGTCCGGAGGATACGCTTAGTGTCGTCAGCAGGTGCTATGACATTATTCACAGCAGTATCGAGCCCACCGAATCCAGGGGCGATACCAAGGGGGAAAATGGCGAAGTACTGCCGGAGGAGTTACCGGCGCCGGTGGACTTTCATGGCGAGATGGACGTGAAACAGGCGGCCTTGAATATTGAGCTTCTTGAGCTGGGCGAAGAACTGAAAGCGCAGTCTGATGAGGACATGATTGCGCTGGCGAGCATGATTGACCCCGAGAGCCTTAACATCGAAGAGATAACGATTGGCGAAGTGCAGGATGCAATGGCCATGCTGATGACGGACCTTGGCGATAGGGATGATGAGATTGAAGCTGTTGATGAAGAGGGTGGGGAAAAAAAACTCAAGGACTTGAAGTCAATGTTAGGTGAAATATCTAAGCAGGCGCGGGAGCATCATCAATTCCTCTACGATGAATGGGATCATGTGATAGATGACTACAGACTTCGCTGGTGTACGCTGTTTGAAATTCGGGACATGGAAGAAGTACCGGAATTCGTTGTTGATACCCTGGCTCGACATGGAGACCTTAGAAATCGGGTACGAAAACAGCTCAATATGCTGAAGCCGGAACTGTTGCGCAAGGTCAAGGGTGTGGTTGATGGTGATGAGATGGACCTGGAGCGAACGGTTGAATATGTCATCGACAGAAGGGCCGGCTTCTCTCCCCAGGAAAATATTTACGTGCAGCGACAGCGAAAAGATCGGGACGTGTCGGCTCTCTTTCTGCTGGACATGAGTGCATCGACGGATGACCCCATACCCGATCCGGATGCGGACTCTCATTTTGATGATGGCGAAGACGAGGATAGCTGGATGCTGCCCGCGGAACCGAAGGGAGAGAGGATCATCGACCTAGAAAAACAATCCGTAGTCCTGATGGCCGAAGCGTTGGAAGAACTTGGGGACAACTATTCAGTTTGCGGGTTCAGTGGGTATGGGCGTGAGCGAGTGGACTACTTTCTGTGCAAGGACTTCAAGGAGCCCTACGATGACAGGACAAGGGGGCGGATCGGTGGCATTGAGCCCTGCAGAAGCACTCGTATGGGACCGGCGATTCGTCATGCAACCCGTAGCCTGGTGAAAACCGACTCACGGATCAAAGCACTGATTATCATCAGCGATGGATATCCTCAGGACTTTGACTATGGCAAAGACAGGAGCAGTAAGGATTACGGTGTAAGGGATACGATGAAGGCGCTGGCGGAGGCCCGGCAGCAGGGGGTACAGTCTTTTTGCCTGACCGTAGACCCTTCCGGTCATGATTATCTTCGTGAGATGTGCCCAGACCAGCAATATATGGTGATCCAGGATATAACTCAGCTTCCTGACGAGCTGTCGAAGGTGTACAGGAGTCTGACCGGCTAGTTCATATCAGAAGAGATAACTTTCTAAGCGTAACGCGACACAGAAATAGTGTTAGATATAGAACTAAGGCACGCATGAAGGATCATCGAGCTTGCGCATGAGTCAGCTCGATGTTAGATAACGGACAATAGATAGCTAATATGCCCAAACCATCAACTTCGCGAACGCAGTATGTCTGGTACATGACTGGCTTGACCAGTTTTGTCATACCCATGGGTATTCAGGCAGTACTATTTCCCTGGCTGGTTGTAGTTCAGCTCCAGGAGAGTGCCAGTCGCCTCGGGATGGCACAAATGGCGACACAATTGCCCGGTCTGTTTCTGATTTTGTTTGGCGGCCTGCTTGCCGATCGTATTGATCAGCGAAAAATACTTATTTCGTGCCATATCGTCGCGGCAGCTCCCGCTGCAGGCCTGGCGTTGGCTGTGTACTACGGGCACCTGAGCTATCCAGTGTTGATTATTTATGCCCTGGTTATGGGCACCGTCGGCCCCTTTATGCAGCCAGCCAGAGATGGAATGCTGAATCGCATCGCCGGCGACGAACTGCAGAGAACGGTCACAATAACAATGGGGCTGACGTTTGGTGCCCAGATATTTGGCTATGCGGCTGCAAGTTTTGCGGACAGAATTGGTGCCGTAACAATACTGGCGCTTCAGTCTGCGATTGTTCTTAGTGGAGCATTTATTTGTTTGAAACTGATGCCTTCCAGGCCGCTTGCACATGATTCGGCGGGAAAATCCAGGATTACTCAGATTAAAAGTGGCTTGCGCCTGGTACTGGGATCCAACCGTATGCTGCCGGCACTGATAATGATAGCGGTGACGAGTTTCTTTTATGGTGGTAGCTTCTTTGTGCTCAACCCACTTATTGTGAGGGATATTTATGGCGGTAGCGCGGTAGACATATCGCTGTGCTATGGCATGTTTATGTGCGGTACAATCGTGTCGACCATACTGCTGGTAACATCGGGCGGGCTGCATCTGCAAGGGAAGGGTATGTTGCTGGCCGTATTTTTTGGCGGTTTCTGTTTGCTCCTTGCAGCTTTGAAACTATCATTTTATGGATATCTAGCTGCGCTCTTCATTTGGGGCATGTGTGGCGGAGTTTCCCTGAGTATGGGGCGCACCATCATGCAGGAATCAGCACCGCGTGATCATCTGGCCAGGGTGATGTCGATATTTTCGCTGGGTAACATTGGTGCCATGCCCCTGGGTACGTTCACAATGGGCTTCTGTGCAGCGCAAATCGGTTCGCTTGCCAGTCTCATTGTGGCGGTGGCAGGTGTCTGGCTGGTGGCGACGATCGTCTGGGTAAAGACGGATCTCGCCACACTTGAGCCACTGTCGATACCCATGGATTAAACTGATTGCTAAGGAAATGGAGCTATGAATTGTAGTGAGAACTACGTGACCGTAAATGGCGTCAGCCTCTGCTGGTTTGAGTGGGGTAGTGAATTCAGGGAAGAAGGCACGATTCTGCTGGTGCATGCAACTGGTTTCCATGCCCGCTGCTGGGACCAGGTTGTAAATCACCTGTCGGGCAAAAATGTCATTGCTATTGATGTTCGTGGGCACGGCCGCAGTGACAAGACGCCACCTTTCAACTGGGATGCATTCGGCGCCGATCTCGTGGAGTTCCTGGCGAAATTTGAGCTGAACAATATTGTTGGCGTCGGTCATTCCATGGGTGGTCATGTCGTGAGCCAAACCGCAGCTAACGACGTATCCAGGTTTACCCGGCTACTTCTGATTGACCCCGTCATAGTATCACCAGAAGCCTATGTACAGCATGAAGAGGGGCCGCCCGCCTGGTTCAATGATGCTACCGAACATCCTGTGGCTAGGCGGAAAAACTATTTTGCCGATGCTGATGCCATGTTCAATAATCTTCATGGCCGAAGTTCCTATGCCGTGTGGAGAGATGATGTGTTGCGTGACTATTGTGAGTATGGTCTGAACGACAATCCTGAGGGTGACGGTTATGTTCTTAGCTGCCCACCAGAAATTGAGGCTTCAATTTATATTCAGGCAGCCGGAACCAATATATCCGATCAGATTCGCCACGTCGATATACCGGTCAGAGTTTTACGCGCCAAACCCCGTGACCCGAACAGCATGGAAATGGATTTTACAACCTCTCCCACCTGGCCAGAACTGGCGAGCCAGTTTAAATTGGGAACAGATGTCTTTCTCCCGGAGCTCACACATTTCATGCCCATGCAGGATCCTGCCCTGATCGCTAACCATATCCTTCATGAAAAAATGGAAGTTTGAGTGAGATTAAACCCTTCGTGGGCGTTTGTTCGTGGGATTCTCGCTGAATTGTACTCGTGATTTGAGTCAGCTTATTTGCATTAGCCACCAGTCTGGACTAAAACACTAAAGACAATTAAGCCATACAAGGGGTCAAGTTATGGAAGTATCTACAATTGTGTTTCTGGTTGTTGTCGGAGTACTGCTTATCTGGGCGGTCACAATCTATAACCAGCTTGTTTCGTTGAAGAACCGCTACAAGAATGCCTTCGCCCAAATAGAGGTACAACTGAAACGACGTTATGACCTGATACCCAACCTGGTTGAGACTGCCAAGGGCTACCTCGAACATGAACGGGAGACCCTGGAAGCCGTTATTAAAGCTAGAGATATGGCGGCCTCGGTTCTTGCGGATGCCGCCAGGGATCCCGCAAATGCTTCAGCAATAACAGAGTTGGCCGGTCAGGAGCAGGTACTAAGTGGCGCACTGGGAAGGTTCAATGTCGCTGTTGAAGCCTATCCTGATCTGAAGGCCAATGAGAATATGATTCAGTTGAGTGAGGAGCTGACCAGCACGGAAAATAAGGTCGCATTTGCCCGCCAGGCGTTCAACGATCAGGTCATGAGCTACAACACCTATCGTCAGTCCTTTCCCCAGGTTGCGCTTGCGGGCACCTTCGGGCACGGACAGGACGCCACCTTGCTTGAGTTCGCTGACAGTGAAGCGATTCAGAGTGCGCCAAGCGTGTCTTTCTGAGAAGACGTTTCAGCCGTAACCAATGAATTTCTTTGAATCACAGGATGTAGCAAGGCGGAATACAAGATTTCTCATGTTTCTTTTTTTCCTCGCGGTGCTGTCACTTGTGCTCCTGACGAATCTGCTGGTGCTGGTGATGATCAATTACGGGGACACCGGTGCTGTGATGAGGGAACAGCTGAACTATAGCTGGCAACTTTTCGGGGCTGTATCCCTGGGTGTTGTGACGCTAATCGGGGTCGCCAGTCTGATTCGCCTACAGACGCTGAAAAGAGGAGGCTCGGTCATCGCAGAAATGATGGACGGCATTCTCCTGGTGGACGCGGGAGATGACTATAACAAGCAGAAACTGCTCAACTGCGTGGCGGAAATGGCCATTGCATCCAGTATCCCGGTCCCGCCCGTTTACCTTATCCAGGACCCTGCGATCAACGCATTTGCTGCTGGGTATTCCAGTGGTGATGCGGTTATCGGCATTACCACGGGCGCTATAGAGAACCTGAACAGGGAGCAGCTTCAAGGGGTAATCGCCCATGAGTTCAGCCATATCTTGAACGGCGACATGAGGCTCAACATCCGCCTGATTGGCGTACTGCATGGAATACTGGTGCTCGCCCTTGCGGGGCGCATGATCCTATATTCCGGTAATAGAAGGAGCCGTAATAAGGATGGGGGCGGGCTGCTGGCCCTAGGTATTGGCTTGCTGGTCATTGGTTACATAGGTCGCTTTTTTGGCAACCTGATCAAGGCTGCTGTCAGCAGGCAAAGGGAGTACCTCGCTGATGCTTCTGCAGTCCAGTTCACCCGGAATGCGGATGGTATAGCGGACGCCCTTAAGCGAATCGGTGGTTACGAAACAGGTTCGATTGTGGCGAATCCAGAGAGCGAAGAATTGAGCCATGCCTTCTTTTCCCAGGGTGTCAATTTCATGCTGGGCAACCTGTTTGCAACGCACCCGGATCTCGAGGACAGGATTCAGAGGATTGAGCCCCGCTGGAGCGGCAAGTTTCTAGCTGAAACGGTTCCGGAGCCCCAGGGTGGCGACGGTGGGCAGGATCACGTTATGGGTTTTGCTTCCCAAGGAGTCAAGGTGGACCCGGAGGTTTTGGTCAGCCAGGTTGGTAATCCGGATGTTGGTCATCTGCTACTGGCAAGGCAGCTTATAAAAATGATTCCGGCTAAGTTTCGTGAGGCTGCCAACGAACCCTATTCATCTCGTGCACTTGTTTATCTCATGCTACTTGATGGGGACGAAGAAGTTAGGAAGGTGCAGCTGGATCATTTACGTGATACGGCGGACCTGTCCGTGTTTGATTCACTCGAAGCGCTGCTCGCTTGTCGGTCAGACCTGAAGCGGGAGATGTGCCTGCCAATTCTGGAGCTGAGCATGCCCACGCTTCGACAGCTAACATTCAAGCAGTATCAGCTGTTTATGAGCAATATCCGGGTCCTGATCGAGGCAGACAATCGCATCAGCTTATCTGAGTGGTGTCTGCAGAAGTACATCAGCAAGCACCTGAAAGAAGTATTCGAGAAGGCGCATGGAGAACCAAAATACAGGAATATGGGTAAGCTAAAGGCGCACTGTGCAGTATTGCTGTCGATGCTGGCCTACTGTGATCGCAAATCTAGAATCGAGCCGATGGAGGCATTCTCTTTAGGGAGTGCCGAACTGGGCGTACCTATCGCGCTCCTGGAGAAATCCCAGTTGAGCTTTAACAAGCTTGATGCAGCATTGGATACGCTGGCTGTGCTGCACCCCCTGAAAAAGCCGAAGCTGTTAAAGGCCTGCATAAAGACGATAGCTGCCGATGGTATCGTTAGTGTCGCCGAAGCTGAATTGGTTCGTACCGTCGCAGACTCACTGGATTGTCCGATTCCGCCTATTTCAGCATAAGTGGATCTAGGTCGTAGCAGCTTGGTTTTTATCTATGACCTTTGCCTGGACAACTGTCTTTTTTATTAGTGGAACAAGGATGCATTTTTAAGCATGTAGGCTGGCCCATGTATACCGTTGATCGCTGCATTTTCACCATAGAGTTGTTCCTTTAACTGCCCATAAGCATCACGATTAGCGCCAAGCCGTGATAGCTCCTGGGCTTTGCTCATCGCTGAGCTAAGCAACTGGTCCTGCTCGTCAATATGTTGAACGATTCCTGCAGCCAGCGCCTCTGGCCCAGTCCAGCGCTTGGCCAGCTGTACCGTTTGAAAGAAGGCGCTCATCGGTATTTTGTGGCGGAATAATGCCAGCTCGGGGTTTGGTATGGTTAGGCCCAATTCGATTTCATTTGCACAGATGAAACCGCGGTCAGCCCGCATACACCTTATGTCATGACATAGGGCTAACATAAAACCGGCGCCAAATGCGTGACCATTAACGGCACAGACCGAGGGCATGGGTAGCGTTATCAGCCTCCCCATCAGTGCCATGTATTCGTCTCCAAAAACGTCCCGATCTCCACCCGGGTGATCACCTGTCGCGCTATACCAGTCAAGGTCCAGCCCGTTGGAGAAAAATTTCGGGTTGGTGGAGGTGGTAACCAAGGCTGCAGGACCAGTCGAATTCTCTACTTCGTCCAATGCTTTTGAAAATTCACGGACGAAGGTAGTGTTCCAGCGATTTTCACCCGCGTTCATGTTCAGGACGAAGACGTCATACTCGTGCGTCAGTTCAATCATTTGGTTCCTGATTGTCGGTGATAAAAGTGGAGTGTACCTGAGATGCTAAATCGCCACTATCACCCTGGTTAATATGGGCACACAGTTGGAGCCTGCCTACTTATCTTTGCTCCGTGTTTTTGATACTGTAGCCCGGTGCCGAGCTGCCCTGCATGGTGTGCAGGACTGGCTCAGGATATTCTAGATATAAGGATGAGGAGATTACAGACATGCCCCTAGTTTTGAATGAAGAGCAGAACATGCTCAAGGATGCAGCCAAAGACTTTTGTACCACTAATACGCCCATCACGCAGATGCGCCGATTAAGGGACGAAAAAGATGCGGACGGATTTGACCGTGAATCCTGGCAGCAGATGGTGGAACTCGGCTGGGCTGGTATTACTATTCCTGAGGATTTCGGTGGTCTTGGTTTTGGCTATATGGGAATGGGCGTGGTCATGGAGGAGTGTGGCCGTACCTTAACCTGTTCTCCGCTGTTGGCTACCGCGGTTGGTGCCTGTGCAATTGTTCAGGGTGGAACCGACGCTCAGAAGTCAGAGTTATTGCCCAAGGTGGCTGGCGGGGAACTGCTGCTGGCTGTCGCACTTGAAGAGACGCCTCATCACAATCCATACGGAGCTGCCACAAGCGTGGAGAAATCTGGGGATGGTTACAAGGTAACGGGTAGCAAGAAGTTTGTACTGGACGGACATGTAGCGGATAAGATTATTGTCGTCACCAGGACATCGGGAAGTGCGGGTGACCGGGATGGTTTGACACTGGTTATGGTTGACCGGGATTCTGTGGGTGTCGCGGTGACACGAACTATTATGGCCGACAGCAGGAACGCAGCAAATATTGAATTTGATAATGCTGAGGGCGTGTTGCTGGGTGAGGAGGGTGAGGGTGCTGCTGTCCTCGATATCTCGCTTGATACAGGCAGGGTTCTTCTTGCTGCAGAAATGCTTGGCGGCCTGCAGGAATGTTTTGAGCGAACCGTTGAGTATCTGAAGGTGCGAGAACAGTTTGGCGTTCCCATCGGCTCATTTCAGGCGCTGAAGCATCGTGCAGCAGATATGTTCTGCGAGGTTGAACTGTCAAAGTCCGTCGTACTTGAAGCCCTTTCTGCACTGGATGAAGGTTCAGACGAAACGGCCGAATTGGCTAGCCTTGCCAAGGCGAGGCTCAATGACACCTACAACCTTGTCAGTAGTGAGGGTGTTCAGATGCATGGTGGTATAGGTATGACAGATGAATATGAAATCGGCTTTTTCCTGAAAAGATCACGCGTCTGTGAGCATACCTTTGGCAACAGTGCTTTTCATCGGAATCGATATGGTGAGTTGCAGGGTTACTAGAAACCGAAGGGATGGTTTACTTTGACCGTCTCTGGATTCCCGCTAATCCTTGGGACAGTAAATATCGTAGAGTGTTGATATTCGCTGCTTCTCCTTCTTTTAGGGAGTAGTAGACGACCTGCGCATCCCTGTGTGAGTTGACTACGTTTTCGTGCCGCATACGTGCCAGGTGTTGGGAGACGAGCGACTGGCTGATGCCAATAGAATTGGACAGGTCACCCACGGACCGTTCCTCTATTTTTAACTCACAAAGAATCATAAGCCGGTGGGGGTGCCCCAGGAGTTTCATCATTTCACTTGCCCGCTGTGCAACCCAGGGCTACCTGCGGTTTCTCAGTCATAGAATTGAAGGGATAATTGAAAAAGATGGTGACCTGGCGGACGCCTACGCGATAGATCAGTCTGACTACGCCCACCTGAATACATTTCAGGAACTGGCTGCTAAGAATGTAGGTCGGCTGTTTCAAACCATGGAAATGGAATTCTTTTAAGATGCGAATGATCTGTTTAGTAGCTCTGCTGTGGATTAACCATACATACGCGGCACCTATTGAAGCTGTCAGCAATCTTGCAGCCGAGAGTATGCGGGCCGTAAGTGAGGGCAGGGTTTATCTGCTCTATGTTTCTCGAATGGCGTGTCCCTATTGCACTCAGCTGGAGCAAGGCGTTCTTTCACCCACGCTCAAAAATGATGGCTACCTGCCCCTGGTAGATCTGCGTGAGCTTGCCTGGGAGGCCGAGAAGGTTGTAGATTTTGATCAGCAGGTTCGGGGAGCCGCTGAGATTATTACCCGCTACAAGGTTATGGGCACGCCAACACTGCTGTTTTTGGGTGTCCAGGGAAACGAGCTGGTGAGTCGAATCACCGGTTATCAATCCGAAGACTTCTATTGGTACTACTTTGATGAAGCAATTGAGAATGTCTGGATAGAATTGGAAGGGAGGTAGCCCCTCGAAAACCAAAGTCGGCAAGAGCTGGCTGATTTGCCGGCGCCTGTTTCCCATCGGTTATAGTGAAGGGCATGCTTATGCTTAGGTCCAACTCTTTCTTGTACCTGTTTGGTCCCCCTTGTACATTACAGGTTCAGCATACTGAGGAGGCTCCCCGTGCCGCTCATTGATACATTGTTTCCCCTAGGAATAGCGCACTACCTCGTAGGCGGAATATTTATTGGCCTGGGTGTAAGTTTTCTGTTTATTTCCACTGGCCTGATCGGTGGTATGAGCAGCCTCTTTACCACAACCTTGTCCTATGTCTCCAGTTGGAGTTACTTCAACCAGGAATCATTCATTTCCAGTCGAAACTGGCGCCTGGTTTATGCAACCGGACTTATCATTGGTGCGGCACTCTGGTGTTTTTTCATCGGAGAATCCTTTCAAACATCCGTGAACTGGTGGCAGCTGAGTCTGGGTGGATTCATCGCTGGATTTGGAGCAAGACTTTCGAACGGTTGCACTTCAGGTCATGGGATCTGTGGTCTCGCGTCTATGCAGCTGCCATCGTTGCTGGCAGTAATCATATTTCTATCATCTGCCATGGTCTCTGCTGCCATTGTAAAAATGTTGGGGGGTGTGTAATGAAAATATCCTCTTTGGCCTGTGTGTTGATTGCCGGTATTTTATTTGGCTTTGGGCTTTCTTATGCTTCGATGATCAGTCCTGAAGTTGTCCTTTCTTTCTTGCGGTTTGAAGATTTTGGACTGTTGTGGGTGTTGGGCGCTGCCTCTTTCGTCACTTTTCTTACCTACCAGCTAGTGCCCAGGGTGATGAGCAAGCCTCTTCTGGAATCAGTGTTTGGAGTGCACCCATCGGAGATGAGCAGAAATACTCTGGTGGGTGCTGCAATTTTTGGAATTGGCTGGGGTATTTGTGGGGTCTGTCCCGGGCCAGCGATAGCCGGCCTTGGTGCTGGCAATTGGCCGTTGGCGATTACCCTGGCTTCGGTATTTGCCGGTGCCTTTGTCCAGGGTCGAATTAGTGATGTACCCCCTGTGGGGGAAGACCAATAAAAAAGCCCCACTGTTAAGCGGGGCTTCCGGTTTTCACGTGTCTTCCGAGTAAGTACTTCACAACTCCAAGCACCCTTAAAGAGTTTTGACCTTGGCGTTTTTCGTACGTTGGCAGATTTAGGTGTCCGCCTTAGTGGGGGCTTACTAGACCCTTAAAATCACTATACGCTCTCTCGGATGGATTGTTAAAGACCGATTATTTCTCAACAGATTCTGTTTAGAGTTTCCGGAGATAATGAAACCACTACTGGTTTTGCTGGCGTTGGTTTTTGTGATTCTTATCGTTCTCCATTACCTGCTGGACACTTTTCTGCGCGCGGAGTTCGGGGCAACATGGACCGACTGTTCGGCGGCCTTCAATTGAAATGGCTGGTGCTCCATGCTTTATCCCTACTGAACTAGATGCTGAGATTATGCGGGCAAGGGGTAGTGATTTTCACCTGAGTTCACCGCCATCGCAGCCTTGCGTACACTGAAGTCGTACAGGTATTCAAATAGTCCTGATTGCCCTAAACCGTTGATATCAAAGACCCCACTGGGAATGAGATTTCGGCAACTGAACGAACTGCAAAGATCCTGTTGCCGGCATCTCTCCTTGAGAAGGATGAAGAGGAATAGCCACATTCCACGATCAGAGGCTCTCAAGGTCAGGTTTTAGAAATAGAATCTCAGGCTGGCGTAAATCGTATCGGGATTGGTGCCGTATTCTGATCGGAGCAGCGGTATTCCTGGCGCGACTACCGTGAGTTCATCACCAAGGAAATGGTAAAAACCAAAATCCATGTAGAGGTCTCCCATCACATTGTACTCAGCGGATAGTGATATGAATGCCGAGTCATCACCAAGGTTATAGATTGCCTGGGTTGTTAGTGCCCACAGGGGTGACAGTTGAAGGGTGAAGGAGGGCATGAGGTAGTCTTCACCCAGCATAAATATTCCGCCCCGCTGAAAGGGCAGGGTTGTCAGCAAGGCCAGGTATTCTTCTGGCTCATCTGAGCCGGCCCCATTGTGATGGTATTCGATCATGGCAAAAGAATTCTCTGTAAAGGCGTAGTCCAGCCCGACGGATGTACGCCAATAGTTGAAGTCACCGTTTACATTGGCGTGCTCGAGCCAGAAGCCGAAATCTCCAAGGGCGGTTTGAATGCCTGCGCCAACCAGGGTCTGTTCGGCAAAACGTGTAAAGGTGAATTGCAGGTCTTTGCCTCGTACATTGCCCTTTAGTTGCAGGAAGGCTGCTGAGTTTTCCGCCTTGCCATCTTCTCCAATGACTAATCCAAAATCAAACTCACCAAGCTCTCCGATGGGAGCTTGAAAACGGATTGCATCAACGCCCATCCGGTATTCCTGGTTAAATGTTTGCAGGTTGAAGGGCAGGAATATGTCCGTTGGATTGATAATTCGTGCTGAACCAAATGAAATCGCCTGCCTGCCGATAGTCAGGTCTCCCCGAGAAAATTGCCACTGGATATTGAATCGATCCAGGTTTTGATACACCTGATTCTTCTGGGACATGCCGGAAAGGCTGGTTTGCAAATCCGTTAACCGGTAGCTGTCGCCGACAACCGAGAAGGTTGGGCTATCGACGGGCTGGCGTCGGGAGAGCAGGACAGGGCTTATTTCATAATGGATTTGCCAGACTGCCTTGCCAAATTTCTCCCACATAAGGCGAACACTGTTCTGTGACTGATAGGTTTCCTGCGTGGATAGTGCGGTCGTATTTATCCCGTCCTGTGCAACTGCGAAGGACTTTAGATAGCCTGCAAAATTTGAATCAGCGTGAGCACTGAACGATGTTGTCAGTAATATTGTCAGTGATGTCGCCAGCAGGCACCAGCTAAGAATCAGTTTGCTAGTCACGCCTGTTTACGTTCATTACGCTCAATTTTTCCGTCGTGTAAATGGATGAGACGGGTGGCACGGTCCATAATTTTTTCATCGTGGGTAGAGAAAATGAAAGTCATGTTTTGGGTTTGGTTGAGTCCGCGCATTACCTCCAGCAGGCTGATGCCTGTTTTTGAATCTAAGTTAGCAGTGGGCTCATCCGCAAGAATGATATCCGGTTTTGATGCCATTGCGCGGGCTACTGCGACCCTTTGCTGCTGGCCACCAGATAACTGTGCAGGCCGGCGGTCACCAAGATCATCGAGGCCAACCATGTGCAACATCTCTCGAACCTGTTTTGCTCTTTCTCCGGCGGGAACGCCCTGCAACAGCATGATGTATTCGATATTTTCTGCTGCGGAGAGTACAGGGATGAGATTGTAGGACTGAAAGATAAAACCGATATGGTCACGCCTGAAATCAGACAACTCAGCGCCAGACATGTCAGCAATGTTGACACCTGACAATTCGATGATGCCACTATCAGGGTTGTCCAGTCCTCCAATCAGGTGAAGCAATGTCGTTTTACCGGATCCTGATGGTCCAATGATTGCTGTGAATTCACCTTCTTCGATTGTAAGGGAAACGTCCTGCAGTGCATTCACCCGGGTTTCGTCACTGCCGAAGAAGCGACATAATTTTTTTGTTTCGATCACACTGTTCATTCTATTTCCTGGATGGGTTTCCTAAAGTGAGCGTTGTAGCGCCGTTGAGGGAACAATTCGGGCAGCAAAGATTGCAGGGTAAAGGGCTGCGGTGACCGTCAGCAGAATCACATATATTGGAAATTTGATGAATTGATCCAGCGCCAGTTTGGTATTCATGTTTCCATCGAGGACCACACCTGAGACCTCCATCCTGCCCATTGGTATGCCATTTTCCGCATAGTAGCTACCCAGACCAAAGCCAAGAATAGCACCGAAGAAGCAACTGATCAGGCCAAGGAAAAGTGCTTCATACAAAACCAGCAGTATGATCTGTCGTGGCGTGGTTCCTATAGCCTTGGCCACACCAAATTCATAGATACGTTCATAAATTGACATGAACATCGAGTTGACGACGCCCAGAGAGGCAAGCAGGAAAAGGATCATGCCAGCAATCAGGGTCGTGTAGTTCGTCATCTCCAGCATTGCGCCTAGGGATGGTTCGAAATCCAGCCACCCCAGCGCCTCAGTTTTTCCATCATTGAGTGACTGGTACAGGGTGAGTTCGCGGTTCTTTGCGTCTGCCGCACGCTTGAAACGCACGGCAATCTGGTGAATTTTGCGTTCCATGGCAAGTAATTGCTGCGCCTTGTCCAGGTTGATGAAGACGATGTTTTCATCAAGTTCGCGTGGGCCAAACTCGAACATACCGGTGACTCGAAATAGTTCTTGTGCAATTTCCCCGCTATCTACCTCCGCCGCCGTGACTACGATCCGATCGCCCAGCTCAACTTCCAAAAGCTCAGCCATGGGCTTGCCGATAAGAATTTCCCGATCATCACCACTGAGGTACTTTCCTTGGACAATCGCATCCTTTATTTTGCTGACGCCTGTTTCTCTCACCGAATCAACGCCGTATACCAGACCGCCCACTGCATTGTAGCTTGATGCAAACATTCCTCCGGCCATAACCCTTGGGGCGTATTCAGCCACGGCACTATCTTGATCAATGATGTCGAATATGGAGTCAGGTTCTTTGAGGTAGAGGTCCACGTCAAGATTTTCGAGGAATCCTTTCCTGTGGATCTGGGCCTCCCCGGCCAGCGTGTGAGTAATGCTGCCGATCATTACGTCCACCATACCCAGGACCATTCCGTCTGTAAGTATGAGGGCTGCCAGCGAAAAACCTATTAAAGTACAGGTCAGGACCGTTCGCCTGGTATTTCTGAACAGGTTTCTCCAGGCCAGTTTTATGGTCAACATGCTTTTAGCATCCCGTACTTTAAGGGGCGTGTTGGGGTGGCACCGGATAGTCGCATCCTAGTGACTCCCCAACGCATCGCGGGGCAGAATATGTGCGGCACGGAATCCTGGTGGGATACTCACCACCGCTGAGAAAGCAAAAATCAGCCACATGGGTGTTGTGAAAACATACCAGGAGAATTCACCAGTCATATATTGAAATTCGATGCCACTCATATCAATTGGTTCCGGCAGTAGCAGACCGACATAGGTAAACCAGGTGATCAGTGGAATACTAAGGACAATACCGATACTGATGCTGATGCTGGCGAGAAGCATCGTCTCAAGGAAAATCATCTTGATGATTTCCAGCGGCCTGCTGCCGATCGCCCGCAGAACACCAAACTCCCGAGTACGCTCAAGTACTGACATCAATACAGTATTCAGGACGCCGACAAATACAATGAAGATGATGATTCCGAGGGCAAATCCATTTGCCTGTTTATCGGCCTGCATTGTTCGATAAAAGGTTTCTTCTATTTTCTGCCATGGGGAAACATCCAGCTCTGGCATTTCATCCTGTAGAATTTCCGCGACGGTCTTATTGTCATCTTTGTTTTCAACGATGATGGCGTACTCGTGGACGTCTGATCCAAGGCTCAGAAACATCTGTGCCGCACCGAGGGGCAGGTAAACGCCGAGCCGATCGTAGGAGGTCCGGTTGCCTACGATAGCGCTTATGATGAAGATGTCGTTTGCGATGGAACCATCAGCACCCTGTGAAATCAGGACTATCTCATCACCGATATCAAGATGCAGTATGTCAGCAACTCCCTGGCCTATCATGGCTTTGAAATAGCCATCGTTATCTGGATTCGCATCGAAGTAATCACCTTTCTGAACTTTTTGTGCCAGGCGTGATGTTTTCGGTTCCTGCTCCACGTCGACGCCCAGGACACGCACGGGGGATGTTTTGTTCCCAGCGTAGGCCAGGGCGGGCGCGAAGACTCGAGGAGAAAAGCTGCTTACATGTTCACTGTTGGCAAGAATAGTTTCCAATGCTTCCCGATTATTGATGGTCTTATAGATTTTTGGTCTTCGCAGGTAGTTGTCCCTGTGGATCTGGATGTGCCCGGTGTGATCGAGAGTGAACATGTCGATGATATTGCCGTAACTTCCTTCTATCAGTGAGAATGACAGGGAGCATAGAATGTACCCGCCTGCCATACTGAGTCCGGTGAGCAGAGACCTGCGTTTCTGGCGCAATATATTTCGGAACGCGATTTTTAGAATCAGCACCTGCTCTACTCCTCTAAAAACGGCTTTTAAGGTTGCGCAGGGAAAATGTCTGCTGGTTCACTGCAGGCGGGTTAAATACCAGCTCGTCATAGATGATAAGCGTTCGGTAACCTTCCTTTCGCAGGGGGATCATTTCCATGATAGATGGCATAAGCTTGCCATCAAACTCCTTTGGCTCCTTGAACTCCAGGCGTCGAATCATGTTACCTTCATCGTCGAAAAAAATCTGTGCCATTGGTAATAGTGGTGACTTACTGACAATATATTCGATCTTGCCCCATACCGTTACTGTTTGCTCCCTGGGAGTAAGGGTTACTTGGTATTGATCCTCCGTTTCGACCAGCGATAGATTGTAGGCATCAATCAGTGTGGTCTCTTTAACCAGGTCATCGTTGGTGAAATCACTGCCCATCCATGAACCCATCATCATGGAAGGTGGCACCTTGATGACCTTATTGATTTTTGGGAAGTAGTTCCACATTTCCTGGTCACGTTTCAGCGTCGCAATGCCGCGGTCTTTTTTGGGTGACAGAAAGCGGAAGAACGCAAACTCCTGGCCAAGACTCTGCCCTTCCATCTTCAGCAAGCGCTCATACTGCGGTGTCTCAATTTTCATTGTGATGATTGAACTGCTGGAATCTCCACGATGCAGCTGTTCCATTTTTTTGATCACCTGCCGCGCCCTAGTCTCGTTATCGGGTTCTTTATCAAGAACCGCTGAGGGCTCTGCCGCCAGGGATGGGGTCAGCAGCAAGCTGAGTGTGATGAATAGAAAACGATGTGGTACTTTCATTCAATAACTTCCCGGGTTAATGCTTGTCGTGAACTCCACAGGCTGGTTGCACTCTGTGCAATTCCAGTCGTTTTATTTAGCTGGTAGCTGTATTGTGGTTCATTTCGATTCATAAGAACAACAAATTGTGGTCGTGAAAATTCCGCGGCGACGGTTTCAGGTTCGGGCAATCATTCCTACCATGCGGCGAACATGGGCAGGGCTTTCCGTTTCAAGCAGGCGTATGCGAGGGCAAGGTATATGGAAACTAACGATGGTTGATTACCGGGCTCTCGGTTCCACTTTACTGAGACTGTTCATTTTTTTCATTCCAGTGCCTGTCCTGTCTTCTGATGCAAACCCTTTTGAAGACTTGGAGGAGAAACTGCTCGGCGCAGAGGGAATATCGATGAATTTCGAGCTGAGCTCTGACGGTGCCGTAGTGTCCTCCCTCACTGGTTCCTTGAGCCTGTGCCGTGGAAATAGGGCCTCGATTCGATCCTGGGGGCAGGTTTTCGGGCAGAAAGAGCGGATCTGGGCCTCTCGGACAAAGGGCTGCCGGTGAGCCGGTCACAGACTGTCTATTTTGGCAGTGAAGAGATGGAGGTAGTGGAAACCTACACTGACCTGTCGCTGATCTGTGAAATGTAGCTCAGCATGAAGTAGGATTCGAAGCTGATTCCAGGCCTGCTATATATTCCGAAAGTGAATCTAATTTATTCGAATAGACTCTATTAACAAAAGAATGAGAATATATAAAATGCTGTCAAACATTAAATATGAAGAACTACCATGTGTATTTGCAACCATACCTGCGATGAGCCAACTGAAATACCCTTCAGGGGCCTGTCAAACCGGCCACGATTGTTCCAGTGGACGACTATTGTGCTGCTGGCATGTTGGGTTTTGATTGTCGCAGTAGCTGGCAATAATGCCCAGGTGGAGGAGCGCGAGGTGTCCTTGCCGCCGCTGCAGAGCTTCATAGAGAGTTTCTAGCCATTCATCATAGCCCTTCGTCAGCGCAACCGCAGATCAGCGAACAGTGCTTAAACTGGTCCATAAAGAATTCGATAAAACAGCGAACCTTCGATGGCAGGTGCCTGCCAGATGAATAGACCACATGTATGCCCATCGCACCTGGCTGGTAGTCAGGCAGAATTTCGACCAGTTCGCCACCGGCGATAGCATCTCCAATCAGCCAGCGGGGACCGCGGCTTATGCCCAGGCCCGAGATCAGCGCTGTACGCATTGCCTCCGTGTTATTAGTCGAAAGGTTTCCATCAACCCTCACATAGAGGGGTTTGCCCCCTTCCTGAAAAGCCGTTTCTTCGCGCCTGCCGGTGTCTGAGTAGACGATGTAATTGTGATCCCTGAGATCACTGGGGTGTTGAGGGGTGCCGTTTCTTTTGAGATATTCGGGTGAAGCAACGGTCACGATAGGGCTTGAGCACAGTTTTCTGGCGATAAGGTTGGAATCAGGCAGGTCACCCATCCTGAATGCAACATCGATGCCTTCTTCAACCAGGTCGACTACCCGGTCATTCAGCCGCAAATCGACCTTAATATCCGGGTACTGGTCAAAAAAGGCCTGCAACCTTGGCACGATATGCAGCCGGCCAAAGGCAACGACGGCGCTGACCCGGACCAACCCCTTGGGTTGAGTCTGCAACTGACCGACAACCTGCTCTGCTTCCTCTACATCCTGCAGGATTGCGACACATCTTTCATAGTAGTCGGTTCCGGTCTCGGTGAGCCGCAGACTCCGGGTGCTGCGGGTTAGTAATTTAGCTCCGAGCCACTGTTCCAGTTCAGCAACGTTCTTACTGATCGTGGGCTGGGTACTGTTGAGTTCCTTGGCAACTGCTGAAAAACTACCGGTTTCCACAACCCTGACAAACATATTCATTGCGGACAGTCTGTCCATCGTCTACCTATTCCAACTGAGAATAAAGTGTATTAAAAAGAAGTAAGTTAACAAAGCAATGTGAATATAATATATTGCGCTTAAGAGTAATACACCCAGTAAAAGTGGGGGTGTCGAGGCTGGGCAGGCTGGAACGGTTCGTCCGGAATGGGAAGGCCGAGATCGTCTGACAACCAGAATCAATGATGGTGCCTATGGTAGAAACCAGTTTTATCGACAAACTTGCGCAGCTCCGTGCAACCAGCTGCCAGGATCTGCCGACGCCAGAGTTGGCGGTACTTACTCGGACAACCGCAAGGCTTAGGCGCTGCGGTATTCTGAACAAGTGCCTGCAGTCAGGTGAAACTGCGCCGGACTTTTCCCTTGTTAACGCAGATGGCGAAAATGCTCGCCTTTACGATCTGCTGGATAGGGGACCGGTCGTTCTCAATTTTTTTAGGGGTTTCTGGTGCGCGTTTTGTAGTACTGAACTTGAGGCCTATGCAAAGATTCAGCAGGAACTTGATCGCCTGGGTTGCCACTACCTAGCGATTTCACCGCAAAAGCCTGCGGCTGAGCAGGAGCAGGCAAAGAACTGGCGGATAATTTTTGACAAGGACAATGAAATTGCTGAACAGTTCGGCATTGTTTACTCGCTGGAAGAAGATGAAATCAAACTGTTTACCAGTTGGGGACTGCGAATTGACCAGGTAAACGAAACGGGTAAGTGGGAATTGCCCCTGGCAGCAACCTTCATCGTTACGCGAGAGCGAACGATTGGGTATGAATTTATCGATGTGGATTTTCGAGCCCGCTGCTGCCCGGACGCGCTTATTGAGGAGATTAAGCCCTTCTGTTCGAATCAGCCTTGAGCTGCCTTCAACAGGCAGATTAAGGCCAATTGGCCTTTGAAAAGCCCTAGGGTTTTCTGAACATCAACGTAAACCGGTCCGTATTGCCTGTAACAGTTTTTCTGCCAACCTCGTAACGAAGTTCATCGTCGGGTCGATAGTGCAGCCTGCTGTAGTCGACCAGTTCAAAACCGGCGGCCTGAACTTCCTTTATGACATCAACCGGGTCAATGCGGCGCGATAGCTCATCCGTCATTGGCTGCATGTGTCGCAGGGTGTGATCTACAACACCAAAGACACCACCCCGCTTCAGAGCTTTAAAGACAGCACTATTCATGTTGGCTCTTCCCTTGGCAGTAAAATTATGCTGATTGCGAAAGGTGAGCACCATATCTACCTTGCGAACGTCAAAGCTGAATTCAGGTATATCAGTGTGGCGGGCACCTTCCTCGCGGGTGAAATTGGCTCGGTCAAAGGGAATAACCTCCGTTGACGCAAAGCCAGGTTTGCCTTTGATTGCCTCGCCGGTTCGAGATGCGCCGATAGAAATGTACAACTTGCCGCTTTCTTCAAGAACCGGTCCAAGGATATTCGTGTACCACCCGCCACCCGGCAGGAGTTCAAGCACGGTCATATCATCCCTCAAACCAAAAAATTTTAGCGTCTCTACCGGCTTCCTGTTTTTGTCACGGATGGTTTCGGCTTCGCTCCGGCGATCGTTTTTGAGAGCGGCTTTGATTTTTGCCTCGGTTGCTGAAAAATCGTCAGCCAAAACGGGGCAGGCGAGGGTGGCAAGAGTTAGGGCTAACAGGTATCTCATCAGGGTATCTCCAGTTGAGGAAGTGAAGTCACGTGAAAGTAATAGTAATCACGGTTGGCTCTTATCTTGGTGTTGGAATTTTTGCTGTTGAATATCTTGATAGTGAAGATCATGATGCTGGACAGGCATATTTATAAGGCACATTGTGCCGCTCGGTTGGAAATGCTTACGCTCCTGCGCCCCTGTCTGACTTTATTTCTGTCATGGCCGTTAGTGCAGTAGCCCAGACTAATTCCAGTTTGTGGATCCATCCACCCGATTTGACCGCCGGCACCAGCATGTCCAAATGCCAGTGGAGAGTTAAGGTGTCCAAAGCCGCGGAAATTTCTGTTTTCATCTCCGGCAATTGAAACGCCAAGTGCACGGTTTACGGGGATATCAGTCAGCTGGTCAACCATGGAACCTGTGCGTACCCTCAGAACGGTATCCAGCGTTTCCTGAGACCAGAATTTCTCACCGGAATGAGTGTTTCCAAAAAGGCCCTGGTAAAAAAGTGCGATCTCGGTGGCGGACATAACGCCTCCCCCCCCGGGTACACCCACCAGGCGAATATCGGCATTGTTAAAGGCGGTCAGGGCACCTTCCGTCACCTCTGTGACCGGGGGCTCCGGTATTCCTAGTTTCGCGTATTCCTCGCTTGTTAGTGGGTCTCCAACATGCATGACTTCAGTAATTCGATGATGTTGATCGACCGGGCAGCCTACCCACATGTCCGGGAGGTTCAACGGTAGGGCTATCCGCTCCCGTACGAATGAACTGAAGGGCTGGTCGGCTATGCGCTCGATGATTTCAGCGATCACCCACATGGAAGACGTGGCGTGGTACTCGAATCGGCTGCCGGGTTCCCAGTTCAGCCTCCATTTGGAATAGCGCTCAAGTCTGCGTGCCATTTCATTCCAATCGGTCGGCCGAAAAGGTGCGTGTGGAAAACCTGAGGTGTGAGTAAATAGCTGCTCAATGGTTATATTCTGCTTACCATTGTTGGCAAATTCTGGAACGATCTCTGCTACCTTGCGGGTGACATCGAGCGATCCATCCTGGATCAAAAGCCAGGCGGCGGCGGAAGTGATGCCTTTGGTTGAAGAGAAAATACAATAGAGTGAATCATTGGTGGCATCACCAAATGTCTCGAATGCCACCAGCTTCCCGTTCCTAGCGATGGCTATCTGGCAGGAGGGGAGTAGGCCCTCATCTACCTCCTGCTTCGCGCGGTCAAGCAGCGCTAGCAGTTTCGCTGGATCTATTCCAAGGGTGGCCGGATCTTCCTGAAAGTCAGTACCCTGCAATTATTTACCCCGGCTAAGAGAACTCGGCTATTACACCCGAAATCGATACCTTGGCATCGCCAAATAACATCCTGCTGTTCTCGCCGAAAAAGAGCGGGTTGTCGACCCCGGAAAAACCGGATGCCATGGACCGCTTCAGTATGAACACAGTTCGTGCCTGATCGACGTTGATGATGGGCATTCCCCATATCGGGCTGTCTTCATCTTCTCGTGCGCTGGGGTTGACCACATCGTTCGCACCTATGACGATGGCAACATCGACATTTTCGATTCGTGGATTGATGTCATCCATTTCAACCAGTTGCTCGTAGGGGACGTCTGCTTCTGCCAGCAGTACATTCATGTGCCCGGGCATTCGCCCGGCAACCGGATGGATGGCGTAGCTGACTTCGCACCCATTTTCTTCAAGAATCTCTCCTAATTCCTTCACAACGTGTTGCGCCTGTGCAACGGCCATGCCGTAGCCAGGGACAAAACATACGTTGTTTGCCGCCTCGAGGATGTAGTAAGCATCTTCGACGGAAATGGGATTCACTTCACCCTCAATGGCTTTGCCCTGTTTTACAGCGCCGAAGCCACTGAACAGCACGTTAGCAAGCGATCTATTCATCGCCTTACACATGATGTTGGTCAGGATGATGCCAGCAGCACCGACCAGGGATCCGGCAACGATCAGGATATTGTTGTTAATGGCAAAACCTGCTGCACAGGCAGCGATTCCTGAGTAGCTGTTGAGTAGCGAGATCACTACGGGCATATCGGCACCACCAATCGGTATCACTACCATCACACCGAGCACCAGTGAAAGGCCGAGAACGATATACAACCACTGTGAATCAACGGCGGGTTGCTGACAGAACATCACGCCGGAACCAATCAGCCCGGCAAGTATCAAGCTGTTCACCAGGCGCTGGCCGGTGAAGACGACTGCCGCACTGCCGATGGTTTCACTTAATTTCCCGTAAGCAATCAGGCTGCCGGTGAAGGTGACTCCGCCGATCAGGATGGCGAGTACAGCAGTGAACGCCTTGAAAGTACTTATACCTGTTGCCGGGCCCACGGTTGAAAGGACGGCCGTTGCTGTATCATTCCCCGCCAGGTAAAGGGTCGCCCAACCGACAAGTAAACTCGCCACACCACCGGAACCATTAAACAGAGCTACCATCTCAGGCATGCTCGTCATGGCCACCAGTCGAGCAGCGAGGGCACCGATAATTGATCCAAGAATAACGCCACCAATGATGTACTCATAGGAGACAATACCGGAAGCCGTAAGACCTGCCACGACGGCAATCAGCATTCCCAGGGAGGAAAGCAGGTTTCCCCTGCGCGCTGTGGCCGGTGAGCCAAGCATTTTCAAACCAAATATAAACAGCCCTGCGGACAGGATATAGGAGAAGTTGGCAGCGAGTTCGATATTCATTTGCCACCTCCGGTCTTACTTTTAAACATGCCCAGCATGCGGTCGGTTACCAGGTAACCACCGGCGACGTTAATAGTCGCGAAGGTAACGGCAGCAGTTCCCAGGATCACGGCTGCTTCATTGCCGACGGCACCTGCGGACAGGAATGCACCTGCGAGCGTAATTCCAGAGATAGCGTTGGCACCTGACATCAAGGGTGTGTGCAGGGTTGCCGGTACTTTTGATATTAGTTCAAAACCGAGGAAAATCGACAGAACAAGGATAAATGTGAGAAATACAACTTCCACGTTAGCTCTCCTTCTTTGGTTGTGTGCGATTCTGGCCATCTCTCAGCGTCTTTATCGCTTCATTGACGATACCGCCTTCGTGGGTAATTACGCAGCCTTTTAGAATGTCATCTTCAAGGTTGAGGTTGAATGCCTTTTCCTCCTCATCCCAGAATTCAGATACCAGGTTGAAAAGGTTGGCAGAATACATCTGGCTTGCATCTGAGCAAACCTCAGCAGGAAGGTTGGAAACACCGATAATTGAGACACCGTTCACCTCTACGGTCTCATCTGAGTTGGACCCTTCAACATTTCCACCGGAGTCTACTGCCATGTCGACGATGACTCCGCCCTGTTTCATGGCATCAATCATGTCCTGGGTCACGATTCTTGGAGCCGGACGCCCAAATACCTGGGCGGTAGTAATGACGATATCGGATTGACTGATGACCTCTTTCATTCCCTGACGCTGCATTTCTAACTGCTCAGCGGTCAGTTCTTTGGCGTAGCCATCTTTGGTCTGGCCGGTTTCACCCAGGTCAATATCAACAAATTTTGCGCCAAGGGATTGAACCTGCTCGGCGACAATCGGGCGAGTATCGAACGCTTCCACGCGGGCGCCAAGTCTTTTAGCAGTAGCAATTGCCTGAAGTCCTGCAACGCCTGCACCAATGACAAACACCTTTGCCGGGCTTATGGTCCCAGCAGGGGTCATCATCATCGGTAGAATACGATCCAGTTTTTGTGCCGCCAGGATAACCATAACGTAGCCGGCGAGATTGGCCTGGGAACTAAGGGCATCCATTTTTTGTGCCCTGGTGGTTCGCGGGATCATCTCCATGCTTATTGCAGAAACACCCTGGGAAGCCAGGGCATCAACGGTTTCATTCTCGTTGTAGGGGTCGAGGTAACTGACATGGACAGCGCCCTTTTTAATCGACGTGATCTCCTCCAGCGCAGGTTTTCTCACCCTCAGCACGATGTCCCCAGATGCCATCAATTCCTGGCGATTTGAGGAGATGGTAGCTCCAGCCTCAGTATAGTCTTCATCGGAAAAGCCGGCCTTAAGGCCGAGCCCCGATTCTACTGCGATGGCTATTCCCACCTTGCTAAGCTTTTTGACTGATTCCGGGACCAGAGCAACTCGTCGTTCCCCTTCATGGTTTTCCGCAGGTACAGCTATCTGCATAAGCGACCTCTTATTCGCTGAATTCTCATTCTTGTTTAGTGATGTTGTTAATCCTGAAGTTTGGATCCTTGCAAGCGCTATAAAGATAGGTTCGCTATACAGGAGGGCCGACTTCCGGAAGGGGAAACTAACATGATCAAACCATCATTTCTATAACTCATCAGAATTGATATAAAGGTCCCTTGCTTGGAAAACTGGATAAATTGAATGAGTTGGCAGGAAGAAGTTCGTGAAATTGAACAGCGGCGCGAGCTGTCCAAGCAGCAGGGTGGTGAAGAGTCGATAGCGAAGCAGCACGCAAAGGGGCGGTTGACGATCCGGGAACGAATTGATGCCCTGGTTGAGAAGGGCAGTTTCGAAGAACACGGGGAAGGGGCTGGCTTTGCTGAAAAAGCTGGTGATGGCTCCATCGAGGACTTTGCCCCTGCTAATTATGTCGTTGGGTTTGGTGACATCAAGGGCCGTAGAATGGTTGTCGGTGGTGAGGACTTCACGCTCAAAGGTGGCTCCCCGAATGGTGCTGGTTTGCGTAAAAGCGTCTATGCGGAGGAGCTTGCTGTTCAGTTCAAGGTCCCCTTGATACGAATGCTTGAAGGTGGTGGTGGAAGTGTAGCCGGGTCTGGTGGTAAGCGGCCGACCACAGTAGGCTCTCCAGTCTATAGTGAGCCGAGATTTAAGATTATTGCGCAGGCGATGAATGAGGTCCCCGTCGTATCGGGTGCCATGGGGCCAGTTGCAGGTTTTCCTGCTGGTCGCCTGGTGGCCTCACATTTTTCGGTCATGGTGAAGGAGACCGCACAGGTATTGGTAGCAGGCCCTGCGCTGGTGGACAGGGCTCTGGGTGTTTCTCTGACCAAGGAAGAACTGGGTGGCTGGAAAGTTCATACTCGCAGCGGCATCGTCGACAATGCAGCGGAGTCGGAGTCCGAAGCTTTTGAGCAGATGCGAATGTTCCTGAGTTTCATGCCACAGAATATCTGGAATATCCCGGATCGGCTCCACTCTGATGATGATCCAAATAGAGCTGATGAGGCGCTGATGTCCGTTGTGCCAAAGGACGGGCGCATCCCATTTGATATGCGTGAAGTGATCACCCGGGTAATGGATAAGGGCTCATTTTTTGAAATTGCGCCTTTCTTTGGTCAGGGGCAGATAATCGGTCTGGCAAGATTGAATGGTGCTGTCGTGGGTATCATCGCCAATGACTGTGTACATTTTGCCGGTGCTATGACTTCGCAGGGCTCGCAAAAGGCCAAGAAAATGATGGAACTATGTGACACATTTCATATCCCCATCGTGAACTTTATGGATGAGCCGGGATTCATGATCGGGCCGGATGCTGAAAAAGCTGCAACGATTCGCTACGGCATGAGCGCGGTCGCAGCAGCGGTGCAATCAACGGTTCCATGGGCTACTATCGCCGTCCACAAGTCGTTTGGCGTGGCATCTGCTGCTCACTTCGCACCTAATACCTTTAAGCTGGCGTGGCCTTCCTGGGAGATGGGTGCACTACCGGTAGAGGGTGGTGTAGCCGTTGCCTTTCATCGGGAGATAGCGGCTGCGGATGACCCGGCGGCAAAACGCAGGGAACTGGAAGAAAAACTTATGCAAGACCGTTCTCCATTCCCCATGATGGAGAGTTTTGCCATTCACGAATTAATTGATCCCAGGCAGACGAGAGCCAAACTTTGTCGTTGGATAGAGTGGGTGCAACCATTGCTGGAAGAACTGAAAGGCCCCGTAACCTGGGGTATGAGACCTTGATGGCCATGATATGAATCTGATAAATAGAAGTACAGTGACGACCTGGATCGTTGCACTCCTATTCCTGCCCAATGTCCAGGCCACACCGGTCAATTCGGGTCACCTTGAAGCAGAGCTAATCTCTGAAGCCTCCAGCATCAAGCCAGGAGAGTCCCTGTGGGTGGCGGTTAAGCAGGTTATCAAACCCGGCTGGCATACCTATTGGTTTAACCCGGGAGATGCTGGTGCGGAGGCAAAACTGGACTGGCAACTGCCCGAAGGATTTACGGCTTCTGAAATCCACTGGCCATACCCCGAGAGAATACCCTACGGCCCGCTGATGAATTTTGGCTATCACGATGAGGTCCTGCTACTGGTTCAGATCACGACCCCGGCTAACTTCGATGCGGAAGAAGTGCATTTGCGGGTGAAAGGTGAGTGGCTGGTATGCGAAGACATCTGTATACCCGAGGGTGCTGAACTGGAATTGGTGTTACCCGTTACAGATGCGACACCGCACTCAGTAACTGCGAATGCAGGCTCCTTTCGGGAGGCGCGACAAAAACTGCCGAGAGATATAGGTGTCACTGCCCAATATTCAGCTGGGGTTGACAGAATACTTTTGGAAGTCCAGATGTCTGGTCTCGAACGATCGAGAATAGAATCCGTGGGATTTTTTCCCTTCGGTGAGGACGTCCTTAACTACCCCAGTCCGCAAAAGCTGTCAGTGATCAATGATGGTTTTCGCCTGGCGCTCACGCCCGGTTATAGCTTTGACCCGTTGGAGTCAAGCCTGGATGGGGTTGTCGTCGTAACCGAAAAGGCCGGTGAAGAAATTCAGACGGCCTTCATAGTCAGGCCGGGCAGAATTGGGGTGATTGAAGACAATGGAATTACCGTCGCTGTGGCGCTGCTGTTCGCGTTTCTGGGTGGAATGATTCTGAACTTGATGCCCTGTGTATTCCCTGTTCTATCTATCAAGGTTCTGTCGCTGATTGAGAGCACTCATTCAGACAGGAGTGCCATCAGGATGCATGCGTTTGTTTATGCTCTTGGCGTGATGTCGAGTTTTTTGGCAATAGCCCTGGTTCTGATAGCGCTACGTGAAAGTGGTGAGCAAATAGGCTGGGGCTTTCAACTTCAATCACCCCTGGTCATTGGCCTTTTGATCTACTTATTTGTGATTATTGGTCTGAACCTAGCGGGCTATTTTGAATTCGGAACATCCCTTATGGGCGCAGGTGAAGGACTTGCGGAGCGAAGCGGGCATTCCGGGTCATTTTTTACTGGTGTATTGGCGGCTCTGGTGGCGGCGCCGTGTACGGCCCCGTTTATGGGCGCTGCAATTGGTTTTGCCCTGACTCAAAGTACGTTTACCTCTCTCGCCGTCTTCGCATCGTTAGGCCTGGGTATGGCCTTGCCCTATTTTCTGCTGTGTTTTTCTCAACCATTGCTGGACAGGATGCCAAAACCAGGTCCTTGGATGGAAATACTCAAGCAGGTTTTTGCCTTTCCAATGTTTGCGACTTCAGTATGGTTGATCTGGGTGCTCAATCAGCAGACAGGTGCCAATGGGCTGCTTGCCGTTTTAAGCGGCCTATTGTTGATTGTGTTTGCCATCTGGCTGTTGAAGCATCAGGGCGCAGGTGCTGGCGGTTGGGTAGGGCGATTAGTTGCGCTCATTCTTAGTGTGATCGCCATTGGCCTGACGGGGGTGGTTGTTGGAACCAATTCTTCTGCTTCAGGAGACCCGGCGGAAGCTGTCTCAACTAGCACGTCCGGTTTAGCCGTAGAACCCTATTCCCGGGAGAGGTTAGAGGCGTTGGCTGTCGAAGGCCCTGTGTTTGTGAATTTCAGCGCCGCCTGGTGCATTACCTGCAAGGTGAACGAGCTAGCCGCCCTTAGCTCCGATGGAATCCGCCTGATCTTTGAGGAAAACAACGTGACATATCTTAAGGCTGACTGGACAAACGAAGATCCCCTGATAACTAAGGCGCTTTCAGAATATGGCCGCAGTGGTGTGCCCCTGTACCTGTTATATGGAAAGGGCAGTTCGCGTGCTTCCATTTTGCCCCAGATTCTGACCGAGGCAATAGTGATTGAGGCGGTTGAGGGGCTTTAAGTGTTGAGGTGCTCTAGCTAATACCGCTCACTGGGCTAAGTTTTCAAGTAGTGAACTGGTCGGGAAGTGGGCGTGCCTTTATTGTGTTCGCAACATTGTACTGTTGTTAGCTATGTCCGGGCGCCAGGCAGGTTTTGTCACCTTTCTGGCGCACAAGCAGTTGAGCTAAGGTCAGGGGTCGATACGGGCGGTAGCTGTCCCCTTGATCACCTGCGTTCCTTCTCCATCCGTCGTGGATATATCAATATCAGCGAACTGGACGCCATCCTCTTCTCGAAGTGCTGAGATGGTTGCCTCCGCAGTCAGAGTCGCTCCAGGAAACACCTGTGAGGTAAACCTGACGCCGTACTGAGACAGTCGGCCATCGCCAACAAAATTTGTCAGCATTTTCCCGGTCATTCCCATCGACAGCATGCCATGGGCAAAAACTGACGGGTAGCCAGCGATCTCGGTGGTGAATAACTCATCACTGTGCAGTGGGTTGTAGTCCCCAGAAGCTCCCGCATATTGGACTATCTGGGTTCTTGAGAGGTTGTTGCAGACTTCCTCTGAATAGGTATCTCCAACCTTAATTTCACTTGCTTTTAGAGCCATATCATTCTCCTAGGCTAATCTCTTAATCACCGGAAGTTGCGGGACGCTCTGTCCGCACTCCGACGCTGGTGGCAGTAATAACAAGTTCCCCATTTTCATCATGGTATTCAGTAATAGATTCACTGAACGTCAGTTTGCCACCGCGGCGACCTTCTTTTTCCCATGTTTCCCCGGGTTTGTTAGTTGCTTTCAGCACATCTCCAACCATAAGTTGGCGATGATATTCATAGCGCTGCTCAGCATGTAGCCCAGCCCCAATTCCACCGGCAGCTCCGCCACCGCCACTGCCTTCTCGTTGGGTGATACCTGTTGGCCCCTTCGCGGAGCCAAACCATTCCTGGCCGATCTTAGGTCTTAGAAAATAATCTGGATCAAACTGAGCACTTGCCTGAACGAAAGTTGGAGGTGCGACGATCGCACCTGGTTCACTTTTTTCTGCATAGTCCTGATCATAGTAAATTTGGTTTGCATCACCGATTGAGCGCGCGAACATCATGACATGTCCGGCTTCAACGGGAAATTTGTCAACAGCCATACGCTTTCTCCCTATTTCTGATAGCTAATCTTACGTAGCGAAAGGAACTTACTAACAGAAACTACCTGCAGTCAAGTAGGAAATGTCTAAAATATCCAGGTTAGGGCTTGTTCACAAAAGAATGCAGGGTTATGATTTTTACCCCACTCGATTCGAAGCTGAGCTTTGAGCGGAGTGTGAGGAAACACTAAAAATTTCCATACAAGTGCTAGGGCCTGATTTATGTCCAGACCGGTTCGTATCGAATTTCCCGGCGCCTGCCACCATGTGACAAGCAAGGGAACAAAAGGGCGAACTGTTTTTGGTGGAAAAGAAGACAGGACCACCTTCTTAAGTATTCTCGAAGGCGTTACCAGCAGATTCGGTTGGTTGCTACACAGCTACGTTCTGATGGAAGACCACTACCACCTTGTCGTTGAAATTCCACAAGCCAATCTCTCCAAGGGAATGCGCCAGCTGAATGGCGTATATACACAGCATTATAATCGCCGGCACGAGCAAGAAGGCCCGATATTCCAGGGCAGGTTCAAAAGCGTTCTGTTTGAGAAGGAAGCTTACCTCTTGCCCCTGTGCAGACACGTGGTTCTTAATCCAGTAAGAAGCGGATCCCTGGGTGCGCTGAAAAATTACCGGTGGAGCAGTCATCGAGCGATGGCGGGTGATATCAAAAGGCCAAAATTCCTCTCGGTGGATTCCGTGCTCGGTTCCTTTGGCAAGCGTGATAAGGAAAATCCCGAGAAGTACCGGCAGTATGTCAGGGATGGTGTTGATCTTGACTCACCCTTGAACAAGCGAAGTCACCAGGTTTTACTGGGTAGTCCACGTTTTCTAAGTGAAATGCAGCCGGTATTGAATGGGGTAAAAATAGCGAAACGTGGCCCCAAACAGGCGAAGCGTAGACGTAGTTTGAATGCGCTATTCAAGAATATAGGCGAGGGAAGTCGGGTGGAGCGAAACGAAGTTATCAAGCTAGCGCACCTGGACTACTCCTACACGCTGATGGAAATTGGCGATCATATCGGTTTGCACTATACAACCGTCAGCAAGGTTATTAATTCAAGATAGAAGTTAGTGCCCTCATGCCTCCCGGCCGGCAGTACGGAACGGTTCGCCACGCAGCATGCTAGAGACGGGCAAGAATTACGGGCAAGAATTACGGGCGAGAATGACCAGCAAGAAAAACTGGGTTGGGTTCGGTCAGGTTTGTATCCTTTATTAAGACGCTGTATTCTTGCCCCCCAAGCGGTAAACAGCAATACAGAAAGTAGGAGATCATTGTGCGCAGGTTACGTGCCGTACAGGCCGAAGAGCAGCAGGAGATTGATTTAACACCCATGTTGGACGTGGTGTTTATCATGCTCATCTTTTTTATTGTGACGGCGACCTTCGTCAAGGAAATTGGCATTGACGTTAATAGCCCGGATAAGAACCAGAACGTCAAGGATGCGGACAAACAAAGCATCGTGGTTCAAATTACCAGCAGGGATCGTATCAGGATCCGCAACAGGGATGTGGATGTTCGTTCCGTGCGGGCGAATATTGAACGCCTTCATGCAGAAAATCCCGAAGCACCGGTGGTTGTTCAGCCACACCCGCGCAGTACAACCGAGATCATGATTCAAGTGATGGATGCTGCACGCCAGGCGGGCATATATAACGTGTCAATTGCTGCCACCTGATTGACTTGATGTTACTTCGCTGTCGCCTAGACTAAATAGATATTTGCAGCGTGATTTCAAAACCAACCCCATTTGATCAGGACTATTTCATGCGATCTACTTCGCGGCGGTAGGATGCCATGGAGCTTCTGCTAATAAGGCACGGATTACCGACTGCAGTCATTAAGGAAGATGGTTATCCTGCTGATCCTCCCCTATCGGATACAGGCCTCAAACAGGCTCAGAAGGTAGCGGACTGGTTGAAGGAAAATGAGATAGAGCGACTCTATTCCAGCCCAATGCAGAGGGCGTTGCAGACGGCCGAACCGCTGGCAAGGATCACGAAACTTGAGATAGAAGTTCGCGATGGTGTTGCGGAATATGATCAGGAGTCAGAGTCCTACATACCGGTTGAGCAGTTGAAGGAAGTTGACTATGACCGCTGGCAGCAGCTCATGAAAGGAAGCCTTGAGGTTGATTATCCGGGGTACAGCCAACGAGTAGTTTCTACCCTTAAGGAAATAGTTAGGGAAAATAGGGGCAAAAAAGTAGCAGTTACCTGTCATGGTGGGGTTATTAATGCCTGGGCTGCCCACGTGATAGGTTTTGAGCCCAGGATGTTTTTTAACCCGAACTACACCAGCATCAATCGTTTCAAGGCCGCTAGTTCAGGGGAAATGTCTGTGATTACGTTGAATGAGTATTTTCATTTGCGGAGCTAACGCTGCCGTTTATACCAAAAGGTACAACTGAACGCTAGGAATGGCTTCAATTCCAACCCTTAACTTTCCGCTAGCCTGTGGCTTCGCAGCAGGTATCCAGTCGGGCTCAGGCCCCGCCGGCCGCGAGGTGATGATCAAAACCCAGCTTTGCTATACTAGCGGTCATATGACTGGATTTGTGACATTTATTTGCCTCATTGGAGGCACCACGATGCTGTTTCGTTTCCTTCGAAAACGAGAGATTGAGGCATTTCGTGAGGCTGATATATCAGCTTTTGAAGACTTTAAACTAGCGCGTGATAAGAAACTGAGAGATCCCGCGGTGCTCAAGGCGAAAGCAGTCGCCAATTCAAATGTTGTTTCCTTGCCAGCCTCCGAGACTTTCCAGCCTATCCAGCCTGTCTTCACTTTAAAGAAGGCACTTTTTGATGAGGTTCACCGGCTGTTTTACCAGCGACTGGAAAAGGTAGCAGCTAAAAAGTATCGCATATTTGTCGGTGTACCGCTCGAAGACTTCATCCGAGTCAGTCAGGGGAAAACTGGTGAGCACGTACTTCGCGGAAGGAAACTGTCCTTTCTTCTGTGCAACAAAAATACGATGACCGTGGCCTGTGGAATTCAGCTGCGGGGGTCAGGATCAGATTTTGGCAGGCAGTTTGAATTTGTAAGAAAGCTGTTCAGTCAGATTGAAAAGCCGTTGATCGATTTCCCTTTGATCAACAATATATCTGAGGAGGAGATCAGGGAAAAGCTGCATGAAGTTCTTGAGGAATCACCCCTCACTAGAAGCTGCCCCAAATGTAGCCGGGAGATGACGATGCTTAAGGCTGTTGCGGGTAAAAATGCTGGAAAGTCCTTCTGGGTTTGCTCTGAGTTTCCCAGCTGTAATGGAATTGCGCGGATTGGAAGGCTCCCCTAGACAATATGGGTTGCTGTACCTGTACTGATATCAGCTTTTTGAAATGTTTGTTGTGGAAGCGCACGTTTCCTGCCGGTGGAAGCAGTCGAGCCTATGCAGGGTCTGTTAGTATGGCAGTCATCAATTTTCGTGATGTACAATAGCGTTTCCTCAAAATTATAATGGAGATATCTCAATTTTTAAGATGAAGATATCAGTGCTGTTGCTGGCCCTGTTTGGCATTACTGGATGCGCTAACCTGGTTTCCGGCCTTACCTCAAAAATGGCAGATGACCTCGCTTACACGATATTGAACAGTGATGATCTGGACACCGTGAGGGAAGGCGTGCCTGCATATCTACTCTTGATCGACAGCTTTCTTAAGAGTGACCCGGAAAATAAGAATCTGCTGCTGGCAGCATCTTCTTTGAATGGTTCCTACAGTATTTTTGCTGATGACGAGAGGGCAAAACTACTGACCGCCAAGTCATTTTCCTATGCCGTGAGAGCAGCGTGCATCGAAAGCGCCCGGCTGTGCAAATTTCGCTTCCTTGAGTTTCCGGAGTTTCGACTGGTTGCGGACGGCCTGCGGATGGAAGACCTGCCAGTCGCTTATTCGATGGGTGTCGCCTGGACCGGATGGATCCAGGCTCACAGTGAAGACTGGAACGCAATTGCTGAGCTTGCGAAGGTTCGTTACCTGATGGAGCGTATCATCGTGCTGGATGAGAGTTGGGAAAATGGAGGCCCACATTTATACATGGGTGGGCTGGAGACCGTCTTTCCTGCTGCCATGGGTGGTCACCCGGAAAAGGGGCGCGAGCACTTTGAGAGAGCACTTGTATTGTCTGAGGAGAAATACCTGATGACAAAGGTTGTCTACGCGGAACAGTATGCGAGACTCGTATTTGACAGGGAGGTTCACGACCGGTTGTTAAACGAAGTTGTAGATGCTGACCCGGTAGTAGAGGGAATGACTCTGACAAACCGCATTGCACAGGAGCGAGCAAGGGAGTTGCTGGCCACTTCAGATGACTATTTTTGATATGCCGATACAGTATCACCGAGGAACTCGGCTCATGAGCCAAATATCCGAAAAATTGGTCCACCTATTTTCAGGGCGCGTGCTGGCAAAAGTGAGTTTGCTGATGACATTGCTGATGCTTGTGCCCTGTACTGCTCATGCAAAGAGCTACAAGGTCGCAACGATTTCCCCGGATGGCCTTTCCTGGATGAAAAAGTTTCGCGCTGCTATCAAAGATATTGAAGCTCAGACTGAAGGTCGGGTGAAGTTTAAAATCTATCCTGGTGGGGTTATGGGTGATGACTATACGGTGCTGCGCAAGATGCGAGTTGGCCAGCTACATGGTGGTGGATTTGCTGCTGGTTCCTTAACGAGGTTCTACCCGGACCTTCAGGTCTACAACCTCCCTTTTCAGTTCCAGTCGTTTGACGAAGTGGATTACGTCAGGGCGCGAATGGACAGCCGCATTGTTGATGGACTGGAAAGTGGTGGTTTGAACAGTTTCTCCCTGACAGAGACCGGGTTTGCCTACCTGATGTCCAAGGACCCGGTGACTAGCGTAGACGACCTCCATAAGCTCAAGGCCTGGGTTCCCGATGGCGATCCGATTTCCGCGGACCTGATCAAGTCATTTGGCATCAGTCCAATTCCGCTGAGTATTACTGACGTATTGCCCGGGCTACAGACAGGGCTGATTAATGCTGTTGCGGTACCACCTATTGTGGCGCTCGCTCTGCAGTGGCATAACCACGTCAAATATATGATGGATATGCCACTCATTTACATTTATTCGCTGGTCGCCATGGACAAAAAAGTATTTTCGAGAATTTCAGAGTTGGACCGCAAGATCGTATACAAGGTGATGAATAAGCTGTTCAACGAAATCGATGCAGACAACCGCAGGGACAATCAAAAAGCCTATAGCGCACTTGTTGCGCAGGGAATAAAGGTGACCTCTCCCGGCCCAGAGCAGATACCTGCCTGGAGGGCGATAGCGGACAGGTCTATTGATGAGTTGGTTGAATCCGGTCAGATCTCGAACGAGTCCCTGGGTCTTTACAAGGGCTTTCTCGAGGAATTTCGACAGCAGGCGGGCGGCTCAGAACCAGGCGAGTAGTATCTTCAATGCAGGGTGAAATGTTTAAGCGGTTGCTTCATGGTCTCCATCGGTTTGAAGATGGTGCTCTGATAGCTGCGCTTGCTTCCATGCTCATACTTGCAATCGTTCAGATTGCGCTGCGAAATATCTTCGATAGCGGGCTCCTCTGGGTGGAGTCTTTCCTCCGTATTCTCGTACTCTGGGTGGCCATTCTCGGTGCCATGGTGGCCACCAGAGAGAAAAATCACATCAATATTGATGCGTTGTCCCGTTATGCGCCCAGAGGGTTAAGACTGGCGCTCCAGCTGTGTACGACACTGTTTGCCGCTGCAACCTGCACAATTGTGGCCTGGTATTCCGTTGAATTCATCCAATTCGAGTACGAAGACCAGACGATAGCATTCGCCAGTGTTCCGACCTGGGTGTGCCAATCAATCCTGCCGATTGGCTTTACCGTAATGGCGGTTAGGTTTGTCCATGGCGCTATTTCAGATATTTTGGTGCGGCAGCACTGATGGCTCTACTTGTCTCGCTTCTGATAGCTTTGCTCGCCCTCGCTGGCGCGCCACTTTTTGTGGTGATCCTGGCAGCAGCTATGACGGGATTCTACTATGCGGAAATTCCCCTGACAGTGATTACCGTCGAAATCTACCGGTTGGTGGATACACCCCTGTTGCTGGCGCTGCCCCTGTTTACCTTCTCGGGATACGTGCTGGCTGAGAGTCAGCTGTCTTCCCGCCTTGTGCGGTTGACCCAGGTGTTTCTCGGCTGGCTCCCTGGGGGACTCTCGGTAGTAGCATTTGTAACCTGCGCATTTTTTACAGCATTTACGGGTGCTTCCGGAGTGACCATTGTTGCCGTTGGGGCGTTGCTGTTTCCTGCCCTGGTACGGGCTGGCTACCAGGAAAAATTCAGCCTCGGCCTGGTCACAACCTCCGGAAGTCTCGGCTTGCTATTGGCACCCTCTCTCCCTCTGATACTTTATGGCGTAATAGTTCAGCAGATGGAACTACCCAATCCATTCACGATTCAGGAATTGTTTATCGCCGGGATTCTGCCAGCCCTGTTGATGATTGTATTGTTGACCCTGTTCAGTATCTGGTCCAATCGCTCCCAACCGATTGAAATAGGAAAATTCAGCCGTAAGGAAGCTCTGAGCGCTTTGTGGGTGATGCGGTGGGAGTTGCCCCTTCCGGTCATCGTTCTGGGTGGAATCTACTCGGGATTTTTTGCCGTATCTGAAGCAGCAGCAGTTACCGCATTTTATGTGCTATTGGTCGAGGTGGTTATTCATCGTGAAGTGAAGTATCTCGATTTGCCTCGTGTCATCAGGGAGGCCATGATAATGGTGGGGGGAATCCTGCTAATCCTGGGCGTCTCCCTCGCATTCACAAACTATCTGATTGATGCCGAAGTCCCGCAGCTGCTGTTTGAGTGGATACAGACATTCATTTCTTCGAAAACCACTTTCCTGATCCTGCTGAACCTGATTCTGCTTGCCCTCGGCGCCATCCTGGATATCTTTTCAGCACTGGTCATTATGATTCCACTGATCGTGCCCATGGCACTTCAGTTTGGTATTGACCCGGTACACCTGGGTATCATTTTCCTGGCGAATATGCAGATCGGGTACTTCACACCACCGATTGGCATGAATCTCTTCATCGCCAGTTACCGCTTCAAACGGCCAATTACAGAGCTTTATCAGGCCACCATCCCGTTCATGCTGGTATTGCTGGTCGCGCTGGTGATCATCACCTATGTCCCTGAGGTTAGTCTTATCTTTCTCAACAGGTAGGTGCCTGTAGGTCAGACTGATATTCTTGTTTTATTCGACTTTTCCTGAGGCCGGCAGGTTCCCCAAAGGCTGGATATTGCTAGAATATAATATTGTTAAAAATCAAATAGATAGGTAAGATTCTTAAGTACGATTTTAACTATAGTATGTAGTGGACTTAATTCCTACTTGAGTGGTTCTTCAATTGAGCTAGTCGTATAGTGCAGGAACTGAATTCAATGGATGGAAGACTGGATACCTAGTTGAGTAGCGTAATTACAAGTGCTGACTATCAGCGCCTGATTGAAATCGGGCTGGCATTGTCTGCAGAAAAGGAAATCAACAGCCTGCTGGAGCGTGTCCTCAGGGAGGCGAAGGCAGTGGGAAATGCTGATGCCGGAACACTCTACCTCAAGAATAGTGATGAAACGCTGAGTTTCGTTATTATTCTCAATGATACCTTGAATATATTCCAGGGCGGGACAAGTGAAGACCCTGTGGCCTTGCCTAATGTACCGCTGCTGACGGAATCCGGTGATCAGAATATGGCCAATATCGTGAGCCGCGCGACCCTTCTTGGGGAGACACTGATTGTCGATGATGCATATGCCACAGACGAGTTTGATTTCTCGGGTACCAGGTTATTCGACGAAATGACTGGCTACCATTCAACTTCCTTCCTCACGATTCCCATGAAGGCACACTCGGAAAAAGTAATCGGGGTCTTGCAGTTGCTCAACGCGAAATCACCGAAGGGAGAGGTCATCGCCTTTTCAAGTCATGTGAGGTCGCTGATTGAGGCACTATGTTCTCAAGCTTCAGTAGCGATGGAAAACAGGTACCTGCTTGATGAACAGGAACAGTTAAAGAAACAGCTGGAAGATGAGGTTGATGTCCGAACCGCGGAACTTAAGAAAGCGTTAGACGAACTGTCACGTGCACATACCGTATTGAAAGAAATAACGACGATTGACCCGGTCACGGGGATCCGAAACCGACAGTATTTCGATGAGATTTTTGATCAGGAGTGGCGACGTGCGCAGCGGCAGCAATATAGTCTTTCGATGCTATTGGTGGACATTGATCATTTCAAAAAGGTCAACGATACCTATGGTCACCTGGCGGGTGATGAATGCCTCGCCGGGGTTGCTGGTGCTATAGACGTGATGCTAAATCGACCGTCTGACGTGGTTGCTCGCTATGGTGGTGAGGAATTTGTTGTGGTTATGCCCTATGCTTCGAGTGAGAATGCAGAGCATCTGGCAGATTTTGTCCGAGATGGCGTGGCTAAACGTGTATTTAACGCTGCTGGTGAAAATATTAGCGTGACAATCAGCATTGGAGTAAGTTCGGTTGTTCCAGACGAGCAGGGACGGCCCCGTGATCTGATCAGCCAGGCGGATGATGCGCTTTATCAGGCAAAGGCAAAGGGCCGCAACCAAGTGTGTGTTTATGGAGTTGACTAGGCGCTTTTTGCATGGGCCTGCCCGCAGCCAAGCGGCGCAAGGTTTTGATACGCACGCATTGGGTCCAGCGCATAAGCGAAATGAAATGTGGTCAGGCTGCTGATAAGCAGAAATAATCTCGCAAGAGCGCGAGCACTTTTCACGATAGGCTCGGTCTGTAGGATTTAGCGAAGTCTATAATATCGATGGATGATCATAGGCGGTAAATTGGGTGTGCTCGGCCACTATTTTTGAGTAGACTTAGCGACAATTGCTATATTGCTGACAGGGCCGCGGCTAGGGGAAGATAGTGGCGCAACAGATATCATTCAATAGTTTCGCTCGTCAACTGAATGCCCACACGGACCAGCTCAGTTACAATAAAATAGCTCCACCCATCGAATATGATAGTGACGGTAACGACATTCCCCATCGCCCCCAGTCCCTGACGATTGAATCTGGCGATGTCTATCGATTGCTAAAGCCCTATTTCACCGTCAGGTTTATGGACCAGTTTAAGTCAGTCCTGCCATTGGCCGTATACCTGGCGCTATTTCAAATGTTTATTTTGCGGCAGTCAGTCGAAGATGCTCTGATTATCACCGGAGGCCTGGTTGCCGTAATATTTGGTCTGATGCTTTTTATGGAAGGGCTGAAAGTTGGGCTTATGCCCTTCGGTGAGTCACTTGGCATATCCCTGCCTGCGAAGGTGAGTCTTAGCATTGTTCTCGTCGTTGTATTCCTGCTGGGTATCGGCGTCACTTTTGCTGAACCCGCTATAGGCGCCCTGAAGACCGCAGGATCGCTGGTTGATGTCAACCGGGCACCCTATTTGTATTCAATACTTAACGATTGGTCGGATATTCTCGTGCTGTCGGTGGGTGTGGGCGTGGGCCTTGCCGCGGTACTTGGGACAATACGTTTCATTTACGGCTGGAGCCTGAAACCACTGATTTATCTGACCCTGGCTCCTGTTCTGCTGGTAAGTCTCTATATGGCGATAGACGAGGAGTTGTCCAAGGTGCTCGGGCTTGCATTTGATTGTGGCGCAGTAACAACGGGCCCGGTAACCGTGCCCCTCGTGCTGTCCCTTGGTATCGGGATTGCACATGCGGCTGGAAAGGGCGGCGACTCCCTGTCAGGGTTTGGCATTGTTACGCTGGCTTCGCTATTTCCCATCGTTGCCGTGATGCTTTTAACCATGTATGTGTCGGCTCAATTTACGCCAGAAATGATAATTACCGCAGCGCAGCAGACACAGATTGTCTCGGATGCAGTGCCCTGGTATGAATCCACTCCAGGGGTTGAAGTTGTTGGTGGGATTCGTGCCATCGTCCCCCTTGTCATATTCCTGCTACTTGTCATGACCGTACTGCTCAAGGAGAAATTGCCAAATCCAACGATTATGTTCTTCGGTATCTTTCTCTGTGTCCTTGGCATGGTGGTATTCAACCTTGGTCTGAGCTATGGCTTGTCAAAACTGGGAGGTCAGAGCGGCGGGCTGGTTCCTGCGGCATTTACTCAGATCGAGGCGGTAGAGGACTCACCCCTGTACTTTGTCGCGCTGGGAGTCTTCATCGCACTTGCCTTTGCCTGGTTGTTGGGATTTGGAGCAACCCTGGCAGAACCTGCACTAAATGCACTAGGGATGACAGTTGAAAACCTGACCAATGGCTCCTTTAAAAAGACCACCTTGATGTACGCTGTTTCGCTTGGCGTAGCCTTCGGGATATCCATCGGCGTGGCAAAAATCATATTTGATATACCGATCGCATACCTGTTAATTCCCGGATACTTACTGGCCATTTTCTTGACCTCTATTTCCAATGAAGAGTTTGTCAATATAGCGTGGGATAGTGCTGGAGTGACCACAGGGCCCGTAACCGTACCGCTGGTACTGGCGATGGGACTTGGGTTTGGTAATGCCCTTGGGGCCGTTGAAGGCTTTGGTATTTTGTCCATGGCCTCTATCGGTCCAATCGTCGCTGTTTTGAGCACCGGTGTGTACATAAGGTGGAAGATCTCCAGGCGTTACGCGCGAGATGAACAGGAAGATAACGAAAGTTTAGTGGGGGAACCCATGTTATGAATGCAAAAGAATTTACTGTCCTTACGGATGTTTCGATGATCACGTGTGTTGTGCAGCGAGGCAAGGCAGATGCGGTGGTTAAGGCTGCCCAGGATGCAGGGGCACAGGGTGCCACTATCTACTATGGGTATGGCAGTGGTGTAAGGGAGAGGCTCGGTATTCTGGGGCTGGCCGTTGATGTGGAAAAGGAAATAATCACCTCCCTCGTGGCTGATGACCAGGTAGACAGAATATTTGAAAGGATGTACTTCGCCGGAGAACTGGATGTCCCGGGCGGTGGAATCATTTACATAACCAAGCTTGATAAGGCCGCGACCTATATTCCCAAAGATGTTATTGAGAGTATCAATGAGAAGTCCGAGGCATGAGCTGTTTTAGTCTGGATCTATCGATCCGATTCAGACGGCTGGCTCGTTTGTCAATCCAATGTGGGTGAGAGCCAGTCATCTTCCTTGCAGGTATGTATGGAAAATAAACTAGACAACGCCAAATTGATAACCTGTATTCTGCCCAAGGGCAGAGCTCATAATCTTCAACAGGCGCTCATAGAGGAGAAGGAAAACCACAGTGTGAACTTTCACTTTGCACGTGGCGTAGGGCGGTTCTCGCAGATCACTGCTCGCGGTATCGGTGAGCAACAGGAGAAAGAGGTGCTGGAAGCGATCATATCCGCGGAACTAGCAGATGAGTTGTTTGAATTTATGTTCTTTAAGGGTGAAATGGACCAGCCCCATGGCGGGGTTATCTATATGACCAGTATTCCCGGGGCAACGGAGTTGCAAATGCCAGATCTTCCCTCTGAAGATAAAAGGGCCAAGCAACAGCACTAGCAACCCGCTGGGAAATAATCTTGGCGATCAACCTGGAATATAAAAGTCCCATTCATTACGTTGGAAGTATCCATGTTCCTACCCAAGGTTCTCTGCCGTCGCTGAAGAGCGAACCGCATAAACGATTTCCTCATCGCGGGCTTTCTGCAAGGCCTCATGGTGGCTGCGGAGTTGGTCTTCTATCGCTCTGGATATTGCTGTGGAAGTAATTTTGTAGCGGATAGAAGCGCAGAATGAATCGGCATCGGCGCCAATCTCATCATTGCTAGGCAGGCTGTCGATATCAACGAATTCAGCGTAGGCGTCAACTGTGACAACAAATCCTGGTGGAACCGGAAACCCCTGGTGAATGAGTTCCCGAGGCTGGCACCTTTACCGCCCGTTGCCTTGAGGTCTTCTCTGCGAACCTCGTCAAGCTTGATGATGGACATAAACTTCACATCCTTAGTCAGGTTCGCAAGATAGCAAAGCTACGGATAACTTTCGAAGGAAACCGAGCCATCATTGATATTGAGATGACTGGGCTGGAAGTTTCAGGCATCGAGAGCGCCGTTCAAATTGTCAGGCTGCGATTTTCGACAGACCGTTGTTTATCAGACGGGGTATTCTATATTTACTTTTAATAACAATAAGATGGGCGTTAATGTCAAAGTGTTTTACTGATCTGCTAGTTTGAATTCTGACGACAGAGTAGGATTCCCTGAACAGGTAACCTGGCCGGAATCGATCAGTCTGAGCATGGCTGCCAAAACTGACCAGCCCGCCGCAGTGTACATGACCGGGTCCGTATCTGCGTACATAACAGGGACCATGTCCTTGATCACCGAGTACCCCTGGGTCATCACATCTATGATCTGACGTTCCCGGTCAAGGCGGTGATCGATATATGCCTGTACATACGTTTTGACATCCTTGATGCAGGGACCGTGGCTTGGCCAGTAGATTGTTTCGTCACGCTGCAGGAGCAGATTGAGACTATCCAGATACTGGGTCATATCACCATCCGGCGGGGCAATAACGCTGGTAGCCCAGCCCATAATATGGTCGCCGGTGAAAATTGCGTTCTCCTCTGCCAGTGCAAAGCACAGGTGATTGGAGGTGTGGCCGGGCGTATACACACACTCGATGGTCCAGCCATCTCCTTCGAGAACTTCTCCATGTTTGACGCGCACATCCGGTTCGAAATCCCTGTCACCTCCTACTTCAACAGCGATTCCCTGCTCTAGTTTCCCTGCACCGTGTGGGCCGTAGGCATAGGTCCGGGCGTCCCAGAATGCTTTCAATGGTTCTGCTGCCGGCGAGTGGTCCCCGTGGGTATGGGTGACAAAAATGTGTGAAACTTCCTCACCCTCGAGAGCATCTTTTAGTGCATCGATATGCTCCTCAAGCAGGGGCCCAGGGTCGATAACGGCGACTCTGCCCTGGCCGACAATATAGGTCCCGGTACCATTGTAGGTAAAGCCACTTGAGTTTCTGGCCGTGACCCTTCGGATTAAGGGGGTCAGTTGCTCTGACTTGCAGTATTCAAAGTCATACTTGAAGTTAAAGGGTATTTTCACCGACATAGGAGCCTCTCTACTGAACGAAGAGTGGCAGCTTAGCAGAATTAGTCAGGGGTTCCCTAGCCCGGACAATTCATGAAGGGGTGGGAATTTAGGAGAAATCTGGCAAAGCATATTGGGTTAACGCCCGCAGAATCATAGCCGTAGCTATGGTTTAAGGGGGTCTGTTCAATAGGCAAAGTCAGATTTTTTCTAAAGCCGATCAGGTACAAACTGGACCCCTGGGAAAGCGTGAAGATCACCCATAACTCGTTGAAACTACTAATGTTAACGACGATTCCAAGCCGCCTTCATGAAATGTCCGGGCTAGTTGGGTAAACTGTTGGAGTAGTTTCAGCAAGAAAGAGGAACCAGATGTCTTCTGACCAAGCTTCATTTAAGCGACTGATTGATATCGGTATTGCGCTATCTGCGGAGAAGGATACCAATAGCCTGATGGAGCGAATTCTGCTCGAAGCAAAAGACATGGGAAATGCTGATGGCGGGACCCTTTATATTCGGACGAAGAACGATGAACTGAAATTTGAAATTGTTCGCACGGACTCGCTTGGTATTGCCCAGGGTGGCACGACGGGCGTTGAAGTGACCCTTGGGCTGGTAAACATGTATAGCGATGACAATAAGCCTAACAATCACAATATTGTGACCTACTGTGCGCTTGCTGGAGAGACGATCAATATAGCCGATGCCTACAATTCGGATGATTTTGATTTCTCTGGCACCAAAAAATTTGATCAGGACACTGGTTACCGGTCCAAGTCCCTCCTTACTGTGCCGCTTAAGAACAACGTCAACGATGTCATCGGTATACTTCAGCTTTTAAACTCACAGGATCCGGAAACTGGTGAGGTCGTTTCTTTTTCCGGTGAAGTTCAACCCCTGATTGAGGCGCTAGCGTCACAAGCTGCCGTGGCGCTGGACAACGCTATCCTGATCGATGCCCAAAAGAACCTCCTCGAGTCGTTCATTGAGCTAATGGCAAGCGCTGTTGATGCCAAATCCCCATACACTGGTGGTCATTGTCAGCGGGTACCGGAGCTAACGGAGATGTTGACGCGCGCCGCATGTGAGTCAGGGGAAGCGCCTTTTTCGGATTTCGACCTTGATGAGGACGAATGGTATGAATTGCACATAGGCGCATGGCTGCATGACTGTGGAAAGGTTACGACACCGGAATATGTGGTGGACAAGGCGACTAAACTTGAGACGATTACTGATCGTATTCACGAAGTCCGCACTAGATTTGAAGTACTGAAGAGAGAGGCAGTTATTGATTGCCAGGACAAAATAATTGCAGGCGGAGATGCCGCTGCGCTTCGCGATACACTGGAAGAGGAACTGGCAAAGATTGATGATGATTATGAGTTTATCGCCGACTGCAATGTTGGTGGTGAGTTTATGGCCCCGGAACATATTGATCGTCTTAAACAAATTGCCAAGATCGAGTGGACACGGACCCTTGACGATCGGGTCGGAATTGCCCGGGAAGAACTGGATCGCAAGGAACTGGAGCCGGCACGAGAACTCCCCTGCCGGGAATCTTTGTTGGCGGACCGGGTTGATCACATTTTCGAGCATGACGCGGTTGTACCATCGGCGGACCCGGATAACCAATATGGGTTCAAGGTAGATGTTCCTGAGTACAAGTTCAACAAGGGAGAGGTCTACAACCTGTCGGTCGCGCGCGGTACCCTGACCAAGGAGGAGCGATTCAAGATCAACGATCATATCGTGCAGACCATCGTGATGCTAGAAAGCCTGCCTTTCCCCAAGCACCTGGAACGAATACCGGAAATAGCTGGGGGGCACCACGAGAAGACTGACGGGACAGGTTATCCAAAGCGTCTAGACGGAGATGACATGACTATCCCGGCAAAGGTTATGGCGATTGCCGATGTTTTTGAAGCACTCACGGCGGCTGACCGTCCCTACAAGATGCCGAAGACGCTGACGGCGAGTATCAAGATCATGTCATTTATGGTGAAGGATGCCCACCTAGATGCGGAACTGTTCCGCTTATTCCTGGAGTCAGGCGTCTACCAGACTTACGCAGAGAAGTATCTGCAGCCCAGCCAGATTGACGAAGTAAATATTGCAGACTTTCTCAACTAACGGTACCTGCTACCGGTCACCTGGTCAGATGGCACCTACAACCCTTCGGCTTGTATGCTTCTGCACTTTGCTGCTGCTATCGAGTTCACTGTTGGCAGGGGCAGTGAATTTTGAGCGCCAGTCTATAACCATTGCCTTCACTCAGGAGCCACCAAACCTCAACTCTATCCGCATGACCGATCTGCTCAGCTATTTCGTAATAGGGCATGTGAACGAGGGGCTGCTGCGTTACGACAGAAAAGGACGGTTGGCTCCCGGTGTGGCTGAATCATGGGAGGTATCCGAAAAGAAAATCCGTTTCATGTTACGCAGGAATGCAAGGTGGTCAGATGGATCTACGGTCACTGCAAACGATTTTGAATTTGCCTGGAAGCTGGTAAACGACCCGAAGGTCGCTGCGCCATTCGCGGCTATCATGCATCCACTAAAAAATGCAGAGAAAATCCAGAACGGCGAATTGCCGGTTAGTGAGCTTGGTGTCTCCGTCATAGATGACTTCACACTGGAAGTTGACCTTGAGCGGCCCTGTGGTTATTGCATTAGTCTGATGCCTCACGCTACCTTTTTTCCGGTTAAAAAGGCGTTCTATCTGCCGCGAAAGGAGCAGTATGGGGCGGAATTCAACCAGTTGTTATACAACGGCCCCTTCAAGATGACAGGTTGGGTCCATGGGTCATCCATGGTGCTGGTCAAGAATCCACACTATTGGAATACCGCGAAGGTTCACCTGAATGAGATCAACGTCGGTTATATTACGGAAGACAACCGAACCAGGCTTAACCTGTTTCGTGACGGTAGTATTGCACTGGCAAGACTTGATGCAGAAACCGTGCGCGATGCCTCTAGCCAGGGGCTGCGGCTGAAGACTTTTGTCACCGGGGGAATGGCATATGTCTGGTTCAATCATCGCCCAGGCTCTATCACGGGGCAGCGGAAAATACGCAGGGCAATCCAGCTATCCTTCGATACGGACCTGTTTGTCAATAAGGTTATCGCTGTCCCTGGATATAAACCGGCACACTCATTCTTCCCTTCATGGCTAAATGGAGTAGACGCGAAGTTTTCATCTGAATATCCGCCAACAATTGTGCAGCCAGATTCAAAACAGGCGCTAAAACTGATTCAAGAAGTGAAGGAGGAAATGCGGCTTGAGTCAATTCCTGAAATGACGCTGCTGACGGTTGCATCACCAACGGGAGTAAAAATAGGTGAGTTTTTCCAGGGATTGCTCGGCCAGTCACTTGGTATCAAGGTCAAGATCGATCAACAAACCTTCAAGCAGTACCTTGAAAAGGCGAGGGCAGGGCAATTTGATCTGGTGTTGTCCAGTTGGTTCCCGGATTTTAACGATATAGTGACCTACGCTGATCTAATGGCCTCCTGGAATCCTAATAACCGCGGTGTTTACGTGAACGCTGAGTACGATCGATATTTTCGTATCCTGCAGGGTTCGACGGACAGGCGTGACAGAATGGATGCAGCTGCCGAACTGCAGAAGATCATCACGGATGATGTTCCGCTGCTTCCGACGGCAGAGACCGGTTCAGCTTATCTGCAGCATCCGAAACTCAAGGGTGTCGTTAGAAGAGTCCTGGGGCAGGATCCGGACTATACCTATGCAAGAGTGATTAACTAGTCAGACAATCTCAAAGTATCGCTCATATTCCCACTGGGTCGGTTTCTTGCTATCCGGGTCGCCGCCTTCAGTGTGAAATGAGAGCCATGCCAGCTTGCGAGTTTTGATCCAGTATTCAACTTCCTCGGTACCCAGAACCTCGTTGAGATAGGCATCATTCTGCAGTGCCTCGGTAGTACTGTTGACCGTTTTAGGTAGACGCTCGAAGCTATGAGGTAGACCCCAGCCGATGTGAGAAAATTCTTCCGGCGGTTCAATACTATGGCGAACACCGGCGATTCCGCCGGCCAGAATGACGGCGAGTCCCAGGTAAGGGTTGAGATCAGCGGCGCCGAGGCGGTGTTCTATGCGGCTTAGTCCGGCACTCCTAGTAATTAGACGCAGTGCGCAGGATTTGTTTTCTTCTCCCCAACTGGCTGTAGTTGGCGGCGCTGAGAATTCTGTCAGGCGCCTGAGTGAATTGATGGTGGGGCAGAGATAAGACACCGCGCCCGGCATGGTTTTAATCATTCCCCCGACCCAGTGACGAAGCAGGTCTGAACGATTATCTGGCATGTCCGCAGCATAAAAGGCAGATTCTCCATCCCGGGTGAGTGAATGGTGCATGTGCATGCCACTGGAGTAACCGCGCAACGGATGGGCCATAAAAGTTGCGCTCATATCCTGATCGACAGCGACCTCATAGATTATCTGTTTTGTTCGCACGACCGCATCCGCCATTGTGACCGGGTCAGCGGGGACAAGGTTGAGCTCAATCTGGCCGGCGCCATTTTCATCATTCCAGCCTTCCCAGCCGATGCCCAGATAGTTAAGGCGTCTCGTGACCTCATCCATAAACGTCTTGGCATGGAAAGCGTTGCGCAGCAGGTAGACGGTTTGTAGTTTCGAGGCCCCGATAGCGTCAAGGTTTGAATATTTTTTGCGGCGCGCATCGGTGAATGAATCTCTGAACAGGTAAAACTCCAGTTCGCAGGAAGCCTTGACCTCATAGCCCAAATCAGCAATTTCACTAACCAGGCGCTTCAAATTGGTTCTGGGGCAAAGATTGATGGGGGATCCGTCCACCTGGACGAAATCACCGATACAATGCCCGAGGCTAGGATCCGTACCATCAGAAACCAGTGTATCCAGGTCGGGTTTTAGGGCAATGTCACCGAGTGTCTCGTGTCTGAAGCTATGCCAGAACGTCAGGTGGGGAGTGCCGGCTATATCCATGGCAAGTGAAATGTCGGCGACATTGTGACCGCCTGGCAGTGTCTTGATGAATTTTCCTCGATTACAGTACTTGCCCATGCTAACGCCTTCGAGGTTAGTCGCATGGGTGCGGATGACATCGACATGGTGACGATCCAGCCAGGCATCGAGGTTTATTTCGCCCCTAAAGGTCTGGTTATTCATGATCAAGCTCCCCAAGTTTCATCTTGAGGGTTGCCTCACTCAAGACTGAAAGATGCTTCAGGGATCCAATAATTTGAACACGACCGGCGATGACATCTTCAACCAGAATGCTGGACCCGGTCAGCATACTCGAGAGCATTTTGGATTTACCGCAGATTTCAACCTCATTCAGCCCGTTTCCGAACCATAGGTCCTGATGTTTATCGGTGCTGGTTATTTTGATGGCCTTCGGCATATGGGGAAGAAATTGTGTGCTGTCCCAAAATCGTTTTGCATCGTCAGCCCAGTTGGTTGCGGGGAAATTGAGCAATCTGCCAACCCTGTATGTAAAAAATGGGTGCCTGATTAGTCCTTTAACTGAAGGTTTGTACCCTTTTTCGGACATCCGAGAAAGGTCTAAGTTGATAACAATTTTCGCTTTATCACTGACACCATGCTGGATATTGATTTGATAGCCATCCAGTGTAATCGTAGCTGACTGGGGGTCCCTGGTGGATGCAAGCGCAAAGCAGCCATCAACGGATCTTACAAGGGCAGCATAGGCTGGGTTTGACAGAGCGTGTTTCAATATTGTGCATAATGAAACAACAATCGGGACAGGGTCGGTCTCCAGTTTAAACACGAAATCTGCTGTCATGGTGCTCTCGTAGGACTCGAATGAAAGCATGTTAGAGGCTGAAGAGTACTAATACAAACTCCCCCGTGGGTCGTTTGGTGTCGGCGACCAGCATGTCATACGGGCAATAAATTGCTAAAGTTCGAGCCACACCAGTAATCGGCTGTCCATGAATCTACCTGATCTTTACGACGTTTTAGTCCTCGCCATGCTGGTTCTGGCGCCAGTTGTATTCGTTGTGCTGTTCTATATCTCTGCCCCCTATGGGCGATTTACCAGAGCAGGTTGGGGGCCAACCCTGAATAACCGCGTTGGCTGGTTTGTAATGGAAGCACCGGTATCGCTGGTTGTGGCATTTATCATGCTGTTCCTGGTGGAGTTGAACACGGTGACGTGGGTCTTTTTTTTCATGTGGCAACTGCATTATTTTCATCGCGCCTTCATATATCCTTTTTCGTTGCGAGCAAGTAGATCCATGCCTATTGTCATTGCGCTGATGGCTATCCTGTTTAACAGTATCAACGCCTATCTCATCGGTTTTCACTTTGTTTTGAATAGCTATGAGTTTGAGTGGCTGACTTCGCCCTTTTTTATTCTTGGCAGCATCCTGTATGGGACGGGCTACGTCGTGACCAAACGTTCGGATACCATACTGCGAAGCCTGCGTACCCCGGGGGATAAGAGTTACAAGGTTCCCCATGGATTTCTCTATCGCTACGTGAGTTGCCCCAACTACCTGGGTGAAATAATTCAGTGGGCGGGATGGGCGATATTGACCTGGTCAATGGCAGGGTTGGTATTCCTTGTCTGGACCATTGCTAACTTGGCTCCAAGGGCAATTGCGCACCACAAGTGGTATGGCGAGACCTTTCCCGACTACCCGAGTGAGAGAAAGGCTTTACTGCCTTTTATTTTTTAGTGATCCTGGCAGTAGAGAATACCGAGAGCAGTGCCGGAAGTGAAACCAGCGTCAGCAGCATCAGTGAGCTCAAGGCGCAGGTCAACAGTACACCAATGGAGTAGATCCCCTGGTGTGTTGAAAAGGACAGGGCACCGAAGGTACCTAATGTTGTCAGGGTGCTGAGGAATACAGCCCTTGAAGTACTGGATTCAGCCAGGTCCCGTATGTCATCTGATTCATGGAATCGCTCGACCACGTGAATGCCGTTGTCGACACCGAGCCCAAAAATCAGGGGTACGACCACAACATTGGCCATATTCAGCGGCATATCGATAATGACGGTTGCAGCAAAGGTCGTCATTGCAGTCATGGCAAGGGGAATGAACACGAGAATCGTATCGACGAAGCTTCTCAGGGTTAATACCAGAACGATCATGATGCAGGCAACAGCAATCGCTATCGCTTGTCTGAAAGCGGTAATAACAATTTCACCGATACCCAGGTCAACGACTGGTCGACCCGTTGCATCCTTTATGATTGATTGGACATCCGTTGCAAAGCGACGCATCGCCTTGACCGGCACAATATTCTCACTGGGGGTTACCGTCAGCATGACTTCACCCTGGTCTGTGATTAGCCTGTCACGAAGCTTCTCGGGCAGATCATCCAGTCGAATATGTTGTGCAGCGATTGCACGTTCCAGCCAATCAAGTTCTTCGAGTGCGGGCATGATGACACTTTGCTCAAAGGCCTGCTTGATCTGGCTGTCGCTGGCAGCAAGTTTGGTTAGAGATAGATTGAGTCGCTGAACAGCCTGCTTTAGTTCTGGTTTAATACTCTCGAGTGAAAATGCTTCGCTTGCCCTAAGGAGGTCCTGGATGAATACATCCCGGTCTGAACTACTGTAGGGTGCCTTGTTAACTTCGGAGAAAAATGTGCTGGCGAGCATGAACCCGGCGTCTTCCAGTAAGTAGATTTTTTCATCCTGCTCAGAAGGTACATAATCGAGTGGTATCTTGACCTCGGATACGGAATTCAATTCCAGCAGTCTTTTTTTGACATCCTCTGCACCGGACATATCAGGGGCAATATAACTAATCGCATAGTCGGTTATCACATCCTCCCGTTGTAGCTCGCGGAAGGTTGTCATGGCTTCTGAATTAGGGTTTTTTAGGGAAAGGGTGCTGTAGTCAAAGTAGGCGTCTTTGGCTATATAGGTAACCAGGGCGGCAACCATCAGGGTGACAACAACAATAACCCTGCGGTAGCTGTGAAGCAGGTTCGAGAGTAGAAGAAGGTACGGGGCCCGGGAAACGGGTGCCGGGCTCTTAACGAGGGCAAAAAAGGCGGGGATCACCGTCAAACTAAGTGCTACGGCAATAATCATCCCGCCACCTGAGATTATGCCGAGTTCTGCCAAGCCCAGATATTCTGTAGGCACGAATGCCAGAAAACCCAGGGCGGAAGTGATTCCACAGAGACTGATTGCTGGCCCGACCCTGGTGTTGGTATATATGAGCGCGTCTTTTTTATCCTTGTGGCCGATGGCTTCCTGGTAGCGCAGGCTGAGGTGGATGGCGAAGTCGACGCCAAGGCCAATGAACATGACCAGGAATACGATCGATATAGTATTGTATTGCCCTACGGTCAGGATGGCATATGCGCTGGTCCAGATCAGGCCGATAACCATGGTCAGGTAGGTCGCAATGATTACCCGCAGCGAACCCACGCCGAATACAAGGATCAGTACCAGTAGCACCGCGGCGATGGAACCTGCTATCTGAGCGCTTTGCATTGCGCTCTCAATCTCACCATTATCAAACGGTATCTGCCCGGTGAGGCGTATTTTCACCAGGGGTTTCTGAGGGTGTTCGAGGGAATCAATGGTGGAGCGAATTTCCTGGATAATTTTCCTACTCGGCAGACTCTCGTCGAAATTCTGTCGGCCCTGGACAAAAATGATGCTGTACAGGGTGTCATCACCCTCTCGCTTTACCATTTCATCCCGCCAGGCAACGGGAAGTGATTGTCCTGCCAGGGTTGAGTCGATTGCATCGGACAGGAGATTGACAATCCTTGCCATACTAACCGGCAGGTCCTCATCACCGTCCAGTGCATCGGACAAGAGGGTAAAGAGACCGCGCAGATTCGGATCCCTGGCAATAGAAGTAAGGAATGGTTGTGCTTCTGCCAAATCAGAAACCAGCGAGTCCAGGTCGTCTGGATCCAGGAATATCAACGCATGTGTTTCCATGAATGGGTCGTTTGCCGGCCCGTAGACCAGCTGGAACATCTCAGTATTGTCTGCAATTTCTGCTTCCAGCGCCTTGGACACATTCGACACGGCCGAGAGGCTTTGCCCACTCACCACGACAAAGGTGTTATTGATGTACTGGGGGAACACGTCAGAAAGTCTGTTGTACACCTGTTTCCAGTCTGTGTCCTGGCGTATGAGCTTGCCGGTGTCAGAATTAATGCTGAATTGGGTGATGGCTACGTATAGTGCGGCTGCTGTGATTAGGGCAACTGCACCTAGTACGCGTTTTGGACACGAAATAACGAATCCGGTCCATATCATGAGGAAGCGGCGATACATTTCTAGTGGACGCTGGCCTTATCCTGGTTGTCTTTGATGGTCTGCCTGATTTCTTCAATGACGCCTGTCACACCACCGGATTCGAAGGTAGCAGAATAGGTAGCGCGCTTGAGGGACAAGTCAGATACACCATTGGCAACAACATCGAATATTTTCCACTGACCTCCGAGGTCGACAAGCTGGTAGTCGAGGTCGACCTTTTCTGAACCCGTGTGCAGTTGGGTTCGCACGATAACACGATTGGATTTAATCGATTTTTGTCCAAGAACCTCAAAGTGCTGTTGGCTGTAAATGGGGAACCGGCTGGCATAACTGGTAACAATGACCTCGCCCATCAAGCTGGTGATGGTCGCCTTCTGCTCATCTTCGATCTTTCGCCAGTTGCGCCCAAGGGCAACACGGGCAACCGTCGTGGTATCAAAAGTGCTTTCCACGATGGGCGCTAACAATTGTAATCGATCGCTGTAGCTTGTAGAGCGCATCACCTGTATCAAACCCTCATGAAATTTGTTTACGGGAGTGGCCGGCTCAGCCAACGCACCAGAACCCAAATTAAATGCAAAAAACAGAACCGTGACGAACCACCTAATCATTCTCGACAAACTCAGCAACCTCCAGGTGGAACCCTGACAGGGCGTTGAAGCGGAAGGGTGAGCTCAAGAGGCGCATCTTGCCTACACCAATATCGCGAAGTATCTGCGAACCCGTGCCTATCACCCGGTATGTTCCGACTTCGTTGGTATGACGTTCCTCCGGTGACATATCCGGGAAGTATTTAACCTGCGCCAGGGCTTCGGCCTGGGATATTTCTTGGCCAACTATGACAATGACGCCTCTACCTTTATCGGAGATGTGATGCATTGCCTCCTGCAGGGACCAGGTTTTCTTGAATCCTGGTCGCTGGGTACCTAATACATCGCGCAATGAATTGACCACCTGGACCCTTACCAGGCATGGGTCATCTTCTGATATATTGCCCTTGACCAAAGCATGGTGTACGCAATCTGAAATCTTGTCGGTGTAGGTCCTGAGGGAGAAGTCACCCTGCTGAGTGGTGATTTCTTTTTTATCCACCAACTCAATTGTCTTATCATTGAGTGCACGATACTGAATCAGGTCAGCTATGGTTCCAATCTTAATGCCGTGTTTTTCTGCGAATTCTTCCAGCTCTGGTCGCTGGGCCATGGTGCCGTCTTCATTCATCACTTCAACGATGAGGGCGGAGCTGTCATAACCCGCCATCCTTGCCAGGTCGCATCCGGCTTCCGTGTGACCGGCCCTGGTCAGTACGCCGCCGGCCTGAGCGATCAGCGGGAAGATATGCCCTGGCATCACCAGGTCTTCAGGCTTCGCATTCCGGGCGACGGCATCGCGAACGGTCTTCGCACGATCTGCAGCTGAAATGCCGGTAGTGATACCGTTTGCCGCCTCGATAGACACGGTGAAATTTGTTTCATGCATGGACAAATTGTTCTCCACCATCAGCGGAAGGTTCAACTGCCGGCCACGCTCTTCAGTTATTGTCAGGCATATCAGCCCACACGCATAGCGTGCGTAGAAGGTCACAACTTCAGGTGTGACCACGTCTGCGGCGATGATCAGGTCACCTTCATTTTCGCGATCCTCATCATCCATGATAAGTACCATCTTCCCTTGGCGAAATTCGTCCAGGATCTCTTCTGTCGTGTTAATGGGCACAATATCTCCGAGTCTGCCACTTGCAACGCCGGATTATACCCAAAAGGGAAGCCAAGAGAAGAGTGCGATCCGGCTATATGGGTGAAGTTCATCGTATAATCATTTTTTTGGACAGGCAGAGAACAACGTGGACAAACATGCGTTCATTCACAGGCTGCGGGCAATCTGCGGCGAAAATATCATTGCCGATGAGCCACAGCTGAAGGTTTATGAAACGGATGGTTTAACCGCCAAAAGAAGGGCTCCATGGCTGGTGGTACTACCTTCAAGTGTCAAAGAAGTGCAGCAGGTGGTAAAACTGTGCTTTGATGCTGAAGTGCCCCTTGTGGCCCGTGGCGCAGGGACGGGGTTGTCTGGTGGCGCCTTGCCCCATGCTGATGGTGTACTGCTTATTCTGGCAAAGCTCAAGCGTATTCTTTCCGTAGACACCGAGAACCGACTGGCAACTGTTGAACCAGGTGTTACCAATCTTGCGATTTCAGAGGCGGTGAAGGATAGGGGGCTCTACTATGCACCCGACCCTTCATCCCAGGTAGCCTGCTCGATTGGTGGCAATGTTGCTGAAAACTCAGGAGGCGTCCACTGCCTCAAATACGGGTTGACTGTGCATAACGTTCGCCGCTTGAAAATAATTTCCCCGACCGGTGATTTATACGAAGTTGGCAGCCATGCATTCGACTCGGCCGGATATGACCTGCTGGCCCTTCTTCATGGATCTGAAGGAATGTTTGGTATCGTTGTCGAGATCACCGTTGCACTGTTGCCAATACCGGAGTCAGTCAGTGTCGTGACAGCTGGATTTGCAGCGGTCGAAGATGCTGCTTCAGCAGTAACCGATATCATTTCCGCTGGAATCATCCCTGCTGGTCTGGAAATGATGGATAAACTGGCAATAGAGGCTGCGGAGGCCTATGTGAAGGCGGGCTACCCAACCGGTGCAGAGGCGCTGCTTTTGTGTGAGTTGGACGGCATTGAAATGGAGCTTGAAACACAACTGCGGAGTTTGATGGATATTCTGAAGGAAAACGGCGCAACCAGCATCGATTCCGCGACCGTCCCCGAAGAAAGAGAACGATTATGGCGCGGCAGGAAGGCCGCGTTTCCAGCTATTGGTAGAATCGCACCGGATTACTATTGTATGGATGGCACCATCCCCAGGAGGCATCTATCCCTGGTACTGAACCGAATAGCTGCCTTGTCAGAGGAGTTCTCTCTGCCCGTGGCAAATGTGTTCCACGCCGGAGACGGGAACCTGCACCCACTGATCCTGTATGACGCCAATGAAGCTGATGAATTGCGAAGGGCGGAGGAATTCGGAGCGCGCATCCTGGAATGCTGCATAGAAGCTGGCGGGACTATCACCGGGGAACACGGTGTCGGCATCGAGAAAATAGACCAGATGTGCATCCAGTTTTCCGAAACCGAGCTTTCCCTGTTTCATGGGGTCAAGGCTGCCTTCGATGAAAAGTCTATCCTTAACCCAGGCAAAGCTGTACCGAGCCTTCACCGCTGTGTTGAATTTGGCGCCCAGCACGTACACCAGGGAAAGACCAAATTCCCTGAACTGGACCTGTTTTGACGGGCGACTTCACCCAATCACTGCTTGAGCAGGTTCAGGAAGCGATCGGTTACAAATCTCCCCTTGTTATTGAGGGTGGTGGCAGCAAAAAATTCTATGGTTACCCACAGCCAGATGTCTTGAAACGATTGTATACCAGCGACCATCAGGGTGTGATTGACTACTCTCCTGATGAACTAGTGATCCATGTGCGTGCTGGTACGCCCCTGTCTGAAGTCAGAAAACTGCTGGCGGACAGTGGTCAGATGCTGGCGTTCGAGCCACCTGATTTCGCTGGCAATGCCACCATTGGTGGTGTCATTGCCAGTGGACTATCGGGGGCAAGGAGGCCATTTTCCGGTGCCCTGCGAGATTTTGTCCTGGGCACAACAGTCATTACAGGTTCAGCGGAAGTACTGACATTTGGCGGCCAGGTGATGAAAAATGTTGCCGGCTATGATGTGTCCCGGCTTATCGCCGGCTCACTCGGCACCCTCGGGGTCATCCTGGATGTGAGCCTGAAGGTGCTGCCGCTGCCCGAACTGGAAGTGACCCTTACCATTCCGGTTTCCCGTGGCGGATTTCAGGTATTGCTGCAGTCGATGCGGCAAAGTGTTCCCGTTAGCGCTGCTGCCCATGAGGGAGATCATCTCAGGGTTCGTCTCTCGGGAAGTGAAATATCGGTTACTGCGGCGGTAAAAGAACTGGGAGGAGAAGAGATAGATAACAGCTATTGGGATCAGGTTAATAATCTTGAGCGCTTTGGTGAAATAGAACAGTTATGGCGGATAAGTGTTGTGCCCGGGTCAGATATCCTGCTGGAGGAGGCGGCGCTGGTCGATTGGGGTGGTAGTCTTCGCTGGCTTGTGCAACCCGGCTTTAGTCCAAGGGAAAGGCTGAAGAAAAATGGTCATGCTACCCTGATGAAGTACAAGGCAGCCTCGCTAGCGCCGGGCCTGGATATTTTTCAGCCACTTGTCGAACCGGTTGCCGGGATTCACCAGCGATTGAAGAAGCAGTTCGACCCGGCGGGAATTTTTAATCCTGGCAGAATGTACCGGGATCTCTGATGCAGACCCTTATTCACCCAGAACTGAAGGGCCAGCCGAAGGTTGAAGAGGCAAATAGCATTCTGCGCAGTTGTGTCCACTGCGGCTTCTGTCTTGCTGCCTGCCCCACTTATCAACTGTCAGGCAATGAGCTCGATAGCCCACGCGGTAGAATTTATCTGCTTAAAAACCTGCTTGAGGAAGATGCCATTGAAGGATCTTCAGCGTTACACCTGGATCAGTGTTTGACCTGTCGAGCCTGCGAAACTGCCTGCCCGTCCGGAGTGAAGTACAGCCGATTGCTGGATATTGGCAGGGAACTGATCGCCACCAGGCAGAAGCAGCGGCTCCCGGTTCGGTTATTATCTCAGGTGGTGAGGCTAATTGTTCCCCGTGACTATTTATTCAGGCCGTTACTGATGATGGGGCAGTTCCTTGCCCCGATATTACCAACAATTGTTGCAGGGAAGATTCCGCCGGTACCTGGTTCAATCAACCTTGCGACCGAAGAACCTTCGGCACCCCGATTGCGAGTGTTGCTGCTGCGGGGTTGTGTGCAGCGAGCGGCCACGCCCAACGTTTTTATAGCCCTCAAATACCTGCTAAACGAGAAGGGTGTTACAACATCGAGCCTGACGGAGGAGGGGTGCTGCGGTGCGCTTGACTACCATATGTCAGCTCATGAAACGGGGCGAAGGCGGATGCGCGACCTGGTGGACAGACTCGATGACCACCTCGAACAGGTTGACTACATAGTGTCTACTGCCAGTGGCTGTGGTGCCACCCTTAAGGAATACCCAATCTATCTATCAGAAGATCCGGAATATGTCGTCAAGTCTAGAAGGATTAACGAGAAGGTGGTGGATGTGGTGGAACTGTTGGGGAAATTCGATTTCTCCTGTGTACCAATCCGAGCATCGGTTCATACGCCTTGTTCTCTGCAGCATGGTCAGTCAATTGATGGGGAGATTGAACGACTATTGGATAAGTCGGGTGTGACCGTTACCAGGAGTGCCAGGATCCAGCCCTGCTGCGGGTCTGCCGGCAGCTACTCGATTATGCATCCGGGTATCGCTGGGCGACTGAGAGACCGAAGACTCAAAGCTCTGGAGGCAAATTCACCGGATGTCATTGTCACTGCAAACATAGGTTGCCAATTGCATCTGCAGTCAGGGTCGGGTATTCCAGTTATGCACTGGGTTGAATTACTCCAGCAGCAGCTAGTCGAGACCCTTGATGAGGACGACGCTTCCTTCACTTGAAGCATATCGGTGTTTAGCTAGCAGATTTTAAGCTTCGCTACAAAATCTGCTATAGATTACCGGCTTCCTGATAGATCCACCAGAGTAACCCTTTCTGGGCGTGCAGGCGGTTAGCGGCCTGGGGGAAAATAATAGAACGCGGGTCGCGGACCATCTCTGCCGTGATCTCACAGTCATCATGGATGGGCATGTCATGCATAATCCTGCAGTCAGACCCCTCCAGCAGTTCTCTATTGATCTGGTAAGGTAACATTTTTGTCATGACGGCGGCCTTCTCGTCAGCACTATCCGGATTATTGAAATACTGCATGTCAATCCAGGTGTCCGTATAGATGAAGTCAGTCTCCTGTGCCGCCTTCCTCAGGTCGGTGGTGTGGCTCACATTCGCTGATGTACTGATGATTTCACTTATGTCTGCATCCTGGCTTTCACCCTTATCGTCCGGCTCTGGCGTGGCGAGGGTTAACTGGATGCCCAGTTTGTCACAAATAAGGCAGAGAGAATTGGACACATTGTTCTGTACACCAACATAGGTCAGACGGGCATCAGTGATATCACCATCATGGTGTTCCTGCATGGTTAATATATCCGTTAGGGCCTGGCAGGGGTGATATCTTTCACAGCAGCCATTGATTACCGGAACCTGGCTGCCAGCAATGATTTTCTCAAGGTCACTGTGATGCAGAAGGCGAGCCATGATGGAGCTTACATTTCGTGACAAGTACTCGGTCTCATACTCAATGCCGGAGAGAACAAAATTGGATGTTGCCCAGTCGATGTAAATGCTGTGACCACCCAGCTCAGTCATCGCGACCTCAAAAGAGATGCGGGTTCGGGTACTGGTCTTCTGGAATATCATGGCCAGGGACTCGTGGGCCAGGAGGGTCCTGAAATCACCGGGGTTTTGTTTGATTTTGGCGGCCTTTTCCAGGATATCCTGGATATCTTCACCAGACAGATCTTTGAGGCTAGCTAGATGTCTCATTATTCCAGTCCAAAAAAAAAGACCAGCGATGCTGGGCTTCTCTTTAGGCAGGGGGCGAAAGTTACCGCAATCTAGAAGTGCGTGCAAGGTTAATAATCGGTCCAATTTTGAGGATTGGAGCAGCCCTCAGTACTTGTTTTGCAGTGCTCGTGAGAAGGTCGTAATCTTTTCCTTTTCAAAACAAGAGATGCATCAATGATATACAGGTATCCTGATTTCACAGGTTCTAGGATCGCTGCCCAGGATGGTGGTCGCAACGACCCTGATCAACAGTTGTCACCCGGGAGTTTCCCTCGCTGATGTGTGGTCGTTTCAATATCATTGATGATCCCTTTACGAAGCTGCTGGTTGAGATTACTGGCCAGCATTATTCAGTCGAGACAAGGTTCAATATAGCGCCGACGGAGCAGGTTCCGGTACTGGTAATAAAGGATGAGACTGACTGGGACCTGCTGGACATGCGCTGGTGGCTTATACCTAACTGGGCAAAGGAGGTATCGACCAAATACAGCCTGTTCAATGCGAAATCAGAGACCCTGGCAAAGAGCAGCGCATTTAGGGAGCCCTTTAAAAAACGGCGATGCATTGTTCCAGTCTCCGGTTACTATGAGTGGAAAAAGGAAGGCATTATCAAGGTACCATATTATATAGAACCTAGGGAAGAGGCGGGTTTTGCCTTCGCGGGCCTATGGGATCGTTGGCAAGGTAGTGAGCAGATAATAGATAGCTGCACCATCATCACCGCTGCTGCGCCGGGGTCAATGAAGGCCATTCACAACAGAATTCCGGTTCACCTTAGCAAAGAACAGGTCAAACGTTGGGTTGACCCTGAGGCAAGTCCAGAAGCACTGATGAAATTGATGGTTTCAGAAATACGGTTTCCACTCTCGGTCACCCCCATGTCCACCTATGTTAACAATGCTCGGAACAAGGGTGAGGAGTGTATTGAGCCGGTTGGTGAAACTGTGAAGGTGGGCTAGTTTGGGTAGGCCGCGTCATCTTGAGTGTAGGCGCAGAGCACCGGAATCGAAAGATCTCGCTTTTAGCTTGCCGAGATTTCTCCACTTCAGTCACTTCGTGCCCTCCAGTCGAAATGACTTCACAGAGGTCACTCCGGTCAAAATGAGCATTAAATTTCTTCAGTATTGAAACTAACCAGCAACCTCAACAGATTAGTAAACGAAGCCTTGAGCTCAGCGGAATAATAGTAGTGATGCTTGGCAATTTTGTGTATCTCAGTAAGGATCATATTGTATGCAGAAAGGTGTGTGACTGAGTTGAGCTGATACGGACAGGAGTGAATCGAGTGTGGATATTCTCGTCAGAAGCAGTTGTTGAATGGCCTGGATCTGCTCCACTGATACATCCAGCTGTTTTCTGTTCAATCGCCCTGACAGATCCTTCAGGTGGCGACCATTGATCCTGGCTTGCCTCGTCCAGTTGTCATTACCGGGCAGCTTGACCTGGTCCTTTTCATCCAGACAGCTGTTGATTACCTGGCATGCAAAACAGATTGCACCTGCAAGACTTTGTTTTAATTCACCTTTTCTCTCCCTGCCCTTGCGTTCCTGCAGCCAGGTAAAAATCCCAACGAAGAATATTCCCTCAAGGCAGAAGCCGATCAACTCGGGGATCATGCTGCCAACGAAATCACCCTGTCTGCTTTCAATGCCAAACTAGAATGCAAACAGTCCGAAAAAG
>PBRQ01000009.1 GCA_002725995.1 Gammaproteobacteria bacterium
ATACTGTTCGATCCAAGTTTGGAGATGGTTCATCATGAATCAATGACCCGGGCTCCAAAGGCTCCTGAGGGAGACATTCAACTGCTAATGAAAGCGATCCAACATCACGGTGTTGAAGATGATCCCTTCTATAATAAGAACCTTTCTAAACTAAGTTCATACGCTACCCTTGATATTACCTAGGCCTGGCACATAATAGGTGCTTTCAAGTAGCAGCCTCAGAAGCTGATCATTAGTAATCAACATCGCTTTTAGATGCAATCAGGACCACCTCACTTATTCCATCTATGGCGCCCATTGCCTTGGTCAGATCTTCGGCGCTTGAGCCTTCATTGAGCGTTATGTCATAGGTCAGGTTTAGGTACTCACTATCGCCGGATGGTTCTATGTGGAGCATATTTGAGCGTTTGGAATACTCCTGGATTTTCTCAAGATAGTCCGCGCTGCTGTGCTCTTGTGAGAATCTAAAGCGTAGAATGAATTCGCTCTTATACAAGGCGCCGTAATTTATTCGGTGAATAATGAGGCTCAGGCCAATAACGGAGATGGTTGCCACGGTCGCCAGAAAGTAGTTTGACGTCCCACATGCCATACCAATGGCAAGAGAGGCGAACACAAAGGACGTATCTTTTGTATCCTTGATGACCGTTCTGAATCTGATGATCGACAGAGCGCCCACTAGGGCAAAAGCTCTTGCCAGGCTGCCTCCAATCACCATCATAACAATAGCTACAATTACGCAGACAAACAGGATGGTATGCGTAAAAGACTGGGAATATGAGAGTCCTTTATGGGTGAACTTATACGTATTTGCGATCATAAAGCCAAGCGCAATAGATAGCGCAATATTGATGATCATCTCGTCGTAACTATACGTTAGTAATGCCAACCCCTGATTTACTATTTCTTCTGGCATTATAGTGGTTTCCTCTTTTTGTGGTATTTCATGAAAGATTCTCTGCTATTTCTAGTGTTTCAACAGCTTCGCAAATTTTGGATATCGATACCCTTCGCAGTTGGTAAGACTGAATAATCCTGTGAAACCAGGATGGGATATGTCGTCTGAATTTGACCTCTACTACGGTATAGCCCGCGACCATCATCCTTCTCGTACATGAGGATTCTGGGAATAGTCCTACCGTATTAGTAGCATAAAGTCGCTCATCAAAGGTCAATCTGAATTCCGGATCGTAAACACTAACATATGGTCGCCGCCAATAATCAACCAAGGCAACTGGCCGTATTCTTTTTCGATACACCTCGTACTGAAACTGCTGTCTGACATTGGATGGTGTTGCGATCTTGGTTACCTTCTTTGTGAATTTACTTCCAGTATCCAGAATTGGTTCACCATCGGTGGCTAATTCACATCGATGCTTGAAGACAAGATTGTTATGACGCCCCTTGATTTCCAAGAAGGACGGTGCTGATACTTCAACGTCATTGGTGTAGGTTCTAACGCGAAACTTTGATCGTGTATGAAGTCCGTCATGTTTTTCGTAAAAGCTCGTGAAGGATGGGTCATCAAAATACAGGCTTCTAACGAAGTATTGATGATCAGGCTTGTCTTCAACGTACGGGTCGAACTCCAAGAAGAATTGCAATTCTCGTTCTACATCGTCTCTAAGTGTCTTGGGTAAAACGTACTTAAATTCAAACCTGGCAAAATGAAGTTTAGTTTTCAATGATAGCTACCTTGCTTCCTCGTGAGAGGGTATCCACCAGGTTCCAATCTTTTTGGCTAAAGCCTCTCATTTGCTCAACTTCTGACGGGTACCGCCAAAGTGCCTTGGTGCGTGCGCGAAGGTCGGAGCTCATTTTTGCTGCTGTTTTGTGCAATTTGACTCTTTTCCCCTTTTCTACGATTTTCTGATCATAAGCTGAGTCATAGATCTTAATCTTTGATTGCTTATCGGCAGTTGCCATCCGGGTATTATTTTGAAATTCAGATTTGTAGATATAGAGGTAGCCTCCAGAAGCATATCGCCAGTTTTTCTTGTAGACGTCCACTGCGTGCTTGTTCTGAACCAGGGCAACGTTATAGAGTACTGCGACGGAACCATCTTTTGATTGCACGCCAATTGCACTGTTCTCAATTCTATTATTGATCGCCAGTAATCTTGAGCCCTCGCCCACTGATATACCCTTATCGCCGCTTTTTGATATGGAGGAATTGAGCAGGGTAAGATCTGTACCCATCAGGTCGATGGAGTCATTCCCATTATCTATGAATAGCGAGTCAACAATTTTGGCTTTGCTGATATCAAGATCCAGTGCATCAAATAGAGCGCCCCTAAATTCAGAGTCACTGATTCTCAAATCAGAATAGACTGCATGGACCATATCATCGACCAGGTAACTATCCTGAAATTTGGAGTTGGCAATCGATAGCCCCTGGACATCATGGATCGAAAACATGCCGGAATACTCAAACAGTTCACCCTTAAAACCACTGCCGCCACTGAATTCACAGTAGGTAAATGCTGAACCATTTGCATTCTGTCCTTCAATAGCGATCGTGCCCCAGGGTGCTTCGCCTCCTGCCCTGCCAGAGAACGTAATCGGCTGTTCTGCTGTTCCTCTTGCAGTAACCCGATTGTTGAAAATGACTGAGGCCCCTGGTTCAAGCAGTATGTTTGTACCTTTCTCAATGACAATCTTATTGCTGAAATGGTTGATGCCGGAGAGTGTAATGTCGCCTGCCCACACTTCAATATTTTCAATTGGTATGTCTTCTATAACATTAAAGGCGTCAATAAAGGATATCTTTCCAATATCCGAGTTTTTAGTTGCCTGTCCTGGCTGCTTTCCTCTCCTCTTAACCAATACTTCAAGTAACCTACTGTCTATCTTGTCAAGGGTAAATTCATAGTAGGCAGGCCGTGTTTTCTGGACGGTATATCCGACATCGCTTCTCATCTCTGGCTGATAGTTAGAAATAAGGGAAGCCCTCAAGGTTAACCTATTCCCATCAGGCTGGACCGCACCACTAATATCGCGGTCAGTTTTCTCACCGTTTACCCAGAAGGAAACAGTTGTACGGTGGGGGGCGGTGACTTTCTCGGCATAATTAAGTACTAGTTCCTCAATGGGTTCTTGCCCATCGACCTTAAGCTTGAGTTTTTGTATGCCCAGCTTGGAGAGGGTGTTTGCATAAGCAACATCACTTTCTTCCTCAAATATTTCGGAGCGGACCATCTCAATCACATTTTCTATTCTAGTACGGTATCTTGCCAGGGCGGCAGTTGCTGAATTTGGGTCAACGAGATGGGGGTCATGCATGATTGATGCGCTAAGTTTCCTGGACAGTAGATCAATTTCGTTGAGAAACAGTTCGTTATGTGACTTGTCATAGAACGATCTAAGTACCCTATGCTTTTGCACGATGAACTTGGTATTTCGATACAAGGCATTGTGGAGCTTTGTTCGGCTTACAGCCGTAACCAAAGGCAATTTGTGCGATGAGAGAGTGACCCATCCGAGTGGATCCCAGATCAACGGCTCAAATTTTTGTCGCCAGGGGTCATAATAAATTCGCCAGTTATGTTCTTGATCAAAGTGAGATGTCTGGGTAAGCATTTCGAAAGCAGCGAACCTTCCCCAGGCCTCTATATCGAGTAACTCGCTAAGCTCCTTTTCTGATTTCTCACTTGGACTGTCGTTCAGCAACCTAATTAGCCTTTCTAATGGAGCGTTTGATGTCAGCTCAAAGTGATTGTTAGCCGCAGCTTTATCCCACAGCCCTGGATGCTCGAATACATAGGGTGATATGCCAATGTAGTGGTCTTTAGCGAAAAGCTCACCTGAATAGATATCACCAGGCATGCGCTTGTTGCTTCGCAAGGTCAGCTCTTCCAGTTGTTCAACCATCAGGTGAACACCGCGGGGTCTTCCATTAAGGATTACGTCCACCATCTCTGTTTTTGGGACGATTAATCCAAGTATTGCCGCAAGTCTATAGGTGCTGTAATTTACAATCGAAACCTGGCTCTTTGGTGTGAGTAAGTTGAATTTCCGCATACCCTTGTAGAGATGTTTCTTCTTGGTCTTAATCCGCAGCGACTTTTTTGGAGATCCCCAGTGAAGGTACGTATCTCCACGATATCGGGCGCTCATCTTTCGTACCTCACCATCTATGAGAATCCGACCTTTGACGTATTCCATGCCCGAATGAGGAAGGTGTTCCTCTAGTTTCGCGATATCGCTTTCTGAAATAAAGATGTTAACCGTATCAAGTTTCTGATCTCTTTCGCCCATTATCTTTGGTGAAATGGCTAACTGCAGGTGGCGCTTCATTCTCTGCAAAGTATCCTGGCCGGTCCCTAGAATTTTTACCTCAATGGGTGATGAATTGTGCCGCACACCAAAAGTTGCATAGTGTTCCGTGCTTGCCCATAACCAGTATCCAAATATGAGGCATATGGGTAACGTCAAACACCAGCTCCAATGCCAGAGGGTACGGACAAGGGTCAATGTACTTGCCCCTGGATAAGCACGCTGTCAACATTCATTTCATCGATCTTAATGGCAAAGTGGGGGTCCTTACCATGCAGACTGAATGTGTTTCCTGCACGTGATACATTGTGCATTAACACATACCGAGCATTTATAAGGTCTACGTCTACCGTGGATGTTTCATCCAGCAGCCTTAGATTCTCAATTAGGACTTTCGCACCCGCAGAGTCTGGAAAGTCTAGCCGGAGCTTTTTCAAACTACTATTGATTGAGTATTCAGCATTGAAATGCTTGTCACTACCCATGTTAATGGCTTTAGTAGTGGCCCTCTTTTCTGAAAAAAACTTTTGCTCACCTGACCAGTAAACTGAAATACTAATAGTATCTGCCTTCGCCAAATTACTTGGTGGAATGTTGATGTCACTAGTAAGCGCAGCTTTTGTCTGTACATAAAATTCGGACAAGTCGTCATTACCATGGTCGGCTATTGCTAAGTTGAGTTGGGGTGAATAGCGTCCAGTGACGAGTTCTCGAATCCATTCAGGTAAGGGGTTTTCCAGCTGCGTTTCAAAGTGGGCCACATGATTTTTTGCAGAAAAGCTTTCTGGCATTCGCCAATGAAAATGCGGGTCATTTCCCCCTGTAGTCTCGAGTCCTCCATACTTTCGCTCCATCTGGTGTAGCTGTAATTTCAAGTCCAATAGTGGTTGTGTGCCACCCGTGGGAGCTTGCCACATAAAAACTGGTTTTTTTATTGCGTACACAGCATTTGGCGGAGGATCTAACCTGATCCGTACAACATTCTTAGGCAATTCAAATTCAAACTTTGCATTATTCTGGCCCGTTATTGCAGGATACGTAGAGCTGGACTGAGATGCATTGAACCCAGCGCCCGTATCCCAGAAAACAGTCCAGTGTATATCAAACCCCAAGTAGGTTCTTTCAATATGACGTTTGGCGATCTGGAAAGCATCAAGAGTCCTGCCTTCTTCCAGAGCCCACCCTGCCGCGGTTTGAGAGACAAGTTCAGCCTCTGGCACCTTCTTTAACAAGGCTTCCAGGGTTGCCAGTGCTTCTCTTTTGCGTTCAGGTATTTCGTATAGGGTCTTACACAAGCGAATCGAAGCCAGTATGTCACGTTCATCAAAACTGACCCAGGTCTCAGCCCAAAAAAGAGCTTTTTCATATTCTGCACTTTCCAGATAGGCCTCAGTAATCTGGTCCAGCGAATTTCGCTTGATTACTGCAAGTCTATCTCTCTTTTGTATGGTTTCTAGTTCCGCCAGCAGTTCCTCCAATTGTTTTAGAGACTGAGATTTCTGAGTCTGAACTCTTGCACTTTCCAATTTGTTTCGATAGTGATTCACGTAGGTCGATACGATTTTTCTATCCAACTTGTTAATGGTAGCTGGCCGATACTGGAATAAAAGTACAACCGACAAACTTGCTAACGAGCCGAACAGTAGCATCCACCGGGCTAGGTTGGACAATCGTAGTGGTAGTGATCGATGGGACATTTCAGGCTAATTGTCTACGGCTGTTAATACACATGAGGTACTTTCTCACAGAGGAATTTCCGATTCGAACAGCTCAGAAATACTTTGGTTATAATTTGAAAAAGGCTGCCAAGCGACAAATCCTCAACCCAGGGAATCGTTGGGTAGTCAGGGGCGCAAGTTTACATCTTATCTCTCTTGGCGAAAACAGCCTGGGACGCGTATTATTGTTGGAACTACTGGGCGATTACTGCGGCACCTTATCTCTTTGGAAAGCTGACCATGCTAGTCAGGTATTTTGTTTTATCTCAGGTCCACGTATCCGTGATGCTTGACACGTTTCGAGTCAGTGAAATCTGGTGCGCTGGGATCTTTTCTAATGGTGGGCTCCGTTCCGTCCTAGCCCCCTCGATGTTAGAAGACGGACAAGAACTAGCGGAATATCAGGGAGTTGGCTATACCGGTTTGTCATTTCCTGCAGCTGGTACAGCCTGGTGAGAATTGCAGTAGATGCCAGGCCCCTGGCTCACCCAACAGCTGGTATCGGCAGATACACTGACTCCCTGGTTTCTAAACTCGTTCCGCGGGGAGGTGAGTGGTTTCTCTATTCCGACAGGCCCCTGCTGAAGGACTACTCCCATTTTGGTGATGTTACTGTCCGTTTGCCAGAGCGCAGGAGGATTCCTGGCGTGCTGCGTGCCCAGACTGATTTTGTTGGCTGGGCCAAATCTGATGCTATCGATATTTTCTGGTCGCCACGGCACCACCTGCCTGTTTTCCTGCCACGCAAGATCAAGAAACTTGTCACTATCCACGATCTGGTCTGGATCAGGCATCCGGGTTCAATGAAAAAAATTGGCTGGCTGCTGGAGTTTTTGCTGATGCCAGTCACCCTGTTGCTGGCAGATCGGATAATCAGTGTTTCAGAATTTACCGCGGGCGAGATGGAGGATGTACTCAGGGTTCCGGCCGCCAAAATAGAAACAATCCCTCTTGCTCCATACGATTTTGATGAAGAGCAGCAGCCTGGAGATAGTCCGGTTGATATTTTGAATAAAGAGTATTTCCTGTTTGTCGGCACACCGGAGCCTAGAAAGAATCTAAGGCGACTGTTAGAGGCATTTCGGAACCTCTGCAAGGTGCTAGATACTTCGCCCGCTTTGTACATTGTGGGCGGACATGGTTGGGGCGGAGAGGAAACGAGTGACCTTGTTCTGGAGCTGGACCTGGGGAAAGATGTGGTACTCCTTGGCCATGTTAATGACAGTGAGCTTGAGCAGGTGTACCGGCATGCCCTGGCACTGGTTATGCCATCACTGTATGAAGGTTTTGGGCTGCCAATTCTTGAGGCTATGAGACATGGAGTACCTGCGATCACAGGAAACTGTGCTTCGATGCCGGAGGTGGCAGGGGATGGCGCCCTGTTGGTAAATCCACTATCTGTGGGGGATATAGAAGCGGCCATGTCCAAACTCTATCTCCAGCCTGAACTGCGGGCGGCACTGTCGGAAAGTGCCCTGGCACAGGCGCAGAAGTTTTCCTGGGAGCTCGCTGCTGATCGAACACTGGCTCAAATCAAAAAGCTTGCCAGCGGGTAGTCACCGTTTAAGAAATTCGTCCAATGTCATAGCACTGCTGTCTTTTTCTGATAACTTTGGCGAAGTTGTGGGCCAGTCAATATCGATATCCGGATCATTCCAGAGGACGCTTATTTCATCATCTGGATAGTAGAATTCAGTGCACTTGTATTGGAAGTCGGCTGTATCTGACACCACGAGGAAGGCATGCCCATAACCTGGTGGAATATAGAATTGCACGTGATTACTGCCGGACAGACTGGCACCAACCCACTGGGTGAAAGTTTCAGATTCAGGGTTGATGTCGACTGCAACATCAAACACTTCTCCCTGAGTAACCTGCACCAGCTTTCCCTGAGGTTTTGTTTGCTGGAAGTGTATCCCCCGAAGCACATCTTTGCCGGAATGGGAACGGTTGTCCTGGACAAAAGTTTCAGTAATCCCGGCATCTTCCCGGTAGCGCTTTTCGTGATAGTTTTCCAGGAAAAACCCGCGTTCATCGCCGAATACCTGTGGCTCGATAATGACGACACCGGGTAATTTTGTTGCGTCTACCTTCACAGGCCCCTGTCCTGATATTTCAGAAGATCGAGCAGGTATTCTCCGTAGCCGCTTTTAGCCAGCGGCTTAGCCAGTTCTTCAAGCTGATTATCGCTAATCCATCCCTGTCGCCAGG
>PBRQ01000099.1 GCA_002725995.1 Gammaproteobacteria bacterium
CTCGATCTTGATCGTTCATTGGCACAGTCTCCTCTTGAGGTTTTTTTCAAGATAGACTGTCCTGCCAGGTATGCAATATCACAGCGTTGAACGAACTCTCTCCTCTAGAACCGGTACGGCGGAATGTTGAAGAGATAGGGAAGGGGGCGAAACGGGCAGCCGAACTCGCCTCACAGATGTTGGCATATTCGGGAAAGGGTCACTTCGTCATTGAAGCAGTTGACCTGAACAATTTCATTACGGAGATAGCAAACCTTGTAGGTGTCTCTATTTCGAATAGTATTGATCTTAAATATCAATTCGCCATAAACCTGCCAACCTTTGTCGGCGATGCTACACAGGTTCGTCAGAGTATTATGTATCTGATAATCAACGCATCTGATGCCATTGGTCATGAGAGTGGCTCTATCACCCTCGCGACCGGTGCGATGTATTGTGATCGGGAGTATCTGGACGAGATAAGCAACACATCGGATTCTGGGAATCCCCTCAATGTAGGTACCTATATATACTTTGAGGTGACCGATTCAGGTAGTGGCATGGATGCCGCTACCCTCGATAGAATCTTCGATCCCTTTTTTACCACCAAGGACAATGGACGTGGTCTGGGCATCTCGGCGGTACTTGGAATCGTTCGTGGCCACCAGGGGCAATAGAAATTTCGAGCGAGTTGGGCACTGGTACCTCGTTCAAAGTCCTTTTCTCCGTCGATGAGTCAGTTGAAAATGCACCGGCGAACGCCAATGAGGATCGGCTTGCTGTGCATGACTGGCGAGGGGGTGGGACCATCTTGATTGTTGATGACGAGGAAACGGTTCGCACCGTTAGCAGGGCGATGGTTAGTCACATGGGGTTTAAGGTATTGACCGCAGCCGATGGGCGCGAAGCTATTTCATCCTTAAGGCAATCTGCTGATGAGGTTGTCTGTGTGCTGCTGGATCTGTACATGCCGCACATGGATGGTGAACGGGCATTCCACGAAATGGTCAAAATCAAGCCTGATATCCGAATCATTCTCAGCAGTGGTATCAACATGCTGGACACCGCTAATCGTTTTGCCGCTAAGCGTCCCGTTGGTTACCTGCAGAAACCTTACGACCTAGAAGAACTAAAACAGGTGTTGATGACAACTCTCGATGGTGAGAGCATCGAAGCAAATGATCTTTGAGTCTGGTGATATGGGTGAAATAGCTGGTGCCACATAAGCCCTTGCTGCTACGTAACGTATATTTCTGGGCTACCATCATCCCGTTGGTACTTGGCATTCCCTTCCTGAACAAGCCATTTCACATTGATGACGTGTCTTTCCTGGCTGTTGCCCATCAGATTGTCGCTGAACCCTTATATCCACATGGCCATCCGGACGAAGAGGGTAAACCCGACGAACTTTTCCACATGTCGAGCTCTCCGCTCATAAGTTACTACTTTGCATTGTTTCTAGGGCAGTTCGGTGATTCCGAAGTGATGCTTCATGCCGGTATGTCGCTGTTTCTGGTGATGCTCAGTTTGTCTATGGTGAGCCTCGCTCATCGTTTTTCGAACAATGACTGGTGGCCAATGTTATTCCTGACTTCTTCGCCTGCAGTCGTTGTTTCCGGCAATCTTATGATGGATATTCCTGCTGCTGCACTTGCAACGAGTGCAGTTGTGTTTTTTGTTCGCGGATGCGATGGCGAGGACTGGAAGCTATTGCTGCTTGCGGGGCTCATTGCGGGTTTAGGTGTTTTGGCGAAGTATTCAGCGATCGTTGTGTTCCCGGCGCTCGGGCTTTACGCACTATTGCGAAATCGACCTGTCTTTATCCTCGGGCTCGGCACTGCGGTGATACCGGTTGGAGTCTGGCTGGTGCAGAACCTGTGGGTCTACAAGACCACGCATATCCAATTCCTGATGGCACTCGAACCTCAGGCGACGACCTGGTTATATGATGCGCTCAATGTGCTGGTGATCATTGGTTCCTGTTCATTCATCAGCATCGCCCTTGTTCCTGTCATGTTTGCAAAACGCTGCTGGTTCCCTCTTGGTATAAGTCTCGTCGGTGCCGCGCTGGTTATTTTTGCCATCGGGGTATTCCAGGAGAAGGTCCAATATGCCATTTGGTGTGCTTTCGGTCTTATTACACTGGTCATTACTTGTTGGGGGGTTTTCCCATCAGGCACTACGGGGCAAAACAGGTTTTCACTTTCAACTCTGTCGCCTCAGCAGAGAGATGATTTGTTTCTCCTGTTCTGGTTAGTTGCCATTGTTCTATTCAGTATTTTCCAGGTGTATTTTCAGGCTGTCCGGCATCTAATTCCGGCGCTTGTCCCCTTGATATTACTGTTGGTCAGAACGCAGGAAAGGAAACAACTGTATCAAGGCGGTCTTGCAAAGGCCTGCCTGGTGGCAGTGCTGCTCCTGCAAACAGGCGCGGCCCTCTGGGTCGGAAAGGCAGACTATGCCTATGCAGACAGCTATCGCTCGTTTGTTAGCGGCTTCTCTGATGCGCAGGCAGGTGATCCTGCCCAGATCTGGTACGTAGGTGATTGGGGGTTCCTGCACTACGCCGAAGGGGCGGGCTGGCGAAGGCTGCAAAATGATGGGTCAGAGCCGGCTCCAGGGGACCTGCTGGTTATTCCTGACAAGGTTAGTCGTCGTCCCTACCCAAGCGGAACCAGAGGTAGCCTGGAACAGGTGCTCACCTTCCCGAATCACTATCACATGCTAACGATGGACCGATTTACCGGCGCAAGCTTTTACGCCAGTGTTGGCTACAGGGCGCCATATCTTTTGTCAGATGAGCCCCTTGAGACGTTTCGCGTGTATCGCGTTTTTTAAAATCGCTTGCTGATGTGAGTCGCGGTCAGGAATGAGCATGGAATATGATTGTGCCGAGATGTCAGCCGGGAATGTCTTTCTTCTTTAGAATTTCCACCCAGTAGCTCGTGTCTGCTGATCCCGCCAGGTCGTGGATCCACGAGAAACGAGTATCGTTTTTGTAGATTTTCACCAAGCCCAACTGTTCGTAACTGGTTACATACTGTTCAAACCAGTCAAATATGAGGCGGTGAGAACCGCTTGTCTGAAGCCATGAAGATCGAATATGAACATAGATCAGATATTTTGGTTTGATGGCTTCAATATCTTTTATCATCTCCCGCTGCATGCTAAGGGCAAGGTCATGTTTTTCCATGAGTGGATACATGTAGATGTATCCGCTGGCGGAATGAAGGCCCGTATAGAAATAGATCTGGGGTTCTGATCCGATTATCGCAATTCGATCGCCCTGCTGGCTGTCCTGTTTGATAAATCTGGCAATCGCGAGGGACTCATTAAATGGATTGGCGCCGTATGTTTTGACAGCAACCTGGGCGGGGGTCAGTTGCCATAGAAATTGGTACTGAAGCGCGAGGGAAGAGACGAGCGCGACGATAATTGAAGTTACGGCTAAACCTTTTCGCAGTAAATGTTGTTTGTCTGCAAAAGGGAAGTTGCCAATGTAGTCAATAGTCACTCCAACAGCGAGTGCCGCAGCGGGGAGAAGCAATACAAAGTAATGGGGCCGGAAAAAGCCGCCGGGGCAGACCGCCAGCACAGAGAAAATAGTGAAGCTGCTGACAAATACGACGTTTCTGCGATTGTTAGTGCGGGCAATGAGCGGTACACCAAACAACGCCAGTACCCACAGCAGAGGGGAAGCAGCGATGATGCGGGTTGCCCTGAGGCTGAGAGCATCCCATGCCTGGGTCAGGGACACCTGGGTAGTGTAGGCCCGTGCATAGTCAAAGGTCCAGAACAAGTATTTTTCAAATACACCAGCCTGAAACAATAGTAAGCTCGTTAGCACGTAAGGTAAGGCTGCACCGAGAAGAATGAGACCAATGGGTGAATAAATGTGAGCGCCTTTGTGCTCATTGTCGGTCAGCATCCGATCAACAGCTATCACCAGCAGCGCCCAGATGATGAATAGAGCCCCATGTTGCTTAACGATAAGCCCCAGCCCAAAGCAGAGTCCAGCCAGGAAAAAGTAGGCTAGGTTGATCCGATCGAGGGCAAGATACAGAAGAATTGCTCCGCCAATAACCGGCAAAATAACGAAATGCTCAGCATTGGCAAAGAGCCCCTGTACGGGGTAGCCAATAGAAAGTGTGGCGAATGTGGCAGCAGTGGAAACTGCTGCGGTAGCACTAAGAAACAACCTGCTGAGGAAGAACAGTGCCAGTATCGTTATCAGGTTCACGAAAAGCAGACCCATGTGAATTGCTTCGTGGGTTTGGCCAAAGAATGACAAGATCGCAGCGTATATTGCATAAATGCCCGGAAGCTTCATGTTGTATAGCAGTTGATAGGGGGGAATCATTTGCAGTAGGAGTTGCCCGCCGTAGGCATATTCCCCTTCATCACGCTCCAGGGGAACGCCGATCAAAAGGTAGCGTGTCCAGAAGACCAGCAGCAGGATGCCTGAGAGCAATAACCAGTGGATCCATGTTGTGGAGTCTCTAGACATCAAGAGCCGGGCCTCTTCTAAGGCGATAGGTGGAGTCCAAGGTTAACGCAGTATCGCCCTCTACAAAATGACTCCTTTTCATTCCCGTCCGTGACGCTACAAAATTGTGTTTGGTTTTGGCCCTATTCGCTTGTGTCCTAAATATTTGTTAACTTTGCGCTTCAATCGTCTCGTAACTGAGATGGAGTATTAGCTAAAGAATTTGACTCTTTCGTCCCGGTGATCCTGCAAACGGGGTGTTATGAGAAATAAACAACGGATCTCTTGAGGATAAGAACATGGTAATGATGCGACAAGCGACACTGGTAGCCCCTAAGGAAATTAGAATTGATGAGGCACCAAAGCCTGAAGTGGATGACGATAGTGTCATTATCCGTATTGAAGGGCTCGGCATCTGTGGAAGTAACCTCCACCTCTGGTATGGCGAGGGTTCTGCTGTGCCACTTGCCATGTTCCCTATGCCCGGTGCGCTGGGTCATGAGCACGCCGGTGTGATTGACGAAGTGGGCAAGAATGTTACCAAGGTCAAGCCAGGAGATCGCGTTACCATCGACCCCTTTGAAAACGAAGCATGCGGTGCCTGCTCCTATTGTAATATCGGCTATTTCCACCATTGTTCCAACCCGCTGAACTTTGGTATTGGCGGTTATGCAGAGTACTTGAAAGCCAGTGAAAACGGGCTATACATCCTGCCGGCTAATATCGAAACGCGGTCCGCTGCGGTCGTGGAACCCGCAGCGTGCTCCATTGCTGGTATTCGTCGTGCTGGTTTACCCGGTGGTGAAACCGTGGTTGTTCTTGGCGCAGGCGTGTTGGGTTTGTCAGCTGCTGGAGCAGCGAAGGCCCTAGGCGCGGGAAAAGTTATTTTACTTGCCAAGCACGATTCCCAGGTAGAGATGGCTAAGCGCTTTGGTGTCGATGTTGTCGTTCGCAGCACAGAAGAAGATGCAGTGGAGCAAATCATGGCCGCCACCGGTGGTGTAGGCGCAGATATGGTTGTTGAAACCGTGGGCGGTTCGGCGCCGACCCTTGATCAGGCAATGGATATCGTCAGGCCGGCCGCAACGATCGTGGTTTTGGGTCTGTGGGACAATCTATATCCACTGGATTCCTGGAAAGCTGTTCTCAAGGATGTAACCATGCACTTCTCCCTCACGCATGGTATGAAAGACAAACGAACCGACTACGGCCTCTGCCTGGAATGGATGTCCAACGGGAAGGTACCTTCACAGGATCTCTGTACACACTATCGCCCACTTGATGATATACAGGCTGCTTTTGAACTGGCCGCTGACAAAACTCAGGGGGTCGTCAAGGTGGTGCTTGAGCCCTAAGCCCGTCGATGGCCATATCGGAGCGACAAGCAGAAAATAATCAGTCGACGGGGACTGCGGTCGTTATACGCATCGTTCATAGATCTATCGTTCAAAGATCTAGGGTTGTTGTACCTATAGGTTATTATATCTAAGGGGCAGGAGTTGCCGTGGCAGAGGCGGTGCGTCGTGAGGGCAATTGGCACGGGTTTTCAGCGGCTAGTTGTCTGCAACTTCCTGTATTCGCCTGAGCTCAAATCCAGAGGCTTTGCTGATAATAACCATGTCTCCCTCTGAATTGTTTTGCTTCAACTTATTCTCGAATTTCCCCTCCGCCGCTTCACTATAGTATCCCCATGTTCCTTCCCCCTTGTAAGTTCGGATAACATCGTCTCTGGCTACCATGCCCATCGTAGAGCAGCCTTGAACCATAAGCAGAATGGCACCCGTGAATAATACTTTATAGATCATCATCATATCCTTAGCTAATGAGCCGGTCTAAAAGGAGGATGGACAACGAGTTTTGCTGGTGTAGCAGTATTGCCAAAACCTCTACCGATCCATTGTTAACTTATCGGCCCAGGGACAGGAATCTGTAGCGGCAGATGAGGCCAGCGGAAATTTTAGTTCAAACCAGGCTCATCACCCCGGCAATAATGTACACTCAGTGGGAAGAGAAATTTGTAAGTCTGATCGAGGAAGAAGTAATGTTCGTTGAACTTATTCCCCTGGCCACCGCCAGGATTACGTTGAGAGAGCCCCTGATCCTGGAAGGCACACCAATGAGTACGCGTATGATATTTGAGGTCAGTGACGCTGAATTCTTTGGTGATCGGCTGGCAGGAAAACTCAAAGGCCATGCGGCGGCAGATTGGCTGCTCGTCGGCCCCAATAATGTCGGTACCCTGGATATCAGGGCAACACTGGAAACCCATGATGGTGCCCTGATTTACTCCGCCTACAAGGGGCGAACCGACCTTTCAACAGCGGTTCACCAATTTATGTTGCGCCTCTTTATGAAACCGGGGACGAGCGCTATCTCTGGCTCAGCAAGATTCAGTGCGTAGGTAAGGGCTTTGTTGAAGATAATATCCTGAACTACGAAATTTATGAATTGAAATGATAACCGCCTTTCTGTGGTGCTGTTTCTGGGCGACGCGAAACCACAAAGGGCGGGCAAACGATAATTGACTGGAGGACTCCACGGGTGATTACTGAAGATGCTAAGGAGTTGGGCTTTGATCTTGATCGGCTCGCTCATGTAGGGAATAAGATAGCTGAGGATATTGATAGCGAACTATATGACGGTGGGGTTCTCTGTGTTTCTCGTGGCGGAAAAATAGCCGCGCATGGCGCTTTTGGTTTTGCTGATCGTGATGCGAGTCGATCCATGGAGAAGGACAGCGTGTTTGTTTCCTACTCGATCGCCAAGCAACTGACCGCGGTAATGGCCCTGAACCGGGTGGAACGTGGTGATCTGGCCCTGACAATGAAGGTCGCCGATGTGATCCCCGAATTTGGTTGCCGCGGGAAGGAGAATATCACGCTCTATCAGTTGTTAGTCCACACCGCTGGGCTGATGTTCGCCGGACCGATGGTGCGTCCGGATCAGATGGGTAATCTTGAAGCGGTGATCGCGGCGATCTGTGCAAGTGGTGTCGAAAGCGTACCGGGTACTCGGGTTCATTATTCTGCCATCGCTGCCCTGGCTGTTGTTGCCGAAATGGTGCGTCGGGTCGAGCCGGAACCGGTCTCCTTTCGTGAAATTATGCGCAGGGACATGTTTGAGCCCCTGGGAATGCACGATACGGCCCTTGGGAAAAGGCCGGATCTGGTAGATCGTTTGTGCCCGGTTGTTACCCGCTATAAGTCCGAGGGGCTGTTTGAACCGGAGGCGGTGGCTGCCCTCGGTCAGATGCTGACAGAGGAGTCGGAAATACCGGCGGGGGGATATGTGACTACCGCCGCGGACATGAATATCTTCGTCAATATGCTTGCCAATGGCGGTGAGTGGAATGGGGTGAGAATATTATCACCTGCCATGCTGGATCTGATCTGCACCAACCAGACCGGTGAAGAGGAAAACAGCATCTGGTCATACCTCAATGGGATGCGAGGTTGGGATATGTGGCCAGCCTATCTGGGGCTGGGTTTTTTCCTGAGGGGAGAGGGGATCTTTCCATCACCCTTCGGTACACTTGCAAGCCCGGATACTTTTGGTGGTCTTGGCTCCGGCTCAACCATGTTCTGGGTTGACCCGGAAAGAGATCTGGGGTGCGTCTACCTGGCGACTGGCCTGCTGGAGGAATCCTACCACTTTGAACGAATGCAGAAGGTATCCGACCTGGTACATGCTTCCCTTATTAACTAGGCCCTGAGGGTGGCCTGGGGCTGTTTGCGGGCAGAACAACTTTGTGGGACAAATTAATTGGCTAACTGAGGTTTGATATGACGTGGAAAAAATTTACGACGCCCTGGTACTGGGGTTGGAACGTGCTGGTGTTCAGCGTTCTTGTTCAGGGTTTTACCTTTGGCCTGATATTCAGCTCCTTTGCCCTGTGGGTCGCCCCCTGGATGGAAGCCTTTGACGGTAGCAGGGCTGAAATCATGCTCGCTATCATGTTTGCCCAGATTGGCGGTGCTATTGCCTCACCTTTTGTTGGCCAGGCACTTGATCGTTTTCCTACCCGGGTTGTGATGTCGGGTGGCGTTGCCGCCTTCGCCTGTGGTGCTGTATTACTTACTTTCGCAACGGCGCTATGGCAGATCTCTATCATTTACCTCATCTTTATGGCGCTGGGTATGACGATGGCAGGACCCATGGGGTCCCAGGCACTGGCCGCGAGGTGGTTTCAAGCCAACAGAGGTCTTGCCATCGGCATTGCAACAACCGGGACGGCTGTGGGAGGAGTGACTATGCCGCTTCTCTCAGCATGGTTGTTGGAAAGCCATGGATGGGAAACGACACATCTCATTGCCGCTGCCCTGGCCATCATCGTGGTCGTACCTCTGGCGTTACTGATAATAAAAAGCACGCCAGATGAAGCGGGTGTTGATATCGAACCGGCAAACGTTACCAGTACGGCTGTGCCAGACCAGGCCGAAACTGAAGAATGGACACTGGCCAGGATTTTTCGGGAGCGCAATCTGTGGATAACCATTATCGCCTTTACCAGCCCAATGATAGTGATCTCTGGTTTCATGGCAAATATGGCGTCTTATGGTGCTGATGCCGGGATATCTGCGCGTAGGGCTGCTACCTTGATTTCTGCACTTTCACTTGCCATGTTCTTCTCCAAACTTGTATTTGGTTCTTTGGCAGACAGGTTTGACCACAGAATGCTCTATGGGGTTGGAATGGCGATGATTGTTTCATCCCTTGGCCTGCTGACGGGCATACATGGTTATGCTGTTCTAGTAGCGATAATTATTCTAATGGGTGCCGGGATTGGCAGCATGTTACCGCTGGTGGGGGCGATTGTGTCGACTTCATTTGCTACCAGCGCATTCGGCCGTGTTTTAGGGCTGGTGTATATGGCTTTCTCATTCGCTGCTGTAGGAGCGCCGCTGGCAGGGGCCATCCGCGATCAGACTGGCAGTTACAATGGGTTTCTCTACTTTAGTATTGTCATCATTGCCATTAGCACCGTGAGTATTTTCTGGCTTCGCGTACAGCCCAAGCAAGTTGACTGACCAGTAGCGACCGCAATTAGAACCACTAGCTGGTTACCTGCAGGATGCTGGTGGTAACTACAGCAGGGCACTGGCAGCAGGTGAGAGCGAGACAAGCCCTTACCGCTTGAGCTGGCTCAGGTCCCTGACGGCACCCTTGTCTGCACTCGTTGTGAGCGCTGCATAGGCTTGAAGTGCCGAGGAAACAACGCGGGTTCTTTCTTCAACCGGCAACCATGCCATCTGACCCCTCCCATACATTGCCTGCCGGCGCTGCTCGATTGTTCCTTCGTCCAGAAGCAAATTGATGGATCGATTGGGGATGTCTATTTTTATCCGGTCACCTTCCTCTACCAGGGCGATGGTTCCTTGCTCGGCTGCTTCTGGAGATGCGTGACCGATTGACAACCCGGAGGTGCCACCCGAAAAACGCCCATCCGTAAGCAGCGCGCAGGTTTTGCCAAGGCCTTTTGATTTCAGGTAGCTGGTAGGGTATAGCATTTCCTGCATTCCTGGTCCTCCCTTCGGACCTTCATAGCGGATCAGGATGACATCACCTACTTTTACTTCATTGTTGAGTATTGCGGAGACTGCTGAATCCTGGCTTTCAAAAACGCGTGCTGGCCCTTCAAAACACCAGCAGTTCTCGTCGACACCCGCTGTTTTGACGACGCATCCATTCTCAGCAAGGTTGCCGTACAAAACTGCAAGCCCGCCTTCTTCACTATAGGCGTTTTCCTTTGAGCGTATGCAGCCTTGCTTACGGTCAAGATCCAGCGAGCCAAAACGGCAGTCCTGGCTGAAGGCTTCCTGGGTTGGAACCCCGCCCGGGGCAGCAAGGTAGAAATGCTTCACTTCTTCTGCCGGGTTGCTGAGAACATCGAATTTGGCTATCGCTTCCTCCAGTGTAGGTGTATGAATAGTAGATGTCTGGGTGTTGAGTAATCCTGCTCGATTCATCTCACCGAGAATGCCGAATATTCCACCGGCCCGATGAACATCTTCTATGTGGTACTCCTGCGTAGATGGTGCGACCTTGCAGAGTGTTGGGACCTTACGCGAAAGGCGATCTATCTCAGCCAGGGTGAAATCCACTTCCGCTTCCTTGGCGATGGCAAGCAGATGCAGGATTGTATTTGTTGAACCGCCCATGACGATATCCATGCTCATTGCATTTTCGAATGCTTCGAATGTGGCTATGGAGCGAGGTAGTACCGAATCGTTTTCCTCATCGTAGTATTGGCGGGTTGCACTTACTATTATCCTGGCAGCTTGCAGGAACAGTTCCTTGCGATCGGCATGTGTCGCCAGCATGGTTCCGTTCCCGGCCAACGAAAGACCGAGGACCTCCGTTAAACAGTTCATTGAGTTTGCAGTGAACATGCCAGAACATGAACCGCAGGTAGGACACGCAGATCTTTCGTAAGCTTCAACATCTGCATCACTATGTTCATCATCACCGGCAATGATCATCGCATCGATTAGGTCCAGTTTGTGGTTGGCGATACTGGATTTTCCTGCCTCCATGGGACCACCAGAAACAAAAATTGCGGGAATATTAAGGCGCATGGCAGCCATCAGCATGCCCGGGGTGATCTTGTCGCAATTTGAGATGCAAACCAGCGCATCCGCGCAGTGAGCATTAACCATATACTCAACGGAATCTGCGATGATGTCTCTGGATGGTAAGCTGTAGAGCATTCCATCGTGCCCCATGGCAATACCGTCATCTACGGCGATGGTATTAAATTCCTTGGCTACTGCGCCGGCCTTAACAATCTCGTCCGCGACCAGTTGACCCATATCCTTGAGGTGGACATGACCGGGTACAAACTGGGTGAAGGAATTTGCCACCGCGATAATAGGTTTCTCAAAATCCCCATCTGTCATTCCAGTCGCACGCCAAAGAGAACGTGCGCCGGCCATATTCCGGCCCGCCGTTGATGTTTTGGATCGATAGCGCGGCATATAAACTCCTGCTGAACACTTCTACTGGAAGTGATGTGACTTTGGTTGTGATTATAGGGTGAATGTGTTGTTTTTGAATACCATATATCACCCATGACGAAACTTACTATCTTTCGCCGCCAATTTCGCCTGAAAAAAAGACGGTAGGTGATATTGAACAGGTTTTGCAACCCGTCTTAAGGAGCATGTAGGTTGATATGCATCGCCGTCTGAGACCAATCATAATGTAACAGTACGCTGACATTCGTAGCATCAAACCAGCCACGAGTATCGTCTAAGGCATGTATTCAGTGAAAGTTCTTGAATTCAGTGAAAGAATCGAGGTATTTTGTAGGCCACATGGATGTACTGGCAGGGAATGCCGGAAGCACAGGAGGTGCACTATGAGTGAACACCCATCAGAAACGGACCCCGGAGCGCCTGCGGGGCAAGAAGTTGAACAGGCCATCTCCGCGAGCCTGTTCGAAGCCGCATTCAATGTAAGTCATGACCTATGCGTTATGACTGATATGACAACCTCGAAACTACTACATGTAAACCCAAGCTGGTGCTCGGCCTTTGGCTTTTCCCTTGAAGAAGTCGTTGGTAAAACCAGTGTGGAGTTGGGTCTGTGGCAAGACCTGGCTGAGTGGGATAAATTGTTCGATGAAATAGAGTTGGGTGAACCATCAGCGGAATATTGTGCTCATTTTCTTACAAAGTCTGGAGATGTTCTTACCTGTATGGTTGAAGCCGCTATCGTGGAGATTTCCGGTAGACCGGTTGTCATCACCTCATCCGTAGGTATAACTGAGAAGGAGAGGCTGGCGACGGAGCGCCTGGCTGAGCAGATTAGCAAGATGGAAGAACTGCGATACTCCAGGAAGCTGTTCTCCTCCGCATTTAGTGCGAGTGGAGATTCGAGTGTGATCACTAATCTGGAAACCGGAGAGATCGTGGATATCAACCCTACCTGGCTCAATATTATGGGCTGGACCCGGGAGGAGGTCATTGGCAAGACAGCTGATGAGTTAAATTTCTGGGCGAATCTGGCTGAGCGTGACAGGTTTAGGGAGGCTCTCGATCTGGGTGAACCATTGATGCGATATAGAACGCATTTCCTCACGAGGGCAGGAGAAGTGCGCACAGTTCTGCTTGATACGACTATAGTGGAAATTGCCGGTGAACGAATATTGCTTAGCTCGTCGACTGATATCACTGAACGTGAACGTGCAGAAGAAGAGCGTCTGGACCTTGAGCGGCAGATGCTCAACATGCAGAAAATGGAAAGTCTGGGTGTACTTGCCGGCGGGATCGCCCATGACTTTAACAACATCCTGATGGCTGTTCTTGGAAATGCCGACCTTGCTTTGAGTGAAATACCCCCCGGTACGCCTGTCCGCAAGAATATTGAGGAAATGGAGAAGGGCGCGAGACGAGCAGCTGAACTTTCTGCCCAGATGCTGGCTTATTCGGGTAGGGGCCGGTCCATGGTTGAAGCAATTGGCATGAACGAGTTCGTTACTGAAATGATGCACCTCCTTGAGGTATCAATTTCAAAAAACGTGCTACTCAATTTCAACATTGATAGCAATATTCCCACATTTGATGGCGATGTCACACAGGTTCGCCAGATCATCATGAACCTGATTCTCAATGCAGCGGATTCTATTGGTGACGAGGCAGGCGTCGTCTCCCTATCTACCGGTGTAATCTATTGTGATCGAGCCTACCTGGATGATGCGTGCAAATTGATGGGTGCCGAAAAACAACAGGCAGAGGGTATTTACATCTATTTGGAAGTTGGTGACACGGGTGGAGGTATAGACGCCGACATTGTCGAGAAAATATTTGATCCTTTCTTCACTACCAAATTTACAGGACGTGGCCTAGGCCTGTCCTCTGTCATGGGTATTGTTCGTGGTCACAGTGGTGTGATTTCCGTCTCCAGTGAAGCAGGCAATGGCACAACCTTCAGGGTACTTTTTCCCGCAAATGAGTCGATAGACAGGCAGTTCCCTAATCAGGCGATAAGAGCATCTGAAGAGCAGGATTGGCAAGGAAGCGGAACCATTTTGATCGTTGATGATGAGGAAACAATTCGTGCCGTTGGCCGGAAGATGGTCGAGCGCCTGGGCTTTGAGGCGCTGGCGGCCGCTGATGGATTTCAGGCTGTGGAAATTTACAAGGCACGAGCAGAAGAGATTTCCTGTGTGCTGCTTGATTCGAGTATGTCCAATATAGGTGGAGAAGAAGCATGCCGGGAGATGATGCGTATCCGGGAGGGAGCAAAGATTATCCTGTGCAGCGGCTACGATATGCAGGATACGGTCAAGCAATTCAAAGGGATCAGGCCGGCAGGCTTCTTGCAGAAGCCGTACGTCATGCAGCAGTTGCGGACGGCGCTAATGACTGCACTTGCCAAGGAGTCGCCAGTTTCCGCCTGACGAAAGTTTCTCATTCACCCATATTCCTGTGCTTGCAGCTACCCGCTGGCCCGCTCGATGTTGGGGGCAGGGCAAGAACCGGTCAAATCGATTTTTAACCTTGCTTCATTTCATCGATAAAGGTATTCGATTCGGCAATTGCACGCTGCATGCATCGATCATGTAGCTGATGTCCCGATTCACCTTCCCAAGCTCGCTCTTTAATGAGGCGATAGCCCTGGCGTTGAGATTGTGCTTCAAATAGAGCGCGTTGCCTTGCAGGTTGGAAAGCACTGGATCTATTGTTTTTTCCGCGCTGCGCATGGTGGTAATCAGCCGTTGGTATTTCTTCTGAGTTGATCGAAGCTGCCTGGTGCTGTTACGTCGCAGGTTGTCATTGCTGCACTCCTTCAACTCGGCTTCCCATTCGTCGAATAGGGCTTCAGCTACGGATTCAACATTTTCTATGCGGTTGGTGATTTCCTCAGCGGCACCCACGCTGTCTTCGCACTCAGCGTTCAAGCGGTTGTATACGATTTAGAGCTTACCACCATCAAAGTTCACCACTGCCCTGAATTGCTCAAGTGCATCTTTGAACTGTTCCTGTCCCTCTACCTGTGCTTCCTGTACCTCTTCAATTCGGTCTATCAAAATGTCCCGTTTATGTGCACCAACTTTTTCCCAGGCATCGTAGTAGGTGCTTTCGCAGGCAGCTAAAAGCAGTGAGCAAGCGAGTGCAGTGATTCGCCCACACATTTGACTATTCCTGTTCCTTAATAGCCTCTACGATTCGGTCAGTTCGCAGATCTGCGAGGTGATCGTGGGCGACAAACAGGACATGGATTACTCCGGGGATCCAAAAGAGCAGCGTCATCAAAAAGCTAACAATTGTCTGAAAAGGCTTTCCACAGAGAAAAACAGCTAGCGACGGAAGGAATATGGCGATGATATAGCGCATGGTATATCCCTGACTTTACCCTATTCTACATTATTGGTTCTCGACGACCAGAGCGTCTGCTTCCATTTCAACCAGCCATTCTGGCTGTATCAAAGCTGAAACCTCAACGAAAGTACAGGCTGGGCGGATTTCTCCAAAATATTCCCCATGGGCTCTCGCGGCATCTTCACACCTTGAAATATCCGTTAGCATGATCCTCGTTCTTATAACATCTTCAGCCCTTCCTCCTGCATCCTCAATCGCCGCCTGAGTAATGTTGATGCATTGCTTTGTCTGCCCATACGGGTCTCCAGGACACGCGGTAGTGCTCTCGACCGATATCGGCGCGGTTCCAGCTACGGCAATGTTGTTGCCCATACGCGAGGCCAGGGAGAAACCAATAGGTTTTTCATATGGAGAACCAGAAGAAACATTTACTCTTGTCATACCTGCCCTCTTGTCACAGCTGCCCGTTCGTTAGCCTGCCGGCAAACACCACCCTCTTTTTCTCAATCAACGCCGGTACGGGCAGGCAACCTGCTATTGCTCATCAAGAACCTCTCGAACCTTTGTGGCCAGTGTTTTGATGGTAAAGGGCTTGTGGATTAATGTTGTGCCCTCATCGAGTCCGCCGCGATCGATGACAATATCTTCAGTATAGCCGGACATATAGAGTACCTTGAGGTTTGATCTCCTTTCGGCTGCCTTCTCAAAAAGTTCCTTCCCGTTCAATCCGGGCATTACTACATCGGTCAAAAGCAGATGCAGTGGTTCATTGTGGTTGTCAAGAATTGCAAGTGACTCTTTTCCGTTGTTGGTACTGAGGACCTTGTAACCCTGACGCTTGAGGAAGGTTTCTGCAAGGTGCCGTACCGGTTCATCATCGTCTACCAACATAATGGTTTCCGAGCCCGTCAGTCCACCGTGTGTTCCAGCAACGGTTTTATCTGAGACCGGCTCATGGGCAGAAACAGGAAGGTAGACCTTGAACGTTGTCCCATGCCCGAGTTCGCTATCGACTACAATATGACCACCGTGCTGTTTGACTATGCCATGGACGGTTGCGAGACCCAGTCCCGTACCCTGTTCACCTTTGGTTGAAAAGAAGGGTTCATAAATCTGGCTGCGGGTTTCCTCATCCATACCCTGCCCCGTGTCACTGACGGTCAGCATGACATACTCGCCCGGCTCCAGGGCCTGGAAATTTTTAGCTTCATTTTTGTTCAGGTCAACCAGCGCTGTTTCGATCGTTAAATGTCCACCATCCGTCATCGCGTCCTGCGCGTTAACTGACAGATTCAAAATCACCTGTTCGATCTGACCTGAGTCCGCCAGAATCGTCTTGATATCGGGTGACCGGATGACTTGCAGTTCTACGTCATCGTGGGTGGTATGGCGGAGTAATTTTTCCATCTCACTTGCCGCTTCATTCAGATTAACGGGCATGTATTCAAGCGTTTGCTTGCGGCTGAAGGCAAGAAGTTTTCGTACCAGGTTTCGAGCCATGATGCCGGCTCGTTGGATCTCTTCTGCAGGTTCTTGCAGTACATCCGACTTGTCGAGGTCGTGACGCAGTATCTCGGCATACCCCAGGATTGGTACCAGCAGGTTATTTAAATCATGGGCCACGCCTCCAGCCAATCTACCTATAGATTCATCCTTCTGTGCCTGACGGTATTGCTCTTCAAGCCGAATATTTTCCTCCTCTGCCTCTTTGAACTCTGTAAGGTCGGTGAGCGTTCCGATGTAGAAAGTGGGGCTGGCATCTGTTTCCTGCACCGGAACGATATGCACGAGGGTCCAGAAGACTGTACCATCCTTGTGCCGCCATCTGAGTTCCTGATGGAAACGCTCGCCAAATGCTATGAATTCATCCAGCGCCCTGTCCAAGCGCTTCTTGTCATCAGGGTAAACGGCGAGTAGCCAGCCAAATGCAAGGATTTCCTTCTCCTTTAGACCTACCAGTTCAGTGCACCTGTCATTGACGTAGTCTACATTTCCTGGCGAGTTCATTTGAAATATGCCCACGGGAGATGATTCCGCCAGGCTTCGGAATTTCTCTTCGCTAGCGCGCAACATCCCTTCACTACTTTTTCGCTCATGTGCCATTCTGTTAAAGATGACCGCCAGGCGGTCCAGTTCGTTTATCCCTGATGGGTGCAAAGCCAGGTCATAATCACCCCGCGCTACCTGGTCCATTGCCTCGCTTGCCCGTTCAACAGGTGCAATAGTTCTCTTCGCCAAATACAGTGCAAACCAGGCAAAGATGAACATACCGAGAAGGGGAATGAAAAAGATCTCAGCCAGGGAGGCATAGATAGGTTGGATAATATGGGTAGAATTGACCTCGGATACAAGCACCCATCCAAGGGAGGGGATAGATGTCGCGGTTCCGTAAACCAGTTGATCAGTAGCGCCAATGTAGGAGTGAACTTCCAGGTCTTTGTCTCCAGCCTCGTCAAATGATGCTAGATTCAGGTGTGCCATTCCATCGCCCGGCCTGTACCTGGTATTTTCGATCTCTGTGAGCAGCATTTTGTGCTGGTTCAGTATGTAGTCTCTTTTGTTTTCTTTGCGCTCATTGCGTTCTTCAACTGCATCAGCCTGCCACAACTTGTCAATATCAATGAGTGCGATCAATACGGCTCCGGCAGGCTCGCCCAGGGGTACAGTCATGCTGATAGAGTATCGGCCCTCAACTCTTTTTGGGGAGCCCACAGCGGCCTTTCCAAATCTTGGAATTACCACCTTCAGGGATTGATAGCTGGGGCCAAGGCCCCCTTGTGCTGTGGATTGAAATGTTTCCGGCGATGGCGGGCCTTCGCCAGCCGAACGGTCCCGGGGATGGATGTTAGTAATGACCTCCCCTTGCATTGATAAGATAGTTACCTCATGAACCGCATGTTCACGGCGCACAATATTGGTTAGCAGACTATGGATGTTTCTCGTAGCTATCGGGTCATCCTTACGATCTAACAGAAATGAGAGGGGGTCGCCTTTGTTCAACAGCAAGGTTTCAAAGCGTTTTATTTCTGATTCTATTTCATTTCGCAGCAATTGGTTGGCGCTGTGCTCAGCTCTTAAGCCATCGTTTAGCCGCTCTTCGAAAAGATGCTGGCCATACCAAATCATTACGACCGCGGCCGGCACTATAACTGCGAATAGGATCAGCGCGGTCCACGCTTGTCTGAGAGAAAAACTGAAGTTCATTACCTGCTTATTTAGGCCCGAATGTTTGCTATGCTATCTTACCTAATGATAGGTCAGATTGACTGTTGGTGCTATTGCACGAAGCTCTGATGTTTTAGCAGGCCGACTGGGACCAGAAGATGACAGGCACATGAACAGGAAACGATCGTGGTAGATGATATGTCCAGGCGAGGCTTCGACCCGCTTACTTACAGATTTGAGGATCAGGTTCCAAAACCAGGAGATCTCACGGAAGTAGCTGATGGCGTCTTCTGGACTCGCCTGCCGATGATGGGGCGCCTCAACCACATCAATGTCTGGCTGCTGCGTGACTATGATGGCTGGACCGTCGTTGATACGGGCATCTTTGCGGAAGATGTGCAAAAGCACTGGCAGGCTGTTTTCGATAATCATCTTGCTGGAGGTGCGGTTAAACGCGTTATTGCCACACACCTGCACACGGATCATACGGGCAATGCCGGCTGGATTACGCGCAAATGGGACTGTGAGTTGTGGATGAGTCGCAGTGACTTCTATATGTGCAAAGTGATGGCGGCCGATGGCCCTTCGGATGTGCCGGCAGATGCAATCAGATTCTATCGACGCGCAGGTTTCACCGAAGAAAGGCTGGATCGCTATCGGGAGCGATTTGGGCAATTTGGCGCCAATATTTCGCCGCTGCCTGCCGGCTACAATCGAATTAATGATGGACAGTACCTGGATATTGGCGGCCGTGAATGGCGGGCTGTTATTGGCCAGGGTCACACGCCAGAGCATGTTTGCCTCTACTGCCCTGAGTTGAAATTGATTATTGCCGGTGATCAGATTTTGCCGAAGATTACGCCCAATGTGAGTGTGCAACCCTCCGAGGCCAGAGCTAATCCGCTGCGCGACTGGATTACCTCCTGCGCGAGATTTCGTGAGTTGCTACCGCCCAATCTGCTCGTCTTGCCTGCGCATGAAAGCCTGTATGTGGGGGTCCATGAACGGCTTACGGAGTTGATTGACTGGCACGAGGTGGCGCTGGAGAAACTTTACGATCTCTGCAAAACCCCAAAGCGGGCGGTCGATGTGTTTCCTGCATTGTTTAAGAGTGAGATCACAGACTGGACCTTTTTCCCTGCGACCGGGGAATCCCTGGCACACTTGCACTGCGCACTGGAGCGAAGAATGGTGTCCGTTGAAGAAGATGAACACGGCGTCGCCTGGTGGACCCAGGCTTAGTCATTAACTTGGTCGCCGTCTTAGCCGTCGTAGGGTTGCACCACCAGTCGCCCGGTTGACCAGTCAATCTTGCGGATCGGGTCCTTCTTTCCATCCCAGTTGTCCGACGCCTCCCTGATGATGTCAAACAGTTCGTCAATGATCGGGTTGTGCGCCATTAGCTGAATCATGATTCCCGGATATTCAACGGAGTCAATATAGGCGTGGTCATCCCCATACCTCTGTTTGACTTCATGGGACATATTGGCGTCTGCCAACTCCGCCAGTTTGCTATCTATATCTTCTACCCAAACCGCAACATGTTGAAGGTCACCTTGTGGGTTTTCCTTTAGGTAGGAATTGTAGATGGTGTCGAGGTTATCCCTGGGTTCGATCACCTCAATTTGCTGATCACCGGAATAGGCAAAAGCGGCAACAAGTTTCAGTTTGACCATCGAGTCCCCAACCAGGCCATCAAAGTCAGACAAATGTTCAAAAAAAACCTATGCCCCTTGCCAGCCAGTTCTGCATGGCCTCGTCAATGTCATTAACGACATATCCCTGCTGAATTACAGGTCAAAAAGGGTGCTCATATGATTTTCCTGGTGGTTAATCTGGAATATAGATATTGCATCAATTTTCAATCTCGATCATGAACATCGAAACAGCTCTTCGACATAGC
>PBRQ01000100.1 GCA_002725995.1 Gammaproteobacteria bacterium
GGCCTCCAAACAAAAGGCAATCATATTAACGATGGTAGTAACTGATAACAAGGCAGCTTTATTATTCACCAGCTGCTATTTCGCTGGGCGCCCTGTTAGACGGCCAGGCTGTCATAGTTGCCTTTATGAGTGTGGCCAGGGGGATGGCGAAGAATACTCCCCACAATCCCCACCAGCTACCAAAGACCAGCACGGCGAGAATAATGGCAATCGGGTGGAGATTTACCGCCTCCGAAAACAAAAGGGGAACCAGAACCAGCCCATCGGCGCTCTGGATAAGAGAATAACCAGCCACTACATAGAAGAAAGGGGCCGACCAACCATATTGAAGGTAGGCAATGATCACCACTGGAATAGATACGACGATAAGCCCAAGGTACGGAACAATCACCGAGAGACCAACAAGGAATGCCAGCAGGGCCGCATAGTTCAGACCAAACAGGGCAAAGAAAATATAGCTCACGCCTCCTGCAATAAGAAATTCAATGAACTTACCACGAATATAGTTCTCCATTTGCAGGTTCATTTCCGCCCCTACCTGGTTCATCAGCGGCCTTTCCTTTGGCAGAAATGACAGGAACCAGCCGAGCAGTTGATCCTTGTCCTTCAGCAGAAAGAACACCAGGATTGGTACCAGCAACAGGTACACCACGACCGTCACGACAATCGGCAGTTGAGAGAGTGAGAACGAGAGTATCCACTGCCCTATATCTGCAGCCTCGCTGTTCAGCAACTCTATCCACAGATCGACCTGATGTTGTGAAATAAAGGTTGGGTATTTCTCAGGCAGTTTTTCCAGCACTGACTGGCTCTTGTTAACCATCTCGGGCAGTTCGGTAAACAGTGCTCGCAACTGGCGCCAGACTCTCGGGATGATAAGAAACAGGAAACCAATGAAACCACCGAGAAATACCAGGAAGGTCAGCATAACGGCGATAGCATTTGGAATCTGGTAACGGGCAAGGGTTTTAATTACGCCCTGCATAACATAGGCGAAAACGATTCCCGCGAACAATGGCCCCAGGACCGCTCCCATGGTCACGATGATCACGATAGACAGTGCCAGAATAGCAGTAAACAGCACTGCCTCTTCATCAGACAAGTGCTGGTCGATCCATCCTTTTAGTACGTTATACATAAATTTACTTCTTACATAACCAGTATGAATAGGTTCCCGCTTCTTCCTCACTGTAGAGCAACTGGTTACCGCTTTGCTCCGAGAACACCTGAAAATCTCTTACCGACCCTGAATCAGTGCAGGTAACCTCCAGGACCAGACCGCTATCCATACCATTCAGTACCTGCTTTGCCTTGAGCAGCGGCAGCGGACAGGTCAGACCCCTGGCATCAAGCTTCATATCTGCATGCTGGTTCTGACCCACTGATATCTCCAGTAATTCGAAGAATTATAGCAGCCAAATCGATTTTCATGGATTCGGGCGCAAAATCCACCTAGAACCAATCCAGTACTTGTTTGAACATAGCCCTCAAGGAGCTGTCTATATGATACAGGCATTCAGCCTGGTTAGATTTTTGTGATGAGAGTCTTTTCTGGTTTGGACCTTAATAGCACCCCACGAAATGCATACAGCGTGATAGAGTTGTTCAAGCCAGAGCCACCAAAAGTAGGATAGTGATACAAGATATGAACATGCTCCGCTCCCTGGCGCTTCTGATACTGCTGCCTATGACCCTGGCTGCCGATGAGGCTGTGGCTGCAAGTTCGCAAAATCTGCCGCAGCTGGGCGATGCGACTTCCGGCATTGTCTCTCTGGAAAAAGAACGGGAGATTGGGCAGGGTTTCCTGCGCTCTCTGCGTGCACAGGCACCAACACTTGATGACCCAATTCTCCAGGATTATCTGGAGCATCTGATGTACAGCCTTGCCAGCTACAGTCAGCTTCAAGACCGAAGGCTCGATGTGGTGCTCATTGACAGCCCTCTTATCAATGCCTTCGCAGCACCGGGAGGTATCGTTGGCATTAACTATGGGCTATTTACCTACGGTCAAACTGAGCATGAGATCTCAGCTATTCTGTCCCATGAACTTGCACATTTGAGCCAGCGCCATTTTGCTCGCGGTGTCGAGGCGGGTAAGAAGACCGGCGTCATTAATCTTGCGGGTTTATTGGCCAGTGTCATCTTGATGACTACCGTAGGCGGTGATGCCGGTATGGCTGCGTTCGGTGCAACACAGGGTATCGTCCAGAATGAATATCTCACCCATTCCCGGGCCAGGGAGGCAGAGGCAGATCGCGTTGGCATCGACACGCTGGTGGAGGCTGGAATGGACCCACGTGCAATGGCCTACATGTTCGAGCGCCTGGAGCGGGCGAATCGATTTTCCAGCAGCAGAATTCCCGAATTCCTACGCACGCACCCGGTAACCAAATCACGAATTTCCGACGCCTACAACCAGACCAGAAACTATGCCAAAAAAACCTGGCCACCGAATCTCAACTATCAACTGATGCGTACCAGGGTTACCGCACTTACCACCAAATCACCAAGAAAGAGCATCTTACTTTTTAAAGCAGGGCTAAATGATCAGGATGAAGTAAAGAGAGATGCCAACCAGTATGGATTGGTGCTATCACTTATCGAGGACTCTCAGGCGGACGAGGCAACCCGCTACCTTAGACCTCTTCTGGAAAAGTATAGCAGCAGCATTCTGTTTCGAATTGCGGAAGCGGACATTCATGCCCAGGCGCAGCGCTATGACCAGGCATTGAAAATACTCGAGGACGCACTTGCAATTAACCCTGGAAACTACCCGCTGACCATGACCTATGCCGAAGTTCTGATCAGCGCGAACAAGCCTGTTGTTGCAGAAGAGTTCCTTTTGAACCTGTCAACCGAAAGAAAGAATGATGAATACCTGTGGTATCTGCTGGCGGAAGCATACGGCCTTGCCAACGATATTCCGGGGGTGCACCAGGCGAGAGCTGAATTCTTCGTTCTAAACGGGAATTTTGACCAGGCGATCAAACAACTTGGCTATGCAATTCCCCTGGTGCGTGGAAATTTCCAGCAGAATGCAAAGATCAAACAGCGAATTGAAGAAATCTGGGAGCTGCGAGCGAAGCACTAGGCCCCTTTAACCGCCCTCCGAAAACTGTACCATCCGTTCCAACGGCACGATCGCCCTGACGGCGATAGCAGGATCAACAAACACCTCATTGTCACTGGAAGCAAGCGTAGCCTCCAGGTTATCGAGTGCGTTCATTCCCATCCAGGGGCAGTGAGCGCAACTGTGGCAGGTAGCACCTTCACCCGCCGTTGGTGCCTCGACAAATGTCTTCCCTGGTTCCATTTGTCGCATCTTGTAGAAAATTCCCCTATCGGTGGCAACAATGAACTCACTATTCGGGAGCTCCCTTGCAGCATCGATTAACTGGCTGGTTGAACCCACTACGTCAGCAAGCTCAATAACCGATTGCGGGGATTCAGGATGCACCAGGACAGCTGCATCCGGGTACACCTTCTTGATATCTCGCACTCCCTGCGCCTTGAATTCTTCATGAACGACGCAGGAACCATCCCACATCACCATATCAGCGCCGGTTTCTTTTTCGATATAGGATCCCAGATACCGATCCGGCGCCCAGACAATCCTGTCGCCTTGATCCATCAGGTGTTCAACCACGGCAAGCGCATTGCTGGAGGTCACCACCCAATCCGACCTCGCCTTAACCGCCGCTGAAGTATTGGCATAGACGACTACGGTTCTGTCGGCATGATGGTCACAAAAGTCTGAAAATTCACTCGCGGGGCAACCCAGATCGAGGGAGCAGGTTGCCTCAAGTGTCGGCATCAATACCCGCTTTTCAAGATTCAGGATCTTTGCAGTCTCTCCCATAAACCTGACACCGGCGACAACGAGCACATCGGCCGGGTGCTGGTTGCCAAACCTTGCCATCTGCAGTGAATCCGAAACACATCCGCCGGTTTCCTCCGCCAGACTCTGGATGGCGTCGTCGGTATAGTAGTGGGCCACAAGAACGGCATTTCTTTCCTTAAGCAGGGATTTGATTCGTTCCTTGTGGTCTCTTATCTCTGCTGGCGCCATGCTATGGCTCTGATGCAGAGGGACGTCAAAAGCTGTATTACTCACGAAAGCATTACTCACAAAAACAAGATGCCAAAAATTAGGCTGATTATTATACCCCATGCACCGGTGCAAATAGACTTACTGCGACTATTGCTGTTTAGAGGTAAACTCGCGACTCCACTACCCCCAGTCAATACCAGCCATGGCCAATATCGCTTTTCTCATTGCAGAGACTGACAGCATCGAGGATGGGAACTACCTGCGATTTGGCAATGAACTTTTGCAGCGGGGTCTCGACGTTGCGATTTGCCTTATTGATTCTATTTCAATGAATGGATCAAGCATCATGGTCAAGGGTTTCACCCTCAAGCGTGCGCTGAGCATTGGAGATCCCCTCCCGGTTCTCGAAACTTTTGATCTTGCAGCATTTTCACACATTTGGCTGCTATCCTTAGGGTTTCGCAAGACCTTCCTTGACAAGATGCAACTTCTTTATGCAGTCGGTGACAGGGTGCGCATCATTAACTCATTGGACGCAATCACCCACCTCAACAGCAAGTATTTGCTTGCTACCAGACCAGCGCTACTCAAGTACCCGGCAACTTACGCCTCTACCAACCCGGAGGAATTGTATGAAATCATGCTACAGGGCGGCAGGTGGATTGCTAAACCGCCGGCGGGAAGCCTGGGTCGAGAGGTTTTTCTGATCAGTCAGGCGGATGCCAATGCCCGGGTCATCCTGGAAACCCTCTGCGGGCCTGATCGGGATCAATTCACCCTCTTGCAGGCCTATGTTGAAGGGGTTGAAAAGGGTGAAAAGCGCATTCTGTTTGCCAACGGTAAACCAATCGGCCAATACCGCCGACATGCTATAAATGACCACCGTAGCAACCTCCATCAAGGTGCAGGTAGCGAGATGTGCGAATTGACGGAGGATGAAGCGCGATACTGCGACACATTGGGCAGCTTCCTCGAAGGTTTTGGTGCTGCATTTGTTGGCCTGGACCTGATCTACCCCTGGATCATTGAATTTAACGTCATCAACCCCGGCGGACTGGTGACCATCGCAGAACTGGGCGGGCAGGACCTAACTGCAACGATAATTGATGAGATTGGTTTCACGCATTCTTGAGTTTTAGGCACGAATCGGTATGATACCGCCCTTCTTTCTGTGGGCCGTTAGCTCAGTTGGTAGAGCAGCTGGCTTTTAACTAGTTGGTCCCGCGTTCGAGTCGCGGACGGCCCACCATTTTACTGGCTCCAACAGGGATCGCATGGCGCAATCTCTCCCACAAGTGGGAGGTTCTCCCATAGATTAGTGAGTTCTCCCACAAATGAGGGTGGATATATTCTACTTTTCCTTGAGAGAAAACCCTCTCGCTGGCTGTAGAATTGCGCCTTTACGGCGATAGTGTTTTTGAGTTGTTGCCACATTGGCATGAGCCAGTAGCTTCTGTGCGTCTATGTCAGATTCGACATCAGATGTAACCTTTAAGGAGAAACTAATATGTCTCATGGAGCATGGGGCGGGACAATTGAAGTTGTCAGTACCCCCCCTTTTTTTAGAAAACCACGCTAACCCCGCATTCGCTTACTTCACCAATTACATCAAAAACAATGTCCTTGATGAGTACAACGTAGCCCACTTTCTTCTTATAGCTCGCCTCTATTTTTCAGATCTATGGTTGGCTCTGAGAAAATAGTCTACTTAATTAAGATCCTGTTTCGGACTTCTTAGATTTTTTTTGGTTTCCGCGGTTTCCGCACCTCCCGATCCTGAACTTTGTATAGAGGATATCCCTCATACTCCTCAGGAAACCCCTCATAACCACCGGGAGAGTAATCCGTAACCCTAAGAAGAACGGCAGCACCACGCTTCCCTTGGATTTTCCAGAGAGCTCTTTCCACTGCTTCACCATCTGAGACGGATAAAAACAATAGCTCTAAATAGGATCTTGATGTAATTCCTGACGGAGTGCGCATCTTCGGAGCCGTAATTGTCCACATTCCACTTGATGGACAAGGTATGGTTGGATCTGAAATCCAGGGCGGACAGATTTGCTCTACTCCCGCATGATCCACGATGGTCATAATACAGCCAGGATCCGGGCAATACTCACCTTCATCCCAAGGCTTCGCCGCCTGCGACAGACTAGCAAGAAGTAATAATGATACTCCGCAAGTCCAAATAAAAATTAACTTTTTAAAGCCAAAAATAATTTTCCAATTGTATTCCTGCATGATTGATTTTCCCCGTTAATATCTTATTTTAACATCCGAAATTTAACCCGAGCTCAGCATTAAGAGTCAACAATAGAAACCGGCAGCAGATAAGGACGCTAGGCTAAGGAACTGGATCGCCTCCAGTTTCATATAACCAATCGAGAGTACCATCCAGCAGACGATAAGGTGTATGCAAGTCCCCGCAGCTAAAGTAGCTATTCTATAGATACGGGATCTTTGCTGCGTCAGTGTATTTTCCATGACGGCGCAGACTCTCCAGTAGCCCAGTGATTAGGCAATTCTAATGAGCCTGGATAAGAGAGTTGTGACCTGATGTAAGGAAAATGTAATGGTTTTGTAGCTTTTATGCGTTGAACATCCTCAAATGAGCATATCCCTGCATTTCAATGACTTAAAGAACAAGGGTAAGTTAACTTCTCACCCGGTTCACTGCATCAAGCCAGCCGGAATATAGTTTCGAGCTCGCCTCCGCCTGCATCTGCGGTTCAAAGTACTTCTGCCGCTGCCAGTGCTCAGACAATTCATCAAGGGAGCCGAATAGCCCGACCCTAAGACCAGCCAGATAGGCCACACCCAGTGCTGTGGTCTCGGTCACCCGTGGGCGGTCCACGTTTATCTGCAATATATTCGCCAGGCACTGGGTGAGCCAGTCGTTGGCGACCATGCCACCATCCACACGAATTAGTCCCGGCTTAATCCCATCCCTTTCCATAGCCGTCAACAGGTCCCGGGTCTGAAAGCACACGGACTGTAAAGTTGCAGTGACGATATCTTTAAAGCCACTGTCTCGTGTCAAGCCAAGGATTGCGCCGCGGGCATTGGCATCCCAATAGGGTGCTCCTAAACCGGTGAATGCCGGCACCAGGTAAACGCCATGTGCATCGGGATTCTCGATGGCAATATTCTCTGTTTCCGCGGCATCGCTGATTAATCCTATTCCATCACGCAGCCATTGAACCGCAGCACCGGCTATAAAGATGCTCCCCTCGAGACCATAAGTAACCTCACCATCAATCCGATACGCTACCGTAGTCAGCAACTTGTGCTCGGAAGCAACAGCGGTTGTGCCCGTATTCATTATCACGAAACAGCCAGTGCCATAGGTGCTTTTTATCATTCCTTCAGAAAAGCAGCACTGACCAACCAGAGCCGCCTGCTGGTCACCAGCTATCCCGGTAATCGGAATGGCTGCGCCAAAAAGTGACTCATGGGTAAAGCCAAAATCAGCGCTGCAGTCCTCTATCTCGGGTAAAATACTTTTCGGTATATCCAGCTGTTGAAGGATATCTTCATCCCACTGCTGATCGTGAATGTTGAACAAGAGCGTTCTTGATGCGTTGGTTGCATCCGTTTTGTGAGACTCTCCCCTGGTCAGCCTCCAAAGAAGGAATGTATCTATGGTGCCAAACAGCAGTTCACCAGACTCGGCCTTTTCCCTAGCACCAGCAACATTGTCCAGCAGCCATTTGACTTTTGTACCAGAGAAATATGGGTCCAATAGCAATCCCGTTTTTCCGCTGACCATGTCTTCCAGACCCTCTGACTTCAGTTCGTCACAATAGTCAGCCGTGCGCCTGTCCTGCCATACGATGGCCCTGTGAATAGGCCTGCCAGTCTTCCTGTCCCAAACAACCGTCGTCTCACGCTGATTAGTGATGCCGATTGCAGCAATTTCCTTCGCTTGGATGCCGCTTGAAGCTATAACTTCATTGACGACATTGATGGTGCTGGTCCAGATTTCTTCCGGGTCATGTTCCACCCATCCATCCTGTGGAAAGTACTGGCGAAACTCCTCCTGTGCCACACCGAGCATCTCACTGGAATCATTAAAAAGAATTGCACGGGAACTGGTTGTTCCCTGATCTATAGCCAGGATATAAGCAGGCATCTACGTTGCTCCCACGAATCAAAAGAAAGTACGAATCTGACACGAATTATGTCTTAATACCGCAAGAATTCAATTCCGCTTTATCAGGGCGATGACGCTTAAACTATTTCCCCCAGCCAAGAAAGTAAAAATAACCGCCGCTGAACTCAGCCTGGCAGGCAGGCGCTATATCAGGCTTCTAAAGCCCTGCTCAGACAACCTAACAGATGCTATCCGTCGCTTTGCTGAATGCACAACAGTTAACCTAGGTCTTACTTTCGGGAATCTGGACGCGAGCCAGGTACTACTAACCATTGACCAGGGGTCAGGACCCTCCGTTGCAGGCAGCTACGAACTCAAGTCAGGCTCAACCGGCATATTGCTGCGCGCAAGAAATGAATCGGGTGTCTACTACGGGCTCGCCACACTCAATCAGATTCTCGAGCAGGCTGACTCATCGGTTCCCCATTTTCTAGTTCAGGACAAACCTGACTTTGCAACTCGTGGGGTAATGCTGGATGTGAGTCGTTGCAAAGTGCCTTCTATGAAAACCCTGTATCGGCTGATAGACCAGTTTTCACAGATGAAAATAAATCAGTTGCAGCTTTATACGGAACACACCTTCGAATTTGTTAGCCACCCCCTGGTCTGGGCTGATGCCTCACCAATGACCGCCGGGCAAATGGTCGAGTTAAAGGCATACTGCCGCGCACGCTTTATAGAGCTGGTTCCCAACTTGAATTCCTTCGGTCATTTCGAGCGTTGGCTGCGCCACCCTGAATACCACGGCCTGGCAGAATGCCCCGACGGATTCGTTCACCCTCTTTCGAACCAAAAAATAAAATTTGGCAGCACCCTCAAACCTAATCGACAGAGCCTCGCTTTGCTTAGGGAGTTATATGATGAATACCTGCCTTTGTTCGACAGCTCCAATTTTAATGTTGGTGGAGATGAACCATGGGAGCTGGGTCAGGGCTGGAGCAGGAAAAAGTGCGACAAGCTTGGTACCGCAAATGTCTACATCGACTTCCTGGCCAAAATTCAAAAGCTGGTGGAAAGTGGCGGAAAACGGATGATGTTCTGGGGCGATATCGTGCTGAAGGAGCCTGAAATGCTGCAGCACCTGACCAGGGATCTGATCGCCCTCAACTGGGGATACGAGGGCAATCACCCGTTCAAAAAAGAATGCGAGCAATTGGCGGCACATAATATTCCGTTTTACGTCTGCCCGGGCACTTCAAGCTGGAATTCAATCATCGGCAGAATATCAAACGCCCAGGCCAACCTCAGAAACGCCGCCAGAAATGGCCTCAAATATGGTGCAGAGGGCTATCTAATTACCGACTGGGGAGATCACGGACACCATCAGTATCTGCCCTTTAGCTATCCTGGATTTCTGATCGGCGCCTGCCAGAGCTGGAATTCCACCGGTAGCAGCAGACTGGACCTCGTTGAGGGGCTCAACTCAACCTTTCTCAAAAGCGCAGCCGATACCAGCGCAGATCTTCTGGTGGAGCTGGGCAAAGTCTCTGATATCGCGCCATCCAGCCTTCGCAACGCCACTATCTTCAACCAGCTATTGTTCTGGGACATGGCTAAGGAGCCTGAAAGCACACAATCCATACCCAACAAGCAACTTAAGCAATGTGAACTGGTACTTACGGATATCCGCTCGCAGGTGAAACAGAGGGTAGGTGACGACAGGTTGTTCCGTGGAGAGTTGTTAAACGCCACCGATATGGCAATGCATGGAATTCACCGCCTGCAGGTTTTTCGTGATAAAAGAATACCACGCAAACGACTGCGCAAGGATCTGGTCAAGGTCATGGGCCGCCACAAAAATCTATGGCTGCAGCGAAACAGGGCAGGCGGCCTTGAAGAAAGCATGTCCCATCTGCAACGAAGCCTGCACATGATCAATTAGAAGATTCGCACCCTGACGGCTGCTGAAAAGCAACCTATTAGACCGATACATTGATGTATCGGCCACAAATCAAAGACGCAAGTCTTTGATTTGTCGCGAGCGGGCTAAGGCCCGCGACCCTGAAAAAGAGCGGGAAGCAATTTTTCAGCAACCTGTGTAGAGAGGCTATGCCCAGTCACTTAATATAGAGCTCAATTGTTCCATGAACGCTACTGGCTGATCAAGGAACAGGTGGTGTTGGGCGTCAGCAAGCTCATAGACTTCCAACGCAGGCTGCAGTTCTTTCATGTGTGCCGCGCTTTTTGAACTAAAGGATGCACTGTTCTCACCATAGATTAGCGCAATCCTGCAGGTCACAGACTCTAAATCCTGGGCAGTATCTCCCGTCAAGACGAAACGGTTATTCAGTTCATCATCAAACTTCCAGACAAAGCCCTCGTCAATATGCTCGACTGAAGTTCGTGCGATATGTTGCACCAGGTATTCATTTTCACAGGTTTGAGGTGGTTGCAGGCGAAAGCGTGATCTCGCCACATCCCGATTCGGGTATATTTTTGGCTTGGACCAGCGCTCTACATCGGGGGGGCTTTCATCATCTGGATGTTTTACGCCCGAATCGAGTAGAACAAGACCTTTGAACCTGTTGGGATTTTGCGCCACCGCACGTAAGGCCATCATGCCGCCAAAACTATGGGCTATCAGAATCGTATTTTCAGGCATCTGGTTTTTGTCAGCGACTGTAACGATTTCCCTGGCATAGGTATCGGCCGAGTATTCTTCACGGTGATCACTGTCACCCATACCGGACAGGTCAAGGGCCACGGTTTGGTAATTATTCTTGTAGGTTGGTGCGATGAAGTCCCACCAATGAGCGTGAGCATTGTGCCCATGAACAAACAACAATCCCGGGTTGCCCTGATCACTCCATTTAAGGAAATTTATGTCGCTGTCTTCTACTTCTACATAACCCGACTCGGGTTTCGTCTCAACAGCCTCCCAAAACCATTCTGGTGTATCTGACATGAGCCCTCAGCGGTTCTTGTAAAATGCCCTAAACTTGCTCCTTAAAAAGAGCCCTCAGCGGTTCTTGTTACAAGCCCTCCCAAGCCCAGGGCAGTCTAACTAATGCTAGCGTACTTCTTCAGGTGAAAGTCGACATTACCAAACAAGGTTTCAATCGTGGTGAGCCGTTTGAAATAGTGCCCGACATTCAATTCATCCGTCATACCCATACCGCCGTGCAACTGAACCGCGTTCTGACCGACGAATTTACCGCCCTTCCCAACCTGTACCTTGAGTGCAGAAACGGCTTTGCGGGCAGCCGCCCCATACCCCTCATCCAATCGCATCGCTGCCATATAGAGCAGGGACTTACTCTGTTCATGTTCAATAAACATATCGACCATGCGATGCTGCAAAACCTGAAACTTGCCAATCGGTTGACCAAACTGCTCTCGGACTTTGCAATATTCAACGGTAGTCTTGTACAAGGCCTCCATAGCACCAACGGCCTCGGCACCAACAGCCAGAATCGCGTGGTCAATGCATTTTTGCAACAGAGAATATCCACCCCCAATCTCGCCTATGACTGCTCCCTTGTCCACGGACACATTGTCGAAGGTAATCTCGGATGCACGCAGTCCATCAACGGTAGGGTAATCTCTTCGTGAAACGCCCTTTGCATTGGCATCAAGCAAAAATATCGAGATACCACTTTCATCTTTCTGCTCACCACCCGTTCTTGCAGGGACCACAAGAAGGTCGGCGCTGGGGCCACCAATAACAACACCTTTGAAACCATTGATCACGAAACCTGCACCACCGTCGGTAGCGGTTGTTGTGACATCAGCCAGGTTAAATCGTGCCTGGGGTTCAACAAAAGCCAGGGCGGCGAGTTTTGAGCCCGCAATAATCTTCGCCAGCACCGCTTCTTTCATCTCCTGGGTGCCACCGTCTGCGATGATCCGTCCGGCCAGCACGATGGTGGAAACAAATGGCTCAACCACAAGACCTTTGCCGAATTCCTCCAGCATAATCATGGTTTCGATTGGCGTACCACCATAACCTCCATCCTCCTCTGAAAACGGCAGTCCCAGCCACCCCAATTCCGCGAACATTGACCAATTCTCTCGACTGAAGCCTTCCTCAGTCTGAATCAGTTTTTGTCGCTCCTCAAAAGTATAACTATTGCTTATGAATCGCTGGACGCTGTCCTGCAACAGGTTCTGCTCTTCAGAAAATGAAAAATCCATAGGTTCGGCCCACGTGGAGAGCGGTCGATAATATTGATTGTGTCCGCCATTATCAACAATACGGCCCCCTACTCCACAAAATTATGCCTTCTCACGAGTTGAAGCATGAAAATTTCCGGCTCTGGGCCAAATCTAAACTTCACGATGAAATTCTAAATGGCAAAGATAGAACCTCACGGCTCGCATCCGGAACCTAGCTCATATTACTTCCGTGCCAGTTCCACAGGGGAAATGCACTTTATGGTCGATTCCCATATTTCCAGCCACACTCCTACTCACGATCCCAGCACCCAGCTGCAAGAGCTGAGCGAAGCACTGGACGCGGGAAACATCAACAAAGCAACGCGCCTGAGAAATAGTTTCACTAAGCAATCGCTTAGCACCTATGCCACGAAACTCCAGGCAGAATTCCACATACTGGATGAAAGGCTTCGAAAGTTGGAAAAGCGATTTATGAAAGCAGAGTCGGCCATCAAGAACACCAGCCAACCTTGACCGAACTTGGTTTACCACTCCGGGACTGCTGACAATCAGGTCAGCTTAATAGTGACTCGAGCGCCGCCAAGAATTGAATCATCCACCTCTATTTCACCACCGTAGCGATCAACAATCTCACTGACGACCGCGAGTCCAATCCCCTGCCCTGCCGTTTTCGTGTCAAGCCTCTCACCCCTGAGCAGGGCGGTATTGCGATCACCCATGGCAATCCCCCCGCCATCATCTTCAACAATGATATGGAGGTCAGCCGCAGTTCCCGTTTGAGTTCCCACCGCCAGTTTCACGCGCCCATTTCCATATTTGCACGCATTGTCCAGGACATTACCCAACAGCTCCATCAGGTCCCGTTCATCACCAAAAAAGTTACATTCCATGATGGTCGATTCAATTTCAACGGACTTGTCTTCATATACCCGGGAAATTGCAGCCACCAGCTTGTCGACAACCGGCTTTACTTCTATGGACTTTCGAATGAGCGAAGCACTCTTGGTTACCGCCCGCTGCAACTGATAAGAGACGATCTCATTCATTCGGGGAATCTGTTCATCGAGCGTTTCCCTGAGGTTCTCGGCTGGTGCTCCCTGCAAGATGGCCAATGGTGTTTTTAAACTGTGGGCAAGATCCGCCAGGGTCGTCCTGTATTTTTCACGCTGTTGCCGCTCACTCGACAATAGTAGATTGAGGTTGCGGGTAACACCATCGATTTCCGCCGGGTACTCACCCTGGAGGTACTCCTCCTTGCCATCCTCGATCGCCGTAAGGTCTTCCGCGAGGTTGTTCAGTGGCTTCAGGCCCCAGCTCATGATGGCAGCCTGAACTAGAACCAGAACAACGACTACCACCAACAGCCAGCCCCACAGGCTGTTTCGAAAGCCTGCGATTTCCTTGTCAAAGGACTGCATATTTTCCAGGACGATAAAGACATAGGGTGTTGTCTGCTCACCCACACCCTGCCACAGGATTTTGTAGCTTAGGAAGAACAACCAGTCCTCACCATTTCCCTGGACCCTGCCAAATTTCTGCACACCCGCTTCCAGATCTCGGTGCAGGCTGGCCATGTCAACGTGCTTGATTTGCAAATCAAGGGCGGAGGGGCTCTGCCACAAATCCTGCCCCTGTGCCCCCACCACCAACCCGAATAGGCCGCTGCCCAGGTTGTTAAACTGAGGCTCCTGAAGCTGATCCGGCAAATAAATCTCACCATTACTTTCATCACTGACGGCGAGCAAACCATATATCTGAATCAGCAGTTTTTCCTCGATTGCCTGCTCGGCACTTCTCTGGAATGCTCTGTCCAGCACAAACCCCATCAATCCAAGAAACACCATTAGAACCAGTGTTGCTGAAATCAGGAGCCTTGCACGTAGAGAATAGGGTTTATTCAAGCATCAACCGCTTAAAGCGATAGCCCTGACCACGAACAGTCTCGAGTGGTTTAAGCAGGTTATCGGGGTCAATTTTTTTCCTCAGGCGACCAA
>PBRQ01000101.1 GCA_002725995.1 Gammaproteobacteria bacterium
CAGGAATTCCAATACTGCTCTGCCACTTCAGTATAAGATTTCAGCGCTTTGGGGTGCCCATGAGGGTTCATTCCTGTTGTGGTCCCTGGTGATGGCAGGCTGGACTTTGGCAGTCAGCCAGTTCAGTCGTAGTTTGACCCTGGATATGCGCGCAAGGGTACTATCGATAATGGGAGGCTTAAGTGCCGGCTTTATTCTCTTTATTCTTCTGACATCCAATCCATTTGATCGAGATCTGCCGATCTATCCCCGCGAGGGTGCTGATTTGAATCCACTCCTGCAGGATTTTGGCCTGATTGTGCACCCACCTTTACTCTATTTTGGCTATGTCGGTTTTGCGGTTCCGTTTGCCTTTGCCATTGCCACGCTCACCACCGGCAAGCTTGATGCTGCGTGGGCGCGGTGGTCGAGACCCTGGACAAACCTTGCCTGGTCCTTTCTTACAATGGGTATCACCCTGGGCAGCTGGTGGGCATATTATGAATTGGGCTGGGGCGGCTGGTGGTTCTGGGATGCGGTGGAGAACGCATCCTTTATGCCCTGGCTTGTCGGTACAGCACTAATTCACTCGTTAGCCGCGACTGAAAAGCGTGGTGTATTCAAGAGCTGGACAGTATTGCTGGCAATTTTTGCCTTCTCATTCAGTTTACTGGGCGCGTTCCTTGTTCGTTCGGGTGTGCTGACGTCGGTGCATGCCTTCGCCGTTGACCCGGAACGAGGCTTGTTCATCCTAGCTTTTCTTCTGCTTGTTATCGGTGGTTCATTGCTGCTGTTCGCTGTTAAGGCCACTGGAATAAAAAGCAACGCAGGGTTTAGCTGGACTGGCCGTGAGACCATGTTGTTGGTCAACAATATTTTGCTGGCAGTCGCTGTGGGTGCGGTTTTGCTGGGTACCATCTATCCGCTGATTTACGAAGCCATGACCGATGGCAGGAAGATTTCCGTTGGCCCTCCCTACTTTAATGCCGTATTTGTGCCGGTGGCGATGCTGCTGTTTGTAGTGATGGTGATAGGCCCGACATCCCGGTGGCGCAGTACTCCCGTTGAAAAGTACTTTAAAAAAAAGTTGCTCCCGGCGGGGGGAAGTTTTGCCCTGGCATCAACGCTGCTATTTCTCTTCACTCCCCGTTTTGAACCCCTGGCAGCAGTTGTAGTAGGCGTTGCTTTATGGATTACCGTGGACCTCATCATTGATTGGGTCAGCCGGGTTCGTCACAAGAGCAACAGGGTTATCAGACTGTTTCAACAACCCCTTTCTTACTACGGCATGCTGATTGGTCATCTGGGTATTGCCATTTCAATGACCGGAATCTGTCTCACGGTCTATTTCAGTGAAGAAAAAGACATTCGCATGGCGCCTGGCGAAGTTGTCGAACTGTCTGGCTATGAAGTCAAATTTCTGAGCATGAAGAAGGTCAGGGGTCCAAATTTCGAAGCCAACCAGGGTGAGATAGAGATTACCCGTGATGGTCAGTACATTGTTACCCTGCATCCTCAAAAACGTTTTTATGAGACGGCGCGTAATATGATGACCGAGGCGGACATTGATCCTGGCCTTTTTCGGGACTTGTATGTTGCCCTGGGGGAGCCCATTGGCGGCGATGCCTGGGCTGTTCGTGTTCAGTTCAAGCCATTTGTTCGCTGGGTTTGGTTTGGTGGGTTGTTTATCGCCTTGAGCGGTATTATTTCGGCACTGGATAAAAGATACAGAGTCCGTCGGATTGCCGTGGGCAACAATGCGGAGCAATCACTGGCATGAGCATCAACAAAAATCTACTCATTCCCCTGACCGCCTTTGTGCTGTTGGTCATAGTGCTTGCCTTCGGCTTTCGCCTGGAAGACCCACACTATCTTCCTTCTGAACTCATCGACAGGCCTTTCCCGGAATTCAGTCTCAAGGATCTACATGATCCAGGCCGGACACTTACCGCCGCTGACATAAAGGGCGAGATATCGCTGGTAAATGTGTGGGCGACCTGGTGTCCCAACTGCCTGGTGGAACATCCTGAATTGATTCGAATCAGCCAGGAAGAGGGTATTGCCCTGTATGGCGTGAACTACAACGACGAGTCCTCAAAGGCAATTGCCTGGCTTGAGCGCCATGGAAATCCATACAAATTTAACATGGTTGATGACAATGGGACCCTGGCGATTGACCTGGGAGTCTATGGTGCTCCGGAAACTTTTGTCCTTGATAAGCATGGGGTCATCCAGTATCGCCATGTAGGTGCCGTCACCAGAGGGGTTTGGAAGAGCAGGATTTTTCCAGTTGTTGAGCTTCTGCAGACTCAAATGGGGGAGGGCTAGTAGTGCGGATAGCCTTTCTATTTATATTACTCCTCTCACTTGAGAGTCAGGCGGCCATTGATGCGTATCCTTTCCCGAATGATGAGCTGCGTCTTAGGCATATCGCGCTCATTGATGAATTGCGTTGCCCCCAGTGTCTGAACACAAACCTTGCTGGTTCGGACTCCATGATTGCCAAGGATTTACGGCGGGAGGTTCACCGCCTGTTGCTGGAAGGGAAGTCGGATGATGAGATCCTGGACTATATGTACCAGAGGTATGGCGACTTTATCCTCTATAAGCCACGTTTGCAGTCTGGGACCCTGGTGCTCTGGTTTGGTCCCGTGTTCCTGTTGCTGATCGCATGCGTCGTTTTATTCAGGCTTCTTCGCTCGAAGAAAACTGTTGTGAACGAATTATCGGAAGCGGATTCCAGGCGACTGGAAGCATTGGTCAAAAGAAAATGATGACCTGGTTTTGGGTGTTGGCTATTTTCCTCGGTGCAGTTGCAGCGGGTTTCGTGTTGATCCCATTTTTTATGAAGGCCGGTACCGTCGGTAAAACGCTAAAAAATGATGCGCGAGATCTTGTCAACGTCGATTTGTATGAAGAGCGTTTAGCAGAGTTGAATGCACAGCTGGGTGACAACACTATTGACCAGCAGGAGTTTGAGCAGATACAGGCGGAATTGCAGCGCAACCTGCTTGATGATACTCCCAAAGAGGCGGCCTCTGGTCATGGAGGGCGTGCCCCTATTGAAGGCACTATTGAAGCTACCAGGGAAACCAAGCGGCTAACCGTCGTCCTGGCTCTATTGGTTCCGCTACTCGCCATATTCGCCTACGCCGACTTTGGTCTTTCATGGGGAGCAATAACGGATCTGGAGATTGCCCGTGAAGTCAGGTCCGGCGATCCTGGAAACGAAGCGGAAATGAGAAGCACCCTTGCGAAGCTGGCAAAACAGCTTGCCCGGCAGCCCGACAATGTTGATGGTCTTTTTATGCTTGGTCAGTCCTACCTCAGTCTGGCTGAGTATGAGAAAGCTGCTGATGTTTTTGCGGATCTGAGCGAAAAGTTCAGTGACGATGCTGGTCTTGCCTCTTACTATGCGGAGTCACTGTACCTTGCTGAAGACAAGAAGCTCACCCCCAGCGTGGAAAAGGCGATTGATAAAGCGCTGACCCTGAACCCTGAGGAACTCACGATGCTTGAGATTAAGGGTATGGATGCGTTCCAGCGTGCGGATCTGCACAGTTCCCTGGAATATTTCTCAACTGCCCTTGGCGTTGCCGGCGGCGCAAGGGCTGAAATGATTCGTGCGGTTATAGCCAGAATTGAAAGCCAGTTGGAACCGGTTGAGAAGAAGTCGAAGAAAAACTTGGGGGCAGGTACAAAAAAAGCCTCAAGGTCCCTTCAGGTGCTGGTGGAACTGGCTGACTCAGTCGTCGTAGAAGCCGATGCCGCTGTGTTTGTTTACGCTAAGGCTATTGAAGGTCCACCCGCTCCCCTCGCTGTGCAAAAGGTGGCTGCAGGCAGTCTGCCAACCTTGATAAAGCTTGATGAGTCGATGGCAATGATGCAGGGGATGGGTCTTGCTAATTTTGACAGGGTGCAGGTTATTGCTCGGATATCCAGCTCAGGAACGGTTGATGTTAGCCCCGATGACTATGAGGCAAGGACGGAAACGATTGATATTTCCACCCAGACTTCCGCCGTCAAGATAACGATCGGCAAGAAAATAAAAGATCAGTGATCCAGAGAGCAGGTAGAGACAAATTAGCTTTACTAGTATCAGTTTGACCTGTAACGTGCTCACAAAAAAAGTAGCCAGCAAATTCTTGCGACTGATGTTTTTCAAAGGTATTCCCAATCATATCCCTGTACTGGTTCTAGTATTTGGTCTGCTTTTTCAGACTGCTGCACTAGCCGAGGATTTTGCCTGGCAATTTGAGCAGCAGTTTGTGCTGCCGATGGTAGATGAAACTCCTGGGGGCGCCTTGATCGTAGTGGATCACGGCGAAGTTGTGTTACTCCGGGTCTATGGGGTTCGCAGTGAGACGGATCAGACGCCTATCACTGAATCAACACTGTTTCGCATCGCATCCATATCCAAGACATTTGCCTCAGCCGCTGCATCAATCCTGGTTCAGGACAATCTCGTCCAATGGCAAACGCCGCTGGTGGAGAATTTGGATTACCTGAAATTCAAACGACAGGACTATGGTGGGGAAATTAACCTGCATCACCTGATGTCTCAATCGACGGGGCTGATGCCTCATGCCTATACCAACCTTATCGAAGACAACATGTCCTTCGATCGAATAGTCACTCGGCTGGACAGGGTGGATTTTATTTGTGAGCCGGGGGAATGTTACGGATACCAGAACGTTGTGTTCAGCCTGATAGGCAACCTGGTCCAGGCAACGACCGCAATGGACTATGAAACCTTTGTCACGAACAAACTGTTCAAACCATTGGAAATGTCGCGCGCCTCATTTGGTATGGACGCTTTTGTTGAGGATGAGGACCACGCTAAACCGCATATCTGGACTGGAATTAGATGGGCTCCAGTTCCTACAAAAAAGAATTACTACCGGGTTGCACCGGCTGCCGGCGTAAATGCCAGCATTGGTGATATGCGGCAATGGCTCTTGGCTCAGTTGGGTCACAACCAAACGGTTTTCCACGATGGTATGCTGGATCGGATGCATACGGGTGCTATCAAAACCACACGACTGCAGGCTCACTATCGATACCACAAGGAACTGGGGGATGTGTACTACGGCCTGGGGTGGCGGGTATTTGACTACGCCGGCCAGGGTGGATTTGTTCATCACGGCGGTTATGTTCGCGGAATGCGCAGCGAAATGGTGTTCAACAGAGGCCTTCAAACGGGCATGGTTTTTCTGACAAATTCAGAGCCATCAGGAATGGGCGAGCTGGTTTTTGATTTTGTCGAACTACATCGTGAGACACATGACTATATCAGTCGTGCGCTGCCTTCAATTGGCCGCTGAAACCTTTGCGTGAGGAGAAGGGATAAAACAGGCTCCGCTGGTTTCTCCAGATCTCCGCTGCTCAAGTATTTGCGGTAGCGCAAAAAAATTGGGACTCACACCATTGGGGCGAAGTCGGGTCTGGCTGAAGGTCTGCTCCAGTTCTGCGATGATGCCTTCATCCAGGTTACTCATGATTGTTACGAGGTCGGTCCCAGAAATATCCAGGCGAGGCTGATGAGCAGCACTGGAAACGTCCATGGCGAAATCAACCAGAAAAGATATCAGCTGAAAAACAGCCGGGAAAATTTTCCGCCCTCCACAGGCGCCTGCGGCAAAGACATTTCCATTGTCCTTGACGCCTATTACAGGGCACATATTACAAAGTGGGCGCCTACCTCCAATGACTGAATTGGCAAGTCCCGGGCGTGGGTCAAACCACATCATGCCGTTGTTCATCAGTATCCCGGTCTGTGGCAGCATTATCCTGGAGCCGAAACCGGACATTATTGTTTGCGTGAGTGAGACGATATTTCCCTCACGGTCGGACGCACAGATGTGTGTTGTATTGGTTGGTGATCCCTCTCCCAGGTTCTGTAAGCGAAAATCGTAAGCGGCCAGAAGGGCATGGCCATAAGCCTTGTATGTATCGGCTTCGGGTTCGGCGCCAGACGTGAAATTTGCACTCAGCTCGTCTAAGGCCTGGATGATGCTTGGACCTGCCGTCAGTGGTCCGGCGACATAAATATCGGCATCACGGTATCGGGTCGAGAGCGGCTCCGCGACAAAGGCTTCATATTCCCTGAGATCACGCAATGTGATTCGCGATCCAGCTGCCTTCAGGTCCGCTACAATCTGCTGCGCAAGTTCACCCTGGTAATAACTCTCTGCACCGCCCTTTTGCAGTGTGCGATAGGTTTCACCGAGGTGACCGAGGGGAATGGTGTTGATTCCACCTTCCAGATCCAGAAGCGGAGCGAACCCCTCCGGAAAATAGGTTAACCGGGTTTCCTCGTAGGCGGAGAGTTCGCGCATGAAGCTGCTAATCTTGGATGCACTGTACCAGTCTATTGGCAGGCCCCATTCGGCGTGCCGGCAGGCAGGTTCTATGACATCTTGCCATGCCATGGAACCGAACCTTTCCAGGGCGAGTGATACGCCCTTGATGTATCCAGGCACAGCGATTGAAAGCGGCCCATGGATATTGGCGTCACCTTCAACGCTTGGCCAGTTAAAGGCATCGGATGATGCGGTGCCAACCGGTGAGAGGGGATAGTCCTCGGGAATGGAGTTAAAAGGGGCCCGCATCCCGAATTCAATGACCTTGACAGTTTTTTCTTTGGCAAGGTAGATCGTCATGTAGCCACCACCACCCGGCCCACTCATCCAGGGCTCGACCGTTCCCAGCGTCAACCCGGTTGCGATGGCAGCATCAATCGCGTTACCGCCGACATCCAGGATTGCTGCACCAACATCGGAAGCCAGGTGGTGCTGGCTGGATACCAGGCCATTGCGGCTGTGTACTGCCGGTTTGGTGATTTCCCAGTGCTCAATAACCGATGTTTGCATTGCGGTTCCCGGTGGATACAGGCAGACCAAACTACGTGAACTCACTGCCTATTTCAAATTGAACAGGGTCAACCTCGGCTGGCTGATTCCCGCTGGAATTTATACCTGTTGTCAGCTATGCCTGCAATAAGTTACATTCAGAATCCAATTAACCCTAACAGTTTGAGAGGGATTCAGCATGAGCGTAGAAGGCAGTTGGAATGTCACCATTAATTCTCCAATGGGGGCACAGGATGCGGTACTGACACTGAATACGGATGGCGATTCTTTGTCGGGTTCCATGGCAGGACCACAGGGCACGCAGGACTTTGACGGTGGCATGGTTGATGGCAATAACCTCACCTGGGTCGTTGATATGACTGAGCCCATGCCGATGAAGCTTGAGTTTTCCTGTGCAGTTGATGGTGACAATATCAGCGGCAACATAAAACTTGGTGCATTTGGTGATGCGCCTATTACGGGAACCCGCGCCTGATACTGAAGTTGCGTAAAACGATGGTTACTCATCAGGGATAAAACCTCTGATGGCAAGGCAAAAAATTCAGCGGAGGATCACCTGGAGGGTGATGCAGCCATTGTCATTGTGTGGAGGTCGAATTCGGCATAAATTCACAGGAGCGAATTTTAGTGCGCGACAATCATAATCAAGGTGAATATATCTTATAATGCCCATTTTTCAAGGGCTGCAGGTGCATAGTGGTGCTGTGAGAGAGCTTTTACCCAGCTAACCTTGAGATATTTGAGCTGAAATCATAGAATATGCACCGTTTAACGCCACATTAAGAGCATCACGAAAACGGACCTAGAGTAGAGACTCTTTTCCTACCTTCCCCAGGTAACAGTTTTCCAGTGAGACGATAAGAAAAAAGTTCGTTAAATCTGTTTGGATCCAGGTTCAGGTTCTTACCTGCGCCCAATTTTGTTTGGAGAAGTTGTGAGCAATAGGAATTTAGTCGCATTGGTTATAGCCCTCAGTATGGCCGTTTGGCTGTTCTCTGGAACCTTTGCCTCGAATCAGGTAACCGCCGATGAATATGCTGGTGAACTGGCTGATTCTAAGGAAATACCACTGGTACGTGGCATGCAAAGTAAGGCTGCCAGGCGTCAGATATTCCTGGATGTTCGTGGACAGACCCGCGCCAATCGATCTGTTCAGGTGAGAGCCGAAGTAAGCGGTATCGTGGAACAGGTGCCAGGGGAAAAAGGTAAGAAAGTCAGTGCCGGGGATCTTCTCTGCCAGGTTGCGATAGATAGTCGCAGCAGTGATCTCGCTGAAGCGGTTGCCGACCTGAAGAGCACACAATTGGAATACGATGGGATACTGGACCTCAACAAGCGCGGGTTGCAGTCTGAGATTACTCTAGCAAAGGCAAAAGCATCCCTTGAGCAAAGCAGATCCAGGGCCAGGCGAGCCGAACTTGCGCTAAGCAAAACCAGAATTGTAGCTCCCTTCGACGGTATTGTAGAAAGCCAGCCAGTTGAAGTTGGACACCTGCTGACCACCGGCGCTATCTGCGTCACTCTGATAGAAATAGACCCAATTCTTGTGGTGGGACAGGTTGCTGAAAGAAATATCGGCGATATTCATCTCGGTGATGAGGTACAGGTTGAGCTGATTACCGGGGAAGAGTATGCAGCGTCAGTTTCGTTTATTGGCCGATCACCGGATACGGCAACCAGAACCTACCCCATTGAGGTTACCATCGATAACCCCGGTGATTCCGTGCGCGCTGGCCTTACTTCTACCATGCGAGTGCCTATTGGCCTTGAAGTAGCACACTTGATTTCTCCTGCGTCACTGCTTTTGGATGACGAGGGAATCATGGGTGTTCGAATTGTTGATAGCGAAAATATGGTCAGATTCAAAGCGGTTAAAGTCGTTAGCGAAAGCACGAGCGGAATCTGGGTGATTGGATTACCGGAACAGGTCAACTTGATTACAGTTGGACAGGAAGATGTCTTCGAAGGGCAGGTCGTTCATGTTGACTTTACGCCCCTTATTTCACTAGTTGGTAGTTAGAATACCTTTGTGATTTAGATGTCGATGATAGATTCATTTCTGGGCTCTACTATCGACCGATCTAGAACGGTCATTTCGCTGCTGGCTGTTATAATGCTTACCGGTATTATTGCCTACAACTCGATACCTATTGAGTCGGAGCCAGATGTATCGGTACCCGTCATTATCATTACCATCCCCCATGAAGGTATTTCCCCGGAAGATTCTGAACGCCTTCTGGTCCGGCCGATGGAGCTTGAGCTAAAGACCATCGAGGGTGCTGAAGAGCTTCATGCATACGCGGGTGAAGGTTCCGCCACGCTAGTAATTGAGTTTGATTCCAGTTTTGAACCTGGTCAGGCAGTCCTCGACGTGCGCGAGGCTGTTGATAAGGCCAGGGCAAAAATTCCCTCATCTGCAGAAGAACCGATTATTAATGAGATTTCCATGGCGGATTTCCCAGTCATCACTGTCAGTCTTGGTGGGGATAATGTCCCGAATCGGGTGCTGTATAAACTGGCTCGAAAACTCAAAGATAATCTTGAAGGTATCAGTGAAGTCCTCGAAGCGAATATCCGGGGTAATCGCGAGGAAATGCTGGAAGCGGTTGTTGACCCAGCACAGCTTGAAGCCTATGGCATCACTAATGAAGAGTTGCTGGCTGCCGTTGCCAAAAACAATCGTCTGATTGCTGCAGGGTCGGTGGATACCGGGCGTGGCAGTTTTTCAGTCAAGATTCCAAGTGTTATCGAAAATGCAAAGGATGTTCTGTCGATTCCACTAAAGGCAACATCCGAGGGTGTTGTCGCTCTGCAGGACGTTGTAACCCTGAAGCGGACATTCAAGGACCCCAGGAGTCATACCCGTACGAACGGAAAACCTGCGGTTGCCATTGAAGTTTCCAAGCGAGTTGGTACCAGTGTCGTTGATGTCAATGCCAGGATCCATGAGCTGGTAGAAGATGCGCGTAAGGATTTCCCCAAGAATATTGAGGTTAGCTACATAGCTGATCAGGCACCCGACACCATCGAGCGCAATGGCACTCTGGAGGGCAATATTTCAACTGCCATGTTCCTGGTGCTCACCGTAGTAGTGGCGGCCGTCGGCCTGCGCTCAGGGATTCTGGTGGCGATGGCCATCCCGTTTTCCTTCCTGTTTTCATTCATTGTTATCAGCAGCCTGGGTTACTCATACAATTTCGTGACCATGTTCGGCATGTTGCTGAGCCTTGGCATGCTCATAGATGGTGCTATCGTCGTGGTGGAGTTAGCTGAGAGAAAGATGAGCGAAGGCGAGATGCCAAAGGGGGCCTATATCTACGCCATAAAGAGAATGTTCTTGCCGGTGGTTGCCTCAGTTGCAACTACATTGGCGGCATTCCTGCCGTTAATGTTCTGGCCTGGAATCGTTGGTGATTTCATGCACTTCCTGCCTGTTACTGTGTTTGCAGTGCTGGTGGGCTCGCTCTTGTATGCGCTGCTGTTTGCCCCGGTTATAGGTGTACTGATTTCCGGGCAAAAGCAGAAAATCGAAGGCAGCAATCATCAGCTCGTCGATGAGGGCCGATTTGACGAGTTAAAGGGTGCTATCTATTACTATGCCAGGGCCCTAAGGTTTACGACCAGTCACCCATTTGTGGTGATAGCAATTACTATTATATGCCTCTACGGAATCGTTGGGTGGTATGGCGTTGCCAGTAATGGAACCATGTTCTTTGCTGATGCTGATCCGCAATTTACCAGTGTCAGCATCAGCGCGAAAGGCAACTATTCCGCCGAAGAGGTGCGCGATATCGTTACCGATGTTGAACATCGGGTTATGGAAGAGGGGTATATCGGCAGTATCTACACCCGTAGCGGTGATAGTGGTATGGCCTTCAGTATGACTGGCTCAGCAGCAGACCAAATAGGTAGCATGATTATCGAGCTGAGTGACAGACGTACGCGCGATATTAGCGGCAGGGAAGTGGAAGCAGCTTACCGTGATGCCATAACAGGTGTACCCGGTGTTCGTACAGAAATCCTGGAAATGGAACAGGGGCCACCCGTTGGCAAGGATATCCAATTGCAATTACAGGGCATTAACCTTGATATCCTGATTACAGAAACTAACCGTATCAAGGACCACCTTGAGAAAATGGATGGATTGATAGCCGTTGACGATACTGCGCCGGTTCCTGGTATTGAGTGGGAGGTAACGGTCGATCGAGCCAAGGCCGCTATGCTTGGAGCAGATGTAGCCAGCGTTGGTGCGGCAGTTCAGTTAATCACCAATGGGGTGCTGGTTGGGCGGTACAGGCCGGATGATGTTGATGATGAGGTCGATATCCGGGTCCGTTATCCGGAAGAATTCCGTGGCATAACGCAACTGGATCAGTTGCGGGTTTCGACCCGGGAAGGGCAGGTTCCCATCAGCAGTTTTGTTGAGCGCAAAGCCAGACCAAAGGTCAGTTCCATCTACCGGGAAAATGGAAACCGAACCATGTATGTTCGAGCGAACGCCGGCCCCGGGGTGTTGGCGGATGACAAGGTCACCGAAATTAAAGAGTGGATACGGGATGCTGGCATTGATCCATCAATAAAGGTTACCTACCGTGGAGCGAGTGAAGAACAGGGTAAAGCCAATGAATTTATTGCATTCGCCTTTTCGCTGGCGTTGATGCTGATGGGCATTTTACTGGTGACCCAGTTCAACAGTTTCTATCAGGCGCTTTTGATTCTTTCGGCTGTCATCATGTCGACAGTGGGCGTTCTGCTGGGGCTGATTGTCACAGGCTATCCCTTTAGCGCCATCATGACCGGTGTGGGCATTGTTGCCCTTGCTGGCATTATTGTGAACAACAATATTGTATTGATCGATACCTATAATTACCTGCATCGGGAAAATCCTGCTTGGTCAATGCAGCGGGTAATTATCCAGACTGGGTGCCAGCGTTTGCGCCCCGTTTTTCTGACTACCTTCACTACGGGCTTTGGCTTGCTACCAATGGCATCCGGTATATCCATTGACCTGATTGGTAGAGAGGTTGAAGTCGGTGGCCCGGTTGCAACCTTCTGGGTTCAACTGGCTTCCGCTATTGTTTCCGGACTATCCTTTGCAACCTTGTTAACACTCCTGGTGACACCGGCAATGCTGATGGCACCGCATGCGTTTCGAACCCTGCGGGACAATTTCAGAGAGAAGCGTCAGTCGGCTGTGGTGGAAAGTAACTGACTTGTAGTTAACCGATCTTACAAAAAGTTCCCCTCGCCACGCTCGATGATGCTGTGAGTTGACTAATATGAGCTAGCCCACAAAACCAAACCATTAGTGATGTTTACAACAAAACTTTCTGGTCGGCTGGATTGCATTTCGTCGAATTAATGCCTTATCAAGACCCGTTAGACAATCTCGTATTTTTCTTCCAACCCAAATGTGGGTGGCAATTCGTAATTAACCTTATAGCCCCACTGGACAATGTGATCGGTCGATAATGACCATCTACTTCACGTGTCGGAGATGGGTACTGAAGAGGGCCGGTCATTCTTGTGATCACTGATTGATGCAGAAGTGAGTTTTTCGGTACTGTTCTCTTTCTTTTTACATAGATATATTCTGCCGCACCCTCAAGCGAGTCGTGCATAAAACCCGCTGATTCCCCCTGCCCAAATTGGCTTCGATTAAAGTTAAGTATGGTGGAAAACTTGTCAGCCATCCACTTCAGGCTGATATTTGACAATTCCTTGGCGTGGGGATCTTTCTTCTTCAGCTTGTAGCCACCACCCACGTCGGAATGCATACCGGAAAACCAAACTTCTTCGATCGTATCCGTATTCTTTGGTGTTCTGGAAAACAATACCGGAGAGAATTCCCTGCGCTCATCATAAATCGACAAGGCGTGATAGGCGTACTTAATATCTTTGGGTAGCATTATCCGGTGATAGTAGTGTTCACCGAATGCCTTCTGATCACGGTCCATATTTGGTAACCCAAGTGCGCCCACCGTATCCCATACGCCGAGGCCGAAAACCGGGCATGAGCGCATTTGCTGACGCTGCCTGAGTTCTCGCAGGGCAGCCTGAAATGCTGGTGTCTTGTTGGATCGATAAACATCGTAAGCAGGCCGTGCGTATTTTTGCTGCTCCGTGAATATTTGTCTTTTGTGATGCTGTGGACCGCCAGTGCCGAGCTTCTTTCGATTCTTCTCGACCAGGAGGCCTACGAGGGAAAAAACTGGCCAGGCTTCTAACAGTATAGGCGCCCCGGCTGAAGCCAAACAGGAACAGCCTGTCATCGGGTTCATATCGGGATACGATAAAGTCGTAACACTGCCTGATATTAACCGCGAGACCGGTACCAAATGCCTTTCCTAAGACATCGCCACCAAAGGAGCCAACACCTGGGTCATAAAAGCAGGTGTTTTTGGGTGATCCTTCAGTGCTTTGTAAACTGGTAGACATTGGTGTTGGTTCTTTTTGTGTTGCTGGTGCCATCAGAAAAGACAATAACGTTTTTGGTCATATCGATTCCTGTGCTGTTTGCGAACCTTGGTGGACAGGTTACATGATAATTCAGGCAAAACCCGGGTGCTTAGTGGTTTCACCTGCTATCAGCATGACATACCATTAGCCTTTGGGAATTTCTCGGAGAGTCAAATGGCGAAGCCGCCAACACTAGATTTTGATACCTTAAGTTTGCACGCCGGGCAGCAACCAGACCCAAGCACGGGAGCTCGTGCTACCCCTATTTATCAGTCAGCCTCCTTCGTATTTAAGGATACTGACTATGCGGTTGGGCTGTTTAACATTGAGCGCGCTGGTCATGTTTATTCCCGGCTATCCAATCCAACCAATGCCGTACTCGAGGAGAGAATAGCCACTCTGGACAACGGCGTCGGTGCAATCGCCACTGCAAGTGGTCAGGCAGCCATGCACCTGGCAATAGCCACGATCGTCAGCGCGGGAGACCATATCGTCGCTTCCCGCAGTCTCTACGGGGGAACGCACAATCTTCTCGACTACACCCTGCGGCGATTTGGTATCGAAACTACCTTTGTTAATCCAAGGGATACCAAGGAATTCGGGGCAGCAATAAAGCCCAATACGCGCCTCATCTTCTCTGAAATTCTCGGCAATCCAGGCCTGGAGGTATTGAACGTGTCTGAAATTTCGGCGCTTGCCCATTCAGTTGGACTGCCTTTGCTGGTGGACGCGACTTTTGCCACACCCTATTTGTGCCGACCTATCGACCTGGGTGCAGATCTGGTCGTACATTCCGCGACCAAGTTCCTTTCCGGGCACGGTGTTGTTATAGGTGGTTTGTTGGTTGATGGTGGTACCTTTGACTGGGAAGCTTCGGGTAACTTTCCGACCCTTACTGAACCCTATGCCGGATTTCATGACCTCAATTTTGCTGAGGAATTTGGTCCTGCTGCCTTTATTACCAGGGCACGCAAGGAAGGGTTACGAGACTTTGGTGCCTGCATGAGCCCAACCACAGCATTTCATATTCTCCAGGGTATCGAGACGTTGCCATTGAGAATGCAGCGGCATGTGGAAAATACGAAAACTGTCGTAGAGTTTCTGGTCGAGCAGGAACAGGTTGAGTGGGTAAATCACCCGCTGCTTCCCGATCATCCCGACCATGAACTGGCAAAAGAGATCTTACCCCGGGGCGCTGGTTCGGTTTTCAGTTTTGGTATCAAAGGCGGTCGTCAGGCGGGCATCAAATTTATTGAAAGCCTGGAGCTTTTTTCACACCTCGCCAATGTTGGTGATGCCAAATCTCTGGTTATCCATCCTGCCAGCACAACCCATCATCGAATGGATGCTGATGCATTGCAGAAAGCTGGCATATCAGAAGGGTTGATCCGGCTATCTATTGGGCTTGAAGATCCCGGTGACCTGACTGCAGACCTGCGCCGAGCACTACGCGCATCGCAGCGAAGCGCGAGGGGAGGCTAGTCTCATGTATGTTGAGGTGAATGGTTATAAGACGTTTTACAGTAACGGTACGGGAAATATAGCGACAGATCAGCCCAGCGTTATTTTCCTGCACGGCGCGGCAATGGATCACAGCGTTTGGGTCCTCCCATCGCGGTATTTTGCCCGCCATGGGTATAATGTTTTCGCACTGGATCTCCCCAATCACGGTCGTTCTCTTGGTGAATCGCCTGTCAGTATCGACGGTTTTGCAGATTGGCTTAAGGATGCCATGGATGCGCTCAACATAGACTCGGCAGCTATTGTTGGTCATAGCCTGGGGTCCCTGATTGCACTGAATTTCGCGGCCCGTTACCCGGGAAAAACCAGGGTGCTGGCTCTGCTTGGTACCTCGACGCCGATGCCGGTTACCGATCAGCTCCTCGATGCGGCCAGGGAAAACCATCATGATGCCATTGATATGGCCAACACCTGGAGCCATAGCAATTTTGGTCAGATGGGGGGCAGCGAGAATCCAGGAGTGTGCATGACTATGTCTGGTCAGCGTCTGCTGGAGATGGCAAATAATGGTGCATTTTTTACCGACTTGAACGCGTGCAACGAATTTGCCAATGGCGATGAACTCGCGAAGCATGTAACAGCACCCACGCTAGTCATTATAGGAGAGCAGGACAAGATGACTGCACCCATCAGTGCCCAGGCAGTTGCGGACGGAATTGCTGACAGTCGAGTTGTCCGGCTTAACCCCTGCGGCCATTCCATGCTTGCCGAACAACCCAACGCGGTGCTGGATGCACTGGCGACGATTGTTTGATATGCCAAAATTCACCAGCCTGATATTTGCCCTTGCGCTGCAGGCTGGTGCTCAGGCCGCGGAGTTCAAGGGCCTTGCCCCCGAATCCTGGACCGGTATTGAAGATAGTCATGGCGTTTATGCTTTCAAGGGTATCCCGTTCGCCGCGCCGCCGGTTAGAGATCTTCGCTGGCGGCCACCGGCGCCCTATAGCCCGAAGAGACAAATGCATGTTGCCGATCACTTTGCAGCGGCCTGTATGCAGGGTCTGCATATAGAAAACTGGTACATGGACCTGGTGCGCTTCTCGGGTGAAGATCCGGAAGTATTCAAATCACCCAGAGGGGGTTATGACGAGGACTGTCTTTATCTGAATATCTGGTCACGGGACCTTAGCAGCCCTTCGGCGAAGATGCCGGTGATGGTCTGGATTCATGGCGGCAGCAACAAGGGTGGCTGGAGTTATGAACCCAACTATCATGGCCAGGTACTGGCACGAAAAGATGTGGTGGTTGTATCTGTACCCTACCGAACAGGGATATTCGGCTTCTTCTCGCATCCGGATCTGATAAAAGAACAGTCTGGCAGTGCCGGGAATTATGGGTTGCTGGATCTGATCGCGGCGCTGCAGTGGATTCAGTCACATATCGATGATTTCGGTGGTGATCCGGACAATGTCACCATATTTGGTGAATCGTCTGGTGCCGAAAATATTGGTTATCTGATGGCTTCACCAATGGCTGAGGGGTTGTTTCACAGGGCGATTCATCAGAGTGCAGGCTACCAGCAACGCCAGATCCAAACACTGATCGAGCAATCCAGGACGGGTTCGGATTTATCTCAACGGCTCGATGTTGAGGGCGTGGCGGCAATGCGAAATCTTGATGCCAAAGATCTGCAGGCGGCCGTGGAAAAGCATTTGCCGGAATGGCAGTATGGCGCTGCCGTTGGTGGGCATGGTCTCAGGGAGTTTCCATATAAGGTTTTTGACGCCGGCAGGCAGGTTGCTGTGCCGCTGATGATTGGCATGAATGCCAATGAATGGCTTATGTATATCGGCGATGGAGATGATCTGGATAGGTATCTGCGAAGTTATGAACTGTTGGAGCAAAGGGAGGAGGTCGGGCGTCTTCTTTCGCCACTTGATCTGAAGAATAAACTGGACCGTATTGCTACCGCCTATTATATGCTTTGCCCCTCCCTTGAGATGGCCGGTGCAGTTGCCGCGGGGAAGCAATCGGCATACGTCTACCATTTCACCCGGATCCGTGAGGGCGCGCTCGGGCAGCAGGTGGGTGCCTACCATGGTGCCGAAATTCCATATGTTTTCGGCATGCATGATGAATGGCTTGCGACTAACGAAGACGATGACAGGTTAACCCTGCAGATGCAGCAGTACTGGCTGAATTTTGCCCGCACGGGCAATCCGAACGGAAATGGGCTGTCCAGGTGGCAGGAATTTGATCCTGAAGTGCCACGGGTCCTTAACCTTGGCGATGAGATCAGGATGAAATCCGCTCTGGATGGGGACCTCTGCAGACTCATGGGGTACAGGTAAAAGAGTGTGGGTACCGGGCGCCAGTGTATAGGAAGCTGAGTCACAGGTGGTCGCGATGGATATGAGGCCAATGACCGCCAGGTAAGCAAGACAGAATGACCTCCGGGGCAAGAGGTTGATGATGCTGATGATTGCCGCCAACGGACTTACTTCCAAGACCCCTTGAACGACGGGGTATGCGCCGCTGGTCTCAAGAAACAGGGCACAGTTCCCGAGAACACTGAAAAACAGCGTGTATCCGAGGCTGCCCCAGCATCAACAAAGCATTGCCGGTGCAGAAAATAAACCGGTCAACTTCTACTTCGCCAGGCTCTTCTTCCACGTTGTCTGTAATTGCTCTGCTACTGTTAGGTTGGCTGGTAAGGCGCATTCCAGCAAATGCCGTGCGGCTCCTGCTGCATTTCTATGAGACGAACCAGTTGGCGGGTGGGGAACTGACTGCCGTTCCCTGATGTGAGTGCTTTTATCACTTTATCTCTTTAGTGATTACCACCCTTCGTATACTATTGATCAAGTTTCCCGCCGCCTAATAATTGTTAAAAAGCAGGTCCCCAGACTCCCTAAATGAAGCCATCATTCGTCCATCTTCGAGTACATTCCGAATACTCCATGATAGACGGTATTGTGAGAATTAAGCCCCTCGTAGCAGCCCTCACGGAAAACCTGATGCCAGCAGTTGCGCTCACGGACTACTGCAACCTGTTTGCCCTGATTAAATTCTATAATGCGGCCTCCGGTGCGGGGATCAAACCCATTGTTGCTGCAGAGGTCCTGGTTTTCCCAGACCAGGGCAATGAAGAGCCAACTCCCCTGGTACTGATTGCCCGGAATGACAAGGGCTATAAGAACCTGATCGAACTCATGTCCCGTTCCTATACAGAAGGACAGGCATCTGGTCATGCGGCGCTCACTAAATCATGGATCGAAGAGAAGGCTGAAGGGTTGATCGCCCTGTCGGCTGGCAGGGAGGGCGATGTAGGCAGGGCCATTCTCACCGGCAATACTGACGAGGCCCAGGCGCTCACACGACGCTGGTTGTCGATATTCGGGGGTGACTTTTACCTGGAATTGCACCGCACCGGGCGCCCCGGAGAGGAGGAGTATATTGACCAGGCAGTCGAACTGGCGACGAGTCTGGACTGCGCTGTTGTTGCCACCAATGACGTTCGTTTTCTGCGAAAAACCGATTTTGATGCCCATGAGGTAAGGGTCTGCATTCATGACAGCAGGACGCTCAATGACCCCAGGCGCGAGCGCCGCTATGTGGAAGAACAATACCTGAAGTCTGCAGATGAAATGGCCGCGTTGTTTAGTGATTTACCGGAAGCGATAGAGAACAGTGTCGAAATTGCCAGACGGTGCAGCGTCGATATGGATCTCGGTAATTCGTATCTGCCCGAGTATCCTATTCCCGAAGGCCGGACCATTGAAGAATTCTTTACGGACCTGTCGAACCAAGGTCTGAACGATCGACTGGCATTGATTTTTGATACTGAATCATCGCAGTTCGCCGCCCAGAGAAAGCCCTACGATGAGCGGCTTGAGTTTGAGCTGGGTATTATCAACAGTATGGGGTTTCCCGGCTACTTCCTTATTGTTATGGAATTTATACAGTGGGCGAAAGACCATGGAATACCCGTTGGCCCGGGTCGAGGTTCAGGCCCGGCTTCGCTTGTCGCCTACTCTCTGAAAATTACAGATATAGATCCACTCAAGTATGACCTGTTGTTCGAGCGGCTCCTGAACCCCGAACGTGTGTCGTTACCGGATTTCGATATCGATTTTTGTATGGATGGCCGGGACCAGGTTATCCAGCATGTAACCGAGCGCTATGGCCGCGAAGCGGTATCCCAGATCATTACCTTTGGCACCATGGCAGCAAAAGCAGTGGTTCGAGATGTTGCGAGGGTGCAAGGAAAACCCTACTGGCTGGCTGACAAACTTTCCAAACTCATCCCCTTTGAGCCTGGCATGACGCTCTCCCGGGCGCTGGAAGAGGAACCCCTGTTGCAGGAGTTTATTGAGGGTGATGAAGATGCCGATGAGATTATGGAAATGGCATTCAAGCTGGAAGGGCTGGCTCGCAATGTGGGTAAACATGCCGGTGGTGTGGTCATTGCGCCGACGCGACTGACGGATTTCTCTCCGACCTACTGTGATGAAAGCGGCGTTGGTCTGATGACCCAGTTTGACATGGTCGATGTCGAGCAGGCCGGGCTGGTGAAGTTTGATTTTCTTGGTCTCAGAACTCTGACCATCATCGACAATGCGGTCAAGAGCATCAATGCTCGCTGTGAGATTTCCGGCGAAGCCACCATCGATATTAATGCAATTGATCTTGAAGACCCTCAAATCTACGCAGACCTGAAGCAGGCGAAGACGACAGCAGTATTCCAGCTTGAATCACGTGGAATGAAGGAGTTGATGAAGAAAGTTAAACCCAGTCGCTTTGCAGACATTGTGGCGCTGGTTGCACTGTTCCGGCCGGGACCTATGCAACTTGCTGATGACTTTATTAGGCGCAAGCATGGCATCGAAGAAGTTGACTACCTCCATCCAAGTCTAAAACATGTCCTGGAGGGCACCTATGGTGTGATGTTGTACCAGGAGCAGGTAATGCAAATTGCCCAGATCCTTGCTGGCTATTCCCTGGCGAATGCGGACCTGCTGCGTCGTGCAATGGGCAAAAAGAAACCTGAGGAAATGGCAAAACAGCGTGAGGTATTCCTGGCTGGTACGGATGCCAACAACATTGACAGGGCGCAGGCAGACCACATCTTTAACCTCATGGAGAAGTTTGCCGGCTACGGCTTTAATAAACCTCATTCGGTCTGCTATGCGCTCATCGCCTTTCAGACAGCCTGGTTGAAGCACTACTATCCGGCAGATTTCATGGCATCAGTTTTGTCAGCGGATATGCAGAATACCGACAAGGTAGTGATCAATGTGGAAGAGTGCAAGGAGATGAACCTTGCGCTGTTGCCACCGGATATTAACCAGGGTGAGTTTCGCTTTGTTGCCAAAGACAGGGAAAGTATTGTCTACGGCCTTGGGGCAATCAAGGGGCTGGGAGCGGGACCGGTAGAAAATATAGTCAAAAGCCGGGGAGAATCCGGGTCTTTCAAGGATTTGTTTGATTTTTGTGGGCGCGTGGATACGCGAAAAGCGAACAAGAAGGCGATAGAGGCGCTGATTGGCAGTGGCGCAATGGATGACCTGGTGCAGGCGGCATCGAGCCATTACGATGAGGTGGGGTATAAAAGGGCGTTGCTCTTAGCCAACCAGGAGGATGCTATCCAACTGGCTGATCAGAACACCAGGAACGCTGACAGCGGACATACGGACCTGTTCGGCGAAGTCAGCCTGATGACTGCAGATATGGACAGTGACTACAATCATTTCGAAGACCTGCATTGCCTAACCCTTAAGGATCGCCTTGTGAAGGAGCGAACTTCGCTCGGTCTTTACCTGTCCGGTCACCCGATTGATGTGTACCGTCGTGAATTAAAGTATCTGGCAAAAACGCGAATCTGTGATTTGCGGGCAAGCAATGATGAACAATCTATTGCAGGACTGATTGTTGCGGTAAGGACCATGAAAAGTCGCAAGGGAGATAATATTGCCTTCATCACTCTCGATGATGGTACCGGCCGGATGGAAGCCTCGGTATATGCAGAGCTTCTTGATCAACATCGAGAGAGCCTGCAGAAGGACGCCATTGTCGTGCTTAAAGGCACAACGGCGACAGATGAATATGCCGGTGGTGTACGAATGCGGGCAAATGAGGTTTATGAGCTGGTTGATGCGAGGCAAAAGAATCTGATCAAGCTGCGCCTGAGCGTGAGCGGCAGTTCCATGAGCGGTGATTTCATGCACGAGTTGAAGCAGATACTGACCCCCTACAAGGATAGAAGTGGTATTGGGTGTAGGTTTTCTGTTGCCTACGCTAGCACCGATGCCAAAGCTGAAGTGATTCTGGGGGATGAGTGGCGGGTTAAACCTGATGATGATCTTATAGAGAACCTGAAGGATCATTATGGCGCAGACCATGTTCACCTGGACTATTCATAGCGCCCCTTGCTGTGATTGTTAGATATCCATGATTGTTAGAAGCCCATGGTAGTCAGGGATAAGCCAGAGCTTGAGCGACTAGTAGCCGATGGTGTTGTCAGGCTAGTGGTTGCCCTGAGTGGTGGTGCTGATTCGGTTGCCCTGTTGCACTGGCTTGTGAAGGCGCAACTAGGCGTTCCCGTTGTCGCAATCCATGTCAACCATGGTTTGCAAAAAGAAGCGGAGAAATGGCAGGAGTTTTGTGAAAGGTTCTGCAATATGCAGGGTGTTGATATTGAAAGTGTGCAGGTCAGCGTCGAACGTAAGGGCAGCATCGAAGAGAATGCGAGACTCGCACGTTATATCGCCTTTGAGGAATTTTTAGGGCCACGAGACCTGTTGTTACTGGCTCATCATATGGATGACCAGCTTGAAACCGTATTGCTGAACCTGTTTCGTGGAAGCGAGGTATTCGGCGTACAGGGAATGCCTATGAAGAGGGCCATCGCAGGCGTGAACCTGTATCGTCCTTTGCTGGGTACTCGTCGTCACGAGATTCTCAGCTATTGCCGGAAAAACAAACTCTCCTGGGTTGAAGACGATACCAATATGGACCTTGGTATGGACAGGAATTTTTTGCGCCACGAGCTTTTGCCAAAGATCACAACAAGGTTTCCAGCGGCGGAGCAGGCGCTGATCAACGCCCATGAGCGAGATACCCAGGCTTCGCAACTTATTGAAAATATTGCAGAAAGTGATCTTGATTCCGCCCTGTCAGATGATGAGGGCCTCAGTTTGAGTGTTATTGGGAAATTGGGCGAACTGCGGGTGGTTAACCTGCTCAGGGAATTCATGCGCCGCAAGCAGGTTGGATTTCCGTCCGGTAAAGCACTTCGCCAATGTGTCCACGCCATGTTGAACTCGCCCCGGGATGCTGCTCCGTTGCTTGCCTGGGGCGGGTATGAGCTAAGGCGTCATGGTGATTTTATTTACCTTCTAAACTCAATGCCGCAAATGGATAATTCTTCCGTATTCAGGATTTATGGTGATGAATCCATGGCGGTATCCGGTGGCGTGCTGTCTATCGAGCGGATTAAGGGGCAAGGTGTCACAGTCAACAGCGAGATGGGTCTTGAGGGCCGGTTCAGGCAAGGTGGTGAGAAGATCCAGCGACAACAGCAGCGAACGCTAAAGAACATCTTCCAGGAGAACCAACTGCCCTCCTGGTTGCGCAGTCGGGTGCCGCTGATCTATGAAGCCGGTCAATTGATAGCAGTACCGGGGATTCCCGCGTGGAATATGAGCCCAATTGAAGCCGAGGATAGGCGGGCTGGGAGCCAGGAGGCAGGCTGGGTGTTTACATTTGAAATCCGGGATCGGGTTTGACCCCTGAGTATGGGCCAAACGCGGTGATTTGTTCCCGGTTCCCATCGAATTACATTGAGAGAACCCTGCTTAAATGATACTCTAGAATCCCATCTTGGCCACTCCCTTGTTGGCCGTTCTTACATTCAGATGGGAGCTAAATGTCTCGCTTTATATTTGTTACAGGTGGTGTTGTTTCCTCACTGGGGAAGGGAATAACCGCCGCATCCCTTGGTGCAATCCTTGAAGCCAGAGGGCTGAAAGTCACCATGCAAAAACTCGATCCATATATCAATGTAGATCCTGGAACCATGAGCCCGCTGCAACACGGTGAAGTGTTCGTCACCGCTGATGGTACTGAAACCGATTTGGACCTGGGCCACTATGAGCGCTTCATCCACACGAGGATGAAGCGAAACAATAATTTCACCACTGGTCAGATATACGCTGATGTGATCGCCAAAGAGCGCAGGGGCGATTATCTTGGCGCCACTATCCAGGTAATTCCTCACATTACCGATGAGATTAAGACCAGGATTCTTCAGGGCGGCGTTGGCTTCGATGTTGCGCTCGTGGAGATAGGTGGAACCGTCGGTGATATTGAGTCCCAGCCATTTCTGGAAGCAGTCAGGCAGTTGCGGTTTGAACTGGGTTCAAAAAAGGCCTTGCTGATGCACCTGACACTGGTTCCCTTCATCGCCACCGCAGGCGAAACAAAGACCAAGCCAACGCAGCACTCGGTCAAGGAACTGCGTTCTATCGGCCTGCAACCAGACATTCTCGTGGTGCGCTCTGACCACGAAATCAGCCAGAGTGCTCGCGACAAAATTGCCCTTTTTACTAATGTCGAGCCGGGTGGCGTAATACCCCTGGTGGATGCGCCAACAATATACAAAATACCATCGATGCTGAACGATCAGGGATTGGATGACATAGTCGTTGAGAAGTTGGGTCTTGAATGTCACGCGGCGGACCTGGCGGATTGGGTGAGCGTCGTTGAGGCGCAGCAGAACCCCAAGCATCAGATCAAGCTGAAAATGGTCGGTAAGTACATGGACCTGCTGGATGCATATAAGTCGCTGAACGAGGCGCTGCTTCATGCGGGTATTCATACGGAAACAGATGTAGATGTTGAATTCATAGATTCAGTCGAAATTGAAAAGAATGGTATTGAGATTCTCAAGGATGCTGATGCCATCCTTGTGCCTGGTGGGTTTGGTGCGAGGGGGTTTGAAGGCAAGATTGCGTCGGCAAAATATGCTCGGGAAAATATGATTCCCTATCTGGGCATCTGTTACGGGCTGCATGCGGCGATTATCGACTTTGCTCGGAATGTCGCTGGCATGGAAGGTGCAAATAGCAGTGAGGTAAACCTGAATACAGAGTATCCGGTTATTGGCCTGATCACGGAGTGGACCAATAGGTCAGGGGACGTGGAAGTCAGGGATGAAGACTCGGACCTGGGTGGTACCATGAGAATGGGCGAGCAGGAATGTCAGTTATCCTGTGATTCTCTCACCTACAAGATTTATGGTCAGCCATCCATCCTTGAACGGCACCGCCACCGCTATGAGGTGAACCCAACATTTGTCCCTGAATTTGAATCAAAAGGGCTGCGGGTCGCGGGTCAATCCGTTGACAAATCACTGGTGGAGGTCATTGAACTAAAAGATCATCCCTGGTTTGTTGCCAGTCAGTTCCATCCGGAATTCACCTCTTCTCCAAGAGAGGGGCATCCCCTGTTTCGGAGTTTCATCGAAGCGGCGCTGGCGCATAAAGGGTGACCATGAATCTTTGTGGTTTCGAGGTGAATGAAAGTTCACCTTTTTTCCTGATCGCTGGAACCTGTGTGATTGAATCAGAGCAGTCGGCACTGGATACTGCCGGTGAGCTAAAGGAAATATGCGATGGCCTTGATATCTCTTTCATCTACAAGTCTTCATTTGATAAGGCGAACCGTTCTTCCCATCGTAGTTATCGTGGTCCTGGACTAAGTGAGGGTCTGAAGATCCTGGAGAAAGTAAAGTCTCAGATCGAAGTGCCGATACTGACTGACGTTCACGAAGACACACCGCTCGATGAGGTGGCGTCCGTCGTCTCGGTATTGCAAACGCCCGCATTTCTGTGTCGCCAGACAGGTTTTATCCAGAATGTGGCAGCAATGAACCTTCCCGTAAACATCAAGAAGGGTCAGTTTCTAGCGCCATGGGATATGGTTCATGTCGTCGAGAAGGCAAAAGCCACGGGTAATGAGAACATCATGGTCTGTGAGCGAGGTGTGAGCTTTGGCTACAATAACCTGGTATCCGACATGCGCTCGCTGGCAGTGATGAAACAGACGGGGTGCCCGGTAATTTTTGATGCAACCCACAGTGTGCAATTGCCCGGCGGGCAAGGCTCAAGTTCTGGTGGCGACAGGGATATGGTGCCTGTTCTAGCCCGGGCTGCGGCTGGCGCGGGAATACATGGCCTCTTTATGGAGACACATGCCCGACCCGATGAGGCGATGAGCGACGGACCCAATAGCTGGCCATTGGCAGAAATGGCAGAATTGTTGTCGTTGTTGCGGCGTATTGATCAGGTCGTAAAGGAAGCGATATAAAGGAATAGGTATAGAGGAGCAGTGGTAATAGAACAATGACTGAAATAATAGACATAAGGGCACGAGAAATACTTGATTCCAGGGGTAACCCAACCCTGGAAGCAGATGTTGAATTGGCCACGGGGAATGTTGGGTCTGCCTGCGTACCTTCGGGGGCCTCGACGGGTTCACGGGAGGCATTGGAAATGCGTGATGGGGATCCTCTTCGCTACAAGGGTAAGGGAGTGCTTAAGGCGGTTGAAAACGTGAATACCAAAATTCGCGAACGGCTGCTCGGACACGATGTGGAAGGTCAGGCCGAGTTGGATACCATAATGCTGGACCTGGATGGAACGGATAATAAGGAAGTTCTGGGTGCAAACGCCATTCTCTCTGTATCGCTCGCTTCTGCGGCTGCGGCAGCGAAGGATAGAAAGCTTGAACTGTACGAATACCTTGCAGAACTGGATGGCAGCCCGGGTCGCTATAGCATGCCGGTGCCAATGATGAACATTCTTAATGGCGGAGAGCATGCCGACAACAATGTGGACATCCAGGAGTTTATGATCCTTCCGGTCGGTGCGGAAACTTTTACCGAGGCATTGCGCTGTGGCGCTGAAGTTTTTCACACCCTGAAAGATGTGCTGTCGAAACAAAACCTCAGTACAGCCGTGGGGGATGAGGGAGGGTTTGCACCTAACCTGGCAAGTAATGAAGCGGCACTGGCCGCCATCGTGGAGTCCATCGAGAGTGCCGGATATGTGCCGGGCAAGGATGTTTACCTGGGACTGGATTGTGCAGCTTCTGAATTCTACAGGGATGGTCATTATGTTCTCTCGGGGGAGAGTAAAAGCTACTCCTCGGAAGAGTTCACCGACTACCTCGATGACCTGGTTTCGCGCTACCCGATTTTATCGATCGAGGATGGCCTGAATGAAGCTGATTGGGATGGCTGGGCCTATCAGACCAAAAAGCTGGGTGGCAAATGCCAGCTGGTTGGGGACGATGTTTTTGTGACCAACCCAAATATTCTGACCCAGGGTATTGAGGCGGGCGTGGCGAACTCGATACTCATCAAGGTAAATCAGATCGGCACCCTGACAGAGACGCTGAAGGCGATCAGCATTGCCAGGGATGCGGGTTACACCACCGTGATTTCTCATCGGTCGGGAGAAACAGAGGACACCACCATTGCTGACCTTGCAGTAGCTACAGCAGCTGGCCAGATCAAGACCGGTTCACTTTGCCGGTCGGATAGGGTGGCAAAGTATAATAGGTTACTTAGAATTGAAGATTATTCGTCAGCCCTGTTTAAAGGCATGGATGAATTTAGACGGTGAGTACCTTTTGGTGAAACTGAACCGAATCATAGTCGCGTTATTCTTTCTCATGACAGTGGGACTGCAGGCGCGACTTTGGATCGGTGAGGGCAGCCTCGCGCATGTCAGCGGCCTGCGCTCTGAAGTTGATAGGCAGAGCGCAGAAAACAAACAAAAGCAGAGGCGAAACGACATCCTCAAAGCAGAGATTATGGATTTGCGTGACGGTCTTGAGGCTATCGAGGCGAAGGCACGCAATGAGCTCGGGCTAATCAAAGAGGGTGAAACTTTCTTTCTCCTTCTTGAAGATTAAGAGCAGTAGTCAGTAATGAGCCACGTCGAATCTCTGGACGGAATCTCAGTCGTTATACCCGCGGCAGGCCTCGGGATCAGGATGGAGTCCAAAGAACCCAAGCAATATATTCAGATTGCGGGTAAAACCATCCTTGAACACACACTGCTCAGAATACTTGGATTGCGTCCTCGCAGTGTGATTCTTGTCATTTCCGCGGAAGATAATCTTTTTGAGACCATTCCGGCCATCGATCAATGCCAGGTAGTCTGCGGTGGAGCGGAGCGAATTGATTCGGTTCTGAATGGTATGAAAGAGCTTCATGGAAACGCTGACGATTGGGTAATGGTGCACGATGCAGTGCGCCCCTGTGTCAGGGCGAGCGATATCCTTTCCCTATGCAGTGAACTTCAGGGGCATGAGGTCGGTGGGTTACTGGGCATTCCCGTTACTGATACGGTGAAAAGGGTTGAAAAGGGTAGCGTGCTAGATACGCAGGATCGGTCCCGGTTGTGGCTTGCACAAACACCACAATTGTTTCGCCATGGGATACTGCTGCAGGCGCTTCAAGGTGCACCTGCCGGGGTTACGGATGAAGCATCGGCGGTGGAATGCCTTGGTTACCAGCCAAAGATGGTGCAGGGCCACAGTGACAATATTAAGGTGACAACCCAGGATGATCTAAAAGTGGCGGCTTTTCACCTGTCACAGGAAGGACGTTTACAAGAGCAGCTCTCTCAAGAGCAACACTCACAAGAGCAACACTCACAAGAGCAACACTCACAAGAGCAACACTCACAAGAGCAGCAGTCATGAGAATTGGGCAGGGGTTTGATGCGCACCGATTCGGTGACGAAACGGGAGAGTACGAAATTATGCTTGGCGGCTGTTCAATTCCTCACGATCGAGCGCTGATCGCTCACTCTGATGGGGATGTGGCGATACATGCCCTTGTGGACGCACTACTAGGTGCGCTTGCCCTTGGAGATATTGGTGCCCATTTTCCGGACCAGGACCCTGCGTTTCAAGGTATTGATAGCAGAGAGTTGCTGCGCGCTGCTTATCAGAAGGTAACTGCTGCTGGCTATGTGCTTGGTAATGCGGACATTACGATCATCGCCGAAAAGCCCAGGATAGGAAGCCATGCCGATGATATGAGACGCATACTAGCCACGGATCTTGATGCAGATGTGTCACAGGTTAGTATTAAGGCAACCACCACTGAAAAAATGGGATACCTCGGCAGGGAAGAAGGTATAGCGGCGCAGGCGATCGTGTTGCTTGAAAGTGCCGGGCCATGACCTTTAACACTAATTTTAGCTATGCCTATGACAAGCCAGCCACTTCAGGAACCATTAAAACGTGCCCGGAAGATTTCAGAGTCGTTGAATTGCCAGACTACAGCACCTCTGGTTCCGGTGAACATGTATACCTGAAAATTCGAAAGACCAATGCCAATACCGGATGGGTGGCGGGCCAACTGGCAGATTTTACAGGGACCTCCAACAAGGATGTTGGGTTTGCAGGGCGAAAGGATCGATATGCAATTGCTGAGCAGTGGTTCAGCTGCTATTTGCCGGGTGAGCAGAACCCTAAATGGGAAAAGCTTGAAGTAGAGGGGGTGGAGTTGCTCGATGTCACGAGACATACGAGAAAACTGCGAAAGGGGGACCTATCTGGTAATTTTTTTGAGCTGACTCTACAGCAGGTATCACCTGAGCCAGAAGATCATCAAACACTCGAAGTCCGCCTGCAGCGACTTCGGGATTCGGGTGCTCCTAATTATTTTGGTGAACAGCGGTTTGGCAGGGACAATGGAAATCTCGAATGTGCCGACAAATTGCTTAAGGGATGCAAATCCATTCGACGCAACAGGGATATCTATCTTTCTGTAGCGCGCGCCTATATGTTCAATCACTTCCTCTCAACAAAAATATCAGAGGAAAGCTGGTCGGCAATATCCGATGACGAATCCGGCCCCATGTACGGCATGTCACGCGATCCGCGACCGGGTGAAGATCGCCTGCCCGGGGAATGTGAACGCTGGTGTGAAGGTTTACAGAAACTGCGGGTCAAAACTGGATCGCGGAACCTGAAGCTGAAGCCACGGGATCTGCACTGGCGCTTTGAAGGAGAAAGCCTGCACTTGTCGTTTTCCCTGGTCGCCGGATCATTTGCGACTAGTGCGCTAAGAGAAGTGATGGACTACAAGGAATCCGACCATTGAGTAACGAGCTTAACCTGAATGGCGTGGGCATGACGTCGCAAAGAACCCGCGACAGGCTGGTGCGCCGGCTACGAGAACAGGGTATACGTGATGAGCGAATCCTGGATGTAATCAATTCCACGCCACGGCATGCCTTTATAGATGAAGCGCTGGCGCACAGGGCGTATGAAGATACGGCTCTACCGATAGGGTTTAACCAGACCATCTCTCAACCCTATATTGTCGCCAGGATGACAGAGGTGTTGTTAGCCGAAGGCCCTCTGAACAGGGTGCTGGAAATTGGTACTGGTTCCGGATACCAGACCGCCGTTTTGGCGCAGCTGACAAACAAGGTTTTCACCCTTGAAAGGATTTCTGGCTTGCTTGATAAGGCGGTCTCACGGTTCAAGCTGCTCGGCCTGCGCAATATCCAGTTCAAGCATGCTGATGGTGGCATGGGGTGGCCTGAAAGGGGGCCCTATGATGCAATCATCGTAACGGCATCCCCCAGGAGAATAGCGGACGAACTGATCGGGCAACTGGCGGAGGGCGGTCGAATAATCGCTCCCGTGGGTCACGGTGGCAACCAGCAGTTGACGGTGACCACCAATACCATGGGTGAAGTGAGCTCAGAGGTGCTGGAGGCGGTCAAGTTTGTGCCACTCGTGGCAGGGAAATCATGAAAAATTTGCAAGAGATTGTCAGGGTTGCTGTCGTTGGGATGGTCATGGGTGCTGCTGAGGTTGTGCCGGGTGTGTCCGGTGGGACTATCGCATTTATCTCCGGGATATATGAGCGGTTAATTAACGCCATCAAGCAGTTTACCCCTTACCTGATTCTGCGCTTGAAAGACGAGGGTCTTATTTCAACTTGGCACAGCGTGGATGCGACCTTCCTGCTGGTTCTGTTCTCTGGGATGGGCGTTTCAATTTTGATATTTGCGAGTGCGGTGAGCTATCTGCTGCATAATGAACCGATCGCAATCTGGTCTTTTTTCTTTGGCCTAGTGCTGGTGTCCACACTGGTTGTCTCCAGGGAATTGGAGTCATTTGCTGTCGAGGCAGGTATCGGGATAGGTATCGGTGTCGTTATTGGCGTTGTAATCACCCAGCTTGTGCCCATTGCACTGGAGCCGACTCCACTCATGCTTTTTGTTGGTGGCTCGATAGCGGTTTGTGCCTGGATTCTTCCGGGACTTTCCGGCAGTTTCATACTGTTGCTGCTCGGTTTGTACAGTTTCGTCATAGACGCGATCAAGAGTTTTGACCTGCTGAATCTTGCCTTTCTTGGCCTTGGGATGGTGATTGGCCTGGTTAGCTTCTCTAAATTGTTGTCCCGATTGTTCGCCCGATTCAGGAACGAAACCCTGTCCCTGCTGCTAGGTTTTATGCTCGGTTCCCTTGCTAAACTTTGGCCCTGGAAAAATACCACCAGCTATCAGATCAAGGCTGATGGCGGTCAGATTCCTTTGGTACAGGAGCCCGTACTTCCCAATATCTATAGCAACCTGACTGGCCAGGATGCTGAAATCATGACCGCGGTTGGTTGTGCACTCGTTGGTGGCGCCCTGGTTCTCATGCTGCAAAAGGCAGCCAGGATTTACAGTGGTCCTGAAAGCTAAATTTGCATTGCTGAGCCTCTGCTCGATTCTGGCGATTTCCGGGTGCCAGAACAGCCGGGTTTATGCGCCCGTCAGCTCCGTCGGAGCGACCAGCAAATATCATGTGGTCCGTCGCGGCGATACCCTCTATTCCATCGCCTTTCGTTATGGCAAAGATTACCTGAGCCTGGCGAGACAGAACCGAATCGCACCGCCCTATACCATCCTCATCGGTCAGAAAATCGCCATCGGTGGTTCTGGTACAACTGCTGGAAGAATGGCGACCAGAAAGGCTGCAGCCAGGGAAAAGAAAGCCAAACAGAAAATGAGCAGGAAACCCGTCCAATCAAAGCATAGCAATAGTCAGATGGCCAGTGGCAGCCTGAAATGGCACTGGCCCATGAAGGGTGAAATCCTAAAACGCTTTGATGGCAAAATGAGCAAGGGTATTGATATAGCGGGTACTTCAGGAGCTCGTGTTAGTGCTGCTGCCGATGGTGTGGTTGTCTATGCGGGGGGAAACCTTCGGGGGTATGGCAAGCTGGTGATTGTTAAGCACAATGACCATTTCCTCAGCGCCTATGGGAATAACCGAAAGATAAGGGTAAAGGAAGGTGAGAGAGTGAAAGCCGGGCAGAAGCTGGCGGAGGCTGGTACGAGCTCGTCCAACGTGGAAATGCTGCACTTTGAAATTCGAAGGGATGGCAAACCAAGGGATCCCATCGGCTACTTGCCAAAAAACTGAAGGGTTTGAGGGGCAGACTTCTACCCAAAGATTAATGAGACATGTCTGCAATCCGTGTAAGACATTTGACATAGTCTTGCTGTGAATAGCGGCTAACTTATTAAAAGTAAAAGAATTTATATTCTGCTGAAGTTCACGATCCGGATTTCAAGGTCTTTAGCGTAGGGTCTGATGATAATATGGCTTCACCTCTTCACCTCTTCACCTCTTCACCTCTTCAACGGATGAAGCGGACAAAGGATAGGGCTATCACGGCCTGCAGGGATACAACGAAGGGAGTCACAAACAGGAAGTGATTCGCCGGTCACTTCCTGTTTCGTATTTTGGCGTTCTTTATCTCAAAACTCAATATTTCAGAGCTCTAGATTTTAGCGCTCTAGATGCTCCAGCTTATTTTTAACTTCCGCCCACTCTTCAGCATCGGGCAGTGCATCTATCTTCTCGGTAATATTGGGCCACGCTTTGCATAGCTCAGCGTTTAGTTCCAGGAAGCCTTGTTCGTTCTCTGGTATCTCATCTTCTGAGAAGATTGCATCAACCGGACATTCGGGTTCGCACAGGGCGCAGTCGATACATTCATCAGGGTTGATCACGAGAAAGTTTGGACCTTCATAGAAACAATCCACGGGACAAACTTCCACACAATCGGTGTGTTTGCATTTGATGCAAGCGTCACTCACCACAAACGTCATTTGTCGGATCCTTTTGTCTAATTAACAGGTTTAAAGAAGGGAGGCATTCTATCAGCTTTTAAGTTTGCTTTTCAGCTCATATAGGAGATTCAGTGCCTCTTTCGGTGTGAATTCATCGATATTGATTTGCTGAAGTGCCTCCTGCAATGGAGCATCCCTTTCTTCTGTCACGAAAAGATCAGTCTGAGCGGGGGAAGCCCCTGGCACCTTGCGGACTTCATTTTCCTCCAACTGGCGTAACTTTTTCTGCGCCTCGGAGATAACAGCAGCTGGTACGCCGGCCAGTTTTGCTACCTGCAGTCCGTAGCTCTGGCTGGCTGCACCTTCATTCACCCGGTACATGAAGATAATACGGTGTTCGTACTCCTTTGCCGTAAGGTGAACGTTACAGGTCGCAGGCAGTAAATCAGCAAGGGCGGTCAGCTCGAAGTAGTGCGTAGCGAACAGGGTCAAGGCGCGAACTTCATCATTGATGTATTTTGCCGATGCCCATGCCAGTGACAGACCATCGAAGGTGGAAGTTCCCCTGCCAATTTCGTCAAGAAGAACCAGGCTATTGGGGCTCGCGTTGTTAAGAATCATCGCGGTTTCGGTCATTTCTACCATAAAGGTGGAGCGACCACTTGCAAGGTCATCCGAAGAACCAATGCGGGTGAAGATACGGTCGATATTACCTATTACGGCATCACCAGCGGGTACGAAACTACCTATGTGGGCCAGCAGGGCAATGATGGCGGTCTGGCGCATATAGGTTGATTTACCACCCATGTTAGGTCCAGTGATGATCAGCAGGCGGCGATCCTGGCGAAGCTCAAGGTCATTTGCTACAAAGGGATCTGGAAGCATCTGCTCAACTACAAGGTGGCGACCATCCGTGATCCTTAACTCTGCTTCTTCACTGAGCTGCGGTCGTGACAGGGAAAGTGCGATAGCCCTTTCCGCCAGGTTGGTAATGACATCAAGTTCGGCAACAGCGGCCGCGGCTTTCTGCAGTGGCTCCAGGTCCTCCAGCAGGCGGTCGAGAAGTTGATCATACAGCTCCTTTTCCCTGGCAAGCGCTCTGCTCTTGCTGCTGAGTGCCTTGTCCTCAAATTCCTTTAATTCCGGAGTTATAAACCTCTCGGCATTTTTTAGTGTCTGCCTGCGTACATAGTGTGTTGGTGCCTGCTCCGACTGGCTGCGGCTGATCTCAATATAGTATCCGTGCACCCGGTTGTAGCCGACCCTGAGGGTACTGAGCCCCGTGACTTCCCTTTCTTCCTGCTCGAGCTGTACCAGGAATTCCGCGGCGTTTTCACTGATGCCCCGTAATTCATCTAGTTTCTGGTCAAAGTCTTCCGCAATCACCCCCCCTTCCCTGATGACTACGGGCGGGTTTTCGATGATGGCGCTGATCAGTTGTGCACACAATTCTGGAAAAGGAGCGCAGCCCTCTCGCAATTGACCCAGCAGCTTTCCTTCATATACTGAAATAGTGTCCTGGAGTGCTGGGAGGACAGTCAAGGCATCCCTTAACCTGGCAAGATCCCTTGGTCTGGCAGATTTCAGCGCCACCCGCGCCAGGATTCTCTCTATGTCACCAATCTGTTTCAGGTGGGTCTGTATCGGTTCGTATTGGAAGTTCTGTGCCAGTACTTCTATGGCATCCTGTCTTGCAATGAGAATTTCCCGGCTGCGCAGTGGTCGGTTGATCCAGCGGTTGAGTAACCGGCTGCCCATACTGGTTGCGGTATCGTCGAGTACCTGGAAGAGGGTGTTGTCGCTGCTGCCGGCAATATTTACCGAAAGCTCCAGGTTGCGTCGGGAAGCAGCATCTATCAGAACTGATTCATCATGGGCAATGGGATTGATCGTTTGTATGTGTGGTAGTTCTGACCGCTGGGTCTCTTTGACATAAGCTAGCAGGCAGCCGGCGGCACAAATTGCGGCTATCTGGCCGGCGCAGCCAAAGCCTTCCAGGTCCCTGGTCTTGAACTGGCGGGTAAGAGTGCCGAGTGATTCTTCGTAGTTAAATTCCCAGACGGGTCGCCTACGTACGCCTGAGTGATTTGTTACCTGGGCCGGGTACCTGCCGTCATCGGAAATAATCAGCTCAGCCGCGGAGAGCCGGTGCAGTTCGCTGACCAGTGACTCATCGTCATCCACTTCCTGCAACTCGAAGCGACCACTGCCAAGGTTGAGGGAGGCAATACCGAAGATGCTCTCAATAGGACATATCGCTACGATCAGGCTATCCTGCTTGTCGTCCAGCAGGGATTCATCTGTCAGGGTTCCCGGCGTCACAACCCGCACAACCTGGCGTTCCACCGGTCCCTTTGATTTAGCCGGATCACCTATTTGCTCGCAGATCGCCACCGAAATGCCCTGCTTGAGCAGGCGGGCGAGATAGGTATCGGCCGAGTGAAAAGGCACACCGCACATGGGTATGGGCTCACCTGCTGAGGTGCCACGGGCGGTCAGCGTGACATCCATCAGCGCAGACGCCTTTTTCGCATCCTCATAGAAGAGCTCATAAAAATCGCCCATACGGTAAAACAGTAGATCCTGTGGGTGCTTCGCCTTGATGCCAAGGTACTGCTGCATCATTGGTGTGTGACTGCCTGCTGGCGAACTGCTCAAAATCTCTCTCGGAACTTAATAGTGGCTGTAGGCACGAGGGTATCAAACCTGCGACAGGAATCGTAGAAGGCGGTGGCCAAATAGGCAATATGAATGACACCAGGCAGGGGCAGGAACTGATATGAACCTGCTGTCTGATCAGTCATGCTGTTTGTGCGAAGTGGCCCTGCGGGGTCATGTGTTGAATATTTTTGCAGTTAAGTTAAAAAATGCTTTGGTACTTCAGAAGATTTGTGGATAATACTGTACAAATAACCAGTATCGAATAAAATGATATACAACAAACTATATACAAGAAGGGGAAGGAGATAATGGCCGATACCGATAGCAACAAAGATAAAGCCCTGACAGCGGCCCTGTCACAGATTGAGCGTCAATTCGGTAAGGGTGCAATGATGCGCCTGGGAGACGCACCCCAGGAAAAAATACCGTCAATATCAACCGGATCACTGGGGTTGGATGTTGCACTCGGCATAGGCGGTTTGCCCAGGGGGCGAATTGTCGAAATCTACGGACCTGAATCTTCGGGTAAAACTACCCTGACACTTCAGGTAATTGCAGAGTGCCAGAAAGGTGGTGGCACCTGCGCCTTTATTGATGCTGAGCATGCTTTGGACCCCCTGTATGCACAGAATCTCGGTGTGAATATTGATGATTTACTGGTCTCGCAACCGGATACGGGTGAGCAGGCGTTGGAAATTTGCGACATGATCGTCCGCTCCGGCGCCGTTGATGTGGTCATTATTGACTCGGTTGCGGCCTTGACGCCGAAGGCTGAGATAGAAGGTGAGATGGGCGATCACCATGTTGGTCTCCAGGCCAGATTGATGAGCCAGGCTCTGAGGAAGATGGCCGGTAACATCAAAAATTCCAACACACTCGTTGTTTTCATTAATCAGATTCGCATGAAGATTGGTGTCATGTTCGGCAGTCCTGAAACGACCACCGGCGGCAACGCCCTGAAGTTTTATTCATCAGTTCGACTGGATATCAGAAGAATCGGTGCCATCAAGAATGGCGACGAGATCATAGGCAATGAAACCCGGGTGAAGGTGATCAAGAACAAGATTGCACCACCGTTCAAGCAGACAGAGTTCCAGATCCTATATGGCAAGGGTATCCATCGTCTTGGGGAAGTCATTGACCTGGGTGTGCAGTTGGGACTTATTGACAAGGCGGGAGCCTGGTACAGCTATAAGAGCGATCGCATAGGGCAGGGCAAGAGTAACGCGGCTGATTTCCTCCACGAAAATTATCATATGGCTGCTGAGATAGAGAAGCAGATTCGCGTGCAGCTGCTGGGTGAAGCTGAAGAGGAAGATGTCGAAGACAATGTCACACCTATCACTAGTGCCTAGGGAACTGCATCAGGATTCAAGCAGTGATATTCGCCGCGCCGCAATGGACTTGTTGGCGAGGCGGGATCATACCAGGGAAGAACTCAGCCGCAAATTATGCAAGCAGTTTTCCTCTGAGCCAGAGTCTGTGGAAGAAGAACTGTCAAAACTGGGGGATGAAGGACTGCAGAGCAACACAAGATTGGCGGAGGCTCTGATCCGCTCCCGTGTAAGCAGGGGTCAGGGGCCAGTCAGGATAGAGGCCGAATTGCGTGGCAAGGGTCTCACTGCCAGCGAGGTTAAATCAGCGATGGAAATGGGCGAGGTGGACTGGCATGAGTTAGCCCAGGAGGTCTCACGCAAACGCTACGGAGAACAACCACCGGCGAACGCGAAGGAAAGAGCAAAGCGTGGCAGGTTTCTGCAACAACGCGGCTTCACTTTCGAGCAGATCAGTTCTCTTCGCTAGTTTTGGCCTGAACTAAATTGGCGTAAATTGAGCCAAGTGAGCTGCTTACAGACTAATTGGTAGGTACTGACCCAACCGTTTGGACCCTTGATCATTGGTGAAGCCGGGTTGGGGAACCAGGTGCTTGATTCGGAGAGACTAGCGCCATGGATGGAAGCGGGACGGGACATGGATGTCCCTTGGAACGGAAAATTAAGTACCTGGTTCCTCAACCTCACTCCATGCAGACGTCACCCAATACGTCGTATCAAGAGTAGTCTTATCGTTAAACTCAGTGGTTCTTTAAACAAGAGTCTACTTCACCGCACCCGGCAGAGGGTTCTTCCCCTGTCCAGGCAAACCATCCATGGTGCGGACTAGCCCCCGAGACGTCGGACCGCCCTGGCTAGTCTAATAGCCTTACCAGGCGAAGGACCCTCCACTGGGTGCTCTAGTCGAGTACCTAATACTTCAACTCTTGCCAACAGGCTATGTCGACTTGGGGCATCTTTCATCGGGAAAGGTGAGGAATGGAGTCTATTTGTGCTGACTGAAGGCGATTTTCTGGTTTAGTATTACCCTGTTTTTCTGTATCTTACCGGTCTCTCAATATCCAGCTAGAGTAACCCATGGACAGTCGCGAATTGCGCAAGGCATTTCTGGACTTTTTTGACGGCAAAGGACACGAGGTGGTGGAGTCGTCCTCGCTCGTTCCAGACAATGATCCGACCCTGCTATTTACCAATGCAGGCATGGTCCAGTTCAAGGAAGCGCTGGCCCTGCGCGAAAATAGGGGCTATACGAGGGCCGTGACCTGCCAGCGCTGTGTTCGCGCAGGTGGAAAGCACAATGACCTCGACAATGTCGGTTATACCGCCCGGCATCATACTTTCTTTGAAATGCTGGGTAACTTCAGTTTCGGTGACTATTTTAAGAAGGAGGCGATAGCCTATTCCTGGGAGTTTTTAACCCAGGTAGTAAAACTTCCACCTGAACGCCTGTGGGTAACGGTACACACCAGTGATGATGAAGCGGAAGATATCTGGATAAATGATATCGGCTTTGACCCTGAACGAATTACCCGTTTGGGGGATGATGCCAATTTCTGGGCCATGGGTGATACCGGCCCTTGTGGGCCCTGCTCCGAGATTTTTTACGATCATGGCTCTGATGTGCCTGGTGGGCCACCCGGTTCAAAAGATGATGAACTGGATCGCTATGTGGAAATCTGGAATCTGGTCTTTACACAATTTGACCGAGCTGCTGATGGAACCCTCACGTCGCTGTCCAAGCCCTGCGTCGACACGGGTATGGGGCTCGAGCGACTGGCGGCTGTCCTGCAAAACGTACAGAACAGCTATGACATTGATCTGTTTCAGGCTTTGATCCATAGGACAGCAGACCTGCTCAACTATAAGGATTTGGAGAGCCCTTCACTTAAGGTGATTGCGGATCATATTCGCGCCAGTGCCTTCCTGATTGCAGACGGCGTCGTACCATCTAATGAAGGACGTGGTTATGTCATGCGTCGGATCATTCGCCGCGCACTTCGCCATGGGCACAAACTGCAGTCTACCGAACCCTTTTTTCACAGCCTGGTGGGCACACTGGTTGAACAGATGGGAGAAGCCTATCCATTGCTGGCCAGTACACAATCACAGATTGAACGTATTCTGCTAAAGGAAGAAGAGCAATTCGATCTAACCCTTGATCAGGGTATGAAGATACTCGGTGAGGCGATCGGGCAATTGCAGGGCACGGAAATTCCGGGACAAGTAGTATTCAAACTTTATGACACCTACGGGTTCCCGGTTGACCTGACCGCAGATATAGCTAGGGAGAAAAACCTCAGCATTGACCTCCCCGGCTTTGATAAGGAAATGAATGCACAGCGAGCCAGAGCGCGAGAGGCTAGCAAGTTCAATAGCGCCGATCTGGATAAACTGGACCTTTCCTACAAAACAGAATTTGTCGGCTATGAAACCCTCAAGGGTCAGGGTGAAGTACTTGCCTTATACCAGGGCCAGGAGAAGGTTGATGTGGTGCCAGTAGGTGGGGGTGCAATGATCGTCCTTGATAAGACACCATTTTATGGTGAGTCTGGTGGTCAGGTGGGCGATACAGGAAAGATGTTCGCCACCGGTTTGACCATAGAAGTGCTTGATACGATAAAGCAGGGAGAGACTTTTCTGCATTCAGGCAGGGTTATCGAGGGCGATCTCAAGACAGGTGCATCCCTTGATGCTGAAGTGGATAGCGGGTTGCGGGCCGCAACGGTCACAAATCATTCAGCGACTCACCTGCTACATGCAGCACTCAAAGAAGTGTTGGGTGAGCATGTGAATCAACGGGGCTCGCTCGTTGATCCGAATCACCTGCGTTTCGATTTCTCGCATTTTGAATCCCTGTCTCATGAGGAAGTGAGATCAATTGAGCGGCTTGTAAATGACCAGATTCGCCTCAATAGTGAAGTCAAGACCGAAATTATGCCCATCGAGGAAGCACGGGATAAGGGTGCAATGGCTCTGTTTGGTGAAAAATACTCCGCTGAGGTTCGTGTCCTGACCATGGGTGGTGGCTACTCAATCGAGCTCTGCGGTGGAACCCATGCCGGAAGAACGGGGGATATCGGTATATTCAGGGTTGTCTCCGAGCAGGGTATCGCCTCCGGGGTGAGGAGGATTGAGGGTATTACCGGGGCGGCAGCACTGGCGGGGATTGAATCCCTGGAGGATTCAGCGGCTGAATCTGCGGAGCTGTTGAAATCCGATAAGGAAAACTACATTGAAAAGCTTCGTTTATTGATCAAGCAAAACCGGAAGTTTGAAAAGGAAATTTCGCAACTAAATATGAAATTGACCAGTGGCGCCGGTAATGATATGACGGAGATGGCAATTGACCTGGGTGAGGCCAAGCTGATTGTTAACCAACTGGATGGTGCTGATCCAAAAACATTGCCCGAAGTCCTGGACCGGCTAAAGAATAAACTGGGTACAGGCGTCGTTGTGCTTGGCAGCGTCAATGACGGGAAGGTGTCTTTGATTGCAGGTGTGACGAAGGATCTCACGGGCAAGGTTAACGCCGGTGACTTGATTAACCATGTTGCCTCACAGGTAGGCGGCAAAGGTGGCGGTCGACCTGATATGGCGCGGGCCGGTGGCACCGATGCGGGTGCATTGCCGGCGGCATTGGACAGTGTTGTTGAGTTCGTAAAGAGCAGGCTTTAAGGGTAGTCATATGTCACTATTGGTACAGAAATTTGGTGGAACTTCGGTGGCCTCGGTGGGTCACATCGAGCGGGTTGCCCGGCGTATTCTCAAATCTCGGAGCGAGGGGCATGATGTCGTGGTCGTTGTTTCAGCTATGGGTGATATGACTGATCGTCTGGATGACCTGGCCAGGGAAGTTGATTTCCATCAGCCGGAATCCAGGCGGGAACTCGATGTACTCCTGTCCACTGGGGAGCAGGTCACGATCTCACTATTGTCGATGGTACTGATGAAAATGGGCTGCAAAGCCAGGTCATATACCGGTGGGCAGATCAGGATACGGACGGATTCGGCCTACACACGAGCAAGAATAGAAAAAATTGACACGGCCAAACTGCAAGCGGATATCGAATCAGGTGCGGTGGCAGTGGTTGCTGGTTTTCAGGGAGTGGATGACGAGGAGAATATTACGACCTTCGGGCGTGGTGGATCTGATACGACCGCGGTCGCTCTGGCAGCTGTGCTTAAAGCCGATGAATGTCAGATATACACTGATGTTGAAGGCGTTTTTACGACGGACCCGAGAGTCGTTGAAGGCGCTCGCTGCCTCGAAAAAATCACCTTTGAGGAGATGCTGGAACTGGCGAGCCTTGGCTCCGGGGTATTGCACTCAAGGGCGGTAGAGTTTGCCAGCAAGTACAAGGTACCTCTTAGAGTTCTCTCCACCTTTGAAGATTTACCGGGTACATTGATAACCAATGAGGAAATGGACATGGAACAACCAATAATCTCCGGCATCGCCTTTACCGGAGATGAAGCGAAACTAACTGTCCTGGGAGTTAAAGATGTACCCGGAATTGCCTCCAGAATACTTGGCCCCATCAGTGATGCCAATATCGAGGTCGATATGATCGTCCAGAATGTAGCAGATGACACGAGTACCGATTTCACTTTCACGGTTGGCCGGAAAGATTACGATGAGACAATGCAGATCCTCAAAAAAGTCAGCGATGATATTGGTGCGCGTGAGGTGTCTGGCAACAATAAAATTGCCAAGCTGTCCATGGTGGGCGTCGGCATGCGCTCTCATGCGGGTGTTGCGAGTAAGATGTTTCAGGTGCTGGCGGATGAATCCATTAATATTCTTATGATCTCGACTTCAGAAATCAAAATTTCGGTCGTTATATCGGAGAAGTATCTCGAACTCGCGGCAAGGGCGCTCCACTCGGCTTTTGATCTTGCTAATGACAATGGAAAACTTGCTTGAAAGCGATTTGGTAGTTAGTGTGTCAGGCATTAGGACATGGAAATGGAAGGGAGAATGGAATGCTGATACTAACCCGGCGGGTTGGCGAGACGCTTATGATTGGTGATGAAGTGACTGTTACAGTGCTCGGTGTCAAGGGAAACCAGGTCCGCATTGGTGTAAATGCACCGAGAGAAGTTGCTGTTCACCGGGAAGAGATATACCAACGAATTCAATCTGAGGATTCGGACGAAAACGACGAGGCTGAACAATAGCGTGTGTTTCGCTGAATTGAATCGAATACTGATCAATTGGGCTCTGATTCAGAGCCAATCCCTGCCCTGAGAAGATTGCGAAACGCTTTCCTGGCGTTGCTCTCGCCCTGCACAAGTTCAAACACCACGTCTGCTACGGGCATTTCGACCTCATATTCATTTGCCAGTGCTATTACGGCTGGGGCACTTTTTACCCCTTCTGCAACCATGAACATGTTGGCGATAATTTCGTCGATTGTAAGACCTTTTCCCAGCTCATAGCCGACAGTGTGATTTCTACTCTGGGAGCTTGTGCAGGTTGCGACCAGGTCACCCATGCCGGCTAAGCCTGCAAAGGTTTGTGCGCTTGCGCCCATCGCCACGCCCAATCGCGTGATTTCCGCCAGTCCCCTGGTAATAATAGCTGATCGGGTATTGTCTCCAGCGCCCTGACCGTCTCCCATGCCTGCTGCAATAGCAATAATATTTTTCAATACGCCACCCAGTTCACAGCCGATGATATCGTTGTTTGTATAGACACGAAATAGGCTGCTGTGAAACAGCTTCTGTATGTCACTGACGATTATTTCATCCTCCATGGCCAGTACACTGGCGGCCGCATAGCCAGCAATGATTTCGCGTGCGAGATTTGGTCCGGTCAAGACTCCCCGTGGATGTTCGGGGAGTATCTCGCTAATTATTTCGGTCATTCGTTTTCGTGTTGATAATTCAAGGCCTTTGCACAGGCTAATTACCGGTACACAGGGGTTAACGAAGGGTTCGATATCCTTAAGGACGTCACGGAAGTGCTGAGATGGAATGCCCATAACAAGGACCTCTGCGTCCACTACCGCCTCTTCAAGGTCGTTGGTTGCTATGAGTTTTGCTGGAAGTTTAGCATCCGGAAGATACTTTTCGTTCGTGTGACTTTCGTTTACCTCCAGAACAGTATTTTTGTCCCGGGCCCAGAGTATTGCAGGTGCATTACGAGAAACCAGTGAGGCAACCGTTGTGCCCCAGCTTCCGCCACCCAATATACATACTTGTGGTTTCATAGCTTGTCATCTTACACATGTGATGGGTCTGAACAAGTTTGCGATACGATTCACAAGGATTTAGATTTAGGCTGTATATAATTCTAAACGGAAGCAAAAAAATATAATGGCGACAAAACACTACGACTGGGTAACTCATCACGCCCAAATACGTCCCGGTAAAGTTGCCATTGTTGATCTTGATAATAGCAGGGAGGTTAGCTACGGGCAGCTGGATCAGTGAGCAAGCCGGCTTGCGTCCTGGTTTCAAGCTAACGGTGTCGCTAAAGGGGATCGTGTAGCAGTTTTGCTGCTGAATTGCCCGAAGTTTTTCAAAATTCAATTTGCCTGCCGCTCAATTGGCGTCTTACAGCAAGGGGGCTGGAATATATTCTTGAAGACTCGTCGTCAACATTACTGATTTATGACACATCTCTCAGGGAAGTCGTCTCCTCTCTGGTAGATACCGGTGTCGTTAGTGACACCCTGGAGGTGGACGCGGGAAATCAGACATCCCCCTATGAGGCAGCCATTGCCGATGCCCGCGAGTTGCTCCCCGTGAGTTATACCCATGATAATATTTCAAAGATCATGTGCACATCGCTCCTGGCACCACGACCAAAGGGATGCGGGGGATATCCAGGGTTTCTGTATCTCGATAGAGACAAATAAATCTAATTCAACTTAGCAGAACTAATGATCGGGTCGATTCTAAGATAGAGATGTGAGAAGCTCATCGACCCTTAACTTGCATTACACACTCGATGGTTTTCAGCTCTCCCACTTTTTTATTCCTCTTCCTACCAGTTTTGCTAATCGTCTACTTGCTTTCTCCCGGCAGGTTAAAAAACGTAGTTCTGCTTCTGGCGAGTTTGTTTTTTTATGCGTGGGGAGAAGGCTATTTCGTAATTGTAATGCTGGCATCCATCGTTGCTAACTTTATCTTTGGCATCGTAATTGAATCACGACGTTCAAGCCCCTTTGGGAAATGGCTTGTCGCTGCAGCTGTCGCTACAAATCTATGTCTTTTAATTAGCTATAAATACGCGAATTTCGTCGCAGACAATGTTTCTATAGTACTAGTGTGGGCCGGCTTACCTGAAATTGTACTTGCACCGGTGCACCTGCCAATAGGTATTTCGTTTTTCACCTTCCAGGCTATGTCCTACATTATTGATGTCTATCGCGGAACAAATCCCGCACAACGAAACCCAGTAGACCTAGCACTTTATATATCTCTGTTTCCGCAGCTGGTAGCGGGCCCTATCGTTCGTTATCACGACATCGCGAAACAAATCGGTAATCGTGAAATTACTGCAGAAGACTTCTCAACAGGATCTCGGCGGTTTATCGCGGGCTTCGCAAAAAAAATGATCATCGCAAACCCCCTTGGGGAAATTGCCGATACCATCTTTGCGCTACCAGCCAGCGACATTTCCCCGGAGATCGCCTGGCTTGGAATAATCTGCTACACGCTGCAGATTTATTTTGATTTTTCCGGGTATTCAGATATGGCAATTGGCTTGGGCAGAATGTTTGGCTTTAAATTTCTGGAAAATTTCAACTACCCGTATATCGCATTATCGATCCAAGAGTTCTGGAGACGCTGGCACATCTCGCTATCAAATTGGTTTCGAGATTATTTATATATTCCGCTTGGTGGAAACCGCGTTAGCAATTTTAGAGTCTATTTTAACCTAGTGACTGTTTTTGTTCTTTGCGGTCTTTGGCATGGAGCAAGTTGGAACTTTTTGATTTGGGGCCTGATTCATGGTGCGTTCTTGGTTATCGAAAAACTTGGACTTGGCCGACTGCTTGACTATGCACCACGCTTTGTACGACATTTCTATGTGCTCCTTGTCGTGATATTGGCATGGGTATTTTTCAGGGTTGAGACACTGCCTGATGCTGTCACTTTCCTGCAAGCTATGTTTGATTTAAGCGGTAATGAGAAGATGCATAGCGATATAGGGGTCCACTACAACGACAGTGTTATCTTCGCCGTGATAATTGGCTGTCTTTTGTCGACCCCAGTCTTGCGATACTTGTCAGATAAGCTACTAGTCAAGTTACGCCGCATTTCAGGGATGAAGCTTATACTAGATGCTTCAACGATTGCCTGCTATGTGTCTGTCTTTTACTTGGCGATCACTTACTTGGCCGCTGGCACTTACAATCCCTTTATCTATTTTAGGTTCTGAACATGGTACAGCCTCTTTCTTCACTCGCTAACTGGGTTCTGAGCGTAGTATTTGTTTTCATGGTTGCTTTGCCTTTAATACTCCAGCTCTCGAGCCTTGATCCGCAGGACACTAATGAAAATCGCGAGCCGGCTGGTATGCCGGATGCTTTTGAATGGGCTGCACCAAATACATTTTCAAAAGCGTTTGACGCCTACTACCAAGACCATTTTGGTTGGCGATCTGTGCTGATCAAGACGCACGCCAGATTTATGATCTTTTTTGGTATTTCGCCCTCAGACAAGGTGCTTATCGGCTCCGATGGCTGGCTGTTCTATACAGGTAACAAGGTTGTCGAAAACTACCGTCGACTAAGGCCCTATAAGCGGTATCAGCTGGAACGCACGAGACAGCACCTAGAAGCTAAGCGAGACTGGCTAAAAGCACGCGGCATCGACTATTTGTATGTCGTTGTACCTGATAAACACACAATCTACCCACAGCATATACCAACCCGAATTACCACCAAACCAGAGCCCTCCAGACTAGATCAGTTAGTTGCCTATCTTGAAGAGAAGTCTGATTTCAAAATAGTTGATTTAAGGCAAGAAATGTTTGAGGCAAGGGACAGTCGAAGGCTTTACCACAAAACTGATACTCATTGGAATTTGCACGGTGCCAAGATCGGATATAACAAAATCGCTGAGTTACTTGAAGCGCGGCACCCACAGTTTTCACCAACAGCGGATGAGGACTTTGATTTTTATTGGGAGATAGGGGCGCGGGGTGATTTGGGCGATATTATTGGAATTGAGGGGATGTACGAAGAAGAAAGAGTTCGGTACAAACCCGAATCGGGTTGGTGTTGGGAAAAGCTTGGTGAAGAAGTTTCAAAACCGCTTTTAGAACACCGAGGCGTGGTTACTGCTGCAGTGGGGTGCAAAACGGGCGAGCTTTCCGTACTGATGTTTAGAGACTCATACGGGCTTGCCCCCTTAAGTTTCATGAGACAAGACTTCAAGAGAATTGAACACGTGAGTCAAAAGTTTAGCCCTGAGATAGTTGAGGATTACCTCTCTAAACGTAAAACTGACGTCGTCATTGAGCTTTACGTTGAGCGCCTGATGGTTAGGGTTGCGAGGCTGGAGGAGATTGAATGGCTCAAAGCTGATTCCTTAGCCTCTCAAGCAACACCTTAGGCGTTGCAAGTTGCTGAAGGCGATAAATCAGCACTTTCTCCTTGCTGCCTTTTAGCGGCTAGACAACTAGACAATATCATTGATCGTACAGTTAAATGCTGACGCGGATTGATGGTTGCCGTCCTCGGCTTGAATTTATGTGAACCAACAAGTTTCATAGAAGGCAGATAGTCA